>JAFUZJ010000072.1 GCA_017476665.1 Lachnospiraceae bacterium | reverse complement strand
GGAGTGTATCCACGATGATCTTCTTCTTACATCTCACCGTGCAGGCACTGCAGCCCACGCACTTGTCATAATCGATCACCGCATGATTGTCCACGATGGAAACTGCGCCCTGCGGGCAGACACGCTCACACTCACCGCAGGCAATACAGCCGTACCCACAGGTCTTGCGCACCACTTCCTCCTCGTCCTCCGTACTGGAACAAGGGATAAAGTTGGTGGCATCCGCCGGGATCATACGGATCAGGTGCTGTGGGCATACCCCCTCTGCCGCGCAGTCACCGCAGCCGTTACACTTCTCCCGATCCACGATAATCTTCCCATTTTCAAGTTTCAGAGCCCCCTGCTTACAGACCTCCACACAGGAGCCCACGCCCACACAGCCGCTCTTGCACTCGCCGCGCTCAAACCCGGATTCCACCGCCTGCGCGCAAGTCTTACACTTACCCGCAAAGCGCGCTTTACCCGCCGCCTGGCCGGAACAAGCCACAAAAGCAACCTGCGGTGTTTCATTGCCGGAACCATTTTGCGTACTGCTCATGAAATACCCTCCATTCTTCTTTTGATTTTGTAAACCTTCATAAAATCTCGCTTTAAAATCTCGCTTTCGTCAAAATTCGACTTCTATTGTCTATTATAGACTTGTTTCAAGAAATATGGAAGAGTGTTTTTGTAGGAGTTGCATATAACTTTTGTTAGAAATAACTAACTATTTGTGAAAAATGCACAAATTTTCGTGATATTAAAAAGGCATTCGTTCAGAGCTATTGCAACTCTGCCCAAATGCCTTTTTCCGTCCTATAACTGATATAAAATGCAAGGATTATCCATCAAGTTTCGAGCCGTCTCTCCTCCCGAAAAAACGGCTCCATAAAAACACAAAAAACTTCTCCGCGATCCAGGACACACAGATTGCCGTGAAGGTATAGGCAAGCACCGCATTCGTCTCCAAAAAGATCTTGGATTGATAAAGTGCATTCCCGATACTCCCCACCGGCTGTCCGATCACCTCTGCGGCAATCCCGCTCTTAAATCCCATACCGATTGCAAGCTCCAATCCACTTTTCATCTCCGGATAAATCTCCGGCAGATAAATGCCGAAGATCCGCTCCGGTAAACTTACCTGCAAAAGCTTTGCCGCCTGCACCAACTCGTCTGACATCCCCAGCAGTCCGTTCAGGGTATTCCCGTAAAGAATGGGAAAGACCACCATCAGACTGATAAAGAACGAAATTCTGCCGCTCCCCTGCCAGATCAACAGCAGGATCACAAAGCTCACAATGGGAACGGAACGGATCACGGATAAAAAAGGCGCCAATATCTCCCGCACGATCCGAAAACGATAACCGATTCCCGCACAGACAATGCCGCTCAGACCGCCCAGGGCAAAACCACCCAGCACTTTCCCCGCGGTACCCGCAACCTCTTCCCAAAAACGGACTTCCGGCACCAACCGCCTCAGAGCGTACAAAGTCTCCACCGGCCCTACTAACAGAATTGCATTGCCCACAAGCACAGACAATCCCTGCCATAGCGCCAGCCAGAACAGGATCACAAACAGTTTCTTTCGAATCTCTTTTGCCGCCATAGAATTACTCTGCTTCCGCATAAACTGCCTGTTGTACATAAAAGTCATCGCCCGGCAGCGCTCCGCCCACAGCCTGCGGATTCTGTGCGTACAGCGTGTCCAGATATCCGGAAAGTGCCGCCTTCATCTCGGCATCCGTGATGCAGACCAGATTGCAATTCGGAATCGCCTTTGCCGCAACGGGAGCTTTCTCGATGATACCGTACTCCGCCACAAGCTGCGCCGTACTCTCCACATCCGCATTCGCCAGTTCTGCGCTGGCCTTATGCTCCGCCACGTAACGTCCCACTGCATCCGCATGCTCCGCAAGGAAATCCGCCCGCACCACAGTCACGCCTGTCACCAGATGAGATGTATTGTCCAGCCTGTCCCACTCTTCACTCAGGGAGAATGCGGATTTCAAAGCATCATTCTGCATCATTGCCGCAGTGACAAAAGGCTGCGGGAGTACCCCGATCTGCGCGGAACCGTCCTTTAACAGTGCCGCTACTTCCGTTGCCTCCGACTTAAACTCCAGGGTACAGTCCGTAACCCCGCTGCGCTCCAGGATCGTCCGCAACGCATACTCGGGTGTTGTTCCCTGACCGGTAGTGATGACTGTTTTTCCCGCCAGATCCTCCACCGATTGGATGCCGTCGTCCGTCGTCACACAATAAAGCACTCCCAGCGTATTGATATCGACCACTAACACTTTGCCCTGCGTCTTATTGTAAAGCACGCTGGCCAGATTGGCCGGCACCAATGCAATATCCAGATCCCCCGACACCAGCTTAGCCGAAATTTCGTCTGCCGCCGTTGCCATGGTGAATTCATATTCATCCACGGTTTCTCCGTTTTCCTCTTTCTTCATCAGATTGACAATCCCCATGGTGGTAGGTCCCTTCAGCGAACCCACACGGATCTTTGCCGGATTCTGTCCCGGAGTGACAGCCTCTCCCGATTCCACCGAAGCCTGTACTTCATTACCTGATTGTGCCTCTATACCGGTCTGTGTTTCCCTGTCAGCCGACATCTCCTCCGCCTGCTGCTTCCCCGCATTACTGCAGGCCGTTGTAAACAACATTCCGGCTACACATATCCAACCTAACAATTTAGCCATTTTGCTTTTTGCAATCACTCTCATCTTACTACATCTCCGTTTCATTTTTCGCCAGAAATGAGCATCTCCAAAAGATGCTCATTCCTTTTAGCATTTGTCAGTCCTGCCATTCTATCGCTTTTTTACAGCATCTGCTCCAGCGTGCGGAACAGATCGTTGGGCTGCACCGGCTTGGATAAATGCGCATTCATACCGGCCTTCATGGACTTCTGCATATCCGCCTCCGAATCGTTTGCCGTCAGTGCAATGATCGGTATCCGCGCCGCATCCGGGTGATCCAAAGCCCTGATCGCCTTTGTGGCGGCCAGCCCATCCATGCCGGGCATCTTCACATCCATCAGGATTGCGCTGTAATACCCCGGGCTGCTCTTAGCAATCAGATCCACCACATCCTTGCCATTGTCCACAATGTCAACCTTTGTCCCACTGGCAGTCAGCATATGCTTCAGGATTTCGGAATTGATAATCATATCCTCCGCAATGATAATATGCTTTCCACGCAGTTTCGGATGCGCCACCTCTATGTTCCTGCCCTCGCTCAAAGCCTGCAGGTCATCCTTTACATGCGTCACAATATTTCGGATTTCCATCGCGGATGCGGAGATCTCTTCCGTAGCAGCTGCCAGATTCTGCGTGCGCTCATTAATATCATCCACATCTGAAGCAAGTTCTCTGGCATCCTCCAAAATCTTCAAAACAGACTGATCAATCTGTGTGTAGTTCTCGCTGCTCTTGTTGGCTGTCTCCCGGGAATTGGATGCTAACGTCCCGATCTCTGATGCAACCACGGCAAACCCTCTGCCTGCTTCTCCCGCACGAGCCGCCTCGATGGAGGCGTTCAGGGACAACAGATTGGTGCTGGTTGCGATTGCCACCACTTTCTCATTGTCCTGCGCCAGTTTTTCCATCAGCTTTCGAATCTCCTCCATGGAGTTCTCCAACCGTTTTGTGAAATCCGTAATGTGTGTGATCTCTCCGGAAATCTCATTGGTCTCTCTGCTGTTGGAATCATTTCCTGCCACCATGCTGTCCACCGACGCATACAGATTTTCAAATCTTTCATTGATCTCCGCGATGGTCTGAACCAGCTTCTGATGCTCTGCCGCATCTAAACCACGCTGGTTCTCCACCTCCCTGGCGAGGTTCTCCGCGTGTTCTACCTCCTGCTGTACCAAATCCTTCTGATAATGAATACAGTTCTCCTTCACATTGAAGCCATTGTAGATTGCTTTTGCCATATCCCGGCAGGTATCATATCCGCAGCAGGTGCAGTTGATCTCTCTGGATTCCTTGGTATTCTTGCGCATGGAACGGAAAATATCCTCCAGATCTTTTCCTGCCGGCTCCTTATAAGATGCCGTTCTGGATCGATCCGTATACTTGCGCAGATAATCATCCAAGTTTAGATTTTTGAACTGCTTATTAAAATTCTTCAGACGCTTGGCCGGCGTATCCGGTCTGGACCAGGCATTTCCACGCTTGTTCTTCTTGGAATTCTCCTTGATCTTTAACAACTCATAGAGCGCATCATCCGTCTCGCTCTTCTTCGGATCCACAGCGGTACCGCAGATACAACCGTTTTCGCAGTTCAGCGCATCGATGAACAGGAAGGGCGTCTTCTGATTCTGGATACGATCCTTATTGGACTGCAGCCATTCATACATCCGCTTCTCTCCCTCGATCTGACGGATGGCCACCTCGCTGCCCAGAAACCAATACACATTTTCTTTCAGACCGCCGGGCGTGGGATAAAAGGACCCCAGACCATATTCAATCTCGTCCGTCGCATCCGGTCCGGTGATGTGATGATCCCGGATATACTTCATCAGATGCTCAAACGTCACGTTATACTGCACCAGCCCTGCATTGTTGGGATCGTCGATCTCCATCTTCTTGGCGATACAGGGACTGATAAACGCCAGCTTATCCGTCATACCCAGTACTTTGCGGCAATAGATCGCACCGCACATCAGCGGGCTCTGCACCGGAAACAGCTTCGGCAGAAGCTCCGGCGTGTAATTCTCTATGTAGCGCACCACCGCCGGGCACGGCTGGGAAATCCCACCCAGATAATTGTATTTTTGAATATAATTCAGATACCCCCAGGTACAGATATCGGCGCCGAAAGAAATCGATATGATCCGCTTTGCGCCCAGCTTTTTCAGGCCGCCCAGCACAGAACCGTATTCTCTCGGATAGTTAGCCAAAAATGCCGGCGCGATCAGCAGTGAGATCGGCACCCCCTTTTTCAGATCCGCAAAGAAACGCTCCGTATCATCGCAGAACTCTCTGGCATCATGCTCACAGGCATCGATACATGCGCCGCAGGAAACGCAGTAATCGCCATTAACCTCAATCTTCCTCGCATTGTCCTTTTGATCCACAGACGTGCACGCCCCCATCGCCGGACAGGCGTTGATACATTTGTTACAACCGATACATTTGTCATTTGTATAAACAAGTGACGCCCCCATTTCCATAGAACAACCTCCCTCTTTTGTATCTAACTCATAAACCCCTTGACTCCATATCGTTTTACTTTATTCTGGTATTAATGTAAATTGTAACACAATTTTCCGGATTTGTCAGTAATTTTATGCATATATCTCAATATGCATCAATATATCTCAAAACTGTCCGGCCACGCCCGGCAGATCAATGTGATCTCATTCCTGCGCGCCAGCTCCACCGCATCCGCCGTGGGCACCGCCTTGGACACCAGTACCGGGATTCCTGCAGCCGCTGCTTTTCTCACCATGTCCGTAGGCACCCGCCCCGTGGTAAACAGGATACATTGACTGCGGTCAAGCCCCTCTCTGACCGCAAATCCCACGGCCTTATCCAGCGCATTATGCCTGCCAATATCCTCCGCCTTATACAGAATACGATCCTCCATCGCCAGCATACAGCTGTGGGTTCCCCCGGTGCTTTTATGCAATGCGGAATCCTGGGCAAAGGCATTCGCGATCCCAAAGATCCATTCCTTTTTCCAGTGCGCGGGATTGTGCTTCGTTTCAACGCCTGCCTCCCGCGTCAGGTACACGTGATTGTCCGTACAGCAGGTAGGCTCTTCTTCCTGCTTGGGCACCAGCTTCCCATTTTCCTTTAAAAACACTCTCGCCCGGTTTCCGCTCTCACACAGATGCAGCTGCTCGATCTGCGCCGCTTCCGTGATGATCCCCTCCGTCACCAACCGACCTACCACCAGATTCTCCAGATCTTTCGCGGTACAGACCAGTCTGGCCGCCAGCTGCTCATTCACGTAGATCTCCATGCGATGCTCCTGCAGAAGCTGCCTTACAGTCTGCCCGCTTTCTCCTTCGTCCGCCCGCACAAGCCGCGGGTTTACCTGCACTGTATTCTCTCCGGTCATCTTTACACCCACCTATCGCGCGCACTCTCCCGCCTCGCCCAGCATGATCTCCAATCCATGCTCCAGCGTAGGGAGGATATATTCCAGACTCTCTTTCACCGCTTTGGGGCTGCCCGGCAGATTGATGATCAGCGTCCTGCCCCGCATCACGCTGACCGCCCGGCTGAGCATAGCCCGCGGCGTGATCTGCAGGCTATAGGCGCGGATTGCCTCCGCAATGCCCGGCACATTCTTTGTCGCCGCCCGCAGCGTTGCCTCCGGCGTATTGTCTCTGGGGGAAAGCCCGGTACCGCCGGTGGTAAAGATCACATCTACCTGCTCCTCATCCGCCAGC
>JAFUZJ010000071.1 GCA_017476665.1 Lachnospiraceae bacterium | reverse complement strand
GGAAGTGTTCGGTTTCCTGCAAAGAGCAGAGGATAAGGACAGACTGCGCGAGTATTTGGAAGCCAATGAAGAAAAGTTCGAGAATCTGAGTATGGATGCCTACGACATGATCAGCGTCATGGGGCATTCGAAGGAGCTACATGAAATCAGGGATAAGTATCATGAAGAGAAAGGCGGGAGAAGCAATATGTGCCAGGCAATAAAAGATATGATTGAGGACGGCAGACAGGAAGGCGTGCAGGAGGAACGGCAGCGGAATGTAGTGAGCAGCGTGGAGAGCGTCATGCAGAACCTGGGATTGGCATTGGAGGCTGCGTGTAAGGCACTGAGCATAACGGAGGAAGACTATAACCGCGCAAAGAGAGCGGTGCAGTAAGGGATTGTAAGAGGTTTTTAGGCCGGCGGAGCATTTTGTTGTCTTGATTTAATAAACTATTGAAAAGTACACGTGTTTTGGGTAAAATAGTACATAGATATGCATTGCTTCATCCGGAGCAGAAACAATGTAAGGAGAAGATTATATATCTATGGATGCAGAACATTTGAGAAGAGCGGAGTATAACCAGCAGTATATTGCCGGGATGCGGCCGGTTTTCAACCGCAGGGCGATTTTTACGGACACGACTGCTAACTATGTGACACCGGCGGAGCCTTCCGCTTATGATCGGGTGACGATTCGTATTCGCACTGCCAGGAATAATGTGGATTTTGTTTTCTTTGTGCATCAGGGACAGAAGTATCTGATGAATAAGGAGCGCAGTGACGAGGTCTTTGATTACTATTCCTATGAATTACAACTGGATAACGAAAAGGTGAAGTATCATTTTGAGCTGCGCACGGGACGGATCGTGGCCTACTATGATACCAGAGGTTTGGTACAGGATGTGAACGAGTACTATGAGATTCAGATCCTGCCTGGATTTAAGACACCGGATTGGGCAAAGGGTGCGGTGATGTACCAGATCTACGTGGATCGCTTCTGTAACGGAGATCCCACAAACGATGTGCTCTCCAATGAATATTGTTACATCGGGGAGCCGGTGCATCGGGTGGAGGAGTGGAGCCAGTATCCGGCAGCCATGGATGTGAGAGAGTTTTACGGCGGTGACCTGCAGGGCGTTTTGGACAAAATGGATTATCTGCAGGATCTGGGCGTGGAGGTGATCTATTTTAACCCCATGTTTGTATCGCCGTCCAATCATAAATACGACATTCAGGATTATGACTATATTGATCCTCATTTCGGCAGGATCGTCTATGATGAAGGAGAACTGCTTCCCCCGGGTCAGCGGGAAAACCGCTTTGCCACCCGGTATATCAACCGCGTGACGAACAAGGCGAACCTGGAGGCCAGCAACGAGCTGTTTGCGGAAGTGGTTGCAGAGGCGCACAGGCGCGGGATGAAGGTGATCCTGGACGGAGTGTTTAATCACTGCGGTTCCTTTAATAAGTGGCTGGACAGAGAGCGCATCTATGAGGATGCGGAAGGATATGAGAAAGGGGCTTACGTCAGTGCTGAAAGCCCTTACAGGAACTATTTTGATTTTCATGATCCCCATGCATGGCCCTATAATGGCAGTTACGACGGCTGGTGGGGGCATGATACGCTGCCGAAGCTGAATTACGAGAATTCCAGGGAATTGTATGAGTATGTACTACAGATCGGACGCAAATGGGTTTCTCCGCCCTACAATGCGGATGGATGGAGACTGGATGTAGCGGCGGATCTGGGGCACAGCCAGGAATTTAACCATCAGTTCTGGCGGGATTTCCGCAAGGCGGTGAAGGAAGCCAACCCCAATGCCATTATTCTGGCGGAGCACTATGGTAATGCCAGAGATTGGCTGCAGGGAGATGAGTGGGACACGGTGATGAACTATGATGCGTTCATGGAGCCGGTGACCTGGTTCCTGACCGGTATGGAGAAGCACAGCGACGACTACAGAGAGGATCTTCTTGGTAATTCCGGGAGCTTCTGGAGCGCAATGCAGCATCACGGTGCAAGCTTTGCCATGCCCAGCTGGCAGGTGGCGATGAATGAGCTTTCCAATCATGACCATTCCCGTTTTCTGACGCGTACGAATCATAAGGTGGGGCGTACCAATACCATGGGACCGGAAGCGGCGGAACAGGATGTGAATAAAGCAGTCTTTCGTGAGGCCGTGACGATTCAGATGACTTGGATGGGCGCGCCGACCATTTATTACGGTGATGAAGCGGGACTGTGCGGTTTTACCGACCCGGATAATCGCAGAACCTATCCCTGGGGGCATGAGGATCAGGAGATGATCCAGTTCCATAAGGATATCATAAGGCTGCGCAGAGAAAATGATGAACTGCGCATCGGTTCGCTGAAATATATGGACGCAGACTATAATGTGATTGTCTACGGTCGGTTTCATGATAGGGGACAGTGTGTGATCCTGGTGAACAACAACAATTATCCTGTCACCCGGGAGGTGTGTGTATGGGAGGCTGGTACACCGAAAAAGGGAAAAATGAGAACCCTTTTGCAGACATCCAGCATCGGATATCTGGTGGACGGACGGGAATATGATATGAATGTGGGCAAGATTACGATCGAGTTGCCGCCCACATCGGCGACGATCTTAAAATATATCGGAAAGGACAATTAATTGTGAAAAAGAACATACGCATACAGGTTGCGTGGCAGGAATACAGAGAAACCGCCGTCTGGCGGTTTCTCGATCGTTTTATCTTCCCCATTGCGATCTATCTGTTGACGGCAGTGGCCGTGATCCTGAACGGCAGCCTGATCTTTGATAATGTGTTGTGGGGAGATGAATGTTTTTCGGCCAATACGGCGCAGAAGAGCATGGGAGGAATCCTCCAGGTGCTGTATTACTGGGATAACCATCCGCCGTTGCACTATTATTGGACCAAGCTTTTCGGAGAGGTGCTGGGGCATACGGGCTGGGTATACCATTTGGCTGCCCTGACGCCTTTTTTGATCGGGCTGGTATTGGCTTTGTTTTTTTTGCAGAGGCATTTTGAAAAGATTCCGGTGGCATTCCTCATTGTGATCACAGCGCTTTCCTCGGCCTGCCTGCATAATAATCTGGAGATTCGCATGTATTCGCTGGCTTTTATGGGGGTGCTCTGCAGTTATTACTGTGCGTACCGCGCAATCAGCGGCGGAAAAGCGGCGGCATGGATTGGGATGGTTTTCTGGGGACTGGTTGGTGCTTATTCCCACTACTATGCCATGATGACGGCGGGAATTTTGATCTTTGTGACCGGTGTGGCGGCGATTATCCGCTTTCGCCGGAAGACATGGATCAAATCGTTTGCGGCTTTGTTGGGGTATATTGTTGGGTATGCACCGTGGTTCCGCTATCTGTTCCATGGGACAAATAATGTGAAAAATAACTGGTGGATGACGGAGCTGATGGGAGTGAAGGACAGCGCCAAGATGATCCTTTGCGGCCCGGAATATGCGAAGATCCTGTTCTTTTTATTGCTGATTTGTCTGGGGGTTTTGTTTCTGGCGGAATCCTCTCTCTTTGAGGTGACATATGATGACGGTAAGCAGTTGGAGGTCATGGTTCATACGCCGACTCTGAAGAAGTGGTCTAATCACACATACGGTGCGGCCATTGGAGTGGTTACGATCCTGGGTACGGTGATCGCGGTGTATCTGGTATGCCTGGTGGTAGGACCGGTGCTGACCGGAAGATATTTATACCCGGTAAGTGCTCTGTCGGTGCTTTTGGTTGTGATCGCCAGCGACGGTATGCTGAAGGTTGTGAAAAAAAGGGACAGAAAGCAGCATGTACAATGGCCGGAAAATCTGGTGAAGCTGGGATTGGTGCTGGTGCTTACGGTTTTGACTGTCATCGGTCTGCGCAGCTATAAGGAATATCGTACGGAGGCGCTGCATGAGAAAGCGGTGACAGAACAGACACTGGAGATCATCGGGGAAGTAGACAAAGATACGGCGATGGTCAGCAATAACGTAAAGCATCTGGCGTGGACAGTCCTGTATTATTACTACCCGGATCGGGAGATCATTGCCGGAAGATGCAGTAATGAGGGAGCGGACTATAATAAATTCTGGTATTTTACACCGGAACCTATTGATGTGGATGAATTGCAGGAAATGAAGGATATGGGTTATTCGGTGGAATATTGCGGCGACCAGCAGATCGCAATGTATCCGTTTACGCTGTATTATTGTGAAAAGGCCGGACGGTAATTACTGCTTGCATTTTATTGGGATTTATGATAAAATTTCACATTGTCAGGTATTGATGACATCGTGCATCAAGGTCTGTATGGATGGATTCCCGAGTGGCCAAAGGGGACAGACTGTAAATCTGCTGCAAATTGCTTCGGTGGTTCGAATCCACCTCCATCCATCTGCTGGCATGGCGGAATAGGCAGACGCAAGGGACTTAAAATCCCTCGGTGGCAACACCGTGCCGGTTCAAGTCCGGCTGCCAGCATAAAAAAGCCCTGAAACCATTTGGTTTCAAGGCTTTTTCTCATTGGAACCCATATCATCCAGAGCATATTGGCAACACTGCACAACCAATGCGTTGACAGAGATGTTTTCCTGGGCGGCTACCAGTTCCAGCCTTTTCAGTAATTCCTCCTCAATTCGAAAAGTTTTGTTGATATAGTGCTTTTTCTCTACCTTAAACATGCATATCACCTCTTTTGTACATTGTACATTTTGATAGCAATATTAAATATACCTTATTTTTGCACGCGGAATAGGCACTAGTATTGCTTTAAATGGTTTTTTCATTTACCGTAGGAAGGGAAGACAAATTATTGCCCTCTGTGTCATCCGGAAGGGATTTGAGGTATTCGGTATCCTTATTGTGAGCAATACCGACGCCTTTGATCATGCCGGATCTGGCCAGACTGACGCCCTCCTCCCGGCTCACGATGCGGTCGTCGGAGAGCTGGTAGCCCGAAATGCGGCCTTTTTCTTTTACCAATCCTGTGATGGAGAGGGCATCCTCTTTGGGAGAGGGTATGTCGTCCAAAGCGGCTCTGGGCAGGGCGGATGACAATATTTCTTTTTCGTTTTGCATGGTATACCTCCTATATAAAAGATGTCGGTTTTAGTGTGCGCGGGAAGAAATATTTTATACCGGGGGGTATTTTGCAGGTAAAATTTTGAAACTTTTTCAGACAAGATTCGTCTATAGGGGTAAGAACGCATCAAAAAGGCAGGTGCAGAGGAGAATTTGAAATGAAAAAAAGAAAGAAGCTGAGAATAAAAAGTTGTGTGAAAAGATGTGTGGCGACAATGGGAATCTGTGTGCTGATCGGCAGTTTTACATCAGGGTGCACGGTTTCTGACACTAACGTCACAAGCGCGGATAATACCGGTACTGGCAATACCGGCACAGAGTCATCCTATGTGGCAGAGGATCTGACCGGTCAGTCGCAAGAGCCTGTGATCGGGCCCTGTGAAGAATTCTCCCGTGAAGAATTTTCCAAAGCACTTTTTGCCCAGAGTCTGGATGAGACCAATCCCATAGAGTCACCGCTAAGCGCTTTTCTGGCGATGGCGCTTGCGGGAGAGGGGGCAGAAGGCGATACGGCAGCAGAATTTGACGCTGTCATGGGTCAGGACAGACAGACCAGGTCGGAACAATTTATGAAGAGTTTCCCGTCGGATGCGGAGGGGACGAAGGTTGCGCTGGCCAATTCCGCGTGGCTGGATGACAGACTGATCTGCGAGGCGGATTGGCGGAAGACGGCAGCGGACATTTATCTGGCAGAGGTGTACCAGACCAGGCTTTCCACAGGAGAGACCATGGGGAAGATCAATGCCTGGGTAGAGCAGAATACGCAGGGGTTGATCAAAGATTTGCTCGACCGGCCGTTAGATGATATGACCAAGCTGGCGCTGTTTAACACCATTTATTTTAAGGGACAGTGGCAGAGCGCTTTTGAGGGAAAGCATACCGCAAAAGAAGATTTTACGTTGGCGGACGGAACAAAGGTGCAGGCCGACATGATGCGCAGGACGGGAAAGATGAGTTATGTGCAGGAGGAAGCTTACGACGGTGTGGCGTTGCCTTATCGGGATTCCGAGCTTTTATTCGTAGCGCTGCGGCCTACAGGCGGACAGAATGCGCGCGAACTGTATGCGGATATCACCTTTGAACAGCTGGGAGAGGCAGTGGATGCGGCGCAGAATGTACAGGTGAATCTGTGGCTGCCGAAATTCAAGGTGACGTTTGACAGAATATTAAATGGTGATCTGATGCATATGGGCCTGACCAAG
Source organism: Lachnospiraceae bacterium (assembly GCA_017476665.1). Taxonomy (GTDB): domain Bacteria; phylum Bacillota; class Clostridia; order Lachnospirales; family Lachnospiraceae; genus Acetatifactor. Next base: position 9,651 of record JAFUZJ010000071.1, on the reverse strand, counting down.
GCATTTGATGCGGACCAGGCGGATTTTAGCGGAATCGGCAAGGCGGATATCGGAGATCTGTATATCAGCCTGGTGCGGCAGAAAGCAGTGTTCATCGTGGATGAAGAGGGAACTGAAGCGGCGGCGGTGACGGAGGTGATCATGAGGGCCAACAGCATGATGCCTGTGGAGGAACCGAAGCTGGTGCATTTCGATGAGCCGTTTCTCTATATGATATTGGATCCGGAGACAGATATGCCGCTGTTTGTGGGGATCATGGATAATCCGAGCCAGGTGCAGGAATAAAAGCTGCAGCAATAAGTAAAAGGGAGAATGCAATATGAGAAGAATCTGTTTGTGGAAAAAGATGGTGGCTCTGACGGGGGCATTCCTGCTGACAGGCAGTCTGCTCACAGGATGCGCGGGGGAGACGGGGGCAGCAGGTTCGTCCTCTGCTGCAGGCTCGTCCCAGACGGCGGATTCGTCTGCCGCAACAGGCTCGTCCCAGACAGGCCCATCTCAGGCGGCTGGACAGCACGCTGCTTCCGGCTCGTCCGGGACACGGGAATTAACTTCTGACATTCCTGTCGCAATCTATGATTATGCGGAGAAACCGGAGTTTTCCGGGGCACAGCAGTTTGGGAAAACACTTTTGTCAAAGAGTTTTTCGGAAACCAATCCGGTTCAGTCGCCGGTCAGTGCGTATCTGGCCATGTCCCTGGCGGGAGCGGGCGCAAAGGGCCAGACGGCAGCGGAGTTTGACGCGGTGATGGGCGCGGGCAGGCAGGCGGCGGCAGATCAGCTTATGAAGCGGCTTCCCGCTGAGAAAGAGGGGAGCAAAGTACTTTTGGCCAATTCCGCCTGGGTGGACGACAGAATGAACTGTGAGGCGGACTGGCTTTCGGTGGCGGCGAGCAGTTACCAGGCCCAGGTCTATCAGACGCAGCTTTCCGCTCCGGAAACTATGGGTACCATCAATAATTGGATCGAGGATAACACCAGAGGACTCATCAAAGATTTCCTGAAAGAGCCTTTGAGTGAGGATGCAAGACTGGTACTGTTCAATACACTTTACTTCAAGGGAAAGTGGGTGATGCCTTTTGAGAAGAACAGCACTTGGGAGAGAACCTTCATACTGGAGGACGGAAAAGAGCGTAAAATCCCCATGATGAGCCAATACGACAAATATATGACATATGTGTCATGCAAATCCTGTGACGGAATTGTGCTGCCCTATCAGGACTCCAATCTGGTGTTTGTGGCATTGAAACCTACAAATGGGCAGACGGTACGGCAGATGTATGAGAGTCTGGATATGGAGCAGATCGGCGCCATGGTGGATGAAGGGCAGGAGATTTGCGTGGATCTGTGGCTGCCTAAGTTTGAGGTGACTTTTGACAAGGTGCTGAATGAGGATCTGAAAGAAATGGGTTTTTCCTCTGCTTTTGATGAAAACCTTGCGGATTTTACGGGCATTGGTCTCACGGACAACGGACTGCCTCTTTATATCTCCCTGGTGCGGCAGAAAGCGGTCTTTATCGTGGATGAGGAAGGGACTGAGGCCGCAGCGGTAACGGAAGTGGCAATGGATGAGTGTGCCGCAGTAGCGAACCCGGTGCTTCCCAAGGAAGTGCACTTTGACCATCCGTTTTTGTATATGATCCTGGACAAAGAAGCGGATATGCCTCTCTTTATGGGAATCATGGACGATCCGTCCCTGGCGAAGAGCGTGGAGTAAAAATACCGGTCAAAAGGCCGGAATTCGCCATTTTGGCGCCGTCTTCACAGCTGACAAAGCAGTCATTGGACAATCGATAACCGCAGAGCTCTCCGTTATTGGTGATCAGACCGGTGACGGAGAGCGGGCTCTCCTCCGGTGAGGGTGTCTGGTTCATGATGAATACCTCCGGTAAAAACAAAAATTGATACGATTAGCATGGGCAGAAATCGGAAATTTATACACAGAAGGAAATGGAATCTTCAAATGTATAAATATTTGCGGCTTTGCACATACTGTCTGCATGAAAAATACGAGAAGCGCAGATTTTTATATCCTATTATTTTTTATCCTTTCCTTTGCCGGATGGCTGTGGGAGATTTCCGCCTACCTGGTGATCGATCATGTGTTGGTCAATGCCGGCGTGAACCGGGGTCCCTATGTGCCCATTTACGGGATCGGCGGAGTTTTGCTGTGGCTTTTGCTGCAGAAATTCTACAGACGTCCGGTGGTGACCTTTTTCCTGTCCATGGGAATTTGTACGGTGGTGGAATACATCGGCAGTCTGCTCCTGGACTGGATCTTCGGCATGCGTTGGTGGGACTATAGCGACCGTTTTTTAAACCTGGACGGACGGGTCTGCCTGTTGGCGGCAGTGTGTTTCGGGCTGTTCGGCATGCTGCAGAACTGTTTTCTGCTGCCCTTTTATATGCGCCTTTATCATAAATTATCTGTTAAAATGCGCACATTTCTGTGCATTGTCTTTTTGCTCTTTCTTGTGGCGGATGTGACCTACAGCGTGGAACATCCTCATGTGAATCCCCAGGTAGAACAGGCTGAGAAACACAGAGAGTGACGCGGAAAGCGGCACACGGAAGTGGTGCGCGCGGCGCGTCCTAAAAAAAGTTACCACTCTGTCCGATTTATGTGGTATGATAAAGTATATATGTTTTTGACAGGAGGCCGATATGCAAATTATTATTGTAGGCTGTGGAAAGGTCGGTTCTGCCCTGGTGCAGCGGCTGAGCACAGAGGATAATAATATCTGTATTGTGGATACAAATCCGGACATTGTGCATGAGCTGGCGGCAGAATGTGACGTGATGGGTATTGTGGGAAACGGAGCCAGCTACAGTATACTGGTGGAGGCAGGCATTGAGACGGCGGATCTGCTGATCGCCATGACAGTGTCCGATGAGCTGAACCTGCTGTGCTGTGTGATTGCCAGAAAGGCTTCGAAATGTCATACCATTGCCCGGGTGCGCAATCCCATGTACAACCCGGAGCACCAGTTTCTGCAGAAAGAGTTGGGACTGTCCATGATCATCAATCCGGAGCAGACCGCGGCCAGGGAGATCGCGGATATTCTGTGTTTCCCCGGCGCCATCGGGATCGATCATTTCTCTCGCGGGCGTGTGGAGATGATTCGTTTCCGGATCCCGGCGGATTCTCCGCTGGATAACACGGCTCTGAAGGAAATGTCCGCAAAGATCAACCGTCAGTTCCTGATCTGTGCCGTGAGCCGTGACGAGGAAGTAAAGATTCCCGACGGTAATTTTGTGCTGCGCGGGGGAGATGTGATCTCCATCATCACGACCAGGCGCAATGCCATTGAATTTTTCCGCAAGATCAACATGAAGACCACCAGCGTGAAGAATACCATGATTGTGGGAGGCGGCAAGATCTCCCTGTATCTGGCCCAGATCCTGCAGACGCTGGGTATTTCGGTGAAGATCATAGAGCGGGATCCGGCGCGCTGTCAGGAGTTGGCAGAGTTATTGCCGGAAGCGGTGATCATCAACGGGGACGGCAGTGAAGAATCCGTACTCCAGGAGGAACGCATCGATACCATGGATTCCTTTGTGGCGCTGACTAATCTAGATGAGGAAAATATCCTGCTATCGCTTCTGGCCAAGAAGAAAGTGAAGCGGAAGGTGGTTGCAAAGATTAACCGTCTGCAGCTGAACGAGGTGATACATAATCTGGATATGGACAGCGTGGTATACCCCAAGCTTTCCACGGCACAGCAGATCCTGCGATATGTGCGTGCCACCCGCAATTCCATCGGCAGTAATGTACAGACTCTGTATCGTCTGTATGATGACCGGGTGGAGGCGCTGGAGTTCAATATCACGGAAAATTTCAAAATCACAGGGATTCCGCTGCGGGAGCTGCAGCTGAAGCCCGGCATTCTGATCGGTTGTATTACGAGAAACAACGAAATCATCGTCCCCGACGGACAGACCTGTATCATGTCCGGGGATCAGATCATTGTGGTCACCACGATCCTGGGTCTGCAGGACGCGCAGGATATTTTGAAGAATTAGTATACTGCCTGAAATGGAAGCAGTAGAGAGGATAGCATGAATTACTCGATCATACGATATGTTTTGGGGACGGTGCTCAAGTTTGAGAGCCTGTTCCTGTGCCTGCCGTTACTCGTGGCACTGATCTATCGGGATAAATGCGCGGTCGCTTTTTTGGCGGTGATCCTGATCAGTCTTGTAACAGGGTGGCTTCTGAGCTTTAAAAAACCGAAAAGTTATGTATTTTACGCGGTGGAAGGATATATTTGTGTCTCCCTCTGCTGGATCGTACTCAGTCTCTTTGGGGCGCTTCCCTTTTGGATCAGCGGGGAAATTCCCAGCTTTGTGGACGCATTGTTTGAAACGATTTCCGGATTTACCACTACAGGTGCCAGTATATTAAATAATGTAGAGGGACTTTCCCACGGATGTCTCTTTTGGAGAAGCTTTACCCACTGGATCGGCGGTATGGGAGTGCTGGTGTTCATTCTGGCGGTATTTCCCATGCGGGGCGGCAACAGTATGTTTCTGATGAAAGCGGAAAGCCCGGGCCCCTCGGTGGAAAAGCTGGTGCCGCGGGTGAAGACCACCGCATTTATCCTGTATGCGGTGTATACAGTGATGACGATCCTGGAGATCATTTTGCTGTTTGCGACAGGGATGCCGTTTTTTGATGCGGTGACCTTATCCTTAGGTACGGCGGGTACCGGTGGTTTTGGCATCAAAAATGACAGTATTGCCAGTTATGCACCGCATCTGCAGGTGATCATCACGGTGTTTATGATTTTATTTGGTGTGAATTTTAACGCATATTATCTGATGCTGCGGAAAAAATTTAAGACGGCATTTACAGAGGAAGTCAAGGTGTATCTGGGGATCATCCTGGTCAGCGGGCTTGCCATCGCCTGGAACATACGCCATATCTTTCCGGATCCGTTGGAGGCGCTCAGACATGCGTTTTTCCAGGTGGGATCGGTGATCACGACCACCGGATATTCTACGGCGGATTTCGATCTGTGGCCGGCATTTTCCACGACGATCCTGGTGACGATCATGTTCATCGGCGCCTGTGCGGGCAGTACCGGAGGCGGTATTAAAGTATCCCGGGTAGTGATCCTGATCAAGAGTATGATACGGGAGCTGTTTACCGTAAAGCACCCCCGGGGGGTGAGTACAGTGAAGCTGGACGGACATGTGGTGGATAAAGACACCGTGCGCTCCGTGCATGTGTTTATTTCCAGTTATGTGCTGATCTATATGGCGTCTCTTCTGGTCGTCAGTCTGGACAATTTTGATTTTATCACGAATTTCACGGCGATCGTGGCGACGTTAAACAATATCGGCCCCGGTCTGGCCAAAGTGGGACCCGCGGCAAACTTCGGACTGTTCTCTGATCTGTCCAAGGTGGTTCTGATGTTGGATATGCTGATCGGAAGACTGGAATTGATGCCGATGCTGGTGCTCTTTGCGCCGGTTACCTGGAAGAAAGGATAAATTGCATGAAAAGGAAGATCTTTACAGCTATGCTGGTTGCACTCTGCGTGACGGCAGCCGGGTGCAAGGCGCAGACGGGCAGCCCGATCATTCAGGAGCTGGAGGTGGAGTCTTCCGGTGTCAAAGCACCTGGCGCTTCGGGACAGGAGCGGGTGGGAACGGGGAGTTCGCCTCAGGCGGAGGAACCGGAGGTGGAGCCGGATGCCATCAAAGAGCGCAAGGTAGTGGATGGAATGAAGCAGAGTTACCTGACGGGAGAATGGAAGAAACAGAGCATCGTGGACAGAAGACCGTTAGCGATCATGGTGCCGAACAATCCGCCTGCCATGCCGCAGTATGGATTGTCCCGGGCAAGCATCGTCTATGAGGCGCCGGTGGAAGGGCGGATCACCCGTCTGATGTGCGTGGTGGAGGATTATGACGATCTGAAATATATCGGACCGATCCGCAGCAGCAGAGATTATTATATTTATGAAGCGATGGCATTGGATGCGATCTATTGTAACTGGGGACTGGCGGTGCCGTATGTGCAGGATCTGATCAATTCGGACAGGGTTGACAACATTTCCCAGGCGGTGGTCGGTATAGAGAGTCCGTATGAACCTGCATTTTCCCGCAGATCGGATCGCAGGAGCGGCGGATATGCCACAGAATTCACGGCATATATGTGGATCGCGGAGGCCAAGCCCGGTGAGAGTGCGGACGCACCGGAGAGCAGTGTGAAGGGCTATATCAAAGGCGTGGAATCCAAGGGTTACGGCAAAACCTATGCCGAATCCGGGCGCTTTGCAAAACAGGGCAGAGATCCGGCAGCGTATCTGTTTGCGGATGATGGCCGCAAAAAATATGAGGAATATCCGGATGCCCAGAAGATCTGTCCCGGAGGCACGCAGAGCAACAAGGGTGGCTACGGGCAGAACAACGCCACGTTCACTTATGATCCGGATGACGGTTTTTATTACCGTTCCCAGTATGGCGCGCCCCAGATCGATGAGTTGACCGGCAAGCAGGTGGCAGTGACGAATATTATTTTCAAGGTGTGCCACGGTGAAGTCAGGGACGCCCATGATTATCTGAAATTTACGGTGCAGGGGACGGGGGACGCCTATGTGTTTACAAACGGCAAGATGATCAAGGCCACCTGGAAACATGAAGGCGACTACGATGCCAACCACTTTTATGATGAAAGCGGCAACGAGATCATCCTGAATCAGGGTGCGACCTGGCTTTGTAATATCTGGGATAACTATAAAGAGTATGCGACAGTGGACGGCAGCCCTATTTTTCAATAAAAATTGATCTAAAAATAAAAAAACAGTGGTTTCCCCCAGGATTCAACAAATTCAAAGCGGAAACCACTGTATTTTTATTGTAATATATGCTTGAAAAAAGAAAATCTCTTGTTTTTGAAATGAGGCGAGCATATGAAAACAGCAAAAAAGATGAACAAAGACCTGATCCTGAACGGAAATATGCTGCAGGCAATTCTTTCTCTGGCGATCCCCGTGGTAATCAACAGCTTCCTGCAGACCATGTATAACCTGACAGATACCTTCTGGCTGGGGCAGATCGGCACAAACCAGCTGGCGGCCATCAATCTGGTCACGCCGGTGCAGAACATCATCCTGAATTTCGGCACGGGCATCACGGTGGCGGGTTCCGTACTGATTGCCCAATATATCGGGGCGAAGGAGTATGAGAACGCCAAAAGCATGGCGAACCAGATTTTTGCCTGCGCGGGCTGTTTTGCCATTACCTGTGCGGCGATTGTGTTTGCGGCGACTCCCGGTATTGTAAGCTGGCTGGGGGCGGACGGCGAGACCTATACACATGCCTGCACCTATCTGCGCATTGTGGTGTGGGATATGCCCTTTCTGTATATGGTGAATATTTTCTCGGCGGTGCATCAGGCACAGGGAGATACCGTGCGGCCGATGTTCTTAAATCTGGGCGGTATTCTGCTGAACATGATTCTGGATCCGCTGTTCATGATCGCATGGAATATGGGAACCGCGGGGGCGGCGCTGGCCACGCTGTTAGCCAAGATGGTGCCGGCGACGGTGGCGTTTCTGCTGTTAAGCCGCAAGAGCAATCCGGTGCATCTGGATATACGGAATATGCGGTTTGACAAAGAAAAGCTCAAAATGATCCTGCAGATCGGCCTGCCCACTGCCATCGGCGGCAGCACCATGCAGCTGGGATTCCTGCTTATGAGCAGAAATGTGTATGCTTACGGCAATCAGGCCATGGCGGCTTATGGCATCGGCAACAAGGTGAACGGTCTGATCACGCTGCCCTCCAACGGCGTCGGCTCCGCGGTGGCGACCATCGTCGGACAGAATATGGGTGCAAAACAGATGAAGCGCGCAGAGGAGGGATACCTGCTCTCCATGAAAATTTGTGTTGTATTTTTGTTTGTGGGTGGTATGATTTTATCAAGAGATTTCATTTCCACCAGTATCGTGAGTATCTTTTCGGATGACCCGCAGGTCATCGAGTGGGCGGCGGACTTCTTAAGTATCATGGCGTTCTGGTGCTTCACCAACGGTGTGTACAACGCCTCCACAGGCTTGTTCCAGGGTACCGGGCACACAGAAGTCACCATGGCGGTGGACGCCACCAGACTGTGGGTGTTCCGCTTCCTGACGCTGTGGTTCTGTGAGAGCGTGCTGCATATGGGCGTGCGCAGCGTGTGGTACTCCGTGGTGGTCAGCAACGGGATCTCCTCCGTGATCTTGTTCCTTCTGTATAAGAGCAACATCTGGAAAAAACCCCGCGTAAAGGTAGGAGCAGGCAGTGACGATCAAAACACCAAAGAGCAGCCGCGTCTTGCAGAGACGAAAGCGTAATTATATCGGTATTGCAATCGTAACAGTGCTGTTAAACGGGATTTCCTGGAACAGCACTGTTTTTTGTGACATTTATGTCAAATATGTATTTCCCCTGTGGGTCAACACCTATGGACGGTTTACGGGATGCTTTCCGTTCTCGGTGGGCGAAGGGCTGATCTTTGTGGGATTGGCGGTGCTTGGGGCAGCAGTGGTCTGTGGTATGGCGGCGATCCTGCTGCGGATCCTGAGAAAGCGTGTGCCCCGGTGGATGGGGGGATATCTGAGGTTTTTCGCATGGGTGCTTCTCTTTGTATGTCTGATCATGACGTTAAACTGCTTTATGCTGTACCATGTCTCCACGTTTTCGGAAACCTATCTGAGCGGGACAAAGGAGGAATATACCCTGGAGGAGTTTCTGCAGCTGCGAAACCGGGTGGCGGAGCGGTGCAACGATCTGGCCGGACAGGTGGCGAGAGGGGAAGACGGAAGGGTGACCTATCCCGGCAGTGTGTCCCGGACAGGTGAACTTGTGGATATGCAAGACAAGGCGCGGGAGGAAATGGCGAAGCTGGGGGAGCGCTATCCCCGGCTGAAGGGATACTATCCCCGTCCCAAACCGCTGTATTTTTCGGACTTTATGTGCCAGCAGTACACACTGGGCTGGTATTTTCCGTTTTCCATGGAGGCAAATTATAATGATGTGGCATACGTGATGAATCTGCCGGCCACCATGTGCCACGAACTGGCGCATCTGAAGGGATTCATCTATGAGGATGAGGCGAATTTTATCGGATATCTCGCCTGTGTACAGTCGGATGACATCTATTTTGAGTACAGCGGATATCTGAGTGTTCTGGGATATCTGGAGCGGGATCTGGATCGGGCGGCCAGGAAAGCGCCGGAGCGCTACAAGGCGGCAGTGGAGACTCAGGGGCTGGTACAGATTACGGATGCGGTGTACCGCGACGACATCTTTGTGACCGACGAAGAATGGGCGCGCATTGAGGAGAAGGCGCTGTTTCGGACAGAGACGGTGAGCAGGGCGGCGGATACCTTTGTGGATACCACGCTGAAGGTTAACGGTGTGGCAGACGGAAAAGTCAGTTACAGCCGGGTGGTGGAACTGATGCTGCGGTATGAGAGCCAGTTGCAGGGGTGGAAATAAATTCTGGTCGAACTTTTTTCATCATTTTTGTAAAAAACCTATTGACAATTGCTTTTTCACCATGTAAAATAACCAATGTTGTGACGCAAGAAATGCGTACAGCGTGAACCGCAGACGTGTTTCAGGATTTCGTCCATGCCCAGATAGCTCAGTTGGTAG
>JAFUZJ010000011.1 GCA_017476665.1 Lachnospiraceae bacterium | reverse complement strand
CAGGGAGATACAACACAGGGAGATACAACACCGGGAGATACAACACCGGCACAGCCGGCATCTGCGGTCACGGCCTCAACAACACAGGCTGCGACGGAAACAAAGGCAAAAGACCATCCGACTTCTGTGAATCTGAAGAACAAAAAGACATATAAGAAAACAACAAAGGTTAAGATAAAGGATTCAGATGGAATAAAGGGTATTAAGCTGAACAGTAAGAAACTTACAATCAAGGCGGGTAAGAAGAGTGTGTCATTTAAGCTTTCCCAATATAAGAAGTATCTCAAAAAGAAGGGAAAATGGAATAAGCTGGTCGTCACAGATATGAACGGAAACAAGAAGACGATTCAGTTTAAGGTGAAGTAGCTTGCGTCTCCCCAGACATTCTGGATTCGGGCGTGGACTGATGAGAATACAAAATGGGGTTCTTTGGATAAAATAGGAAGTCAAAAAGAAAGTGGCATGGCTGCTTTCTTTTTCTTTTACAGGAAAAAAGAATTGCAATATCCGGTTGTCTATGATATTGTTTATTCAAGCAAACAGATTCTGATTTTCTTAGCGGCAGCTCGGCCGCACTCGAATAAGTTAGTCGAAGAACTCTTGCTTAATTTACCCAAAGAACATAATAGGATAAGCAGGAGTTACGAACCTTATGATCGTAAAGGTGAGAAGCTTGCAGACAGGTACTCCTGCTTTCGGTGATGACTTTCGGATTATGTTTAGGTCGTCAATCAGTGGATGCGCAAGGTGAGCGTATCGTTACCGAAGAAGGAGGAATGCATGTGGCAACAGAAGTGAAACAGGCAGTCATTGCAGCAGACCAGATGTCTGCCTATGATGAAAAGGCAAAGCGGGTGATCGGAAACAAATGGATCCTTGCCCATATACTGATGAAAACAGTGGATGAGTTTAAGGGAATGCACCCGGAAGAAGTAGTTTCCTGTATTGAAGGAGACCCTTATATCAGTGTGGTTCCGGTGGAGCCGGGACTGACCAATATCGCAAGGAAGAAGCGATATCCGGGGCGAAAGAAAAGGCGGAAAAAGGGTTCCAGAATTGTAGGTCTGAATACGGAAAATGCAGAGATTAACGAAGGGATGGTTCGTTTTGATATTGTATTTTATGTCCGTACAAAAGACGGTCTGGCACAGATCATTATCAATCTGGAGATTCAAAAAGATACACCGTCTGCATATCATCTGCTAAACAGGGCGATCTTTTATGTGTGCCGACTGGTGTCCTCCCAAAAAGAACGGGATTTTGGGAATATGAACTACGATGACATCAGGCAGGTGTACAGCATCTGGATCTGTAAAAATAGGAAACAGAATAGTATGAATCACTATCATCTGGCAGATGATAAACTGATCGGAGACTGTGAGTGGAAGGGAAAGCAGGATCTGCTAAATATCGTTCTGATCGGTCTGGCGGAGAAAATACCGGAGCATGATGAAGAATATGAACTGCACAGACTATTAGGAGCATTGCTGACAGAACAGTTAACGGTTGAGGAGAAGCTTGATATATTACAGGAAGAGTATGGGATTCCGATAGAGGAGACAATAAGAGAGGATGTGAATGTTATGTGTAATCTGAGTGAGGGATTGGTAGAGAGAGCAGAAACAAGAGGAAGTGAGCTCAAGTTAATCTCCCAGATATGCCGCAAACTCCAGAAAGGAAAAGCCTCATATGAGATAGCGGAAGATCTGGAGGAAGAATTAGAGATAGTAGAGCGAATCTGTGAAGTGGCAAAAGAAGCAGTACCGGAATATGATGTGGAGAAAATATACAAAGCGCTGCATGCTGCTTTATGATAAAGAAAAACAGGACAAATAGATTGGAATAAGTAATAATGAGTAAGAAGAAAAGAAAGACTAATTTTGCAATGCAGGCTACTATACTTGCTGTGGCCAGCATTGTATCAAAATTAATAGGGATGATATATAACATTCCATTTGCAAATCTTCTTGAAGAAGAAGGTAATGGATATTATGGAATGGCACAGACGGTATATTATCTTATTTTGTTGATAGCAACATTTTCGATTCCACAGGCTGTGTCAAAGATAATGGCTGAGGAGATAGAGAGGGGTGAGTACAGGAATGTAAAGCGATACAACTTACAATGGTGCTTACCATACCGTGTGCAATCGGTTTTATGACTCTTGGAAAGCCGATCATCAGCATGTTATATCCAAGGCTTTCTACTGAGAGTACAAGTATGGCAGCGGGACTATTGCTGTATGGGGGAATAGCAATTATATTTTATGGGTTTTCAAGCATATTGAATGGAGTTCTTCAGGGTGTAGGTAAAGTCAACTTTCCTGTATTATCATCATCTATTGCGTTGGTTTTTCACGTCTTGCTATTGTACGTTCTGCTAAAATACACTAACATAGGTACTATATCATTTATAATTGCTACACTACTTTATGTTCTTATAATAGTTGCGATGAACTATTGGAAGGTAAAACAGTACATTGGTTATACGGTTGAATGGAGAGATTCAATATTAATGCCGCTTTTTGCTGCAGTCATGATGGGAGCTGTATCATTTTTGTCATATAATATACTGTATTATGTTCTTGCAACTGTAATGGGAGAATATGTGCGTAATGCAATATCAGCTATTGTGGCTATACTTGTTGCGGCGATTACATATATTGTGTGTTTATTGAAATTTGGAGGTTATACGGAGGAAATGCTGTTGGCATTTCCTAAGGGTGCGCTTGTCGTGGAGATTGCAAAGAAAATGAAGTTGACAAAGAGTGGTTAGATGCGTGGAGCGAGGACTGTTCTCTTGCAATGATGTATATGCAGCTTGCAGCAACAGAGATGGGCATCGGGAACTGTTGGGTGCAGTGCAGAGGAAGAGTGTCCCAGCAGAAAAAGGGAGAACCGATTGCCACGACATCGGAGGACATTGCTCTTGTAAAGCGTGGAGCCATGCAGAAGATGGAGAGCCTTGTTGCGGCAACGATTGCTAAGGACAAGGCGTTCAAACATCTCTTTGGGCAGTTCATGGATGGTAAGGTGGATGGCGGGAATCGGGTGCAGTTTAACGAGATACCTCCCCATGTGGAATATTCCTTTACCGAAAAGGGTCGGGACCTGATGCCGATTTTTTATGCAATCATGAACTGGGGCTTCAAGTATGAGGCGGATAACCAAAAATAAGGCCAGGAGTGAGAATCGTGGAAGAAAGCGAAAGATTCGTGCCGTCACATATCAAGATCCGTGGCGGACGCGTACATAACCTGAAAAATATTGACGTGGATATTCCGCTGCAAAAGATCGTCGGGATTGTCGGAGTGTCCGGTTCTGGAAAATCATCGTTGGCTCTTGGTATTCTCTATGCGGAGGGGTCAAGGCGTTACCTTGAGGCACTCTCCACCTATACAAGACGCCGTATGACGCAGGCAGAGAGGGCACAGGTGGACGAGGTGCTTTATGTCCCGGCTGCGCTTGCACTCCGTCAACGTCCCGGTGTTCCGGGTATCCGCAGCACCTTCGGTACGGGAACAGAGCTGCTGAACAGTCTGCGCCTGATGTATTCGAGACTTGCAAGCCATCGGTGTCCGAATGGTCACTATGTGCCGCCGTCTCTGAATGTTGCCGCAGGGTTGGAGCTGGTATGCCCGGAATGCGGCGAACACTTCTTTGCGCCGGGTGCGGAGGAACTGGCATTCAACTCCCAAGGTGCGTGTAAACGGTGTGATGGTACGGGGATCGTCCGTACAGTGGATGAATCGAAACTCGTGCCGGACGAGAACCTGACTATCGATGAGGGGGCTGTCGCGCCATGGCAGACGCTGATGTG
>JAFUZJ010000010.1 GCA_017476665.1 Lachnospiraceae bacterium | reverse complement strand
GCTCTCGGAGATGGACGGTTTCGACAGTTCCAAGGGTATTCTGGTGCTGGGTGCGACCAACCGCCCGGAGATCCTGGACAAAGCATTGCTGCGTCCCGGACGTTTTGACAGGCGGATCATCGTGGATAAGCCGGATCTGAAGGGACGTGTGGAGATCCTGAAAGTACACGCCAAGGATATCAAGATGGATGAGACGGTGGATCTGGATGCCATCGCGCTGGCAACCAGCGGCGCCGTGGGTTCCGATCTGGCCAATATGATCAATGAGGCGGCCATCAATGCCGTGAAAGAGGGACGTGAGTGCGTCAATCAGCATGACCTGTTCAATGCGGTGGAAGTGGTACTGGTCGGCAAGGAGAAAAAAGACCGCATCATGAGCAAGGAGGAGCGCAAGATTGTATCCTATCATGAGGTGGGACATGCTTTGATCGCGGCTCTGCAGAAGAATTCCGAGCCGGTGCAGAAGATCACCATCGTGCCCCGTACCATGGGGGCGCTGGGCTATGTAATGCAGGTGCCGGAGGAGGAGAAATACCTGAATTCCGAGGAGGAACTGCGGGATATGCTGGTGAGTCTGGTGGGCGGCCGGGCGGCGGAGGAAGTGGTGTTCGGCAACGTGACCACCGGTGCGGCCAACGATATCGAGCGTGCCACAGCCATCGCAAGAAATATGGTGACCCGCTTCGGCATGAGCAAGCGCTTCGGACTGATCGGACTGGCGACTGTGGAGAGTCAGTATCTGGAAGGCAGAACGGCGCTCAACTGTAGTGACAAGACAGCGGCGGACATTGACGAGGAAGTCATGAAGATCCTGAAGGAAAGCTATGAGAAGGCGTTGGAGATGCTTCGGGAGAATCGCGATGTCATGGACAAGCTGGCAGCGTTCCTGATCGAGAAGGAGACCATCACCGGCAAAGAATTCATGAAGATCTTCAGAGAGGCGAAGGGTATTCCGGAGCCGGAGGAAGAAAAGAAAGAGAAGGATCATGAGAATTCACAGTCAGAGGTACCTAAAATCGACGTGACGATTACAGATGCCACAGAGTTGGTCGGAGGGGCTGTGGAAACGAGTTCTGATATGGCAGAAATGTCCTATGATATGACACAAAGGGATGAGGATGACCAAACAGGTGCGGAAGGTGCCCAAGATAAAACTGATGAGGACAGCGGCACCAGAGGACGGTTTTCGGATGTGAAGATTGATTGAAACTCAATAGAAGGATTTCATAAATGAAACAACTGTCGTACCTAATGTGGTACGGCAGTTTAATTTTTGTATTTTAATAAAAAGAAAACGAATAAAGGGGTTGACAAATACTGTTTTCCATTATATCATACTTACTTGATAGGAATACAAGGGATAAGAGGAAGCAACAGTGGAAGCAATGATAAAATTCCAACATGTAAGAAAAGAATTTAATAGTGATGGAAAAAAATTTCTGGCTGTTGATGATGTGAGTTTTGACATTCAAAAAGGCGAGGTATTTGGGATTATCGGTTTTTCCGGCGCAGGAAAGTCTACATTGGTCCGATGTATCAATTTGCTGGAACGTCCCACTTCGGGGCAGGTTTTTATCAACGGGACAGAGATTACGGAACTGCCTATGAGTAAACTTCGGCAGAAGCGGAAGAAAATTGGTATGATTTTTCAACAGTTCAATCTGTTTGCATCCAGGACGGTTTGGGACAATATTGCTTTTCCTTTAAAAGGAAGTGGACTAAGTAAAGAGGAAAAGGCAGAGAAAGTGGAAAAGCTTCTGAAACTTGTGGAGCTGGACAGTAAGGCGGACGCGTACCCTTCCAATTTAAGCGGCGGACAGAAGCAGAGGGTGGCGATTGCAAGGGCTCTTGCCAGTGATCCGGAGATCCTGCTGAGCGATGAATCGACCAGTGCGCTGGATCCGAAAACAACGAAGTCTATCCTGAATCTGCTCAAAAAGGTTAACAGAGAGTTGGGGATTACTATTGTAGTTATCACACATGAGATGCAGGTGATCAAGGAAATCTGCGACAGAGTTGCTGTCATGAAAGATGGCAAAGTGGTGGAGATTGGCGAGGTTTTTGATATTTTTGCAAATCCGCAGGAACAGATCACCAGAGAATTTGTGGAGCATACTTCGAATCTTTCCAAGATCTATGAGCTGGTAGAAGAGAAAAGTGATATTGTCCGTGTGGATCAGGAGCAGATTGTATGGCGGCTGCGGTATCTGGAACGTAATGTGTCGGAGGCTTTAGTATCTCAATTATCCAGAAAGTTTGATCTGGATATCAATATTATTTTTGGCAATATCGAGTTGATCGGGGAGAATCCGATCGGAGGTTTGGTCGCCATTGTGCGGGGAACCCCCGAACAGATTGACGGAGCAATAGATTATTTGCACGAAAAAAATGTGGGAGTGGAGGTGATTTTGGATGGAAGAGTTTCT
The DNA here is from genome assembly GCA_017476665.1 of Lachnospiraceae bacterium. Lineage (GTDB taxonomy): Bacteria > Bacillota > Clostridia > Lachnospirales > Lachnospiraceae > Acetatifactor. The sequence continues at coordinate 37,264 of JAFUZJ010000010.1, read as the reverse complement.
GAATGATCTGATTCCCAATGTAATGGCAAGGCAGGATATTTTTTTTAAGAGCATTCGGGAAACCTGTCTGATGGTGGGCTGGTCCGGGAGCATTTCGTTTCTGCTGGGAATTCTATTCGGTGTGACGATTACGGTGACCAGACCGGATGGTATCTGTAGTAACAAGATAGTTTATCATATCCTGGATAAGCTGGTGAATTTTTTTAGGTCAGTGCCTTTTATTATTTTATTGGCATGTCTGGTTCCGCTGACAAGGCTTATCATGGGTACATCTATCGGAGTGAAAGGTGCCATTGTGCCGTTGGTATTTGGCTGTACGCCTTTTTTCACCAGACAGATGGAAAGCGCATTGGCGGAAGTGGATCCGGGACTGATAGAGGCGGCGCAATCCATGGGATTGGGAAATCTGGATATTATCTGGAGAGTCTATTTGCGGGAGAGTATCGCGGGAATTGTGAGAGGTACGACAATTACCCTGATCAGCCTGATCGGTCTGACGGCCATGGCCGGTGCCATCGGTGCCGGAGGTTTGGGGAATTTTGCAATCATGTACGGCCATCAGCGGAATATGTTGGACGTAACATACACTACGGTACTGGTGTTGGTGGTGATGGTATCATTGATTCAGGTGACAGGCAATTATATTGCCAAACGAAACACCCATTAATAATTTAAGAAAGTAATTGCGGTACTTCTGAAAGAGTGCTGCAAATACCCAATAAAAAGAAGAGGAGATTATGAAAAATGAGAAAGAAAAAATTAGCGGCAACATTAACAATGGCAGCGCTTCTTGTGACGGGATTGTTCGCAGGCTGCGGCAACGGAAGCGCAGGCAGCGCGCAAAGCACGGCCGGTCAGAGTACATCCGGCGCGGGGCAGGAGTCTTCCGTGGCGGTAAGCTCGGAGACACCGTCTGCTTCCAGTGAGGCCAGAACGATCAAACTGGGTCTGACAGGCGTGATCTATGAAGATATCTGGAATCCAATCAAAGATAAGCTGGCGGAGGATAATATCAATCTGGAATTGATCCAGTTCTCAGACTTTTCATTACCCAATAATGCGCTGGACAACGGTGAGATTGATATTAATGCCTTTCAGCATCATGCATATTTTAACAATGATGTAAGTACAAACGGTTATGATATCACGCCGATCGCAGACACTTTTGTCATTGCGATGAATCTGTATTCTGACAAGATTTCTTCTGTCGACGATCTGAAGGATGGGGACACTATTGCCATTCCTGATGATGCTTCTAACGGCGGCAGAGCGATCAAGCTGTTGGAATCTGCAGGTATTGTGACACTGAAAGCAGATGCGGGCAAGAATCCTACACTGGCAGACATTGATACATATAACGTGAAAGTGGATATCACAGAGGTAGGTGCCGCAAACACACCTTCCATTATTCCCGATGTGACGGCGGCGGTGGTTAACGGAAACTATGCGTTGGACTATGGTATTGATCCTAAGACCGCAATTTTCCATGAGACGGAGTATGATGATGACAGCTATTTCTGCCTGATCGCAGTCAGAACCGGCGAGAAAGATGACCCTGATTTCCAGAAGATTGTAAAACTGTTTCAGTCTGAAGAAACCAAGGCGATCTTTCAGGATACCTTTGGCGGATTCTTTGTACCGGCATGGGAGAAATAGTCATGAGAGAAGCGTTGTTGGCAATCATAAAGGATGAAAAACGTGTCATTACCGGAAATATTGAAAAACAGTATCTGTCCGACAATCTGGGCAGAAGGCAGGGAACCGCGGCTGCGCTGGTATTTCCCCTTTCCACAGAGGAGGTCAGTCAAATCCTCAAATATGCCTATGAAAACAGTATACCGGTAACACCGAGAGGCGCCGGAACCAATCTGGTAGGATCCACAATACCTGTGGGTGAAGGCATTGTTTTGGATTTTTCTCTTATGAATCATATTCTGGAAATTGATGAGGAAACTTTTACCGCAACGGTGGAGCCTGGAGTCATTCTGGAGGATTTCCAGGCGGTTGTAGAAGAAAAGGGACTTTTCTATCCGCCTGATCCGGGAGAGAAGAGAGCTTCCATCGGAGGTAATATCAGCACCAATGCCGGAGGCATGAGAGCTGTAAAATACGGTGTGACCAGAGATTATGTGATGGGATTGGAACTGGTGTTGGCAGACGGTACGGTTATTCTTGCGGGATCGAAGAATCGCAAGGACACGTCCGGGCTGGATCTCAAGGAAATTGTGATTGGTTCAGAAGGGACTCTGGCAGTCATTACCAAGTGTATTTTGAAGCTGATTCCAAAGCCGGAGGCCTCTCTGAGTGTGTTGGTGAGCTATGACAGTCTTAAGAGCGGCATTGAAAGTGTACGTAAGATCATCAAGGCAAATCTGAATCCTACAGCCATTGAGTTTGTAGAGCGCAAAGTGGTACAATTGGGAGAAGATTTTTTGCATATTGAGTTTCCACAGCCCGATGCGCAGGCGTATCTGCTGCTTACCTTTGACGGCAGCAGGCAGGAAATTGAAACACATCTGGCGGGATTGCAAAATGTGGCCCGACAGAGCGGGGCAATTTCAGTGCTGGAGTTGCAGGATAAGGAATTATCAGCCAATGTCTGGAGGGTACGCGGTATCCTGGTGAAAGCGGTAGAGGCGGTAAGTGAGCAGGAGCCTTTAGACATTGTGGTACCGATCAACCAGATTGATACGTTTATCAATTTTGTCAACCGGCTGGAAAAAGAAGTGAATATGCGGATGATCAGCTTTGGGCATGCGGGTGACGGTAACGTGCATTTGTGCGTGGTACGCGGAGACAGGGATGAAGCAACCTGGGAACGTGAACTGGATGCGAATCTCGAGATTCTTTACAAAAAGGCTTACGAACTGGGCGGTCTTGCCAGCGGTGAGCACGGTATCGGTCTCAGTAAGCAGAAATATCTGGCGGAAGCGACCGCTCCTGCGAATCTGGCACTTATGAAGCGGATCAAGAAATCTTTTGATGAAAAGAGAATCCTCAATGCAGGGATGTCATATGATGTGTAAGTTGTCGAAAGCAAAAGAAGGAATGAAAGAGGAGACAATATGAAACAGCTCAGTGATCGGTCGGCGGGATTTACAGATTCCATTATCCGGCGTATGACCAGGGTGTCAAATCAATATGGCGCAGTAAATTTATCCCAGGGATTTCCTGATTTTGATCCTCCAAAAGAGATTACGGACAGACTGGCACAGGTAGCGGGAGAAGGACCGCATCAATATGCCCTGACCTGGGGGGCTCAGAATTTCAGGGAAGCGCTTGCCCGTAAGCAGGAGCATTTCTCCGGTATGAAAGTGGATCCTGACAGGGAGATTGTCGTCACCTGCGGCGGAACGGAAGCCATGATGGCAGCGATGATGTCAGTGTGCAATCCGGGCGATAAGGTGGTTATTTTTTCGCCGTTTTATGAAAACTATGGTGCGGATACCATTCTCTGCGGCGCGGAGCCGATCTATGTGCCTTTGAACCCACCGGATTTTACATTTGACGGGAATGTGTTGGAACAGGCTATGAAACAGGATGGCGTGAAAGCGTTAGTCCTGTGTAATCCCTCCAATCCGTCCGGTAAAGTGTTTACACAGGAAGAAATGCAGGTAATTGCAGAACTGGCGATCAAGTATGATCTTTATGTGATCACGGATGAAGTGTATGAACATATCCTGTATAAGCCACACCGTCACGTATACATGGCTATGCTGCCCGGTATGCGGGAGAGAACAATCATCTGCAGTTCGTTGTCCAAAACGTATGCGATTACGGGTTGGCGCATAGGGTATGTCATTGCAAACCCGGAGGTTACAGACCGTGTGAAAAAGGTTCATGATTTTCTGACCATTGGTGCTGCAGCGCCTTTGATGGAGGCGGTAGTAGTGGGTTTAAACTTCAAAGATGATTACTATCAAAGATTGCAGGAGCATTATACCCACATGAAGGAGTTGTTCGTCAGTGGCTTGCGGGATATCGGTCTGAAATTTGTGGAGCCCCAGGGCGCATATTATGTCATGGTGGATATCGGGGAATTTGGTTATCAGGACGATTATCTGTTTTGCGAAGAATTGGCGAAGAAGGTGGGCGTGGGTGCAGTGCCCGGTTCCAGTTTTTTCAAAGAGGAAATAAATAATTACATTCGATTCCATTTTGCAAAACAGGATGAGACGTTGCTGAAGGCTTTGGATCGGCTGGCGGATATCCGCGTTAAAATGAAACGATAAGAAAGACCATCAAAGGAAGAGGCGCTGTGTCTTTGTAGAGACATAGTGCCTTTTTTATGAAAATACATTGCGTTTCTGCAGTAATTATATTATAATCGTAACAAGATTAGTCGTAACAAGATTAGTCGTAACAAGATTAGTTGTAACAAAATTATCCAACATATCATGTGGAGGGATTACTGTGTTTATTGGGAGAGAGCAGGAGCGCAATGCGCTGGAAGTGCTATATGAGAAAAAAGGGTTTCAGATGCCGGTCATATATGGGAGACGCAGAATCGGAAAAACGAGGCTGATCAGAGAATTTTGCGCGGAAAAGCGGGTTGTTTTTTATACGGCAACGCAGGATGAGGAGAATCGGTGCCTGAAAGATTTTACTGCTTGTATCAAGGAAGCCGAGCCGGATAACGGCATTCTTCAGTTGATAGAAACATTTCCGGACTGGAGCGCGGCGTTTGACTATATTACGGGTATGGCAAAAGAGAGACTCATATTGGTCATAGATGAGTATCCTTATCTCGCAAAATCTTATCCGGCAATCTCTTCCGTCCTACAGAAGTATATTGATTCAAAATGGAAGGATACAGAGCTTTTTTTGATTTTATCCGGTTCTTCCATGAGTTTTATGGAAAACCAGGTGCTTGGGTATGAAAGTCCTTTGTATGGGCGGCGTACGGCACAGATGAAATTGAAAAAGATGGATTATTATGACAGTATCAAATTTTTTGACGGCTGGGCTTTGGAGGATAAGCTTTATGCATATGGTGCCTGCGATGGGATTCCGCAATATCTGGAAATATTTGCCAGATGGAACAGTTTCAAAGAGGCTGTGGAAAATGAGTTTCTGATGTCCAGCGGCGGGCTGATCGATGAGCCGGAGTTGTTGATCAAGGAGGAGTTGAGAGAGCCGGCGTTATACAATTCCATCATAGAAGCGGTTGCCAACGGTGCAAATAAAAATAACGAAATTGCAGATCGGGTACATAAGCCCGCAAATACAATAGCTCCCTATCTGAAGAATCTGATCGCGCTTGAGATCCTTGAAAAGCGAAATCCGGTAGAGGAAACATCCGCAAAAAAGACCATTTTTGTGATCTCTGACAAATTATTTTATTTTTGGTATCATTTTATTCCAAAGTGCAGGTTTCAGATTTCAATGGGGCTGCGGGATGAGGCATATGAGAAAAAGATCCTGCCCCATATGCCGGAATATTTCGGACCTGTATTTGAGGAAGTATGTATGCAGTATATATTGCGCAAGACCGCAAATCGCAGCATTCCCGTTATCTATGACGATTACGGGAAGTGGTGGGGAAATAATCCGCAGGAAAAACGCCAGGAGGAGATCGATCTGGTTGCCGTGAGCGGCGAGCGGATTTTGACAGGGGAGTGTAAATGGCAGACGGAGAAAGTGGACTATGCTGTTTTTAATACGTTGGTGGAGCGGTCGAGATTGATCCGAAACAATCGGGAGATATCCTATTATCTTTTCTCAAAAGCAGGGTTTGAGAGAAAACTTGCGGAGGCAAAGGAGAAGAATCTGACGTTGATCGAGGTCAAAGATATGATAGGGAGTCTTGAGAAACTTCCTTAGAGGGCAGAAGTTGCCTAAAACTGCGGGCACACCACATAAGTGGTGATTCCCGTAAAATTTGCTGTTGACAATTTGTAAATATTGTATTAGAGTAATCTTAACATAATTCAAGGTGCATATCTGGCGTATCGCCTAATGATTCCACGATGAATGAATAAATAATGTATTGTACAGAGGCGGTGAGTCAGGGCTTGCTATATTTTGCTATCCATAAGCCATGGTTGCTGGCTCTGGTGAAGGGAGGAGCGCATGGGGAGACATGATGTGGCAGCGTATGAATACTTGTCGCAGGCAGAGCATTTTGCAGACTTGTTCAACGCTAAATTTTTTGGAGGGAGACCGGTAGTAGACAGTGAGAAGCTTTTGGAAGCAGATGGCAGAACAGGTGGAAATGGGAAAAATTCACAATACAGGGATATTATAAAACGGCTTCCAAACGGCGCGCGTTTTGTTATTCTGGCCATAGAAAATCAAGACAATGTTGACTATGAGATGCCGTGGCGGATTATGGGGTATGATCATGCGGAATACAGGAGACAGATCAGGCAGATTCATAAGCAAAAAAGGCTTGAAGGAAGCAAAGCAGGGAAGAAACTTAGTTGGCTGGAGACAATGATGGATGCAAAGGATAAACTGAGCCCTGTCTGGACAATCTGTTTTTATCATGGAAAGCAACCATGGACAGGTCCGAGGAGCTTGAAGGACATGGTGGATCTGGGGGATTTTCCGATGGAATTTAACGATTATCAAATGCATCTGGTGTGTGTAGATGATGTTGGTCTGGCGGAAAACTGTAATACTCAACTGGGATTATTGTTGCGGGTGCTAGCGGCGCGCGGAGACCGAAAGCAGATGGAAGCACTAAAGAACAGTGGAGAATTGGACAATCTGGATGCGGAGACAGGAAAAGCGATAGCTGAGTTGGCAGACATGCCGAAATTATTGGAGTATGTGGAAAATGACAAGCAGGACGGAAAGGATGGAGAATATAGCATGTGTGTTGCGATAGATGAAATGGTGGCGGAAGGCAGACAGGAAGGCAGACGGGAAGGAATGCTGCAGGCATTGGTCGGTCTCGTAAAAGATTCGGTGCTTACGGTAGAGCAGGCGGCGGAAAGAGCGAATCTTTCTGTTTCGGAGTTTGAGGCAAAGGCAAAAGAGCTGTAGATGCGTTCCCTTATTGCGGATTCGGGCAATTTATGATAGGATAAAATCAGTTTTGAAAAACCGGATAGGCATGCACAGGTTATGCATAATAAGCAATAAGGGAGGCATTTTTGACTATGGATAAGGGTAATAACAAAAAGTGGATTGCGGGGGCTATCGCTATTGTTATAGTCGGCCTCGTGATCGGATTTGCTATCGGGAGAGGCGGACGGGGCGGTTCGGAGCAGACCTCCGCAAACGGTGTACAGGCTTCCGGTGAAGTGCAGGGTTCAGGTTCGGAGACAGGCGGTGTGAAGGCGCAGATGCCGGGCGTAAACGGCAGCAATCATGTCGATGCGGGAAACGGGGCTGATCAGAACAGCAACAATCAGGGTAACGGCGGCAGCGCGCAGAACGGCACGACGGACAACAGCAAGAAGCTGTCGCTGTATGTCAGCCGGAATTCCACGCTGAATACCGGGAATCTCATTGCTGCGGGAAACGGCTATGAGGGCATCGAAGGCACCGGAAAATATAATTACGGCGAGGCTTTGCAGAAGTCTCTGCTTTTTTATGAGCTGCAGCGCAGCGGCGATCTGCCGGAGCAGGTGCGCTGTAACTGGCGCGGGGACAGCTGTTTGAGCGACGGCGGCGATGTGGGATTGGATCTGACCGGCGGTTGGTTTGATGCGGGGGATCATGTGAAGTTTAATCTGCCCATGTCTTATTCCGCGGCAATGCTGGGATGGTCTCTGTACGAGGACAAGAAGGCTTATGAGGAGAGCGGACAGCTGCAGTATGCGCTTTCGAATATCCGCTGGGCGAATGAGTATTTTATCAAGTGTCATCCGGAGGATTCTGTATATTACTATCAGGTGGGCAACGGCGGCAATGACCATGTCTTCTGGGGCGCTGCGGAGGTTGTGGAGCTGAAGATGGACAGACCTTCCTATAAGGTGACAAAGGATAAGCCGGGCAGTGCGGTGACCGCGGAGACGGCGGCATCCCTGGCGGTGGCTTCCATCGTGTTTGAGAAAGAGGACGCAGCATTTTCCAAGGAGTGTCTGAAGCATGCAAAGAGTCTGTTCAAATTTGCCAATGAGACCAGAAGCGATGCGGGGTACACGCAGGCCAACGGATTTTATGATTCCCATTCCGGTTTTTATGACGAGTTGGCATGGGCAGGTGCATGGCTGTATCTGGCGACGGGTGAGGACTCCTATCTGAGCACGGCGAAGGAATGTTATAAGCAGGCCAAGGACGATATCAAATGGGCGCATTGCTGGGATGACGTGCACATCGGCGCGGCGCTTCTTTTGGCGCGGATCACCGGCGAGGATACCTACACGAAGGTGATGCAGGAGCATCTGGATTATTGGGCGGGGATCTCGGCCCAGCATATTCAGTATTCTCCGAAAGGTCTTGCATGGCTGGATAACTGGGGGTCGCTGCGGTATGCGTCCACTACGGCGTATATTGCTTTTGTTTATAGCCGTTGGGACGGATGTCCGGCGGACAGAAAGGACAAATATTTTGACTTTGCCGAAAGCCAGGCAAATTATATATTGGGAGATACCGGTTTTTCCTATCTGGTGGGCTTCGGGGACGACTACCCACAACACCCGCATCATCGCACGGCGCATGGGCCGTATATGGATAACATGAATGAGCCCGAGGAACACAGACATGTGCTCTACGGCGCGTTGGTGGGAGGACCGGATGCGGCGGACAACTACCAGGATGTGATCACGAATTATAACTGCAATGAGGTTGCCTGTGACTACAACGCCGGTTTCACCGGTCTGATGGCAGGGCTTTACAGTGTTTACCACGGCAAGACATTGAAGGATTTCGGTGCGGTGGAGACGCCGGGGCCGGAGATGTATGTGGAGGGCGGTATCAATGTGCCCGGAGATGATTTCATCGAGATCCGCGCTTATGTGTACAATACCAGCGCATGGCCTGCCAGAGCCGGCAGAAATCTGGAGTTCCGCTATTATGTGGATCTGACAGAGGTGTACGATGCGGGTGGTACAGCGGAGAATATTTCGGTGAACGGAAACTATATGCAGAACGGCAGTGTCGGCGGGCTGAAGACCTGGGATGAGGACAAACATATTTATTATCTGTCCGTGGAGTTCCCGGACGGGGCGATCTATCCCGGCGGGCAGTCCCAGTATAAGAGCGAGCTGCAGGTGCGCCTGCGCAACACCGGAGGCGTCTGGGATAACAACAACGATCCTTCTTTTGAAAATATGGAACACGGCGGACTTTCCCCGGAGACGGGAATGGCCCTTTACGAAGACGGGGTGCTGGTATACGGCAAAGAGCCTGCGAAGGGGAAGAACGCAGGTCAGACGGTGGTGTTCACCGAGGCGGTTAACAATGGTCAAAACGGACAAAACGGCGGCCAGAATAACGGTCCCAAGGTGGGGACGAAGTCTGCTTCCAACGACGCCATCGATCTGTCTGTGAACTACGACAATATGACGGCGACGACAGGCAGTCTCGCCGGATCCATGCTGATCAAAAACAACAGCGGAAATGCGATCACCCTGAGTAATCTGGGAATTGAATTTTATTTCACTAAGGATGAGGACAAGGAGCTGACCTTTGACTGTTATTATGCGGCGGTCAGCGGGCAGAGTGCCCTGAGCGGCGTGAAGGGAAGCTATAGTACAGCGAGCGGTATGGACGCGGACACCTGCTGTAACATCACGATCTCCGACAAGGGAGAGCTTCCCGCCGGGGAGACGCTGATGGTGAACTTCAGCATCCATCGCACGGACTGGTCGAACCTGAATACGGCCAACGATTATTCCGTGGCGGATGCGGCGCATATCGTGGTGACGGACAGCGGCAAGGTAATCTTCGGAACGAGGCCATAAATGTTTGATTTTGAGGAAGAGTTAAAAAAACTCCCCCGAAAGCCGGGGGTGTATATCATGCGTGATGCGAAAGATACCATTTTGTATGTGGGCAAAGCGATCAATCTGCACAACCGGGTGCGCTCCTATTTTCGGGAAAACATCGGCAGAGGACCGGCCATCGACAAGATGGTCTCTTTGATTGCGCGTTTTGAGTATATCGTGACGGACTCGGAGCTGGAAGCGCTGGTGTTGGAGAACAATCTGATCAAGGAGAATTCGCCCAAGTACAACACGCTTTTGAAGGACGACAAGACCTATCCGTACATCAAGGTGACGCTGGGGGAGGAGTTTCCGCGGATCCTGTTCTCCCGCTCCATGAAAAAAGACAAGTCCAAGTATTTCGGGCCTTATACCAGTGCCGCAGCGGTGAAGGATACGATAGAGCTTCTGAATAAGCTGTATCAGCTGCGGACCTGTAACCGGGTGCTGCCTAGGGATATCGGGCTGGAGCGTCCCTGTCTGAATCATCATATCAAGCAATGTCTGGCGCCCTGCCAGGGATATGTGAGCAAAGAGGAGTATGCGAAGCAGGTGGACGGCGCCCTGTCCTTTCTGAACGGAAACTACGCGCCGATCCTGAATGATCTGGAAGCGAAGATGAAAGCGGCGGCGGAATCCATGGAATTCGAGGAGGCCGCCCGCTACAGGGATCTGTATAACAGTGTGAAAAGCGTAGCACAGAAGCAGAAGATCACGGACAGCGACGGTGAGGACAAGGATGTGATCGCGCTGTACCAGGATGAGAACGAGGCCGTGGTGCAGGTGTTCTTTGTGCGGGACGGCAAGCTGATCGGCAGGGAACATTATTACATGACAAATGTGTCACAAAATGACAAGCCGGGGATTTTACAGGAGTTTATCAAGCAGTTTTACGCGGGCACGCCCTTTTTGCCCCGGGAACTGATGCTACAGTATGAGATTGAGGACGCGGAGCTGATCGAAAAATGGCTGTCGGAGCGCAGGGGCAGCAGAGTGTATCTGCGGGTGCCCAAGATCGGCAGCAAGGAGAAGCTGGTGGAACTGGCGGCGCAGAACGCGAAGCTGATCTTAAGTCAGGACAGAGAAAAGCTCAAGCGTGAGGAGGGCCGCACCATCGGCGCGGTGAAGGAGATCGCGGAGATCCTGGGAATGGACCGGATCGAGCGCATGGAGGCTTTTGATATCTCCAACACCAACGGATTTGAGAATGTGGGTTCCATGGTGGTCTACGAAAAAGGAAAACCGAAGCGCAGCGATTACCGGAAATTCCGCATCAAGACGGTGGCGGGACCGGATGATTACGCCTGCATGCGGGAGGTGCTGACCAGGCGGTTTGTGCACGGCATGGAGGAGCAGAAGAAGCTGCAGGAGAGGGAGATCGATGCGGAGTTCGGCAGCTTCACGAAGTTTCCGGATCTGCTTCTGATGGACGGCGGTCGCGGTCAGGTGAACATTGCGCTGGAGGTGCTTGACGAGCTGCATATCAATATACCGGTGTGCGGTATGGTGAAGGACGACAATCACCGCACCAGAGGGCTGTATTTCAACAATGTGGAGCTTCCCATTGATACGCACTCGGAGGGATTCAAGCTGATCACCAGGATTCAGGACGAGGCGCACCGGTTTGCCATTGAGTATCATCGGTCACTGCGCAGCAAAGCCCAAGTGAAGTCCATGCTGGACGATATTCCCGGCGTAGGACCCGTGCGCAGGAAGGCGCTGATGCGGCACTTCGGATCGATCCAGGAGATCCGGGAGGCCACAAGGGAGGAGCTGCTGCAGGTGCCGGAGCTGAACGAACGGGCGGTGGAGGACATCATGGAGTTTTTTGCGCGGAAAGCAGAGGAATCGTAAGGCGGGGCATTGATTGACAAAGCAAAAGCGGAATGATAGACTAAATCTAGAGTAAAAAGGGCTGCAAGACCGGGGGATAAACGTCTTGGCAGTACGGAATGGAGGGTGTATGGCAGGGATTGCATTGACTCGTATCATTGAGAAAATGAAGTTGGAGAATCTGACTCCGGAGATTGATGTAAAAAAGAAAAAGATCACGTTGGCGGAGATCAACCGTCCGGCGCTGCAGTTGACCGGATTTTTTGAGAATTTTGACGCGTCGCGTCTGCAGATCATTGGGTACGTGGAATATTCTTATATGGAGCATCTGTCAGAGGAGCAAAAGAAAGAGAGTTATGAGAAGCTTCTGGAGCATGACATTCCCTGTATCGTGTTCTGTAGGGAGCTGGCGCCGGATCCGCTTTTTTTGGAGACGGCAATCAAACACAATGTGCCTATTTTGTCCACCAAGAAGACGACTTCCTCTTTCACGGCAGAGATCATCCGTTGGTTGAGCGTAAAACTGGCGCCCTGTATTTCGGTGCACGGCGTGTTGATGGATATTTACGGTATCGGTGTGCTGATCACCGGTGAGAGCGGTATCGGTAAGTCCGAGGCGGCATTGGAACTGATCAAGAGAGGACACCGCCTGGTGACGGACGATGTGGTGGAGCTCAGGAAGGTCAGTGATGACACGCTTGTCGGTTCTGCACCGGATATCACGAAACACTTTATTGAGCTGCGCGGTATCGGCATTGTGGATGTGAAGGCATTGTTCGGTGCGGCTGCGGTAATGGATACCCAGCAGGTAAATCTGGTGATCCATCTGGAGGATTGGGATAAAGATAAAGAGTACGACAGACTGGGCCTGGAGGAGAATTATATCGAGTATCTGGGCAATAAGGTGGTATGTCACACGTTGCCGATCCGTCCCGGACGAAATCTGGCGATCATCTGTGAGTCTGCGGCGGCAAATCACAGACAGAAGGAAATGGGTTACAATGCGGCGAAGGAACTTTACACCCGTGTGCAGAATTCTATAGCAAGGAGAAGGGAAGAGGACGAGGAAGATGAGTAAGTATGCGTTTGGGGTGGATATCGGCGGAACAACGGTAAAATTGGGGTTGTTTGATGAGAGCGGAACGGTGCTGGACAAGTGGGAGATTCCCACGGTGAAGGAGAACGGCGGGGAGAAGATCCTGCCGGACGTGGCGCAGAGTATCCGCGGTAAGATAGAGGAAAAAGGAATCGCGCTGGCGGACGTGGCCGGGATCGGCGTGGGTGCGCCGGGGGCCGTGGACGAGCAGGGTACGATGGTAAAGGGCGCGGTGAACCTGGGCTGGGGAAAGCTGAATATCCCGGAAGAACTGCATAAATACTTGGATGTGCCTGTGAAGGCGGCCAACGATGCCAATGTGGCGGCGTTTGGCGAGATGTGGCAGGGCGGCGGCAAGGGCTACCGCAACATGGTGGCTGTGACGCTGGGAACCGGCGTGGGCGGCGGCATCATTGTGGAAGGCAGGATCCTCACCGGCGCTACCGGTGCCGGTGGAGAGATCGGGCATATGCACGTGGAAGATGCGGAAACCGAGGAGTGCGGCTGCAAAAACAAAGGCTGCCTGGAGCAGTATGCATCCGCGACCGGTATCGCGCGTCTGGCGAACCGCAGGCTGGCAAAGGATCTTGCGCCCAGTGTGCTGCGGGACGGCGAAGTGACGGCGAAGACCGTGTTTGACGCGGTGAAAGCCGGTGATGCCCTGGCCATCGAGGTGGCGGAGCAGTTCGGTGAATATCTGGGCAAGGGGCTGGCACTGGTGGCAGCCGTGGTAAACCCGGAGATCTTTGTGATCGGCGGCGGCGTATCCAAGGCAGGGGAGGTATTGCTTTCCTATGTGGAGCCTGTTTTCCGGAAATATGCGTTTCTGGCCTGCCGTGACGCGAAGTTCGCGCTGGCCACGCTGGGGAATGATGCCGGGATTTACGGCGCAGCAGGGCTAATTCTGCAGTAAGAGACATATAATGTAATGACGCTGGTGGAAAAACAAGCGACGCCGAAGGCGGCATTTGTTTTTCCAGCGTCATTAGCGAGAAAGCAGTCTGCGAAGCAGACAAAAAGCGGCGCAGCCGCGGGCTTTCGAGCGTAAGAAAGGCAAAACAACAAAAGTGAGGCAGAACGGAAATGATCAGTAGTGCGATGATTGAGACAATACAGGGATATGTGCCGGCGGTAAATATTTATCTGCAGGAGCCGATGGCGCAGCATACCACATTCCGCATCGGCGGTCCCGCAGAGTGCGTGATCGAGATGGAAAATGCGGTGCAGGTTGCGAAACTGCAGCGGTATCTGCGGCAGGTGGAGTATCCGTTCACCGTCGTGGGAAACGGAAGCAATCTGCTGGTCAGTGACAAGGGATATCAGGGGATCGTACTATTGATTGGTAAGAAAATGAGTGAGATCACCGTGGAGGGGACCAGGATTCGCGCCCAGGCAGGTGCCACAATGGCGCAGGCTGCGGCCGCGGCCCTGAAACACGGACTTACAGGTCTTGAGTTTGCGTCGGGCATTCCCGGCACCCTCGGCGGCGGCGTGGTGATGAATGCCGGCGCGTACGGCGGAGAACTGGCGCAGGTGGTACGGGAGGTACAGGTCGTAAATGGCGAGGGAGAGGAACTGTGCCTGGATAATGAGACCATGGAGTTTGGCTATCGCAGGAGTATTCTGCGTAAAAAACCGTTTACCGTGACGGAGGTCACAATGGAACTGCAGCCCGGAGATGCCGCCCAGATCAAGGACAAAATGGATAAACTGGCGGCAAAGCGCAGGGAGAAGCAGCCACTTCAATTCCCCAGTGCGGGAAGTACGTTCAAGCGGCCGGAGGGGTATTATGCGGGGGAGCTGATCATGAAGGCCGGTATGCGGGGATTTCAGATCGGCGGAGCCAGAGTGTCCGACAAGCATTGTGGATTTGTGGTCAACATGGGCAACGCCACGGCGGCGGATGTGCGGGATGTGATCTGCGAAGTGCAATCGAGAGTGAAGGAATGTTTTGGGGTGGAATTGGAACCGGAAGTGGTATTTCTGGGAGATTTTTAAGGAAATAAAGAAAGACGGCGCATTATGAGATTTGTAGTAGTGACGGGAATGAGCGGCGGCGGAAAGAGTACCGCTCTGAAGATGCTGGAGGATTTCGGATTCTACTGTGTGGACAACCTCCCGGCTTCTTTGATTGAAAAATTTGTAGAGCTGATCACCATGCCGAACGGCGAGATCACCAAGGTAGCCTTGGGGCTGGACGTGCGTGCGGATCAGTCTTTTGAAAAGACGACACGGATACTGAAGGAGCTGAAAGAGAAGGGATATCAGTTTGAGATCCTGTTTATGGAGGCTTCGGAATCCGTCCTGATCAAGCGATATAAGGAGACCAGGCGGGTGCATCCGCTGGCTGCCGGCGGCCGTGTGGAGGACGGAGTTCGTAAGGAGCAGGAGGTGCTGTCCAAGATCCGCAAGATGGCGGATTATGTGCTGGATACGTCCAAACTGCTCACCAGAGAGCTGAAAGCAGAGCTGGAGCGTATTTTTGTCGCAAATGAGGAATATAACAGCCTGATGGTGACAGTAATGTCATTTGGCTTTAAGCACGGAATCCCGGTGGATGCGGATCTGGTGTTTGATGTAAGGTTCCTGCCGAATCCATTTTACATAGATGAACTGAAACATAAGACAGGAAATGATCCGGAGGTGCAGCAGTATGTCATGAGCAATCCGGAGGCGGAAACTTTTTTGCAGAAGCTGGTGGACATGATCCAGTTTTTGATTCCGAATTATGTCAATGAAGGAAAGTATCAGCTTGTCATTGCGATTGGCTGTACCGGCGGCAAGCACCGCAGCGTCACGCTGGCGAACGAACTGTATGCCCGTATGAAGGACCAGGGGCAATATGGGATCAAGCTCTATCACAGGGATATGGCAGAGTCCAGTTTACAGGATCTGCAGCGCTAGGGGGAAGCATGTCATTTTCGCAGAATGTTAAGGAAGAACTGGTGAAGCATATGAGTCCGGCAAGGCACTGTCAGCTGGCGGAACTGGCAGCGCTTTTGCATTTTTGCGGACAATACGGGCAGGAGGAAGACGGTACCTATCTTGTCGGATTTCAGACCGAAAATGAAACTGTTGCAAAAAAAGGCTTTACATTATTGAAAAAAACATTTAATATAGAAACTGGTGTCAAATTGAGTGCAGAGCAAATGCAGGAGATTTCCCATAAGATCGGAGATCTGGAGAAGCCGGTAAATCCGCTCCTGCTGAAGAACGCCTGTTGTCAGCGTGCTTTTCTGCGGGGGCTTTCTTAAGCACCGGTTCCATCAGTGATCCCGCAAAGGGATATCATTTGGAATTTGTCTGTACGGATGCGGGGAAGGCAGCCCAGATTCAGGAAATGCTGCACAATTTTGATATTGAAGGCAAGATCGTGCTCCGGAAGAAATATCATGTGGTGTATCTGAAGGAGGGCGAGAGTATCGTGGATCTTTTGAATGTCTGTGAAGCCCATGTGGCTCTGATGGAGTTAGAGAATCTGCGGATCCTGAAGGATATGCGCAATTCCATCAACAGGCGCGTCAATTGTGAGGCGGCCAATATCACCAAAACAGTGAATGCAGCCACCAGGCAGATTGAGGATATCGAATATATTCAGTCCCACGGAGGACTGGGAATGCTGCCGGATAATCTGCGGGAGATGGCGGAAGTCCGGATGGAGTATCCGGACGCCACGCTGAAGGAACTGGGGGAATATCTCAATCCGCCGGTGGGTAAATCCGGTGTCAATCACAGACTGCAGAAGCTGAATGAGATTGCCGAGAGATTAAAAAAATAATTTAACATAGCTGTAGTTTTATTAGGAGGATTAAAGTTATCATGAAGACAGAAACAATCGCGATCAAGCTGGAAGGCGGCGCACATCCTGTTGCGCTCTTGGTTCAGGAGGCGAGTAAGTACGACAGCAAGATTTATGTGGAAGCGGAAGGTAAAAAGGTCAATGCCAAGAGTATCATGGGAATGATGGCATTGGGACTCGACAACGGCGACCAGCTTAAGGTTACGGTGGACGGTACGGATGAAGAGGTTGCGATGCAGAATCTGTATCAGTTCCTGAGCGGTAAATAGGAGGAATATAACTGAGATAAGTGAGACGAAAGATAAACGGAGCGGGGGAAAACGAAACTCGCTCCGTTTTTGCAATGAAAACGCTTACAGGAGGATGCGGTATGAAATTCCCATTGGATAAAAAGATCTTGTTTGTATACAATCCCAAATCCGGAAAAGCCAGAATCCGAAATAAGCTGGCAGATATCCTGGATATTTTTACGGCGGCAGGATTCGAGGTGACCACATGTCCTACGGGAAAGCGGGGAGATGCGACGGAGATGATCGCAAACCGCAAACCGATCTATGACATGGTGGTGTGCAGCGGCGGAGACGGCACCCTGGACGAAGTGGTGACCGGTATGATGCAGAGCGGTTTTCAGACCCCGTTGGGCTATATTCCCGCAGGCAGTACCAATGATTTCGGCGGCAGTCTGGCGCTCTCCAACAATATGATCACGGCGGCACAGCAGATTGTAAAGGGATATAATTTCCCCTGCGATATCGGGGCTTTCAATAAGGATGTGTTTGTATACATTGCGGCATTCGGCATTTTTACGGAAGTTTCTTATGAGACAGATCAGGAGATGAAGAATGTCTTGGGGCATATGGCCTATCTTCTGGAGGGGATGAAGCGGCTTTCAACGGTGAAGTCTTATCATATGAAGGTTTCCTACGAGGATAAGGTGATTGAGGATGATTTCGTCTTTGGGATGGTGACCAACTCTATCTCCGTGGGAGGGTTTAAAAATATCACCGGCAAAAATGTGCGGCTGGATGACGGTGTCTTCGAGGTGACTCTGATCAAGGAGCCCAAGGCGCCGGGTGAACTGAACCAGATCATGGTCAGCCTGATGAACCGGGATATTGATACGAAGTTGATGTACTGTTTTCGGACGGCATCTGTGCGGATCGAGTCCACGGAGGATATTGCCTGGACGCTGGACGGAGAAAACGGAGGAGTTCACCGGGACGTTTATATCGAAAACAGGCACAAGGCGGTGGAGATACGGGTAACAAAAAGATAACGGAAAGAATAAGATAAAAATTTAACAATTACCTGTTCCCATTTTTGGAAATATGTGTTATACTATTAAAAGCGAGCGGTCAAGACCGCTTAAGGGTATAGAAAGAATGGAGGAAAAGAGTATGTTAGTATCCGCAACAGACATGTTAAACAAGGCGAAAGCCGGTCATTACGCAGTTGGTCAGTTCAACATCAACAACCTGGAGTGGACAAAGTCCATCCTGCTTACTGCAAAAGAGTGCAGATCTCCTGTGATTCTGGGTGTATCTGAGGGCGCAGGCAAGTACATGGGCGGTTATCACGCAGTTGTTGGCATGGTAAACGGTTTGTTAAAGGATCTGGACATCGATGTTCCGGTAGCGCTTCATCTGGATCATGGTACTTACGAAGGCTGCTATAAGTGTATTGAGGCAGGTTTTTCATCTATCATGTTCGATGGTTCCCACTATCCCATCGATGAGAACGTTGAGAAGACCAGAGAGTTAGTGAAGGCAGCTCATCAGAAGGGGCTGTCCATTGAGGCTGAGGTTGGTGCCATCGGTGGTGAGGAAGACGGCGTAATCGGTATGGGTGAGTGTGCTGATCCCAAGGAGTGTAAGGCAGTTGCTGATCTGGGCGTAGATTTCCTGGCAGCGGGTATCGGAAACATCCATGGCAAATATCCTGCAAACTGGAAGGGACTTTCCTTTGAGACACTGGATGCGATCCAGCAGCTGACGGGAGAGCTTCCGCTGGTGCTTCACGGTGGTACAGGTATTCCCGCAGATATGATCAAGAAGGCCATCTCTCTGGGTGTTGCAAAGATCAATGTAAATACAGAGTGCCAGCTGGCATTTGCTGAGGCTACCCGTAAGTATATCGAGGCAGGCAAGGATCAGGAAGGAAAAGGCTTCGATCCCCGTAAGCTTCTGGCTCCCGGTGCTGAGGCAATTAAGGCTACCGTGAAAGAGAAGATGGAGTTGTTCGGCTCTGTTGGTAAGGCTGAATAAAAAGTAGAAATAAAACATAAGAGGCAGGTGATTCGGATCACCTGCCTCTTGATTATTGCCTCTTGATTATTTCTCGCTCTTACCCAGTACATTTCTGGTTGCTCTGTCTTCAGCTCTCTTGTTCAGCCACATCAAAGCTTCCGTAATGTGTCTCAGTGCCTCTGCAGTCTCTTCACAGGCAAAAGGTCCGTTCTGAAAGCAGGTCAGTCTGTCTCTGATAATCTCCAGCAAATCTGCATCGAGAACGCCGTTGGTCTCGTCGGTTTCGCTTCTTGCACCTTTCTGGAACTTGATGGTTGCAAGAATGCCTGCGGTGGGGTCGATCTCATTAGGGGTTACGATCCTGTAGGAATGATGTGCCCCATCAGAACCCAACTCATCCGTAGAATAAATCTCATTGAGGTTATTTCTTTTTTGAATTGTATTCAGTTTGTCCATAGGTCAATTCTCCTTTACCAGATATTTAATTAATTCTAATTATAACATGATATAGCAGTTGTTGCCAACCATTTTTTATGAGAAGAAAACGCTCATGAGAGTTTTCTTTTTATTGTCTGAAGATGCGGTCGGTGGAAATCATGGCATCTGTGTCTCCGGCATCTCCGGGCTGCAGAAATTCCTGCAGTTCACCCATACCTGTATAGTAGTAAAACAGATATCTTCGCTCTCTGTGTGCACCTTCCGGAACATCAAAAATATCTGTGCCGGGAGTTCCTGATAGAAGGTTCAGGCAGGCAGACTGAAAATCTTCGTGTGCGATGGGAGCTTTGGAAATCTGAACGGCATCATGGTGTTCGTTTTGTCCTTTTACAAGCAAAATCGGATGTTGTCTTCCTACAGCAGCATTGTACTGGAACCGATTGTAGCCATGGTCTGACATTACAATTATAACGGAATTGTCATATACATTGTTTTGTTTTAATTTTTCCAGATAAGCCATGGCGATGGTCATGCTGGCTTTCACATTGTCTTCGTAGGTTCCGGTGCCTTCCGGAACTTCATTTACAAATTCATCATATCGATAGGGAATATGGGCACCCTCAATATGGAGAAACCGAAAACAGGGAGCATCAGAATAGGTAATCTCAGAGTCGCTGATCGCCCGGTAAAAGGCAAGGTTTGATTCGTCAAAAACCAGAGAGGAGATTCCCAGGGAATATCGGCGCAGTCTGGGGACATCTCCGGGCATTACCTGGCAGTAACGTTTCAGATCGTAAGGCATATAACGCATGCCAGCCAGCTTGATCTGGATCTTGATCATTTCCTTGGGAGAGGAGATCAGTAAAGGGTTCTGTTTTAAATTTTCAAAGCGGTACATGTCAGGGTGATTGATAATGGCATCCGGTTCATAGAGTCCCATGCGGTACCCTTCTTTTTCCAATTCGCTCAAGAAGCGGGACTTCGTAAAAGCATTGGTATAGTAACTGCGGTAACTCATATTATTTTCAAAATAACTGTCACTGAATAAAAAGGGGACACATAGTTCCGTATAGGGATAAGCACTCATGCAATTATCATACCGGGTGAAGTCCTGAAAAGTCAAAGCATACTCGTCCTGCCACAGATCCACCAGGGTATCGCCGTCCACGGCATCCAGCATTAAAATAATAAAGTTTTTATCCTCGGAGAGTGTGAAGGCGAAATCGTCCGTGACAACGCCGTCTCCCTTGGTTTCCAAGCCGTAATGGGAGATGCAGAGAACAACCAGAGAGACAAACAGCATCAGTGAAAAGCAAATGCTGAATATGGGAATCGCCCGGGAAAAATTATCATAGCGGAAAAAATGCAATGCCGCCAGAGTGAGCGCGGAGACAGCCACCCACAGGATCATGGTGTGAATGCGCTGGGAACCAAAGCTGTTCCAATCGATCTCGGAACCGTCAATGACAGGAATCGCATCCAACATAAAATTGCCCTGCACATAAGTACAAAGGAGCATGATCAGACAGAGGATCACAGCCGCCTGATACAATTTGCGGGGGAGCAGGCTGATCAGTACAAAAAGCAACATCCCCAGAAAGCAGAAAACCAGAAGCATGCCTGCACAGTAAGGGAAAAGCATATGGAAATCGTACCAGAAATCGTTTACATTATTGAAATATATCTCCAACGGGGCATAAAAAAAGAGCATAAAGCACAATGCAAAGACCAGAGTAAAGGCAGGATATAAATCGGGATTCAATATCTTTTTCAAGCGAAGCGCCTCCTATCTTTCCAAAGTATAGCAATTTCGCTATAAGGTGTCAATCTTCGTCTTTTACAAAAACAGGTGACATTTTGACAGAGAGGATGTATGATAAAAAAGAAAAATAGGATTGGGAAGGTCAGAATATGATCACAGATTACAGAAAAGCACTGAAACGTGGCGAGCAGGAGTGCCGGAATGCGGTGGCACGCGGTCAGTATCCGTATCTCACGGCGTTGGAAGACTTTATGGAGGAGAGCCGCTATACGGCGGAACAGCATATCGGGGTTAAGGAGATCCCTCTGTCTATGGTCGCGGGTACCAAAACCGCCGGCAGACAGAAGGCCTTTTCCTGTGGATTCATGCCGATTTTGAAGGAAGGCAGTGAATTTTCCGCAAAATGGTCTAATCTCTATGATATTCAGGAGGAGGAAGGGTTCCGGGATCCGATCAAAGTGTATGAATACCTGCAGCGGTTTTATGTGCAGGAGGGAAATACGCGTGTATCGGTGCTGAAATATCTGGGAGCCCCCGGAATCTACGCGGATATCACCAGACTTTTACCTCGAAAAAGCGATGACAAAGAGCATCAGATTTATGAGGAATTCATGGAGTTTTATGAGGTGGCTCCCATTTACGGGATCTACTTTTCGGAGCCGGGTGGCTATAAGAAGCTGACAGAGTATCTGGGGCAGAATCTGACGGAACCGTGGGAAGAGGAAAAAGTCAGGGATGTGCGTCAGGCATATCAACTGTTCGAGACACTTTTTCTGGAGAAAGGCGGCAGTAAGTTAAACAACCTGACCGCCGGCGATGCACTGTTGATTTATCTGGAAGTATATAGTTTTGATACATTGGTCAATGGAAGCGAAGAAGAGATCCGAAAAAACATGGATACCATCTGGAAAGAGCTTCTGGTGGAGACCAGAGAGGACAAGATCGCGCTTGTGGAAACGCCTCAGGAGGAGGCGAAGGGCAATGTATTCATGGACATTCTCAAGATGACCCAGACGCCGGCGTACAGTGCGAAGAATCCGCTGAACATCGCTTTCATTTATGACCGTGAGATCGCGGATTCCCGCTGGGTATACAATCATGAGTTGGGACGCAACAGTCTGGCGGAAAGCTTCGGAGATATCGTACAGACCGAGAAGTATGAGAACTGCTACACAGAGGAGCTGATGGAAGCGGCAGTGGATGAGGCTGTGCAAAAAGGGGCGCAGATGATCTTCACAGTGTTCCCGGCGCAGATGAATGAAACACTGCGGACGGCGGTGAAGTATCCCAAGGTAAAGTTCCTGAACTGTTCGGTGAACCTCTCCAGCAGTGCGGTGCGCACCTATTATGCACGCATGCATGAGGCAAAATTCATTATGGGCGCAATCGCCGCCAGCGCGGCGGAAAATCATAAGATAGGCTATGTGGCAGATTACCCGATTTATGGCACAATTGCCGGTATCAATGCGTTTGCCATCGGAGCGGCGTTGGTAGATCCCTGGGCGAAGATTTATCTGGCATGGTCCACCAAGGCAGACGGTGACTGGCATCGGGAAATGCGGGATCTGCAGGTGGATGTGGTGTCTGGTCCCGATACTATCAAGCCCCATGACGCGTCCCGGGCATACGGGATCTACAAGCTGGATCAATACGGCGGAATTGTCAATCTGGCAGCGCCGGTCATTAACTGGGGCCATTATTATGAACTGATTGTACAGACTGTTCTGAACGGTACGTGGGATACGGCGCAGGTGGCGGAAAAAAATCAGGCGATCAATTACTGGTACGGTATGTCCGCCGGCGTGATCGATGTGTTTATGTCTGACAGGATCTCCTACTATTCGGTGAAGCTGGCGAATATGTTGAAGAAAGCGCTTGTGGATGCGCGGATCCAGATTTTCGGCGGAGAACTGCACAGTCAGACGGGACTTGTAAAGGGGGCAGACAATGAAGGTCTGACGGGAGAGGAGATCGTCAATATGGACTGGCTGAATGACAATGTAGTCGGCGAGGTTCCCTCCATGGATGAACTGGTGTCGCAGGTGCAGGAAGTTGTAAGTATGAGCGGGGTAAGAAAAGAATGAACATTCTGGCGATAGCGGATATCGAAGCGAATGCTTTGTGGGATTATTACAGTCCGGAGCGCACGCAGGACGCGGATCTGATCATCTCCTGTGGGGATCTGAACCCGGATTATCTGCAGTTCCTTGTGTCTATGACCAACAAAAAACTGCTGTATATCTATGGGAATCATGACACACAGTATGAGGAGAATCCGCCGCTTGGCTGCGTCAATATCGACGGCAGGGTATATGAACATAATGGTGTTCGTATTCTAGGGCTGGGTGGATGCATGAAATACAAAAAAAGTAAGCTGATGTTTACGGAAAACGAGATGAGGCGCCGTATTTTGAAAGTGACGCCGCAGATTGCATTGATGGGTGGGATCGATATTCTGGTGACCCATGCGCCGGCCGCCGGCTACGGTGATCTGGAAGATATGCCCCATTGGGGGTACCGGTGTTTCAATGATCTGATCGAGAGATGGAAGCCGAAGCTCATGCTGCATGGGCATGTGCATCAAACATACAGTGCAAGTTTCAAGCGCACTATGACCCATGCGGCAGGAACCAAGATCCATAATTGCTATAGTTACTGCAACATTGAATACGATGAAAGCCTGGGGACGGATCGCTCCGCACTGTCCAGGGTGTATGCCTCTCTGCGCAAGCAGGAGGACTAGCAGGCGTTACCTGATCTATATCACCTGTTCTACTTTGATCAGATTCGTGTTGCCTGCGGAGCCGGTCAGCTGACCGCCGGTCATGACGATGTTGTCCCCCGGCTGAAGATCCAGCAGTTTTTTGGCCTGTACCAGATCGCTCTCAAACATCTGATCCATGGAGGCATATCTGCTGCAAAGCACCGGAGTCACGCCCCAGCTCAGATTGATCTTGCGCCATGCCTTCTTGGAGGCGGTCATGCCTATGATGTCGATGGGACAGCGGAAACGGCTGACCATGCGGGCGGTAAGCCCCGTCAGGGAATTGACCACGATACATTTTGCCTGTACGTCAATGGCCATGGCACAGGTGGAGTGGGATACCGCATCCTGGTTATTGCGGATGATAAACTCCGCTTCTTTAAAACGCTTATCGTAGTGAATTCTGTCTTCTGTAAATTTCACGGTTTCCACCATCGTCTTTACAGCTTCCACCGGGAACTTGCCGGCCGCAGTCTCTCCGGAAAGCATGACGGCAGAGGTTCCGTCATAAACAGCATTTGCCACATCGGAGATTTCTGCTCTGGTGGGTCTGGGATTATGGATCATGGACTCCAGCATTTCCGTAGCGGTGATCACGCGTTTTCCCAGAAGACGACATTTCTGGATCAGGTATTTTTGCACGGAAGGTACTTCGATTCCGGGGATCTCCACGCCCAGATCGCCTCTTGCCACCATGACGCCGTCAGCAATCTCACAGATCTCTTCAATATTGTCTACGCCGGAGCGGTTCTCGATCTTGGCGATGATCTCAATCTCTCTTCCTCCGTTATCGTCCAGAAAATACCGCAGGGACTGGATATCTGCCTTGGTGGAAACGAAGGATGCCGCAATGAAATCCACATCGTTCTCGATGCCGAACAGGATGTCGGCCTTGTCGTTCTCACTCAGGAAATCCTGCTTCATGACTTTTCCGGGGAAATTCATACTCTTTTTATCGGACAGCACGCCGCCGTTCAAAACCTTGCAGTGTGCCTCGGTCTCGTTCACATCCACTACTTCAAAGATGACCAGACCGTTGTTTACCAGGATGGTATCGCCGGGCTCCAGATTCTTCATCAGGTCCTTGTAGCTGACGGAAACCTTTGTCTCATCGCCGATGAGATCTTCCGTGGTAAAGGTGAAATCCGCACCCTCCTCCAGGGTTATCTTGTGGTCCGCAAAGGTACCGATGCGATATTCCGGACCTTTGGTGTCCAGCATGATGGCAATGGGCAGTTTCAGCTCCTCCCGCACCTCTTTGATCAGATCGATCTTGTGTTTATGCTCCTCATGACTTCCGTGGGAAAAATTCAGGCGCGCCACATTCATGCCGGCCTCGCACATTTTTTTCAGAGTCTCTGTGTTTTCACAGGAAGGCCCGATGGTACATACTACTTTCGTCTTTCTCATCTTTCTATCTCCCAACTTTTCATGTTGTTATTTTTGTGATCCTCAAATATCTTTTTGCCAGTACCGAGCCCGGCATTGTATCTATTTGCAAGTGGGGCATTTGAGGACGTCAGTACTTAGATGCGGTACTTTCGCATCTTAGTACTGTTACGTCCGAAATTGAGCGCGAGCGTCCCCACGGCGGAATAGATACAATGCCGGGCCACACTGGCAACAGCATATTACTGTACCTCTTCCCCGCCAACCGTCTCCTTGCCCTCTTTCACGCGGGCGATATACTCTTTCGTCATTTCCACGACCTGTTTAGAGAGCAGCGTGATGGCGATCAGGTTAGGCAGTGCCATAAATCCGTTGAAGGTGTCGGAAATATCCACTATCAGCTGGAGAGATGCGTTGCAGCCGATGAAAATGATCAGAATGAAAATGACCTTGTACACGGGAACTGCCTTCAGACCGAAAAGGTACTCCACCGCGCGTTCCCCGTAGTAGGACCAGCCTAAGATGGTGGAGAAAGCAAAGAGCATCACCGCAATGGAAATAAACTTGTTGCCCAGAGCGCCGAACACGGACTCAAAGGCAGCACTGGTCAGCGCGACGCCGGAGAGCAGTCCTGCATCCGCAAGGGATACGCCTTCTACAGCGGCGGATTCATACAAAGTGAAATCGTATACACCGGAGCAAAGAATGGTCAGAGCGGTCATGGTGCAGACGATGATGGTGTCGGCAAATACCTCGAAGATACCCCACATACCTTGTACAACGGGCTCCTTCACATCCGATGCGGAGTGTACCATAACGGAGGAACCGAGGCCGGCCTCGTTGGAGAACACGCCTCTGGAGATACCGCGTTTCATGGCTACCATGATGGTAAATCCGACTACACCGCCGCCCATGGAAGGCAGGTTAAAGGCATTTCCAAAGATTGATGCGAAAGCACCGGGTATCGCGGTAATGTTGCTGAAGATCACGACCAAAGCGCCGATGATATAGGTAATTGCCATGAAAGGCACAATCTTCTCCGTCACGGAAGCGATGCGCTTGATGCCGCCCATGATCACCAGTGCGACTAACACCATGATCACCAGCGCGGTGATCCAGCTGGGAATGCCGAAAGAATTGCGCAGACCGTTGGCAATCTCATTTCCCTGGGACATATTGCCGATACCGAAGGAGGCGAACATGCAGAACACGGAAAAGATCACAGCAAGCCATTTCTGCCCGAGTCCCTTTTCAATATAGATCATGGCGCCGCCGACCCATTGATTTTCCTCATTTTTATAACGGTATTTGATACCCAGTGTATTCTCGGCATAGTTGGTCATCATACCTAAGAATGCGGAAAGCCACATCCAGAAGATGGCGCCGGGGCCGCCGAGAGCCAAAGCCACAGCCACACCGGAGATGTTGCCTACGCCGATGGTGGCAGCCAGTGCCGTACACAGGGACTGAAACTGGGAGATGGAGTGCTTGTCGTCGGTGCGCAGCACGTTGTTTCCTTTTCTGAAGATAGAAAGAAAGGTGACATCCAGCCAGTACTTGATGTGAGTTACCTGGAAGAATCCGGTGCGAATGGTGAACATCAAGCCGACCAGCAGGAAGAACACCAGCATATACGGGCCCCAGATAAAGCCGTTTAGGGCATTATTGACATTAGTGACAATTTCAACAACTCGATCCATATATTTTCTCCTCGTAATTAAAATATGATGCGCGCAAACGCTTCGCGACATATTTTACCATAAAATATAGGTACAATCAATGAAAATCTGAGGGTTCCCCGCGGTTTATCCGCGGATAGTCATCCGTTGTCTCTGCGCATTTTTGTCAGTACTTTCCCGAATACGATCCATTTGTCGATCTCTCCGTTGTCGGTGCAGTCTATTTCAAAAGAAATGCCATAGTGATTGACAGGTTCCAGAATCCAGAGCGACGTCTGGCGGAATTTGCGCAGATAGCAGCAATGGGTTTCCTTGTGGATAAAGATCCCGATATCGCCGTCCCGGGGCGCTGTTTTGGAGATCAGCAGAATATCATTGATGTTATAAGCGGGATGCAGATGGTTGCTGGTGATGCGTATGGCGCAATGCAGCTGTGCTCCCAGAATTCTGCGATAATGAGACACATTCAGTTTCTCCATGTGGACAGTATCCCAGATCATGCCGTCATGGAGGTTGCCGGTCGGCGTCAAAAGCGTGATATAATCCGGTGATGCGTCGGGAGAAAGGTAGTCTAAAAAAGCTGTCTCAAAATTAATGACAGCTGAAACAAAGTTAAACTGAAGCGGGGAAAGTTGCCTTAGTTTTCGGGTGGCATGGGTCAGTTCAGAATCTCTTTCCTCAAAAAACTCCGGTATGTCTTTGCCGGTAAATTGGCCCAGGCGGTATGCTGTATACAGATCAATCCTGGCAGTCTCTCCGGAGATAATTTTCTTGTAGCCGGACAGGGATAATTCCAAGTGCTGTGCCATCTGTGTCTGTGTGAGTCCGGCGATGATACGTTCGCGCTCAAGATGTTCCACAAATCTTGCAGTCAATTCCTGCTTTTTCATATGTATGATTCCTATCTTATCCTTATTGTAGTGATGCCCCCTCTACCATAAGTAAGACTGGATTAGTATTTTAGAATGTCGCATTTTGTAATTATAGATTATAGTAAAAAGACTGCCATATTGCAAGTGTTTTGTGAAGGAAAACCCCTGAAAAGGGAGGATGCCAAGGAACCTGCTGTTCCTTGGCATTTATTATGAAAAAGTTATTATAAACAACTTGTTATAAACATCGGATTGTTCCGGTCATTGCCTCATCACTATGATACTAGTATATGGCACAGAAATGTCTAAAACATGATGGAAAATTTAAAAAAAATTAAAAGAATTGTGAACAAAATATGAATGACAACAATCCGCGGGAATCCTCCTTCGTGCTTAGCGGGGCAGCTTCTCCGGCTCCGGATAGGTCTCTCCGAAGGTATCTACGGTAACGCTCTTCATCTGCTGTACCTCCATCGGTCTGTCCTGATAATCCGTGGGAGTCTCCGCAATTTTATTCACCACATCCATGCCCTCGATCACCTTGCCAAAAGCAGCGTAACCGCCGTCCAGATGAGGACTCGTCTTGTGCATGATGAAAAACTGGCTGCCGGCAGAGTCGGGATGCATCGCCCGGGCCATGGACAGAACGCCTTCGGTGTGTTTCAGATCGTTTTGGAAACCATTCTGCGCAAATTCTCCTTTAATAGAATAGCCGGGACCGCCCATGCCGGTGCCGTCGGGACAGCCGCCCTGGATCATGAAACCGCGGATCACGCGATGAAAAATCAGACCGTCATAAAATCCCTTATTGATCAGGCTGATAAAATTGTTTACGGAAGTGGGTGCAATCTCGGGGTAAAGCTCCGCCTTGATCACATCTCCGTTTTGCATGGTAATGGTAACTACTGGATTTTTTGCCATAAATGATACCTCTCTGTTCTGAAATATAGTATACTGGTTTTAAACAACTAAAATCATTGTACCGTAATTTCGGTGTGACGTAAAGAAGAAAGGAACGGAAAATCAAATATTTGGCAGCACGCCGAGGGAATCAGAGGAGAACAGAAGATGGATCGGGCGGTCAGAGTAAAAACAGGAGGGATCCTGCATATAACTGACAATAGTGTCATAGCAAGGCGGCTCAAAGCGCAGGGTGAGGCGGTGCTGGTCTTTTTGCATGCGGGAAACAGGGAGGAGGATTTCGGGTTTTGCAGGTATGTCTGTGAAGATCCGGAGGATCTGGACGAGGCGTATCTGGACCGGATCTACCAGAGAGAGAAGGGACTGCCGCTTTCCGTCCTGGAGACGGAGCGCTGTCTGGTGCGTGAGACCACGGTGGCGGATGTGGACGCATTCTATGAGATTTATGCAGAGCCCGGGATCACGCGGTATATGGAGCCTCTCTATGCGGACCCGGAGGAGGAGCGCGCCTATGCGAGAGATTATATTGAGAAAGTCTATGCATTCTATGATTTCGGGATCTGGACCGTGTTGGAAAAAGAGAGCGGTGCGGTGATCGGGCGTGCGGGGATCTGCTACAGAGAAGGATATGAAGATCCGGAATTGGGCTTCTTGATCGGGGAGCCGTGGCAGGGAAAAGGGCTTGCCACGGAAGTGTGTCGGGCGGTGCTTGCATATGCCGATAAAGAACTGGGATTCGAACGGGTGTTAGCTTTTGTGCAGCCAGACAATGCGGCCTCCCGCAGGGTGTGCGGGAAAATCGGCATGCACGAGGAAGCACAGGTGTGTGTGCAGGGGCAGGACTACGCGCTGTACGCGTGGGAGGCATAGATTAAAATACATCCTACGAATTTCTGTGAGTTATGTCAATAAAATTGAGTTTTATATTGATTGTTTTGGCGGGGGGCAATAAATTGGTTGATATTGATTTGCGCTTATGGTATAATCAAATCAGCCAAAATTTATAAAAATAAATAAGTTTGGCTAAATAAAGCAAGGAAAGTGGCATAATGATTGGGCGCGAGTGGGAAAGAAAAGAGTTATTACGCAGATATGAGCGCAACAAACCTGAATTCATAGCTGTATATGGTCGTAGGCGTGTTGGGAAAACATTCCTGATCGATAATACTTTTGAAAAGAAGATTACATTTCGTCATGCAGGTCTTTCACCGATAGATGATCAAAAATCGGGTGAAATGAACAGACAGTTGGAACAGTTTTATTATACGCTTCAATTGTATCATGCAGATGTGGACCATTGCCCGAAAGATTGGCTGGAAGCATTCTTTATGCTGGAGACTTGGCTTGAAAAAGTGGATGACGGATCTCGTCAGGTTGTTTTTTTGGATGAACTTCCTTGGCTTGATACTCCGCGCTCGCATTTTAAATCGGCATTGGAAAGCTTTTGGAACAATTGGGGATGTCACAGAAACAATCTGATGTTCATTGTTTGCGGCAGTGCCAGTTCGTGGATCCTGGATAATCTGATTAATAATCATGGCGGCTTGTATAACCGCCTGACCTGCCAAATGAAACTTGCTCCGTTCAGCCTTCGTGAATGCGAGCTGTTTCTTGAAGAAAACCAGATCCATTTATCTAGATATGATATCGTACAAAGTTACATGATCCTTGGTGGAATACCTTATTATCTGGATTATTATGAGCCGGGATTAAGTATGCCGCAGGATATTGACAAATTATTCTTTACAAATAACGCCTTCCTTAAGGATGAGTATGATCGGCTGTTTTCATCTGTCTTCAGTAATCCGGACACCATGAAGAGCATTATTGAAGTTTTGGCATCCAGGCGCGAAGGGTATAAAAGGTCGGATATAGCGGAAAAACTTAAGTTCCGTTCAGGAGGAACACTGACAAAATGCCTGAAGAGTCTTATAGAAAGCGATTTTATCACCAAGTATGTCCCTTTTGGGGAAAGCATAGCATATTATAAACTGACGGATCCGTTTTGCCTGTTTTACCTACATTTTATAGGGAAATCTCATAAAATGGATCATTATTGGACTAACAATCATAACTCATCTTCGGCAAACTCTTGGCGTGGACTGGCTTTTGAAAATGTTTGTTTCAGGCATATTGACCAGATAAAGAAGGCACTTGACATCTATGGAGTCCATACGACTCATTCTGCATGGTTTGGTTATGACGAGGAACTTGGTGGGGCACAGATCGATCTGATATTAGATCGTGATGATCATGTCCTGAATATGTGTGAGATTAAGTATCTTAGCGGAGATTTTTCAGTGAATGCAGCTTACCAACGCAAATTGGCTAATCGCCAGGCAATCATTCAAAAGATGATCTCCCCCAAACAGGTGATACACCAAACGTTGATCACTACGTATGGACTTACTCAAAATAAATACAGTGGGGTATTTTCTAAAGTTATAACATTGGAGGATCTGTTCTTGGTTGTTTGAAGAATCATCCAGACCGGAGAAAATGATCACAGGATACATTACTTTCGTGAAAATCTTAGATTGGATTTATTATTGAACCGGCAAAAAGCATATAAATGAACATATCAGCGACAGACGCAGTTTTGAGAGAAA
This sequence comes from Lachnospiraceae bacterium, assembly GCA_017476665.1. GTDB lineage: Bacteria > Bacillota > Clostridia > Lachnospirales > Lachnospiraceae > Acetatifactor. The sequence continues at coordinate 5,978 of JAFUZJ010000010.1, read as the reverse complement.
TCCCGAATCTGCGTTTGTCATTTTTACTTCTGGACCGTTGGTCCAAAAGAAGATTGGAGGAACTTGCCAATGATATGACACAAAATCTCTGGCAAAGTTTTTTGAGTTATTGTCTCATAAATTTGGAAAGGGAAACAGGTACGCATAATAGCGTACTATTGATGGAAACAAGGGACAGGATGAATCATGTAGCAGTGCGAAGTCCGTGCGAGAATTTATGGGGCAGAGGCTATGTTTGAGTATTATGAAAAAGTTAATGATTATCTGGGGATTGAAGATAAAAAATTGGTCTATCTCAAATATCTGTATAGCGGTGACAAGGAAGGCATCATAGGCAGGATCGCTGTTGATAAAGAGGATTACCCAGAAGAAAGGGTATTTTGGATATTTTAAGAGCATTTTGGACTTCTGACCACATGGATATGTCAGCAGTATGTTTTACCAAAAATCGAAAGTTCCGTCCCGGGTCAGTGCCATACATCTCCCCACACATTGTTGCACAGATCCGTGCAGTAATCCAGGGAAAAGTCCGGTGCTTGTGAGAGGATCGCGTTTTGTGCGGAGAGTTCTTTTGTGTAATCCGCCAAAGGGTATACAGTGACACCGTCTGTGCCCTCTGTGACATGACATACGACAGCCTCTACACCGTAGTCTGAAATGACAACTTTGTCAGAATAATCGGAAATACCGGTGCTGTTACCCGAATCCGTTCTGGTCAGGGTGACCTGTGCCATGCCGCCCACCATGCGGTTGGAGACGCCGGCTCCGGTGCCGGAGGTCCAGTTCACAAAATTTCCCAGAGAGTAATATACCAACATCCGGTGTCCTGTGTCCGGGTCCTCCACCCATTCTATGGGCTCGATGACGTGGGGGTGGGTGCCCAGTATCAGATCCACGCCGTTTTCCAGGAAAAGCTCCGTCCATTTTTGCTGCATGGAATCGGTGGTGAGGAGGTATTCCGTGCCCCAATGAGGGCAGACAACGGTGAAGTCCGCGTGTTCTTCCGCATATCGGATATCGGCGGTCACCTGCTCCTCCTCCAGCAGCTCCACCGCATAAGGCATGTCGGCGGGCAGAGCGATGCCATTGGTACCGTAGGTGTAGTTCAGGATTGCGACAGTAATGTCATCTTTTTCATAAAAATAGATGGGGCGATCCGACGAAGATAACTCCGCGTTATAGGGATCTGCGTCGTGGATGCCCAGCACGGTGATCTCCGGGTGTTCATCCCGCCAGTAAGAACTGCAATTGACGATTCCCTTTTTTCCCTTGTCCAGCGCGTGGTTTGTGGCGTGGCAGACCACGTCAAAGCCGGCATCCACCAGCGCGTCGCCGATGGCGTAAGGCGCGTTGAATGCGGGATAGCCCGAGATGCCCAGCGCCTCTCCGCCGATGATGACCTCCTGGTTCACCAGGGCAACATCCGCAGCCTGTATGGTGTCTGCGGTGTGGGCAAAGATCGGGTCGAAATCATAGGTGCCGTCGGCCTGCAGGGCACTCTCCTCCACGGGGGTGTGCAGCAGAATATCGCCCACCATCAAAAGAGTGAGCTGAGTAGGACCGGCAGGCTGGGGTGGCTGGACAGGCTGTACCGGTTCCGACGGGGTGGCCGTGGATTGGGAAATATCCGGTGTGACGCTGGATTCCGAAGTAGCGCCGGGAGCCGGGATGCTCTCCGGTGTAATGGTCCGGATGTCGGAAAGATTCGGCTCGTCTGCCCGATTGCAGCCCGTCAGGACAGGGCTGTGGAGCAGGAAAGCTACAGCAAGCGTGTATAAAAATAATTTTTGAGTAGGTTTACTTTTCTTTTTCATGCATCTATGCTAGCATATTTTCAGGCGTGTGAAAAGAGAAAAAAACAGCACACCGATAAAACATTGTGTCGAAGGGGGCGAAAACATGTCGAGAAAAACAGAGAAGCTGATCCAGGGCGAAGGCGGTATGGAGAGGAGGATCCTGACTTACCGCCGATACATAGATGAATTGCTGCAGCAGGAGGATCTGGACTGGCAGCAGATTCGCAGGGAGCACCTGGTACAGGTGGGATTTTTCCAGCACGAGAGACTGGTACACTTGATCGTGGTAGTGATCTTTGCGTTTATGACGATTATGTCACTTTTCGTGGCGTTTGGTCTGATGGCGGCCGGTATGGAAGGCGGCGCGGGCTGGCTTGTGCTGGTGGTGATGTTTTTGATCCTGCTGATCCCCTATGTGAGGCATTATTACATTCTGGAAAATGAGGTGCAGGCGATGTACAGACAGTATGATGCGCTCACCGGTAAATGCGGTGTGGATTTTTACCGTCAGGAGTGAAAAAGCAGTTGTCAAACGGGCAAAAACACGCTATCATTAATATAATGCGGGATTTTTGGGAAAGACGGGGTAAAAGAGATGAAAGCGTACATTGCTTTTCCGGAGGGAAAGTCAAAAGCACTGACCATGAGTTATGATGACGGAAAGCTGCAGGATGAGAGACTTCTCTCTATTTTTAATCAATACGGGATCAAGGGAACCTTTAATCTGAACTACGGTCTGATGGGGCTTGATAAAAAGCCGCCCCGCTTCGAGAAGGAGCAGATCAAGGAGCTTTATAAGGGGCATGAGATTGCCACCCATACGATGACCCACCCGACCATCGCCAGATGTCCGCTGACCTATGTGGCGGAGGAGATCCTGGAGGATCGGAAAGGGCTGGAGAAGGCGCTGGGGACACTGGTGCGCGGTCATGCGTATCCGAACGGTTCCTACAGCGAGGAGATCAAGACACTGTTTCGGCAGATGGGGATCGCCTATGCGCGTGTGGTGGAGACCACGGGAGAATTTGAATTGCCGGACGATTTCATGGAATGGAAGGCGACCTGTCATCACAATGATCCGCAGCTGATGGAGAAGGCAAGGTATTTTGCGGAGTTTCATAAGCCCCAATACCTGAAACTGATGTATGTATGGGGACACAGCTACGAATTTGACAATAATGACAACTGGAATGTGATCGAGGAGTTTTGCGAATACATGGGCGGCAGAGAGGATATCTGGTACGCCACCAACATCGAGATCGTGGATTATATGACGGCGGCAAAGAATCTGCAGTTTTCCGCGGACTGCGAGGCAGTTTATAATCCCAGTGCAGCCAGTGTGTGGCTGGTGTTGAACGACAAGGTTCGGGCAGAGATTCCCGGCGGTCAGTATGTGGACCTGAGTGCATTGATAAAATAATAAAGCTACAGGACCCTCGCTTTTGGTCAAAAGATGCCGGAAGTGCGGGTCTTTGTCTGTTTACGGAGGGATTTATGGAGACCTATATCATGTCGCTGGATCAGGGAACGACCAGTTCCCGCTGTATTTTGTTTGACAAGGGCGGAAATATCTGTTCCATGGCGCAGAAGGAGTTTACACAGATCTATCCGCAGCCCGGCTGGGTGGAGCATGATCCGATGGAGATCTGGTCCTCGCAGCTTTCCGTGGCGGCGGAAGCAATGGCGAAGATCAATGTAAATGCAGGGCAGATCAGGGGGATCGGCATCACCAATCAGCGGGAGACCACCATTGTCTGGGATGCGGATACAGGCAGGCCGGTGTACAATGCGATCGTATGGCAGTGCAGGCGGACGGCGGACCGGATCGAGCAGCTGAAGAAAGACGGGTGGGAGCAGCGGATCAAAGAGAGGACCGGTCTGATCCCGGATGCGTATTTCAGTGCTTCCAAGATCGCGTGGATCCTGGAGCATGCAGTAGATGCCAGGGAGAAGGCGGAAGCCGGAAAACTGCGCTTTGGCACGGTGGACAGCTGGCTGATCTGGAATCTGACAAGAGGAAAAGTGCATGCCACGGACTACACCAATGCATCCCGCACCATGCTCTTTGATATCAGAAATCTTCGGTGGGATCAGGAGATCCTGGACTATTTTAAGATTCCGGAGAGCATGCTGCCCCGGGTATATCCGTCCAGTCATCTGTTTGGAATGACGGATGTGTCGTTTTTAGGAGGCGAGATTCCCATAGCGGGAGCAGCGGGAGATCAACAGGCGGCGTTGTTCGGACAGTGCTGTTTTGAGGAAGGCGAAGTGAAAAATACGTATGGTACGGGATGTTTTCTGCTTATGAATACTGGAAAGAAGATCATAAATTCTTCCGCCGGGCTGCTGACCACAATTGCGGCGACGGCTGATTGTGACAGTGCTGTTGGAGATGCGAAAGACGCCAAAGACTGCGTGAATTATGCGTTGGAGGGCAGTGTGTTTGTGGCGGGCGCAGCGATCCAATGGCTGCGGGACGGCATGGAGCTTGTGCGGAACGCGGCGGAGTCGGAGCGTTTTGCGGCACAGGTGGAGGATACGGACGGTATGTATCTGGTGCCTGCGTTTGCGGGATTGGGGGCGCCCTACTGGAATCCCTATGCCAGAGGAACGATCGTAGGAATCACCAGAGGTACGTCCAGGGCACATTTTATCCGGGCGACGTTAGAGTCCATCGCCTATCAGACGGCGGATCTGCTGCATGCCATGGAACAGGACAGCGGAATCGGGCTGAAAAGTCTGAAGGTGGACGGAGGGGCCAGTGCCAATGATTTTCTGATGCAGTTCCAGGCGGACGTGATCGATGCGGATACCGTGCGGCCCGGCTGTATTGAGACCACGGCCCTGGGAGCGGCGTATCTGGCCGGACTGGCTGTGGGATACTGGAAGGATCAGGCGGAGATCCGCGCCAACTGGAAGCCGGACAAGACCTTCCTGCCCAGCATGGATGAAAAGAAGCGGGCTGCTCTGCTGAAGGGCTGGCGCAGGGCAGTGAAATGCGCACTTGCGTGGGCAGAAGAATAGGGTTATACTTACATTAAAAATTCGGAGGAAGAAAAATGTTAGTGCAGAAATATAAAAATATGTTATCGGGAAAATCCGTGATCCGGCAGTTATCTGAGTTTGCCACTGCGCGAGGGCGGGAGATCGGGTATGAGAATGTGTTTGACTACAGCCTGGGAAATCCGTCTGTGGCGGTTCCGCAGGAATTTACGGATGCGATGATCCGGCTACTGCAGGAGAAAAATCCGATGGAGCTGCATGGATACAGCCCCAGTCTGGGGATCACTTCCGTGCGGGAGGCCATCGCGACTTCGCTGGAGAAGCGTTTTGGCATTCCTTATAGGAAGGAACACATTTTCATGACTTCCGCGGCAGCAGGCGCCATTGCCCATGCACTGCGGCTGGTGGTGGAGCAGGGGGACGAAGTGCTGATCTTTGCACCTTTCTTCCCGGAGTACCGTCCTTATATTGAACTGACCGGGGCAACGTTAAAGATTGTTCCCCCCAATACGGAGACGTTCCAGATCAACTTTGCCGCGTTCGAAGAAATGCTGACGGACAAGGTGAAAGCGATCCTGATCAATACGCCGAACAATCCTTCCGGCATCGTGTACTCCACGGAGACGGTGCAGAGGCTGGCGGATATCCTGCGGGCAAAATCGGCGCAGTACGGACATGAGATCTATCTGATCTCGGATGAGCCCTACAGAGAGATCGTGTTTGAAGGCGTGGATGCACCCTGCGTGTCCAGGTTCTATGAAAATACCATGATGTGTTATTCCTTCTCCAAATCGCTGTCCCTGCCGGGTGAGAGGATCGGTTATCTGGCGATCAATCCGGCGTGTCCCGATGCGGAGACCATGGTGAATATGTGCGGTCAGATCTCCCGGGGGATCGGACATAATTGTCCGCCTTCCATCATTCAGCTGGCGGTGACCCAGGTGCTGGACAAGACGGCTGATCTGAGTGTTTATGAGACCAATATGAACCTGATCTATAATGAACTGAAAAGCCTTGGTTTCACCTGCGTGAAGCCCGGCGGAACATTTTATATCTTCCCGAAGGCGCTGGAGGAGGATTCGATCGCATTCTGCAAGAAGGCGTTAAAATACGATCTGATCCTGGGGCCCGCGGACAGCTTCGGGGCGCCCGGGTTCTTCCGTATGGCGTACTGCATCG
>JAFUZJ010000009.1 GCA_017476665.1 Lachnospiraceae bacterium | reverse complement strand
CCTGCAAGAAGTTGGGATGTTCATCAAGCCATAAACAATAAGAGATTAGCCGAATTCGGACAAATCTCCATGTTAGACTACTACACTGCAAAGTGTGTTACTTGTTAAGTTGATTGAACCGCCGTATACCGAACGGTACGTACGGTGGTGTGAGAGGTCGGTAGGTGAAATAATCACCTACCTCCTACTCGATTCTTGATTTAACAGAAAAGAATAGCAAACATTACCATTTTGGTTCTGGAATGGATCCATTTTTATCAAGAATAAAGTTAGTAAGACATGAGTCCCAAATAAATATGCTATTATCGGATTTGCTAGGAATTAATTACACTAAAAAAGATGCTGTTGTTGCAGAAGCTTAGGGGAAAGATGAGGGGAAATTTATCATAGCTGAAAAAATTTTAAGATTTTAAAATGAGTTTGATTTTTTGACCTTATAAAGTTGAACTCATTTTTGCTTTAACACAAAAATGAGTGATATTTTGAAATGAGTTTCACTTTTTAAATATGATAACGCATTTTTGTTGAAAAGTACTTTGCTAATTTCATTTTCAAACATAAGGCATAGATGAATTGGAAATAAAACTTGCAAACTGGAGTTTCTGATGTTAGTTCAGTAATCAAAACAACAATGTAAACGAAATACATATTTTAGTAAATAACATTTTCTAAAAATACAAAAAATAAGTAAAATATAAAAATGAGTTACATAAAAAAGTTGACTTTAACATATAATAGATATATAATCATATTGAAGTGGAGGGCTGTATGATGAAAATTAGTAATATCACTGTAGCTGGATTTAAAAATATAAAAAAGACTAAGTTAGAGCTTGATAATATATGTGCAATTATTTCGCCTAATAACTATGGCAAATCAAATTTGATTGAAGCAATTGGATTCGGATTTGATTTTATTCATGAATCCAGAAAAGGCAGAAAGTCAATGATGTCTTGGATAAAAGCGGTGCCTCTTTGCTCAGTAATGGAGAATGATGAGTATTTCTTCGAAATAGAATTCGAAGATGAATCATTAGGAGAGTATAAGTATGTAAAATACGGTTATTGTTTTAAGTGGCATAGAGATGATGAGAGCGGAGATATTATTACTGATGAATGGATAGAAACGCGCGAAAATACTAGTGTGCGGTATACAGCTTTCTTGAAAAGAAATGAAAGTAAATATAGAAAAGGAAAGTCAACATCTGCCTATAGAAAAATGGAAATAGATGGGTTACAACTGGCAATAGACGTGCTTGGGTTAATTGAAGATATTGAGATAAATGATGTTATTAAAGCGATTCAGAATATTACATTTAGGATCTGTTCTTCATTAGATTTGCGAGATAGATATCAGCCATCCCCATTGGAATATATAGAGGATGATGAAGATACTATACGATTTGACGATGCGGATCTTCCTAAGGCATTATGTGTTTTACAGAAGAAAAATCCAGAATTATATGCAATGTTTGAGGATGCTGTATATACACTGTTTCCAGAGTTTACATCTATCAATTTGAATGAGTACACTTTGACAGATCAGCAATCGAGCGTAAAGAAGATAACGGTAAAGGTAGATGACAAGGAAATATCTTCAGATGGAGAAGATATACCATTTAAGCTTAGAGAGCATATTTATCGCTTGTTTGTTAAATGCGAATACTTGAATCAGCCGATGAGTGTGGCTAATATGTCTACAGGAACAAAACGCGTTATTTGGCTTTTGGCTAATGCTTTTATTGCGAATCATGTTAATACAGGAATAGTTGGAGTAGAAGAAATTGAAACCAGTATCCATCCTAAGATGATGAGACAGTTGTTAGAAGTGCTTAATGAAGCATTGGGAGAATCGCCGTTTATAGTTTCGAGCCATTCGCCATATCTTGTACAGTATCTTAAGCCAGAAAAAATTTATATTGGAATTCCGAATTCTAATGGAGTAGCTGATTTTAGAAGAATTCAGAAAAATAAGGTAAAAATTCTTATTAGTAATGCAAGAGATATGGGACTTTCTGTAGGAGAGTACTTGTTTGAAATGTTATCAGGTGATTCAGATGCTTATGCAATTTTAGAAAGCTATTTGGAGGTGCCTGAGAATTGAGTAGTAAGTATACAAGAGGCATAGCTTTCATTATGGAAGGGGCAACTGAAAAAGTTTTTTATAGAAGTTTCTTACGGTGGTTGGCAGAAAATAATGAAGGTTGTAGCTTTGATAAAATAGACAACTTGGATATTGGTGAGATTGCATTTGAATGGACATCTGGAGAAAAGTTTTTACTAATCAAATTTAATGTTGTTGGCGCAGTTACACAGGTTATTCATTCTGGAAAGTGGTTTGCCAATACATGTGCTAAAAAGTACAAAATTCCCTGGCAGGTATTTCTATGCTATGATACAGACAGCCCTGATAAAGATATAAGTAAGTTCTATGAAGATGATTGGAAACTGCTTAGGGATGAATTAAAAAAGGCGAAAGCTAAAGAAATAATAGATCTTGCCGCCAGTGCTGATATTGAAGATGTAATGCTGGTTGACCTTGAGGGTATATGCGAATACTTAGGGATACCAGTTCCGAGAGAACTTAAAGGGCGTAAAGGCAAGGCTAAGATGAAAGCTTTATATAGGTCTTGCGGCAATACATATCATGAAGGCGAAAAATCTGCAGATATGGTAGAAAGTTTAGACTTTCAGAAAATCATAGCTAAAGGACCAATAGATTTAAATAGATTAGAAAATGAAATGAAACGCAAAATATAGAAGAGAGAATGTACATAAATACAATATGTGACCGAAAAGATAAGATTATTGTGGAAAGGTATGTTTGTATTAATGGGTTAACCATTTTGCAATAAAAAGAAGCACTAGGTTGCAGCCTTGTGCTCCTTGAATGCCAGCGAAGGATTTTAACCATCCGCTTACAAAATGTACAAAATAAGTTTAGCAAAATCCTTCCTGGAAAACAAGACACGTTTGTTCGATTTTGAAAATTTTACAAGCGAATAAAAGAAGGGAGGATGTTGTCTATGAAGAAAACTGAAGACAAGAATCAAAAGTACATCTATAGACGCTACATTACCAAGAATGGTGTAAGAATTTACCCTAAAAACGGTAAGGTGTTTAAGATTCCAATTAACGACTAATTTAACAAAGTGAAAATGTTGGATGGTTCATTTTCACCATTTTTAAGAAAGCAGGTGAAGTAATGAACAAAGATCAATATGTTGTAAGACATGGAAGTGACTGGGCAGTTCGTGGTGCGAATAACAGTAAATTGACTAGAATTGTTTCTACACAAAGTGAAGCGATATCAATAGCTCGTGAAATTGCCCAAAATCAGCACTCGGAAATGAGAGTGCAAGGTAGAGACGGACGATTCCGAACATGTAATAGTTATGGTAATGATCCATGTCCACCTAAAGATAAAAACTTATAGTATATATTATGCAGGGAAGGTTTTATCACCTTCCCTGTGATGCTTCACATCTTTGGATTGGTCGAAAGACCGGGTCCATCAGCGGATGGGGAGGTTCCCCATTATTGGCGGATAAAACTCCCAACCATTTTTATGCGCAAGGTATTATCCTGACCTTGCCGGGCGCGTCCAACGCAGTGAGTAGAGTGATTCCATTACCCCCTACTCGATTGGCGGAGGATTATAAAAAACTAAGCATTTTAAGCCAATGCGCATGCTTTTTCCAAATCAGAGAAAGTATTATTTGAAAATTTGTAATTGCACATATCATCCAGACCCAGTATACTATTTCTGTAATGAAGAAAAATTATACGAAAAATACGATAAGATACAACGATAAGGAGCAAACCATTGTACCACATTGTCGGAGAGAACTTCTTTGTTCCACTCGCTTCCCCGAATAAAACCGTATATTGGGAATGTATCTGCAAGCTGTTTTCCGTCATGGATCATCAGCTTTCTTTTGGCGTGGAAAGAGATGTGCTTGTGGAGGAATTACAGTATTATTTTGAACAGACACAGGCCGCAGATATCAAAGAGACAAAGGGCAATTTATTAGAGACAAGAGACAATCTTTTAGAGGAGGAAATAGCGGGAAAATCCGCCAGGGATCAGGCGAACTGGATGCTTCGCAAGCTGGAGGCTTACGGTTGGATCGACATTGAGACGGACAAGAGCTATGTGCAGCGAGTGAATTTCAAGGAACATGCTGTCAAGGTGATCAAGACGCTGTTGGAAATTGCCGAGGGAAAGCGCATTGAATATCAGGGATATATCTATACCATCTATACATTGGTGAGGACAAACACAGAAAATCCGGGTGTAGTGCTTCTTTCTATTGTAGAAAATACGGATATGCTGATTACGGGGTTGAAAAACTTAAGCTCCAGTATCAAAAATTATATTGACGATCTCACAAAGTATAAGACGCCTGCGGAGATCATGAATGTTTTGTTCAACGATTACATTGAAAATATTGTGGACAAGGCATATCATCGTCTGCTCACTTCCGACAACGTGTCAAAGTTCAGGCCGGAGATTGTGGAGAGGCTTGAGGCTAAGAGCAGAAATTCGAAATATATAGAAAAGGCCAGCGAAGAGCTTGCCGGGATCAGAGAAATTTCCAAAGAGGACGCAAGGGAACTGACATATTATTATATTCATCAGGTGGTGGAAGCCTTTCACAACATGGATGACATTCTGTCTGAAATCAATCACAAAAATACACAATATCAACGTGCGGCGATCAACCGTGCCAAATTTTATCTGATCGGGGGCGAAGATGTTAGAGGACAGTTAAAGGAGCTCTTGTCCGGTATGAGTGACCGGATTTTAGCAGAAAATATGGATCTGTCAGGAATTTACAGGATTGAATTTATGGACGAGCTGATCCGGCTTTACACTGTTTCCGTGATAGATGAAAAATCCCTCTATACGCCGATTGAGGGTAAAAAATCATTTATGCCTACGGCTATTTCCGACGAGGATGTAGATCTGGCACTGCGGAATGAAAAAATAAAACACATGATGGAGAAACTGGCCCGGGTATTGAGCCCCGAACGAATTGAGACATATGTGGAGCAGCAGTTAGGGGACAGACAGAAAATTATGGCATCACAACTGCCGCTTGATACAGTGGAGGATTTTGTAAAGCTGATCTACATCCGCCTGTACGGACAGAGAAAAAATATGAAATATTCGATTATTGTGCCTACAGAGGAAAAAGACAGAACCGTACAAGGGGCGCAGTCATCGCGGGAAAATTTGACACAGGAACAGCATGTGCAGGAACAGTCGAAACAGAATCATTTGACACAGAAACAGCTGACACAGAGTGAACGATCGGTATACAGAGCACGGGCGGGATATCGCTTTCAGGATTTTGAAATTTTCAGGAAGGAGCCAAAATAGGGATGGATTATCTGGAGGGCATGTTACAGAAGGATAAAGCGGAATTTACAAGAATATGTAACCGATTGTTGTCCAGCTGTTTTTTATGCAAACGGAATGAAACAAATAAAGCAGACTATTATTTTGTGATTAAATACCGCGAAAAGTTCTCGGATTATCTGTCTCTTATGGGATATCGGTTAGAGATCAATGAGGGGTATGGGGTGATTCAACTGACCAATCCGCTGAATTATAACAGATACAACCTCAAGCTTTTTGAATCGGTGATTCTGCTGATCCTGAGGATTCTGTATGATGAAAAGAGAAGGGAGTTATCTGTGTCGGACGAGGTGATTGTAAATGTCGGAGACATTCACGATAAATTCTTAAGTTTAAAGATCCGGGATAAAATGATTGACAAGACGACATTACGGAATGCAATCAGTACCTTCAGGCGTTTTCAATTGATTGAGACATTGGATCGTGATCTGACCAATGAGGACAGCAGAATTTTGATTTTTGATTCTATTTTGATGGCAGTGCGTGTGGAAGACATTAAGCAGGCGTATGAAAAGCTGGAAATTTATCGGAAGGGGGAGAAGGAAAATGAAGAAATTGATGAGAGTGAAACTGATTAACTGGCATCGTTTTACGAATACCTATGTCGATTTTGAGGATTCCACCCTGATTTCCGGAGAAAACGGCGCAGGGAAGTCTACACTGTTAGATGCCATACAATTTGTGGTGACCTGTTCTACGAATCATTTTAATAAAGCTGCACATGAGAACGGAAAGCGAAAGCTGACAGGGTATATCCGGTGCAAAACAGGGAAGGAAAACAGACCATATGAGAGAAGCGGTGAGATCAGCGCGCATGTGGCCTTGGAATTTTATGAGGAAAAACGCGATAAATATTTTATTGTGGGCGCTGTGGTGGATTCTGCTTCGGAGGGACAGGAGAAAACGGTCCGTTACCTGATAGACGGACAGAGACTGGAGGATGATCTTTTCTTTCAGGGAAGGGCGCCCAAGTCCATCAACCAGTTCCGTACTACGAATGCAAAGGTGATCAAGCAGTGGTGCAGTACGGAGAAAGAGGCAAAGTCCATGATCAAAAACCGCTTCGGAAGGCTGGAGGATAAATTTTTCCGTCTGATACCGAAGGCGTTGGCATTTAGGCCCATTGACGATATCAAGGATTTTGTATACTCCTATGTGCTGGATGAAAAAGAAGTCAACATTGATATGCTCAGGGAAAATGTGCGGTCTTACCAGGATTTGCAGAGAACATTGGAAGATGTGAAAGTGCGTATCGGGAAGCTGGACAAAATAGCAAAGGCACATGAAACTGTGGTGGATGGTCTTGGGAAAGACAGGATGTATGAATACTTTCTGGCGCGGATCGAGGCAGATCTGACACAGGAGGATATCCGAATCCTGACAGACAGTGTGCGCGCTGATGAGCATCGTCTTGAAGAGCATAATAAAGCATTATTGGCAGTCAGAAAAGAGCAGGAGGAGAAACAGAAGATCAGGGATGATCTCAGAACGGAGCTGATAAGCGATAAAGATTTTATCGCGAAAGATGAACAGGAAAAGAAACTGCGGGAGCTTCAACTAAAGCACACGGAGCTTTTGGACGAAAAGAAAGATTTGGTGAAGAGTGTAAGTAAGGCCAGGGAACAGGCAAAAAAATTACTGGAAGTTAAGGATGTCGATGATTCCGTGCGGACATATTATGAATATTTAGGCAATCTGGAAAAAATTGAGTTGCTTTCAGATGTGAAAAATAATCTTCAGCAAGTGATTACATACAAGGAGGAGATGAGAAATAAGCTAATCTTAAAGAGAGCGGAAGTCTCAGAACAGGTTCGGCAATTGGAGCACGAGAGGCAGGAATTGAATCTGAAACTGGAAAATCTCATGAGGAAAAAGTTTTCCTATCCTCCGGAGGTAGAACGGGTGATGACAGTGATTCGGGATGAGTTCAACCGCATTGGAAGAACGCCGGCACCCAGAATTTTATGTGAGCTTTTGGAGATTACGGATGATTCCTGGCGTAACGCAGTGGAAGGCTATTTAAACACGCAGCGTTTTTATATTCTTGTTGAACCGGAAAATTTTGACATTGCATTGGGAACCTATGACAATTTGCGCAGAGAAAGGAAGGCGTTTGGAGTCGGTCTGATCAATACGCAGAAGTTGGAGGAGTATGATACGGCACCGGAGATGTCTCTTGCCACAGTAGTCACCTCAAAGAACAAATTTGCCAAACGCTATATCAATATGATCTTGGGGAAGGTTATGATGTGTGACACCTATCCGGAGCTGAAAAAACATAAGACAGCGATCACCAGAGAATGCATGCGTTACCAAAACCACGTGGCCAATGCCATCAAACCGGAAATTTTTGAAACACCCTATATTGGGCAGAATGCGATAAAAGTTCAGTTGGAGCAGACAAAAGGAAAAATCAGTGCGTTGAAGGAGGAGATGAAAGGACTGACGGAGAGACTTACTGCAATGGAGTCGGTGCTGGAACCGCTTGCAATTGAATATGATACTGATATTAAGTATCGCATTGATGTTCTGGCAGAGCTACGCCAAAATGGGACGGAGATACAGAACTGTAAGGATAATATTGCTACTCTGGAGAAGAATTCCAACATGCTACAGAAGCAAATTCAGTTATCTGCGCTAGAGAAAATATTGGCAGAGCTTATGGAACAGTACAGCGGATTGGATCGGACAATCGGTAAGACGGAGCAAAAAATTTTCACAAATAAGGAACAACTAAAACTGCGGGAGGCAGATTTGGACACCCGAACTGTCTATTATCGCGAAATGGGAACAAAAGCAGGCACACAGAGCATTTCGTGGGATAAAGAATATGAAAAGAGAATCGCTGAGAGATCCTTATCGGAGTTTAAGGATAATTATACAAAAGCACGCAAGGCGAACCAGACTGTCATAGGCAATTCGGAATATGCCATGAAGGAAGCTATGACGGAGTATAAGACAGCGCATGATTTTGGCGCAGCGGCATCTATGGAGGGTTATCCAGACTTTGAGACTGAATTTGTAAAATTAAAGGACTCCGAACTGCTACAGTATGAGGAGAAGGTAGAAAGTGCGAGACAGGCGGCAGAAGAAGAATTCCGAGAGCAGTTCCTCTCAAAATTGCAGGAGAACATGAAGACTGCACAAAGCGAATTCAAGAATCTGAACCAGGCGCTTCAGGACATCCTGTTCAGTAATGAACGCTATGAATTTTTGTATATGCCCAGTAAAAAGTACCGTCAATACTATGAAATGATCATGGATGATTTCAATGCGACACAGGGGGAGTCTATTTTCAGCGGCATTTTTCATGAGACGCATAAAGCAGTGATTGAGGAGTTGTTTGAACGTCTGGCGCTGGACAATGACAACACGGCAAAGGCGTTGGATGAATTTACGGACTATCGGACCTATATGGATTATGATATCCGCATTTGGCACAGTGACAACAACTATTCCCTATATTCCAAGGTCTGTGAGGAAAAGAGCGGCGGTGAAACGCAGACGCCTTTTTATGTGACGGTGGCAGCTTCCTTTGTGCAGCTCTATCGCAATAATATCGGCGGAGAAGCGGTTGGGCTTGTCATGTTTGACGAGGCCTTCAACAATATGGATGATGAAAGAATTGGCGGTGTGCTTCAGTTCCTGCGCAAGCTGCCCTTGCAGATTTTGATCGCAGCTCCGCCGGATAAGATCCAGTATATCAGCCCGGCGGTGGAGGAGACGCTTCTGGTTATGACAGATGAGAAAGTGAGCTTTGTGGAGAGGTACATCAATGGTTCGATATGATCATAAAATTCTGAACGCCCTGCTGGATTCCTACGAGAACAGTCTGCTTTCAATCGGAGAAAACAAGCGGACGGTTCATATAGACTTTGTTCTTACCAAGAAAAATCTGCCGCAATATTTTGACGAAAGCACATTGGAATATGAAACAATCCATATACTGATGAAGGCACTGGAAGAAAAAGAGTTTGTGGAGATTCTCTGGAAAAATAAGAAGCGGGACCATCAGATCGAGAGAGTCCGTATGAATACAGACCGGGTGGATGAGATCTATTCCGTTTTGGGAAGGGTGCCGAAGAATGAGCTGGAGCAGAAGAATATTGCGCTGCTCACGGAGTATCTGGATCAATTGTCAACTGATATTTCCAAAGCGGCAGGTCATACACCAGCACATTTTTGCGGGGAAGATATAGTGCCGTTGTCTGAAACAGTAGCACATAAATTTGCAGAGTATCTTCTATCCCGGCTGTGCAGTCACCAGACAGTGAAGGAATATATCGATCTGACCAAAACGGATGCTACACGCCGGCTTTTGCAGGCTGTCCGTTTTGTGGAGCAGAATAAAGAAGCCTGTTATGTCAGAGAGTTTTCTGTCAGACATTTTCAAGATTCTAAATATTTTGAGAGTGTGGAGCATCAGGTCGCCGGAATATTTCGGAAATTTCAGAAAGGTTTTTCTGAAACGGATGATGATGAGATTCTGGCGGAACATGGCATTTACCACACGCCGAACTATGTGTATTTTAAGGGAAATGCCGGAATCATGCTGGGAGATGAAATGATTCATCTAGACAGGTTTCATCAGGGAATCGGATTGTCTGGGGAGGATATCTCGGCTGTTCGCTTTGCAGAGCTTTCAAAGATAAAGAAGGTGCTTACGATAGAAAACCTCACGACTTTTTTTCGTTGGAAAGAGCAGGATTGCCTGATCATTTATTTGGGAGGTTATCACAATAGTGTCAGAAGACGGTTGTTGAAAGAAATCTATCAGGCATTGCCGGATGTGCAGTATTGGCACTTCGGGGATATCGATGCGGGAGGTTTTGCTATTTTAAGAGATCTTCAGAAGAAAACCGGAATACCGTTTGTGGCATACCACATGGATCTGGATACTATCATGCAGTACGAAAAATATGGGAAGAAGCTTAGCGGAAGCGACAGAAAAAGATTGGAAGCCTTGGCGAAAGAGTCCACGCAGTGGCGGGAAACCATTCAGTATATGTTAGAGCATGATGTGAAGCTTGAGCAGGAGTGTGTTCGACAAACAAGCAGAGGTGCTATGGAGTATGTTTAGAAATATAGAATGGCTGTTTTTTGATGTTGGTTCTACGTTGATAAATGAAGAAAAAGTTTATAAGCATATATTTTATGATATTGCTGATGCAACGGGAGAATCCTACGGGAAAATATATGATATGGCAATTCGTTTCTACAAAGAAAATAAAAAAGGTGACTTAGAACTTGCCAAAATGTATGGTATTCCGGCGCTAAACAGGTATTTGGAAGAGGAAGAACTTTATTCAGATGCGATGGAATGCTTAGAAATTTTAAGACAGAAATATAAAATTGGTGTGATTGCAAATCAATCTTTTGGAACGGCAAGCCGTTTGGAGCAACATGGAATATTGAAATATGTGGATTTAGTAGTTGCATCTGCAGAGGAAGGTGTATCTAAACCAAATCCAAAGATTTTTCAGATTGCATTAGAACGAAGCGGATGCAAGCCGGAAAATGCAGTTATGATTGGAGATAGAATAGATAATGACATCGTGCCGGCCAAGAGAATTGGGATGCATACCGTGTGGATTAAACAAGGATTTGGTGGATTGTGGAGAATCAATGAAGAAGAAATGCCAGAGAAAGAAGTAAATCATTTATCAGAGTTAAAGAGACTCTTTTTATGTTGATGGTTTCAGTGCTAGTAGTGGGTACATATTTTTGATTGTGCAACTTATGGTTGCAAAAAAGAGCTTTGCAATTGGTAGAAAACAAAACAAAGCTTATGTACAATAAAGGTATCAAATGTAGGAGGCAACCATCCATGAAGCTGTCTGAAAAGATCGTAGTGTTACGAAAGGCAAATGGAATGACCCAAGAAGAGCTTGCGGAGAAATGCAATGTAAGCAGGCAATCCATATCCAAGTGGGAGGCGGATATCGCATTACCGGAAACCGAAAAACTATTATTACTGGGCGAGCTATTTCATGTTTCCATGGATGTGTTGTTAAAGGATGAATTGACATTAAGTGAAATTAAGGAAGTGCATAGTTGTGGAAATAATGCAATTCAAGGGAAAAAACAGGAAGTATATGAAGGGACACTGATCAAAGAAAGTGTAACAGATGATGCGATCATCGATCTGCTGAATGTGCATAAGATTGAATTGTGGAATACCGGAGGAAAGCCGAAATACTGGACGGTATTGTTTTTTACCAGTAATATAAAGGATTTCCCGGAGCAAGTATCCAAAGTAATGGGAACGGATCCGAATAACGGTGGAAATTGGTTTGTTGATTTTAAGGCCGGGAATGTGAAGTACATTGTTTTCAAAGATAAAATACTGAAATATCAGATTGGCAATCAGGCGGAAAAAGATTATGTATACAACGAATGTCGGAAAATGGGAATTTCCGATGGAGAAATGAATTGGTCAGAATAGGAGATTCTAATGTATAGACTGGGGATCATTGAAGAAAGTATTGATAATGAAGATATACTATGTGGTTTGACTCCATATTTTGTGTCACAGCGTATTGAAAATGTGTCGGAAGATGAATGCCCAGTGTGGCATGTAAATGAATACCAAGTTGCAGAGGACAAAATTAAGGATGTAGCAGATAGGTTAAAACAGCACATAAAAGAAACATGGTACTGCCATGCTTTTAGTGATGAAAGATTGCTTGTCGTATTAAAAGGTAAATGGTTTGAAATATCTTTAATAAGAGACGAAACATGGGATGAAATGATAGAGTATGGAGCTGTTCATGCAAATGTAGAAAGGCGCTATTTGGAAACAATTCCTTTGCACATATAAAATTGTGAAACATGGAAATAAAAACACTTGCATACTTTTAACAAACGTTGTATACTGACCGTATTATTTAAGAAGATCAATTATGAAAGGATGTATTCCATGAACACATTACTGATCAACAGTTTAAGACGCAGACAGAGAAGACGTTCGCTCTTGTAATTTTGCAGATTTTCCGCATGGTTACAAGAGCTAAACGTCTTGTTTGCCGTGCGGTGCTGTTGATAGTTTCAATATGCTGAACTATGCAGAACCGTAATGATTTAGCACAGGCTATATCTATTGCGGTTCTTTTTTTATAAAAATAAAAGGAGGCAATACCATGAAAAAAGAGATCGGTCAGTATGTTGCAGAGTTTATTGGAGAATGCAGTCCGGAGCAGGTGTCAGACCTGATCGAAATCCCGCCGGACAGCAAAATGGGCGATTATGCAATTCCGTGTTTTCCTTTTGCAAAATTACTCCATAAGAGCCCTGCAGTTATTGCGGAGGAAATCAAGCAATTGCTGTCTGCAAAGCAGGAAGAACTCAGCATACAGAAAATGGAGCAGGTAGGCGGATATTGCAATATCTATCTCAATAGGGGAGTGTATGTTCAAAATTGTTTGGAACAATTGCAGCTTGAGGATTTTGCCATAGAAAAAATCGGTGTGGGTAAGACCATCTGTATGGATTATTCTTCACCCAACATTGCTAAGAATTTTCATGTGGGACATCTGCGGACCACTATCATCGGAAACTCCATTTATAAGATTTATGACAAGTTGGGGTATCAGGTGGTTCGGATCAATCATTTGGGTGATTGGGGGACACAGTTCGGCAAACTGATCGTTGCGTATAAGAAATGGAGCAGCAGGGAGCGGGTGGAAGAGAAAGGGATTGATGAGCTGCTTGCCATATACATCAAATTTAATGCGGAAGCGGAAAATCATCCGGAGCTCATAGATGAGGCGCGGGCATGGTTTGTAAAAATGGAACAGGATGACAAGGAAGCATTGGAGATATGGAATTGGTTCAAAGAAATCAGTATGGTTGAATTTGAACGGGTTTACCGGATGCTTGATATTTCCTTTGATTCCTATTTGGGAGAAAGCTTTTACAGGAGTCGGGTTCCTGCTTTGGTGGAAAAGCTGAAGAAAAAAAATTTGCTCACAGAGAGTCAAGGAGCGAACATTGTAGATCTGTCGGCATATGATATGCCGCCTTGCCTGATCACCAAAAAGGATGGGGGATCCATTTATCACTCCAGGGATATTGCCGCCATATTGTATCGGAAAGAGCAGTATGATTTTGAGAAGTGTCTCTACGTGACGGGTTTGGAGCAGAGCCTGCACTTTAAGCAGGTATTTAAGACGATAGAGCTGATGGGCTATAAGTGGTATGATGGGCTGGTGCACATTCCCTATGGGTTGGTCAGTTTGGATGGGGCAAAACTGTCCACGCGAAACGGGAACATTATCTATGCGGAGGATATCTTAAATGAGGCGGTAAAACGGGCGGCAGAATTGATACATGAAAAGAATCCTACCTTATCAAATCAGGAGGAGGTGGCGCAAAAAGTAGGAGTGGGTGCAGTCATTTTCCATGATCTGTTCCATCAGCGGATGAAGAACGTGGATTTTAAATGGAAAGATGTTTTGAGTTTCGACGGAACGACCGGACCTTATGTGCAATATACGTATGCCCGGGCAAAGAGTATTTTGCGGAAAAGTCAATTTATCACAGACAGAAATGATATGGGGCAAGTAGATTATGAAACGCTTACAGATGGCATTACATTTGGACTGATCAAAACGTTGTCAGGATACTCAGATGCAGTAATGCGAGCTGCAGAGCAATATGAACCATCTGTCATTGCACGGTATATCATCAGCGTGGCAGCGGCATTTAATCAGTTTTATCAGGAGTGTCCGATTCTGCGGCAAGAGAAAGAGAATGTCCGTAACGCTAGGTTGTTCGTGGTTGATATGGTACAGCGTATCCTGAAGGATGCTTGTGGATTGTTAGGCGTAAAGTGCCCGGAGGAAATGTAGAAGAAATAGCACTTGATCAGCAGCCTGCATCTGGTTCTTTTTTGACTCTGAAAAAATACAGCCAAATGGAAAAAGTAAAATGCTATAATCTTTGAGAAATTAAGAATTATGGTTTGGGATAAAAATTTATTTTATAAAATTATATAGAAAAATTAATATAAACTAGTATAATAATAGCATTAAGAGTTTTTGGTATTTTGATTCTAAATAAAAAAGGAAAATATATTATGGATATATTGCTGACGATGTGGATCGTTATAGATATGGTGTTCTTATTAATATTGCCACTTAGGAAAGATATAACAAAATATCAAAATAAACTGCGCCAACGCTCAATAGAAAACGTGAAAAGTTTGGGTGATAAATTAATGGATATTTTGCCACAATTTTTTTGGCTAATTTCTATGAGTTTGTTTATATACACTATAATATGGCTTTTCCCCGATGTATGGATTAAAAAGCTTTTAGAATGGTATAAAGGAATATTTATTGTTGCTTTATTTCCAATGTTTGTCACTTGGATTAAGGAAAAGAACTTTAATATCCAATCAGTATGGAATGGGTGTCTCTTTGTATCAGCGGCTCTTTTTAGTTTAGTAGGATATATCATTGATACCGAAGATGCTAAAGCATTTTCAGAGTGTAGAATTACATTGAACGTATTAATAACAATATATATAACGGTATTTCTTGCCGCAATGTTTGAAATGCGAAAAGAAAGCAATAAATATTATCCTAAAAAACTACCCTCAAAAGGTATCAGAAAAGATTTGTACTATCGCACTCCTGGGCTGGCGGTAAATGTATCAGATATCGAATTGATTAAGCATTGTGAGAAATATTTTGCTGAATACATGTGTAGATATAGAGAAATTAAAGAATTGCGTACGATAGAATATGTAAATTTGGCCGGAGTACATAGAAAATTATGGTATGCAAAAGCAGCATGTTTTATGAAGATATTTGTAATGGTAAGCATATTTATTGTTGTGATAAGCTTGAAATTTGGCATGTTAAATAAGTTGTTTGCGGTTATTGGACTTATAATAATATTTGGAGTCCTGCTTAGCATATATAAACACATAGATTTGGAATGTTTATATAAAATAGGAATTCGATGTATCTATGATGAGTGGGGGTACTATTTGACTTGCGCAGGTAGAAGCAAATTTGTGGGGACCGTGCAGATGATAGAAGTATCTAAATTTCATAAATATGTTCATTCATTTCTTGATATTGCGGCACTATGCAGAGCGGTAGCATTTAGTGATCATATGAGTAAAGAGAACAGGATATGCATTATTACAAGGAACTTAAGTGAGTTGTTCACAAATTATACTGAATATGAGCAAAAACGAAACTGGGTTATGGTTATACCTTTATGGATAGCTGCTCTATTTGAATTTTATGTTTCTGGAGAGATAAGTGCTGAGATAAAAGCAACAGTATTGAAGTCTGCTGATGAAAGCGTAAGGGCTGATATAAGTATCTTTTTACAAAGTTTTTGGGCTGATATGGAGAGAAAGGAATTAAAAGACGGTATTTTGGATTATATACAATCATTTGAAACACAATTGTATACTTAATGTACTCGACTCCCTTACATCTGAGAGATGCTTTTAATCTCCCCATTCCCTTCAAACGCCGTATATCCCAGGGGATTTTTCCGGTACATTGCCGGTGAGATCCCCAATCTGTGCTTAAACTGTTTTTCAAAATAAGTATCATATTTAAACCCACAATTCTCCGCAACTTCCGCAATCTTCATATTTGTATTGGACAAAAGCTCCTGGGCAATCTTTAATCGATAGCGCAGCAGATACTCCATACAGGTGCATTGATACTGTTCCTTGAATCTCTGGTTGAGGGATGTGCGGTTTAAATTCACAAGCTTGCAAAGCGTTTCCAGAGAAATTTCCCGGTTGTAGTTCGCATGAATGTAGTCGGCACAAATTGTTGCCGGATTAGTATTTTCCGTCAATTCAAAGAAGTGTAGTTTCCGTTGATCCATATAAATGTCATAGATGCAATTCAGAGCCTGCAGCAACATGCGGCGGATGCGGCAAGTCCAGAAGCCGTCGCTTTGTGCATAGGTCTCCCCGCCGATCATCAGCATGAGCTCATTGATATGAAGGTACTGCTGCGGTGTCAGGCGGAAAATGCCCTGAAAGTTTCCGCTGTGCTTTGTGAACATATATAGCATCTGCCTGTCATAGGTATAGTGCTCATCGATCTCGATATCCTCGTCCAGATTTTCAAATGCCAAACAGGCCTTGATGTACCACGGATCGAAATGGAAGGTTTTGGCGCTTAAGTTGTCTGAGTTTACCAGTGAAAACGTGTCATATTGGGAGAGACACAATACGCTGGGAGCCGGTACGGTTTGATAGTGCGAATTGATGTTGACGGTGGCTGTTCCGCAGGTAAAGAGCACGATGGAGCACCTGTCCCTTGCCGGCAGGCTCTGCAAGGTATCATAAAAGTCAAATTCAATCGGAATGGTTCGTTCCTTGTGTCGGTCTGTCTGCGGCATAATATCCCTCACTTTGTCCTTTTCCTAATTCTTATACTTTCTGCAATGTGTATGTGCAGAAAATATAGTTAATTGCTGCATATCTTCAATTGTTATCATAAAACAGTTTTGCTATCCTGTAAAAAGTATAACTTACAAGGAGTGAATTGTCTATATGCTAAGGCTCATAAAGTATGTAAAGAATTACTATTTCTCTATTGTATTGGCGGCGGTTGCCTGTATGGGGGCTTCCGCTTCAACGGTCATGTTGACAAATGTATTGAAGCATTTTGTGGATCGCGATGTATCAAATACAATGTGGCAAATATTTCTTATTCTGGCAATCGGCGTTTGCAGCAATTATCTGGTCATATATACGACGGGCTATATTGGTGCGGGGCTATTAAGAGACCTGAGAGCGGATTGTGTGCAGGGACTTATGCAGGCGGCGCCGATTCATATAAACAGTTATAGCCGTGGCGATATTATGGAGCGGGTGGAGTCGGATGTAGAGGGCTTGGCGGAGTTTATTCAGGGTTATTTCAAGGATTGTCTCTATGTGCCCATTATGGGACTTGTGTATGCTGGCTATTTGTTCCGCATGGATGCGGTGCTGGCTTCTTTTTGCCTGGTGCCGTTGATGATCCTGGTTCCGCTCAATGTCAGATATATGAAGCCGATCAAATTGATGCAGTTTGCTTACAATCGAGAGATGGGACTGACAAATAACCGAATTCAGGAAGTGTTTGACGGTGCTGCAACGATTAAAGCGTATAACTTACAGGAACGTATGGAAAAAAAGTATTATGTCGCTCTGCATAGACTGCTCAAAATATCCAATGACACGGATCGGAAGCAATATCACTTAGAACCGGTATCCAGGGCAATTCAGGAACTGCCAGTGGCCCTGGCATTAATCCTGGGAGGGTTTTCTGTACTGGAGGATAGAATAACGCTGGGTGTTTTGATTGCCTATATCAGCATACTCCGCAAGCTTGTGGACCCGCTTTCCATGTGCTATCAGCTTGTGGTTCGGTCACAGACAGCCATTGTCTCTGTGACCAGAGTGTTTGAGATCATTGACATGCCTAAAGAGAGAAAGGGGGAATCCGTAGAGGAAAAGCCACAGCCCCTGACTGCCATACAAGTTGAAAAGGTATCATTCAGGTATGGAACAGATGAAGAGAAGGTATTGAGAAATATCAGCTTTGAGATTCCTCAAGGCAGTCACGCCGCTTTCGTCGGCAGGAGCGGAAGCGGAAAAAGCACAATCTTAAAGCTAATTGCCACATTTTTGGAGCCGGATGAGGGGAGGATCAAACTATTTGATCGAGATTATAAAACGCTTTGTCCTGAGCAGATCAGGCAAAAACTCGCTTATGTTTCGCAGGATGATATTCTGTTCCCTTTGTCTGTGGAGGAGAATGTGCGGGTTGGAAATCCAGGGGCGAGCAAAGAACAGATCAAGGAGGCAATCCAGAAGGCAGGATGTGAAAATTTTGCAGATGTCATATTGGCGGAAAGAGGAAGCAACCTGTCCGGCGGACAAAGACAGCGGCTTGCAATGGCGAGGGCAATTGTTAAAGATGCGGATATTTATCTCTTTGATGAGCCCACTTCGGCGCTGGACGATGAAACAGAACGCATTATTTGCCGTACCATAGAAACATTGCCAAAGGACAAGACGGTGATTACCGTGACACACAGGCCATCCACCATACAAAACTATGATCTTGTTTATGCTGTAGAGAATGGGCAGATTATCAGGCTCGAAGGAGGCGAAGATGAAAGAACTTAAAAGATACTTTACATATATGGGGAAAAATCTGTACCTATACTGGGGAATACTGATTGCCACGCTTGTGATCGAAAGTACATTACAGATACTCTACTCCTATATCAACAAGCAGACATTGAATGCGGTGGAATACGTGGACACACAATTGTTTGGACAGGCAGCAGTGCTGTGTGCGATTGTGGTGGTTCTGAAATGTCTGTTTCCGTATCTCAGATATTTCATGATCAAGCTGGTAAGAAAGATGGTCTTTGAATTAAAGATTGCACTTTTTCAGAAGTTGATGCGGCTGGACATGAATTTTTATGAAAAGAGCCACAGCGCAGATGGCATCAAAACACTGAACTGGGACGCAAATTCGCTGAAGGATTCCTGGTTTTCGCATGTCTATTGGGTACTTGGTAAGATTACTTTGGGCGTATCGGCGCTTATTGCAATGTTGCTGTACAGCCCACTCCTTGCGGGGATTGCTTTTCTGGTCTGTATTTTCACAGGTTTCATGACGGTTTGGCTGAATCAGACAATGCGAAAGAACGCCCAAACGGTTCAGAATGGTGCGGTAAGGCTCGCAGGAAAATTAAGCGACCTGCTGGCAGGATTTATTGTATTAAAAATATATGCCGGCTCCGGTATCGTTACAGATCGCTTCTTTGAAGAAAATCAGTCTGTAACACGTCAGGAGATGGTGAGAGTAAAGAAGGCGGCTCTGTTGGAAATGCTGAGTTTCCTGCTGGGAATCACAGGCAGTTTTGGAACCATTCTTGCAGGTACCTATCTGGCGGCAAGGGGGCAGTTGGACTATGGAACGGTAATGGCTGTGGTCACACTACAAATTTCGCTGAGCAGTACCATGCAGAGACTGGGAAGTTCCGTCGCTACATTTACCAATTCTCTTGTAAAGGCGGGGCGTGTCTTTGATTTTCTGGAATTGGCCTGCGAAGAAAAGTGGAATTATGGAGAGGGAGAAACCAACAAAGCAGATGCAGCTGGTAATGAGAAAAACAGTCATGAAGAGGCGGTGGTCAAAGCCTCTATAAAGATCAAGAACATTACCTTTGGTTATGAAGCACAAAAAAACATATATGAGGATTGGTCTATTGATATAAAACCGCAAGAAAAACTTATGATAAAAGGGAAATCGGGTGGTGGGAAAAGCACATTATTAAAACTGCTATTGCGCTTCTATGATGTTCAGGCAGGCTCCATTGAAATAAATGGTACGGATATCAGACAATTATCTATAAGAGAGCTTAGAAAGCTGATTACATATATTCCGCAGGAATGCTATCTATTTGAAGGAACAATTGCGGAAAACATTGCTTTTGGCAGTGAAACGGCTGTAGCGAACATGACAGATGCCATTGCTGTGACCGGGGAAGAAGTGGTGAGGTCTGCGCGCCTTGCCTATGCGAATGAATTTATTGAGAAATTTGCAGACGGATATCATACACAAGTAGCAGAAGGTGGAAGAAATCTGTCCGGCGGTCAAAGGCAGAGAATTGCCATAGCCAGAGCGTTTTTAAAGAATTCACCGATACTGTTTATGGATGAGCCATCGTCTGCGTTAGATGAAGAAAGCAGGGATATGATCCATGAGGCGCTGAAAAAATTGATGAAAGGAAAACTTGTGATCATGGTCACGCATACAGAAGAGTGGGAGAAGGATTTTGACAGGGTTGTAATGATCAATAGATAGCCGGTGCCAAAACGGTGCGAATACCTCCTGCAAATCTAGATTTTACCGAAGTATTTCCGGAAGACATTAACCTCATTAAACAGCGGGATGCGCGAAGGTTTCAGGTCATGGAAGGGTATTGCCGCAGAGGCAAAGCTGGTGAATCTGAGAGAGCTCAGGATAGAGGACGAGAGGGTAGCCGAAAGAATAGTCGGCGGAATCGGGCGGTTTCTGGAGGCAATCAGGGAGTTCCTAACCTAACATCCGCATGCGATAACAGGTATAGCGGAAGGCGTTATGGAACATTGAAAGTTTTTGTCACCTTTTTCCCGTCCCATACGTGTTAAGATCAGAATGGGATTTTAACAGGCATGAGGCGGTTTTTTTGGCACGGAAATCTCATATATAAAATTTTGATTGGAAATGGTGATAAGAATATGTGTATGAAATGCAAAAAATGTGCAGCGCTTGCGCTGATCATGCTGGTTCTGTGGATGTTGGGATTTGCGTCCTGTGCGGGCAACAGGGAAATAGAAGGGGTGATGTCGGAGAGTTCTATGGTGCAAAGTGCAGATGTGGAGACGGATTCTGCGCAGAACCCGGCGGAGCAGAAAACATCAGAGCAAGCAACAGATAAAGAGCAAACAGCTGATAAAGCTCCGGCATCCGACCGGGCGGTAATGATTCCGTATGCGGGAGAAGAATTTCAACTCTCTGTCTTTGCGGCGGGTGGAAGTGTTCTGTATGTCAATGGAATCAAGGCAGACGGAAGTAATTTTCTGGGGTGCATGGACAAGGAGGGAGATGTTTTCCGGGAATGTGAGATTCCCTTTGAGAGTGCGAAGCCGGACGGAAGCATTATGAAGGCGATGCGGATGAGAGTAGATGAGCAGAACAGGTGTCATATTTTGTGGATGAGCGTGAAACCCATGATCGACCAATATGGAACCTCCTATGTGCTGGATTTTGCAAAATGCTGTATCACAGTTATGGACAGCGAAGGGAGGCAGCAAAAAATGCTGGATCTGTCTGAATGTTTGTATTCCGAGGAGGAACGCGTATTGAAGGGGTGTCCTTATTGTTTCTCCGTAGACGTGGAGGGCAATTATTATATGGAGAGCAGTTCCCATGAGAGTTGGGCGTCGATTGTAAAAGTATCGGCGGATGGCAGTACGGTTCAGGTGATTGACTGCGCGGGATGCAGCATGATCGAAGGGATTGGTGTGGGAAAGAATGGGAGCATCTATTGTACCTGTGTGGATCAAGAGGGCAATCGTTATCTGGGAAGGCTGGAGGCGGATGCTTCCGGAACGGAGCAATTTGTCTCCTGCGGAGTGACATTGCCGGATGTGAGAGCGTGGTTTTCGTGTGTTGCTGCCGGAACGGATACGGATATCCTGCTATATAACAAGTTGGGCGGAATCTATGCGTACAGCGACGGTGATAGTGAGGTGGAGCACCGGGTGGCAGAAGAGGATATGCCGGTTCCGGGGTCGAATGCTGCGGAAGGTGGTTTTTTGCGGGACGGAAGGCTGTGCCTTCTGGCATCGGAACCGGAGATTCGATTCTATTATGTTCCTGCAGGCAGGTGAGTCGGAGAGAAATCGGATTGACAGGAAAATGAGTCGGGAAGGTCAGGCGGCAAAAAAGGTTGAGGTAATGCCAGACAGGGAGGTTGTGGAAATTGGGAAAACATGATCAAGGGTTGGTAACTTTGAAACAGTCAGTGAGAAAACAGAAAAAGGTATATTTTCGGAACAGGTGGATTTTTGTGTTCCTGTTTACCATCATAATATTCGGAGCTGCCTGTGTAGGGAGGAGCGGAGAGGAGAAATCCTCAGCCGTGGAATCAGCAGATGCTGCGGATGCAGGGGAGCCGGATTTGGCAGGTGAACCGGTAAATCTTACAATTGCCATGTTTGAAGAAAACGGAGAATTGCGCAGACAGGTGGAAGCGTTCCGCCAAAGTCATCCGGCCTGGAAAATTGAGATTCAGACCTATACGAGGTCCGATCAGCCTGAGGAAGACGGAATTGCCAGACTGCAGCGGGAAGTTATGGCGGGAAAGGGTCCGGATATCATTGATTTTGGAGGCGGATTTTCCATCAGTGACATTGCGGGATGCTACACAGAGGATTTAATGACCTATTTGGCGAGGGAGGGAATGGAAGACTACTTTGAAAATATTCTCTCTGTTTTTCGATATAAAGACGGATTATATGCGGTTCCTACTGGATTCGCGTTACACTCTTTTGCGGGAACGACGGAGAATCTGGGCGGTCTGGAGCACTGGAATATTGCAGAGATGATGGAATGTTATGAGAGACAGAGGGCGGATCGGATCCTGGTTCCGGGGGAAACAAAGAAACAGGTGTTGGGGTGGATTCTTTCCGGTAATATCAATTATTATATTGACTGGGAGACGGGGACATGTGCGTTTGATGGGCAGGAATTTCAGGACATGCTGGCTTTCTGCAACCTGTTTCCCGATACATTGAAAATGGCGGAGGACTATTCGGTAAAGCAGATCTTTGCGGACAACAAGGCGCTGCTGATGCCGGTTCTGATTGAGGACGTCTACCAAATTTGTGAGGAGGAGTATATTTTTGAGGAGAAAAGCATTACTTACATCGGATTTCCGGTGGAAGGCGAAAGCGGTACGGTGGTGACACCGGGCAGGTCGGTGCTGGCGATCAGCAAGAGCAGTAAGCAAAAGGAACGGGCATGGGAATTCATTGCCTGGTGTCTGGGGGAGGAAGGGCAGAGTCAGTTAAAATGGGGACTTCCCGTCCGGAAAAGTGTTTTCGAAGCACAGTTACAAAATGCACTGGAAGCGGAATATGAAATAGATTCCGAGGGGAACAGGAAACCTGTGGTAAAAAATCAGATTCTGT
The DNA here is from genome assembly GCA_017476665.1 of Lachnospiraceae bacterium. Classification (GTDB taxonomy): domain Bacteria; phylum Bacillota; class Clostridia; order Lachnospirales; family Lachnospiraceae; genus Acetatifactor. Next base: position 16,515 of record JAFUZJ010000009.1, on the reverse strand, counting down.
TTGAGGGAGAGGAACCTGTCGAAATCTATGCCATTTCAGAAGCCCAGGCGGAGAAGCTGCGGGAGCTTATCGCGTCTGCAGAGATGCACAATGCGTTGGACGATCGGCTTTATCGTATTCTGTTGGAGGAGGCGGATTATTATTTCAACGGCGATAAGACCTTGGAGGAAACAGCACGGGTCATTCAGGGGAGGGCGCAGATGTATGTCAGTGAACGGGTGAAATGAAGCGGTTCATTCCCCCGCATACAGGGTCAGCCCGTGATTTCCGTCGCACAGTCCGAGGAACACCGCTTTCGCATCCGGATAGCCCTGTGCCTTCACCTGTTCCTCCAGCCATGCGGCATCCAGTCCCAGCTTTTTCAGGTTTCCGCCCAGCACTCTGCCGTCCATGATGACTTCGGTCAGGATGGATTCCTGGGCGGGATTCAGATTCATATCTGCCGGTGTGGCGGGCCGTTTGCCGCTGACGGGAAGCACGGACAGTCTGCCGTTGTACTCAAACACCGCCGTCTGTATATCACTCAGGTTAAAATATCCGGCCTGTCTGCACATGAGCAGGAATTCGCTCAGGTCCAGATTGGCTTTTTTCATATTGTCCCGGAAAAGCCTGCCGCTGTCCAGGATGATCGTGGGGGTGCCGTTGATATATTTTCCGGTGCGGAAGATCTTCTTGGTCACCAGGCTTAAAGACCAGGTGATCAGCCCATAGACGATCATCGCGGTCAGCGGTTTCCATGGCTCCTCCAGCTCGGTGGCCAGTTCTGCCCCGATGGATCCGATGGTGATCCCGGTGATGTAGTCATAAATATCAAGCTCCGCGACCTGCTTGTGCCCCATGATCTTAGTCAGGAAAAACAGGGCGATCGCGGAGAGAACAGTGGTCATGATGATGTTCAGAATGTCCATGCTGAAAGTTGCTCCTTTGTTTTTTCATAGCATTGCCTGTTTTGGGCAGGATATTCATAAACGGTCGGATAAGCGGTTGCAGTAATGTTTTGGGGCGTGTTATAATGTTCTATAAGATGTTTTAGGGGAATGCCGGTGATCTGTGCGGAATCGGCATGGCAGAGACAGAGGTAGGATGAGTTGAAGACATATATAAAAGGCAGATGGAACGCCAGAGCCGCCTGCGGATTGTGGAGTCCGGGCATGGCAGCGGCATTGGCGATCAGTTTTATGATAATGTTTTTTGCACCGATGGAGATTTATCTGAATAACCAGGGGGAATTCTGGTATGATGCGTGGTTCCTGCTTCCATGGTGTCTGCTGTATTTCGGCGTTGCGTTTATCGGTATGGCGCTGTTGTTTGGACTGTTATGGTTTCTGGGCGACCGCGTCTATGATGTGGGACTGGGAGCAGCGTTTCTGGCGCTGACCGGTTGTTATGTACAGGGAAATTTTCAGGTGAAAAATCTGCCGGCATTGGATGGCTCGGAATTTGTCCTCGCGGATTATAAGAGCGAGAGGATCGCTTCCGGCATCATCTGGGGTGTGCTGGCGCTGCTTGCGGTGGGACTTTGTATTTTTCTGAAAAAGAAAGCATTTCGCAAGATCGTGGGAGGAGTCAGCCTTTTCCTTTTCCTGCTCTTGGCGGTCACGGTACTGACGCTGTTTTTTACCGCAGAGGGATATCAGAAGAAGGACGCGCTCACCTGTGTGAAGGATGATCAGTTCGAAATGTCGGTCGACACCAATTTTATTATTTTCCTGCTGGATGCTGTGGATGCGGGGAAGTTCGAAGAAGCCATGGAACGGCATCCGGAGTACAGGGAGAATATGAAGGATTTCACATATTATTCGAATGTCATGGGAGGGTATCCTTGTACGGATTGCGCGGTGCCGTTACTGCTGTCGGGAGAATGGTATGAGAATGAGGAAGCGTTTGAGGACTATGTTCATCATGTATACGGGGAAGGGGAATTTTTTGATGAACTGGAGCAGCTGGGCTATGGAATGAGTATTTATGAGGAAGATCTGCAGCTCTCCGAGAGTGTGATCGGCGACCGCTATCAGAACCTGGTGCATACCAAATTAAAATTGTCGGATCCCATTCTTTTTGCCAAGAGGCAGATGAAGATGGTGGGATTTAAATATATGCCGTGGGTATGCAAGCAATATTGCTGGTTTGACGCGCATCAGCTGTGGAATCAGAGAGCAGTGGATGTGGACCAGGAGATATTCATGTGGGAAGACTTTGTTTTTTATGCGGATCTCAAGGCGCAGTCTGTCACGTATACAGATCAGAAGCAATTTAAGCTGATCCATCTGGAGGGGGCACACGCGCCGTTCCGATATAATGCTGCAGGGGAGCGGGTACATGGTTCGGACTATGTATCCTGCATAGAAGCATCCTTTACTGTGTTTCAGGCATATCTGGAGAAGCTGCGGGAGAGCGGCGTTTATGACAATACCGTGATCGCAGTGATGTCCGATCATGGCCTGGGAGCAGATGAGAAAGTGATGGCGGGAAGGCAGCACCCTGTTTTGCTGATAAAAGGCATAGGAGAGCAGCATGATTCCCTGCAGGTTTTGGATACCCCGGTAAGTCATGAAGATTATGTGGGAGCATATCAGAGATTGCTTTCGGGGGATGCTTCTGATGAGGTGTTTGTTCAGTGGGAAGGACAGCAGCGGGAAAGGCGGTATCTGCTTTATCATGTGACGGTCAGGGAGCATATGGAGGAATATGTGCAGACCGGACATGCGTCAGATGAGAGTACAATGCAGCCCACCGGCAGAGTGTTTGATTATAACAAAGAATAGTTTATGAGTGAAAAGGATCCTATTATGCTAAAATATTATCCCCAGTATTGCCAGGCCGCTGTTGCGGCTACGATTGTTCTGTTGATCATGTATCTGATGAAAGAAAATTATGCGACCAGGCAGAACAGACTTTTTGTCTGTATGCTGATCGATAATCTGTTTGCATCCGCATTGAATATATTGACGTTTTACACCATATCTTTTCCGGAACGGTATCCCATGTGGCTGAACTATCTGAGCAATCAGGTCTATCTGCTCCTGTTCAATCTGCTGGGTGTCATCTTTATGCTTTACATTGATGTCATGATCAAGATCCCGCGGTTTAAAAAGGGAATACAACTGTTGGCGGCCGGGATTCTGGCGGTGGATGTATTTCTTCTGTTCTCTTCGCCCTTTACGCATCTTTCGATTTATTATGATGAAAATCTTGTATACCGTCACGGCCCTTTGATGATCCTGCTCTATGTGACGGCCTTTGTGGCGGTGTTTGCGGCCAATATTGTTTTTGTGGCGGCGAGGAAGCGTTTTAATGCGTACCAGGTGTTTTCCATTACGGGCTTTGTGCTCTGCATTTTTGTGAGTGTGATCTTTCAGGCGTTTCATCCGCCCTATGTGATCAGCAATTTTACCTGTGCATTGATGTTGTTTTTCCTGTATTCCGCTTTCGAGAACCCGGCGTATTATACCTACAATGATACGCGATGTTACAACAGGCAGGCCTTTTTGGAGACGGTTCACCGGATCCGGAAGAAGGAGGAGCCCTACACGATCATTGGGATCAAGATGGCGGGTTTCGATGTGGTGGTCAATGCTTATGGGCAGGAGAATGTGGCAATCATCTCCGGCAAGATTGCGGAGCGGCTGAATAATGTGTTCGGCAATAAGGCTTATGCGCTCAGTATCAATTGTTTTGCGATACTGACCACAGAGGAAGAGTGCGCACAGCTGATCAAAAAGGTTAAAGAGAGTTTTGAGACTCCTTTTTCCGTCGACGCCGAAGATGAGAGTCGTGATATTCCCATTGACGTGGTGGTGAAAAAGATTCCCATTGTGCGGTTTGACATTGACGGGATGGAGATGGAGGAGATTGTCCATGAGATCATGAGCGCGGGAGCGGAAGATACGCATGAGATTGAAAATGTGGAGAAGACTGTGGCAAGTGTGCACAGGAGGAGAGAGCTGATCCGCATCATCAATGAGGCAATCCGGCAGGAGCGTTTTGAGGTATATTATCAGCCGATTCTTGATACAAAGACGATGAAGTTTCACAGTGCGGAAGCACTGGTCAGGCTACAGGATGAAAAGTTCGGTTTCATCAGTCCGGAGGAATTTATTCCGCTGGCGGAAAGCAGGGGACAGATTGACGCCATCGGGAAAATGGTGTTTGAAAAGGTGTGTGAATTCATGCGGAACAGCAACTGCTGCGAATACGGGGTGGATTACATAGAGATCAATCTGTCACCGGTGCAGTGCAGGCAGGTGAACCTGGTGGAAACGCTGTTGGGCACCATGGAGGAATATGATATTGAGCCCAGCCGGATCAATCTGGAGATCACGGAAACCGCAGAGATGGAGAGCAGTGAGATGCTCAAGATGACGGGGATCATGAACCGACTGCACAACTACGGTGTGACGTTCGCCATTGATGATTTCGGCTCCGGGTTTGCGGCAATCGATTATCTGGTAAAGCTGCCCATGGATCTGGTGAAGATCGACAAGAGCATTCTCTGGCAGGCCATGGAGGATAAGGTGGCGTTGATGGTGCTGCAGCACACGATCCGCATGATCAAGGAAGTGAACAAAAAGATTGTGGTGGAGGGCGTGGAGACTAAGGAGATGATGGATTTCCTTGTGAGCGAGGGCTGTGATTATCTGCAGGGGTATTATTTTTCCAAACCGGTGCCGCAGGAGAAGTATCTGGAGTTTTTAAAGGAGAATGTATGATATGGGACAGGTGAGACTGGGGAAGACGGAGATCGTCGTAGAGAAAAATGCCTTTGGCGCGCTGCCAATCCAGCGCATCTCGCAGGCGGAAGCGGTGCGGCTGCTGCGGAAGGCGTATGATCGGGGTGTGCGTTTTTTTGACACGGCCAGATGGTATACCGATTCTGAGGTCAAAGTGGGAGAGGCGTTTGATGGGATGCGGGAGAAAGTGTATATTGCCACGAAGACCGGTGCCACAACGGCGGAAGGATTCTGGAAGGATCTGGAGACGTCGTTAGGCAATCTGCGCACGGAGTATATCGACATTTATCAGTTCCATAATCCGGCGTTCTGTCCGAAACCCGGGGACGGCACGGGACTTTATGAGGCGATGCTGGAGGCGAAGGCGCAGGGGAAGGTACGGCACATCGGCATTACCAATCACAGGCTGGCAGTGGCGAAGGAAGCCATTGCATCCGGATTTTATGAAACCCTGCAGTTCCCGTTCAGCTATCTGGCATCGGAAGCGGATATGGATATTGTGGAGCGGTGCAGGAAGGCGGATATGGGATTTATCTGTATGAAAGCGCTGGCGGGAGGGCTGATCAACAATTCGGCCGCGGCATACGCCTATCTGAACCAGTTCGACAATGTACTGCCAATCTGGGGCGTGCAGCGGGAGTCGGAGCTGGATGAGTTTTTATCATACATAGAGCATCCGCCGGTGCTGACGGAGGAATTGAAAGCGGTCATTGAGAAGGACAGAGAGGAACTCTCCGGGGAATTCTGCAGAGGCTGCGGGTATTGTATGCCCTGCCCGGCGGGGATTGAGATCAACAATTGCGCCAGAATGAGTCTGTTGATTCGGCGGGCGCCGTCGGAGAGTCAGCTGACCCCCGAAATGCAGGCAAAAATGCACAGGATCAAGGATTGCATGCATTGCGGACGCTGCAGTGCCAGATGTCCGTACGGGTTAAATACCCCGGAACTGTTGGAGAAAAATTATCGGGATTATCGGGAGATCCTGGCAGGAAAGGACATCAGAGCGGCGAAAGAAATGACAAGGTCCGGCAACACCTATTAAGGTGGCCGGATCTTTTTGTCGTGGTGCGCCTGGCGTACATTTGAAGAAAGCAAAACCGCAAAACTGTGTGCGGAAATTTATTTTCGGAAAATGACGATCTGGAGCTTTTGCTGACGACAGGAATATGATGGCAGATTCATTTACAAACCGACTGCAGATACGGTATAATGAAGCATTATGAAACGGAATGAGAACAGTAATCAAAAGAATAGAAAGAAAAGAATTCTTTTCACCTGCACCTGTCTGATGTGCGCTTTGCTTTTCATCGGCTGCGGGAAAAAGAACTGGGCGGTGCTTGAGATCCCAGTGGAGGAAAGCTCTATGACGAAGGCAGCGTTGCCGGAGGAGATGACAGGGGAGGAGCCGGTGGAGGAAACCGAGCCGGAAGAACCGGAGCCGTCCTCCGAGCCGGAACCTGTCATCAGAATGTCCAATGAAGCGCGGAAGGCGGTTTTGCTGGAGAGCGGTGCGGCTGCAAATGTGGAGGAGCGGGTGATAGAGATTCCCGGGCTGCGGGAGGAGTATTATTTTTTATATCTGTCCGATATGCACATTGCGATAGCCAATGAAGAGATTGCGGAGCGGGATCGCGGGACTGTGCAGCGGAGGCTGGAAGGGTTTACGCGGGACGGCAATTCATCCGGGCAGGTTTTTGGAAAGATTGCGGAGAGCGCGGAGGACATGGATCTGGACGGTGTGCTTCTCGGCGGCGATATCATGGATTTTCTGAGCGAGGCAAACAGCCGTTGCCTGAAAGAAGGACTGGGAAAGCTTACGATGCCTTATCTGTATGTGACTGCTGACCATGATCTGCGCGCATGGTGGACGGAGTATTCCGAGGAGGAGCAGGATGCGCTTCGGGAGGAACTTCCGTATGAGCCGGTGCAGGTTTTGGACTATGGGGAATTTTTGATTCTGGGGATCAGTGACAGTACTTCGCAGCTGACAGAGTCGATGCTGCAGGAGATCCGGCAGGTGTTCGCGCTGGGGAAACCGGTGATCCTGGTACAACATGTGCCGCTGGATTTCGGAGAGGATGAGCCGCTCAGAGAGTATTCCAGGGAAAACTGGGACGGCAGAGTGTTGCTGTGGGGAGATGATGGCAATTATCGGGCAGATGATGTGACACAGGAATATCTGGATCTGCTCCGGGATTCCGGGTGTCCTGTGGTGGCGGTGCTTGCGGGACACTTGCACTTTCGGCATGAGGGAAGGCTGAATGACCGCATCCGGCAGTATCTGTTTTATCCGGCGTATTCCGGTGAAGTGGCACTATTTACAATAAAGGGAACGGAGTAATTGGAATTTTGTCTGTATAAATTGCACGGAGTCGGTGCATCCTATCTTGTAAATTCGGATCAAAATGGAGGGTAAGGTATGGATGCAAATACGATCGAATTGTTGAAGGAATGTAGTTCCGGATGTCAGATGGCGATGGACAGTGTGAAAAAAATGCGGGAGTACGCCAAGGATGCAAAGCTGAATGATCTGCTGGAGTCCTATGGGGAAAAGCACAGACAGCTGGAGAGTGAGATCTCAGATCAGCTGCGGGACTGCGGCAAGGATGAGAGTGCGCCGAGCAAGATGGCCGAGATCATGGCAAATATGGAGATGAGCCTGAAGATGATGGTGCATCCCGACGACCACGAGGTGGCGAAGATCATGATGGACGGCTGCAACATGGGTATTCAGTCGGTCAGCGAGTATGTGAATAAGTATCCGGACGCTTCCAGGGAGAGTCAGGATGTGGCGAAGAAGCTGATTGGGATTGAGGAGGATTTCATGCAGGAGATGAAGGGATACGTGTAGAGGAGTTGTCTGCATGTTCCGGGACGGATGGGCATATATATGAAGTAACAAATGTTTCGGAGTGTTTTATGCAGACAAAAATACAATGGAAACCGCTTCTGATCAGCGTGGGCTTAAGCCTGGGTGTGGGCATTCTGTCTTCTTTGTTCACACCGAACATAGCGGGGGAGTATGCGGCGATACCGAATCCCCCTTTGGCGCCGCCCGGATGGCTTTTTCCGGTGGTGTGGACCGTTTTGTATGTGCTGATGGGGGTGGCGGCCTATTTGATCTGGCTGGAGCCGTCTGGTGAGGAGAAGCGGAGTGCCCTGCTGTATTATGGGGCGCAGCTGATTGTGAATTTCTTCTGGCCGGTGATCTTCTTTCGGCTGGATGCGTATGTCACGGCGTTTTTCTGGCTGCTTTTGCTGTGGTATCTGGTGTTTGTGACCTGGCAGAAGTTCTCGGAGCTGAACAAGGTCGCAGGGTATCTGCTGGTGCCTTATCTGGTATGGCTTACGTTTGCGGCTTATCTGAATTTTTATATTGCTTTTTTGGGATGATAAGAACTTTTTTGAGAAAAAGTGAAACTTTATGGTGAAAACTTCGTCTTATCTGACAGAAGCGGGAAATTACCAAAGGAGAAGTTATGAAAGATACGGAAATTCTGGATCTGTATTGGGCGCGGAACGAGAGCGCCATCACGGAGACGCAGGCTGCTTACGGCAATTATTGTTACAGCATTGCCTTTCATATTTTACATGGAAAAGAGGACTCGGAGGAGTGCGTCAATGACACCTGGATGCGAGCCTGGAATGCCATACCGCCCGCGCGGCCGGCAAGGCTGTCCCTTTTCCTGGGCACGATTACCCGCAATCTGTCTTTTGACAGGTGGAAACAAAAAAATGCCATGAAGCGGGGGAGCGGAGAGATGGAAGCGACATTGGATGAGCTGGCAGAATGCATACCGGACAAGAGCAATACGGAGGAGATTGTGGCCCAGAAGGAGCTGGAGCGCCAGATCAATCTGTTTCTGGGGACGTTGAAGGAGAAAGAGCGGAACATTTTCCTGCGCAGATATTGGTACGCGGAGGAGTACGGTGAGATCGCCGACCGGTATGGGCTGAACTTAAACACGGTAAAGACCACGCTTTTCAGAGTGAGAGGGAAGCTGAAAGCGTATCTGGAACAGGAGGGTGTGGTGCTATGAGCGAAAGAGAAAAGAGAGAGGGCGCGATGCGGATCTTTGAGGCGCTCTCCGGAGTGGACGAGCAGTATCTGGAGGTGTGTGAGCGGGAGGCAGGCGGGCAGGCTGCGGACAGCCGGGGGAAGAAGGTGATTCCCTTTGCGGGGCTGGCGCGGTTTTCCCGAAAATACGGAAAATTCGTGGCCGCGGCGCTGGTGTTTGGTGTGGTAGGCGCCGGATATCTGGGCATGCATTCCCTGCGCATGGGGAAGGAAGCCTCCATGAGTACCAATATGGCTATCGCGGATCAGGAAGTACAGCAGGCAGAGGGACAAAGCAACGGGATGGCATATAGTTCCGGCATGCTGCAGGGAGAAGCCGCCGCGAAGGCTGATTCATCGGTAGAGGAAATGCCGGAGGCAGTACCGGAGCCGACATGGGAAGCTGCCTTGGAAGCGGCACCGGAGGTGGCGGTATCAGGGGATTCATCGGATGAAAGCATGTTGAAGGATAATGTGCAAGATCAGGTCAATTCTGTGGATAGGAATGCCGGAGTCGTGCAGAGCAGCAATAGCAGAAACCAGGAGAAGACAGTGCCGGATGTGTATGCCTATGTACCCAAAGTATGGCCCCGGGGCTGCGTGACGGAGCAGCAGTGGATTGCGAACAAAGAGGCGCAGAGCGAGTCCTCTCAGTATCTGGAGGTATCGGGGAGCTATCCGGACAGGCAGGAGACTTTCACTTTGCGCATTATGGATCTGGGAGAGCAGATGCCCGGAGCGGACAGGATCGGGAAGACTTATATGGAAGCAGAATTTGATGAGAGTTGTGTAGCGAAAGAACTGGCAAGTGGGGCAGGCGATTTCGGCGTGATCTATCAGAGGGGTGAGCACTATGTGCTGGTGCGGTTCATCGGAAGCGGAGATGCGAAAGAAGTGTGGGAGATGATGGCATCGATCCGGCCGTAAGATACAAAGGAGGTGACGTGTCGTATGAAAAAGGGGAAAAAGGGGTTGACGGTAGGAGGAATCCTGCTGCTGTTGGGAATGAGTGCCTGTGGGACTGTAAGCCGGACTGCAGCGCAGGAAAGTGTGCCGGGTGTTATGCTTCCGGCAGAACAGACAGAACATACAGAGAGCACGTATGCGGAAACCACGGCAGAGACAGAGTCTCTGACAGAACAGCCTGGACCGCAGCGGATGCTGATGGTGAACGGCACGTTGTATGTGGATACCGGCTATGTGTCCGGCATATGGGGACGGTGCGGAAATCTGGATGGAAGCATAGACAATGTGATAAGCGACATGGAGATTCCCACAGAGGACGGACAGGCGAATTTTATGGCAGCAGGCTGGCAGATGGGGGTTGAAGAGGACACTATAGAGGTGCCTATAGACGGGGAATTCTGTATTTTTGCGGCACAGGGCAGCAAAAAGGAGGGCTATATTCCCGCGAGCGTGGCGCAGTTTTTGGCTACGGTGGAGGAAGTGACGGAGGACGGCTATGTGATCGTCAGGACAGATAGGGGGGTGTCGCAGATGTTTTCCGGGAAGATAAAGGAGAACGAAAGATACAAGCTCAGCCTGGAGCACTATGAGTGCGATATCAATATTCCGGTGGAATCCCTGAGCCCCGGGAATGGATTGTGCGTGATCTGTAAAAATAATCTGGAGGGCACAGATCCGGCAGTGATCACAGATGTGTATTCCGTATCGCCGCTGCACGGAAATGTGTGTCAGACCTGTCAATATCCGCCGGCAGATGAAGTCACCGGAACAGACTGAACTAGCGCTCCCACCGTGCGGAGGCGCCGCAGGGCAGCACGAGACCGCTTTCCGTCACAGGAAGACCGATCTCTTCGGCTTCCACACGTCCGCCGAAGCGCCTGGTGATTGTAGTATTTATCATATAGGAAAGGACAGCGGGCTGCAGTCCGGTGGTATAGGAGTTGATCAGGAAGAACAGGGCATCGTCGCTCAGAAGCTTGGCGGTCAGCTCGATAAAAGGAAAGATATTGTCCTCGATCTTCCAGATCTCGCCTTTGGGGCCTCTGCCGTAAGAGGGAGGGTCCATAATAATGCCGTCATATTTATTGCCGCGGCGGATCTCCCGTTCCACCAGCTTGACACAGTCATCCACAAAATAGCGTACCGGAGCATTGCCGAGACCTGAGATCTCGGCATTTTCTTTTGCCCAGCCCACCATGCCCTTGGATGCGTCCACATGGGTGACGCTTGCCCCGGCAGCGGCGGCAGCCAGTGTGGCACCGCCGGTATAGGCAAATAGATTCAAAACCTTAATCTGGCGGGAAGGATCCTCTGCGCGGGTCTTGGTGATGAGGCCGGAGAACCAGTCCCAATTGGTTGCCTGCTCCGGGAAAAGTCCGGTGTGTTTAAAACTGAAAGGCTTTAAGCGGAACGTGAGGGAGCCGTATCGGATGCTCCACTCGTCTGGCAGGTTAAAAAATTCCCACTCACCGCCGCCCTTGGCGCTGCGATGGTAGTGGCCGTTTTTCTTTTTCCAGCCGATGTGCTCATGGGGTGTGCTCCAGATGACCTGGGGGTCGGGGCGCACGAGGATATAATCTCCCCAACGCTCTAGTTTTTCTCCGGCGGAAGTGTCCAGCACCTCGTAATCTTTCCAGTTATCTGCAATCCACATGGCGGGTTCCTTTCTTAGTATAAACCTATATAAATAAAAGTACATAAAAAGTAAATTTGAAGTTGCAATTTACTATACCGTATTTTAGGATAGATTTCAAGAAGGGGAGCCAGGAGGCTTTGTACTTAAAAAAATACAAAAAAAATACAATTTCTGAAAAAAACTGCTTGCAAAGCGCAGGAACATCAGTTATACTAGGTCTTGCTGTGGCATGATAGCTATGAAGCGTGAGGTTGCTGGTGGTCAGCAATGATCATCAGGTTTTCCGTGGAGCGAATGTCAAGTTAGGAAACTGACGACAAGTCACTGTACGATATGGTCTGCGCTAGAGCAGAAACAACGTGTGGGATACCGGTCCGGATTATGTTGCTAAGGATTTAGGAAACACACGGGAGAGTGTACAGTCACCGCTTGTCGTACTAAAAGCAGGAGATGCCGGATGCTGAACGGCATGGAATGCTTGAACAAAAGTGCGAAAAGGAGGCGACTTTTTTTATGGCAAGTCAAGTAATGAGAATCACATTGAAAGCTTATGAGCATCAGTTGGTTGATGCATCTGCCAAGAAAATCATCGAAACAGTAAAGAAGAACGGTTCCCAGGTGAGCGGACCGGTTCCCCTTCCTACTAAGAAGGAAGTTGTTACGATTCTGAGAGCCGTACACAAGTACAAAGACTCCAGAGAGCAGTTTGAGCAGAGAACTCATAAGAGACTCATTGATATCATTGCACCGACACCGAAGACGATCGATGCACTGCAGAGATTGGAAATGCCGGCCGGTGTTTACATTGATATAAAAATGAAGAACAAGTAAATCAAAACAAACAAACCTCTACTTAGACGTATGAACACGGTCAGGGCAACACTGGCTGGGAAATTTCGAGCAGCAGGTTTCCTGATACCCGGGAAATTTTGCGCAGCAAAATTTCTAAAGAAAATCGCAGGCGATTTTCTTTTGGTCCGCTATGTAGAACAAAACGGAGGTAAAAAATGAAGAAAGCAATTTTGGCAACTAAGGTTGGAATGACACAGGTTTTCGGCGAGGATGGCGTGCTGATCCCTGTAACCGTACTTCAGGCAGGTCCCTGTGTGGTAACACAGCTCAAGACTGTTGAGAACGACGGGTACAGCGCAGTACAGGTCGGATTTGTTGACAAGAAGGATCAATTGTACGCTAACGACAAGCTGTACCACAGACATGGTGCAAACAAGGCGGAGCAGGGTCACTTTAAGAAGGCCGGTACAAGTTCCAAGAGATATGTAAGAGAGTTCAAGTTTGAGAACGCGGATGAGTATACTTTGGGCGCAGAGATCAAGGCTGACATCTTCGCAAGCGGCGATAAGGTTGATGCAACTGCCATTTCCAAAGGTAAAGGCTTCCAGGGCGCCATCAAGAGACTGGGACAGCACAGAGGACCCATGAAGCACGGTTCCAAGTTCCATCGTCATCAGGGTTCCAACGGCGCATGTTCCTCCCCCAGCCGTGTATTTAAAGGCAAGGGAATGCCCGGTCACATGGGTTGCGTAAAGGTAACGGTTCAGAATCTTGAGGTCGTAAGAGTGGATGCTGAGAAGAATCTTCTTCTGGTAAAGGGCGCAGTTCCCGGAGCAAAGAAGGCACTGGTAACCATCAAAGAGACCACAAGAGTGGAAGCATAAGAAGACAAGAGGCGCGTTGAAAGGAGGACCTAACAGATGGCTAACGTATCTGTATTTAATATGGAAGGCAAGGAAGTTGGCACCATCGAGCTGAATGACGCAGTGTTCGGTGTAGAAGTAAACGAGCATCTGGTTCATATGGCAGTGGTACAGCAGCTTGCAAATAATCGTCAGGGTACTCAGAAGGCAAAGACCCGTTCTGAGGTATCCGGAGGCGGAAGAAAACCTTGGAGACAAAAAGGAACCGGTCACGCAAGACAGGGTTCGACCAGATCTCCCCAGTGGACCGGTGGCGGCATGGTATTCGCTCCCGTTCCCAGAGATTATTCCTTCAAGCTCAACAAGAAAGAGAAGAGAGCGGCTTTAAAGTCTGCACTCAGCGATAAGGTTGCAAACAGCAATCTGATCGTACTGGATGAGCTGAAGTTTGATGAGATCAAGACTAAGAATTTTGCAAACGTAATGAACAACCTGAAGGTTGAAAAAGGTCTGGTTGTGATCGCTGAGAATGACACAAATGTGGTTATGTCCGCAAGAAACGTAGAAGCAGTTAACACCAGCCTGGTAAATGAGATCAATGTATTCGATATCATGAAGGCTAAGACAGTTGTGCTGACCAAGGACGCTGTAGCGAAGATCGAGGAGGTGTACGCATAATGGCAGACATTAAATACTATGACGTAATCCTCAAACCGGTCATCACCGAGAAGAGCATGTCCGGTATGAGCGAGAAGAAGTATGTGTTCCTTGTACATCCCGAGGCAAACAAGTCTCAGATCAAGGAAGCTGTAGAGAAGATGTTCGAGGGCACCAAGGTAGCTAAGGTGAACACCATGAACCACGACGGCAAGAACAAGAGACGCGGTATGGTAGTCGGCAAGACCGCCAAGACCAAGAAGGCAATTGTTCAGCTGACCGAGGACAGCAAGGAAATCGAGATTTTCTCCGGTCTGTAAGATAGATCAAACCGGTGAGCCGATTTAAGTATGCGGCGCATGGCGCTGCGCAAAGAATCAAAGAGAAAAGGAGAAAGAAACAATGGGAATCAAGACATATAATCCCTATACACCATCCAGAAGAAATATGACCGGTTCTGATTTCTCCGAGATCACAAAGACCACTCCCGAGAAGAGCCTTTGTGTTTCTCTGAAGAAGAACGCAGGTCGTAACAATCAGGGTAAGATCACTGTAAGACATCACGGCGGCGGCTCCAGAAGACAGTACAGAATGATCGATTTTAAGAGAAATAAGGACGGTATTCCTGCAAAGGTAATCGGCATCGAATACGATCCCAACAGAACCGCTAACATCGCTTTGATCTGCTATGCAGACGGCGAGAAGGCATATATCCTTGCTCCCGAGGGCCTGACCGACGGTATGACCGTTATGAACGGAGCAGAGGCAGAAGTAAGAATCGGTAACTGCTTACCGCTTTCCGAGATCCCGGTAGGTACTCAGCTGCACAACATCGAGCTGTATCCCGGTAAGGGCGGCCAGATGGTTCGTTCCGCTGGCAACAGCGCACAGCTGATGGCGAAGGAAGGCAAGTACGCAACCCTGCGTCTTCCCTCCGGTGAGATGAGAATGGTTCCTTTGGTATGCCGCGCTACAGTTGGTGTGGTTGGCAACGGAGATCACAACCTGGTAAACATCGGTAAGGCTGGACGTAAGCGTCACATGGGTATCCGCCCGACAGTCCGCGGTTCTGTAATGAACCCCAACGACCATCCTCATGGTGGTGGTGAGGGTAAGACCGGTATCGGACGTCCCGGTCCTTCCACTCCTTGGGGCAAGCCCGCTCTTGGTCTGAAGACACGTAAGAGCAAGAAGGCTTCCAACAAGCTGATCGTAAGAAGACGTGACGGCAAGGCAATCAAATAATAGGAGGAGGAAAGACAATGGCTAGATCACTGAAAAAAGGACCTTTCGCAGATGCGAGTCTGTTAAAGAAAGTGGATGCTTTAAATGCAGCAGGACAGAAGCAGGTTATCAAGACCTGGTCCCGTCGCTCAACAATTTTCCCTTCTTTTGTGGGACATACGATTGCTGTGCATGACGGAAGAAAACATGTGCCTGTATATGTAACCGAGGATATGGTTGGTCACAAGCTCGGCGAGTTCGTAGCAACCAGAACCTACAGAGGTCATGGTAAGGACGAGAAGAAGTCCAAAGTAAAATAAATTCATTCAGTAACCAGACGCAGTCACGCCCGAGAGGGCAGGCAAGAGAGTTTACACTCTCCGGGAGCCTGAGAGATAAAAGGCTCCTGTTTCCGGACTGCGGTGTGCAAGGCACCGTAGAGGATGCGTTTTCACGAAGTCTTTAAAAGGAGGACAATATCTATGGCTAAAGGACATAGATCCCAAATCAAGAGAGAGAGAAATGCGGTAAAGGACAACAGACCTTCCGCAAAGCTGTCTTATGCAAGAGTATCCGTACAGAAGGCTTGCTTCGTACTGGATGCCATCAGAGGAAAAGATGTGCAGACAGCACTGGCAATTCTGGAGTACAATCCCAGATACGCTTCCAGCATCATCAAGAAACTGCTTCAGTCAGCAATCGCTAACGCTGAGAACAACAACGGCATGAACACCGAGAACCTGTATGTGGCAGAGTGCTACGCAAACAAGGGACCGACAATGAAGCGTGTTCAGCCCAGAGCACAGGGCAGAGCTTACAGGATCGAGAAGAGAATGAGCCACATCACCATCGTGCTTGACGAGAAGAAGTAGGAAAGGAGCGAATAGAATGGGACAGAAAGTTAATCCTCACGGCTTAAGAGTCGGAGTAATCAAAGATTGGGATTCCAAATGGTACGCTGAGGGCGAGTTCGCTGATTATCTGAAAGAGGACTACGAGATCAGAAAGTATCTGAAGAAGAAATTATACAGTGCAGGTATCTCTAAGATTGAGATCGAGAGAGCATCTGACAGAGTAAAGGTTATCATCTACACCGCAAAGCCCGGTTTGATCATCGGTAAGGGCGGCGCTGAGATCGAGGTGACTAAGGGCGAGCTCGCAAAGATGACAGGCAAGAAGGTTCTGGTTGACAT
Source organism: Lachnospiraceae bacterium (assembly GCA_017476665.1). GTDB lineage: Bacteria > Bacillota > Clostridia > Lachnospirales > Lachnospiraceae > Acetatifactor. Next base: position 397 of record JAFUZJ010000009.1, on the reverse strand, counting down.
CAAGGAGATCAAGAGACCTGACAGAGATGCACAGCTGGTAGCTGAGAACATTGCACAGCAGCTGGAGAACCGTGTATCTTACAGACGTGCTGTAAAGTCCTGCATGGGCAGAACCATGAAGGCCGGCGCTCTTGGTATCAAGGCAGCCTGCGGCGGACGTCTGGGCGGTGCTGATATCGCAAGAAGCGAGTTCTACAGCTAGGGCACCATTCCTCTTCAGACCCTGAGAGCAGATATCGACTATGGTTTTGCAGAGGCAGATACCACTTATGGTAAAGTTGGTGTAAAGGTTTGGATTTATAAAGGCGAGGTGCTTCCTACAAAAGGAAACCAAGAGGAAGGGAGTGATAAATAATGTTAATGCCGAAAAGAGTAAAGCGTCGTAAGCAGTTCCGTG
>JAFUZJ010000070.1 GCA_017476665.1 Lachnospiraceae bacterium | reverse complement strand
TGGATCTTCCGCAGAGGCGAGAAACCGTTTTCGTGCAGGAATATGGAACTGAATGATTATCTGCGTGTGAAGAACATATCAGCCCGTGACCAAGGTGGTCCAATTGCTCAGATCCCAGACCTCTGACGCCAGCCCGTCATAGAATTCGGGTTCATGACAGACCATGAGAATACTGCCCTTATAAGCAATGAGAGCCCGCTTTAATTCGTCCTTGGCATCCACGTCCAGGTGGTTGGTGGGCTCGTCCAATACCAGTACGTTGGTGGGGCGGTTGATGAGCTTGCACAGGCGCACCTTTGCCTGCTCACCGCCGCTCAACACCTTGACGAGACTTTCGATATGCTTGGTGGTAAGGCCGCACTTGGCCAGTGCGGAGCGCACTTCATATTGACTGAAGCCGGGGAATTCCTGCCAGATCTCCTGGATGCAGGTGTTGCTGCCGTCACCGCTCATTTCCTGTTCAAAGTAGCCGATTTCCAGATAATCGCCCTGTTCCGTGGCGCCGGAGACGGTCGGAATCAGACCTAACAGGCTTTTTAGCAGTGTGGTCTTGCCGATGCCGTTGGCACCGATCAGAGCGATCTTCTGACCGCGCTCCATCGTGAGATTTAAGGGTTTGGACAAAGGTGTGTCATAGCCGATGACCAGGTCGTGGGTCTGGAAAAGTACGCGGCCCGGTGTGCGGGCTTCCTTGAAATGAAACTCCGGCTTGGGTTTCTCGGCAGCAAGCTCGATCACGTCCATTTTATCCAGTTTTTTCTGGCGGGACATCGCCATATTGCGGGTGGCAACCCGGGCTTTGTTGCGCGCCACGAAGTCCTTCAGATCCGCAATTTCTTTCTGCTGCTTGTTATAGGCAGCCTCCAGCTGTGATTTTTTCATGGCGTAGACTTCTTGGAATTTATCGTAATCTCCCACATAACGGTTCAGTTCTTTGTTGTCCATATGGTAGATCAGATTGATGACGCTGTTTAAAAAAGGAATGTCATGACTGATCAGAATAAATGCATTTTCATAATCGTTCAGGTAGCGTTTGAGCCATTCAATGTGTTCTGCGTCCAGATAGTTGGTGGGCTCGTCTAACAGGAGAATGTCCGGCTTCTCCAACAGGAGCTTGCCTAGCAGAACCTTGGTGCGCTGGCCGCCGGAGAGTTCCGTCACATCGCGCTCCAAACCGATCTCTGTGAGTCCCAGCGCTCTGGCCACTTCCTCCACCTTAGTGTCAATCATATAAAAGTCATGCATGGTGAGCAGATCCTGGATCGTGCCCAGTTCTTCCATATAGGTTTCCAATTCTTTTTCTGTGGCCTCGCCCATTTTGTCGCAGATCTCATTCATCTGGGTTTCCATCTCATAAAGGAAATCAAAAGCAGAGGAGAGTACCTGGCGCACCGTCATACCGGCCTGCAGCACGGTATGCTGATCCAGATAGCCCACGCGGACGCGCTTCGCCCACTCTACTTTGCCTTCGTCAGGGGTAAGTTTCCCCGTGATGATATTCATGAAAGTGGATTTCCCCTCTCCGTTTGCACCTACCAGTCCAATGTGTTCGCCGGGCAGCAGGCGGAAGGAAACGTCGTTGAAGATGGCGCGGTCGCCGAAACCGTGGGTTAAATGTTCTACGTTTAATATGCTCATGATCTATGTCCTCTGTTTTTCATTTAATCTGTGTGTCACTATTTGTTCGGTCAACTCTTTCATTATTTCAAGGAGAAGTCAAACTGTCAAGAAAATTGCGCTTTTTTGTTTGCATTGCAGAAAGCCTTGTGCTATAGTAGTTGTAGTTTTGGGGTATTTTGGGGAAAATAATAACAATTCACAAGAATGGAGAGAATGAAAGATGAGCATGGAGCAGCTTTTCCTGTTGACAATGCCGGGTGTGGCATATATTGACCCTTCGGCGGTAACCTATGTGATCCAGGCGGTTGCGGGAGTTGTGATCGCGTTGGGAGCTGCGCTTACGATCTTCCGTCACAAGATATTTGCTTTCTTTAAGGGAAAGAAGAAAACGGAAGAAGCGGAAGAGGCAATTGAGTTTAAAAAGGTTGAAGAAGAATAATGAATGGGATCATAAACGGAATTATAGATGCGCTGGTATGGCTGATCCATGCCTGCTATCTGTTGTGTCATAATTATTGGATCGCTTTGTTGCTCTTTACGTTCCTCACGAAGGTGATCCTATTGCCGTTGTCTGTGTGGGTGCAGAAGAATTCCATCAAGACGGTGAAAATGCAGCCGGAGATGAATCATATCAAGGCAGCTTACTGGGGGAATCAGGATATGATCTCCGAGGAGCAGTATAAGCTGTTCAAGAAGGAGAAATATAGTCCTTTTGCAGATCTGATCCCGCTGTTTGTGCAGTTGGCGCTGTTGATGGGTGTGGTGGAAGCGGTAAAGAAGGGAACCCCTTTGACTGCAATTCCTGCGCAGGCTCACGGAGTCACTTTGATCGTGCCGCTTTTAGCGGCATTGTCTGCTTTTATCATGTGTTATGTGCAGAACAAGATCAATGTGCTGCAGGTGGAACAGGGTGCCTGGAATCGATACGGAACAATGGTATTTTCTGTAGCGCTTTCCCTCTATCTGGGTTTCTTTGTATCTATTGGTGTAGGTATTTATTGGACCTACAGTAATCTGTTGTCGGTGCTGCAGCTGGTGCTTTTGAACATTTGGATCAATCCCAAGAAATACATTGATTATGAGGCATTGGAAAAGAGCAAAGAAGAACTGAGGAAGACCCAGGAATTTATGACGGCGGGCAAAAAAGAGGATAAGAAAAACCCGTATCACAAGAAAGAGCTGGAGGATTACAAGCGTTTTCTGAAGGTTCCCGGGAAAAAGATCGTCTTTTATTCCGAGAAGAACGGATTTTATAAATACTATAAAAACATCATTGAAGAAATTATCAGGCGTACCAATATTGTGATCCATTACATCACCAGCGATCCGTTGGATGAAGTGTTCGGTATGGAGAGCGATCAGTTTAAGCCGTATTATATCGGGGACAAGCGGCTGATCGTGCTGATGATGAAGCTGGAGACGAAGATCATGGTGATGACCACCCCGGATCTGGAGAATTTTCAGTTGAAGCGCTCTTATGTAAAAAAAGATATCGAATATATTTATGTACCGCATGATGTGAACAGTTCCAATCTGACCTTCCATGAGAATGCGCTGGATCATTTTGACACGATCTTTGCGTCCGGTTTCAAGAACAAAGAGGAGATCGAAGAGCGCGAGCAGAAGTTTGGTCTGCCTGCAAAGCGGATTGTGGAGTGGGGGTCCAGTGTCATTGACAACATGACGGTTTCCTACGAAGCGATGGAGCAGGGAGAAGCCCGGGCCGTTGCAAAGGACAACAAGACGATTTTGATCGCGCCCTCCTGGCAGCGGGACAATATTATGGATTCCTGCATTGAGCAGATGCTGGATGAGCTGGTGCAGCTGCCCTATCATATTATCGTGCGTCCGCACCCCCAGTATGTGCGGCATTTTGAGGAAAAGCTGAAAGCGCTTGCCAATAAATACGAGGAAAAAGGTGTGGAAGTGCAGATGGATTTCTCCTCCAACAAGACCGTGTATACGGCGGATCTGCTGGTGACGGACTGGTCCAGTATTGCGTTTGAGTATTCGTTCTCCACGTTAAAGCCGGTATTGTTCATCAACACGCCGATGAAGGTGGTAAACCCAAATTACAAAGAGCTTTCCTCCGTACCGGTGGATATCGAACTCCGAGATAAAGTCGGAATTTCTCTGGAGGAGACGGCGCTTGAGGGCTTACGTCCGGCGGTGGAGAAGCTTTTGTTTGACAATCAGTTTTCCAGGGATTCCCTGCGACAGATGAAGGAGCAGTATATCTATAATGTGGGCAACAGCGGTAAAGTCGGTGCGGAGTATATCATCAACCGGTTGGTGGAAATGCAGAAAAAGGGATAAAGAGCATGGCGAATCTGGGTATTCCCCAAAATACGATTGAAGTGCTGCAGAAGTATCACTTTAATTTTCAAAAAAAATACGGACAGAATTTTCTGATTGATACCGGTGTGCTGGATCGGATCATAGCGGCGGCGGAGATCACGAAGGAAGATTGTGTGCTGGAGATCGGACCGGGAATCGGCACCATGACACAGTATCTGGCGGAGGCTGCAAGAGAAGTGGTGGCGGTGGAGATCGATAAGGCGTTGATCCCGATTTTGGAGGATACACTGTCGGCCTATGACAATGTGATAATTCTGAACGAGGACATCCTGAAGGTGGATATTAACGGGATCGTGCAGGAGAGAAACGGTGGACAGCCGATCAAGGTTGTTGCAAACCTGCCGTATTACATTACAACGCCGATCATCATGGGACTGTTTGAGCAGCATGTGCCGTTAAAGAGCATTACCATCATGGTGCAGAAAGAGGTGGCGGATCGGATGCAGGTTGGTCCGGGGACAAAGGATTACGGTGCGCTGTCTCTGGCGGTGCAGTATTATGCGAAACCGGAGATCGTGGCGAATGTGCCTCCCAATTGTTTTATTCCGAGGCCAAATGTGGGCAGCGCGGTGATCCGGCTGACCCGTTATGAAGAACCGCCGGTACAGGTGAGGGACGAGCAGAAGATGTTCGCGCTGATCCGAGCGTCCTTTAATCAGCGGCGTAAGACTTTGGTGAATGGTCTGGGGAATGCGTCAAATCTGCAGGTTTCAAAGGAGCAGGCGGCGCAGGCACTGGAGCAGATGGGACTGTCTCCCACGGTGCGCGGAGAGGCGTTGACGCTGGAGGAATTTGCAGAATTGTCGAATCTGCTTTTTTAACGTTTCCGTTTTGACATAGCGGGACGTCTATGGTAAACTAAAAGATAAAAATGGGGATATTGGGGATAATTTTAGAAGTGGGAGAGAAATACCTTGGATAAAGTAGAGTACAAGCTTCGGTCAGATGAGATCAAGAAGTTGATTCAGCAAAAAGATTTCGCCCAGGCAGCAGAGATTGCAGATACCATTGATTGGCGCAGAGTGAAAAGCGTGATGATGCTGTGTACCATCAGTGATGTTTATAAAATGAACAGACGGTATGAGAATGCTAAGGATCTTTTGTTGTTGGCATATGACCGTCGGCCCGGTGGAAGAAGTATTGTTTACTCGCTGTGTGAGCTTTGCCTCAGGACGGGCGATCTCGTACAGGCAATGGAGTATTATAAAGAATTTGTCAATGTGGCGCCGAAGGATCCCGGACGCTATATTTTGCAGTATAAAATTTATGAAGATCAGGATGTCAGCCTGGAGGAAAGAATTGAAGTCCTGGAAGAATTGAAGAAGCACGACTATAGGGAAAAGTGGGCTTATGAACTGGCTTATCTCTATCACAGAGTCGGTCTGGCCACCCGCTGCGTGGAAGAGTGCGATGAGATGATCGCTTGTTTTGGAGACGGCGAGTATGTTGTGAAAGCGATGGAGCTGAAAATGCTGCATCAGCCGTTGACTGCGGAACAGCAGAGAGTGTATGATCATCGCTTTGATCCCAAACAGGAGGAAGAGGAATTCCTGGACGAAGAGGAAGTTCTGGATGAGGAAGATGACGAGAGGTCTACAGGCCACGACGAGAATGCAGAGGATCGTTATTCTGCACTTGATGATGGGCAGGCAGAAGAACATACGGCGGTCTGGAAAAAAGAAGATGTCCAGGTGAATATGGTAACCGGAGACACAATCGTCTATGAGCCCGTGAGGGCAGAGGATCTGGCAGAATATGACTTGCGGGATACCGAAACAAATGAAGAAGAGCCCGAGGAGCCGGAGGTGCCGGAAGAGTCCATTGATTATGCTGATATCGAGCCGTCTGTGGAAATTCCGGAAAGGATCGAAGAGGAAGAACCGGATATTTTTGTAAAAACCATGGATGTGGGACAATACAATACGATCAATCTGCAGGCAGCACTGGCACAAGAGTTGAAGCCTTATCTGGACGATGGAGACGATGAATATGAGTCCGAATCTATGGAGCCGGAAGTTGTCGAATCGGAGATTAGTGAGTCGCAGGTGGAGGAAACTCCGAAAGAAACCGTTATTGAGGAAGAATCGGAAGATATTTTTGATGAGGAACCGATCATGGTTTCCGAGCCGGATGAGGTTGAAAAATCGGAGGTCTTCTTTGGTGAAACCGGGGAGATCAATGTAAACAGACCTGTTTTGCAGGCAAATTCATATGAGAAAAAAATGGCGGAAATAGAGCCGCCCCGTGCAATGGCGGATGTGTTGTCGCAGGAGTCGGACGGGCAGCTTCGCATTGTGTTACCCCAGGGTCAGGCGGTGGAAAAACAGATCACCGGGCAGATGGATATTGAGGATGTTCTGGCTGAGTGGGAACGCATGAAGAGGGAGAACGAAGAAAAGCGTAAAGCAGAAGTTCGCCGACATGTGCTTCAGCAGACAGGCAGTATGTTTACGGAATTTGAAGCCGCGGTAAGGGACGGTCTGCTGGAAAAGCTGGAAAAGGATGACAGCAGTAATGCCGTGTTGCCGAATCAGGACGCGGATGATATTTTTGTGGATCAACCTACAGATGACATTTTTGCGGATCAGCCGGCGGATGATATTTTTGCAGACCAGCCTGTAGATGACATCTTTGCGGATCAGCCCACAGATGGCATCTTTAGGGAAGCGGACAGTGAGAAGACAACAGAAGATTTCGAAGATCTCGAAGAGGCAGAGGAGATTGAAGAGATTGAAGATACGGAAGCGGTAGAGGATGCCTTAGAAGAGCAGACGGAGGAGTCAGAAGAGGCAGTAGAGACGACAGATTCTGAGGAAGCAGCAGAGTCCGAAGACCCGGCAGAGTCTGAGGGGGAAGCGGGGTCCGAGGAGGACGTCGAGGAAATCGAAGATAATCAGCCGGAAGAGACAGCAGAGTCTGAGGAGACTGCTGAGGAAACTGTAGAAGAGCAGTCGGAAGAGCCGGAAGAATCTGAGCAGTCGGAAGAGATCGCAGAGCCCGAGGAGGCAGCAGAGTCTGAGGAGGGCGCTGAGGAAACCGAAGAAGAATCGGCGGAAGAGGCTGAGGAGTCGACAGAGTCAGAGGAAGACTCAGAGGAGCCGGAAGAGGAGTCAGGGGACGAACAGGAAGCGGAAGAAGTAAAAGAGAAAGTTCGTTCTATGACAAGGGAGGAGAGAGAACATTTCAGTTCTTATATCCAGAGCAGGCAGACCAGAGAGCAGATTGTAAAAGCCATTGATGATATTAGTCTTGCGGCATACACGGGTAATGTGATCATTTCAGGTGAAGTCGATGTGGACACGATTCCGCTTGCGAAGAAGATCATCCGGGAGATTCAATCCAACGACAGCAATTTCTCGGGGCAGGTTGCAAAAATATCCGGAAATGGTTTGAACCAGAAAAATATGGACGAGACCATTGATCGTCTTCAGAATGGTGCATTGATCGTTCAGAAGGCAAGCACCATGAACGAGCAGACGGTGACCAATCTTCATAAGGCTTTGCAGAGAGAGGATTTGGGAATTGTGGTAGTTCTTCAGGATGATACCAAGAGCATGGATCAGTTCCTGGAGCAATATGACTTCCTGAAGGGAGAGTTCACATCCAGAATTGATGTCAAAGCGCTCAGCAATGACATGCTGGTTGCGTACGGAAAGCAATATGCAAGGGAACAGGAGTATGCGATCGATGATCTGGGTGTGCTTGCACTGCATAATCGCATTGAGAAAAGACAGACCATAGATCATGCGGTTACGATGGCGGAAGTCAGGGAGATCGTGGATGAAGCCATCAGTCATGCAAGGAGGATCTCTCTGGGGCACTTTGTGGGTGTCCTTGTGGGAAAGCGATACGATGATGAAGATATGATCATTGTTTCAGAGAAAGATTTTTTATAAACGGAATGGGGGTTAGTAAATGAGAGAAAAGGTATTTATTTCGCAGGATGACCAGTTTTTGTTTGCGCAGGGAACGCATTATGATATTTATAAAAAACTGGGCGCACATTTGTCTGAGGAAGACGGAAAAGAAGGTGTTTTCTTTGGCGTGTGGGCGCCGAATGCGAAAGCAGTGCATGTAGTCGGCACATTCAACGATTGGAATGAGAATGCACATCCGATGACCAAGCTGGGAGAAGGCGGCATATGGAGCTGTTTTGTTCCCGGCATCGGAACAGGGGAAATGTACAAGTTTCTGGTCACCACGCAGAAAGATGAGAAACTGTACAAAGCGGATCCGTTTGCAAACTATGCGGAGCTTCGCCCCGGCACGGCGTCTATTATCACGGACTTAAGCGGATTTAAGTGGAAAGATGAGAAATGGATGTCCGAGCGGGATCAGAAAGACATGAATAAGGAACCCATGGCAATCTATGAATGTCATATCGGATCCTTTATGAAGCATCCCAATGACGGGACAGAAAAAGGATTTTACACATACAGAGAGTTTGCAAAGAAGATCGTGGAATATCTGAAAGAGATGAAATATACCCATGTGGAGCTGATGGGTATTGCGGAGCATCCCTTTGACGGTTCCTGGGGATATCAGGTGACCGGTTATTATGCGCCGACTTCCCGTTACGGAACGCCGGAGGATTTCATGTATCTGATCAATGAGCTGCATAAAGCGGGCGTAGGAGTGATCCTGGATTGGGTGCCGGCCCATTTTGCCACAGATGCCCATGGTCTGGGCTGTTTTGACGGAGGATGTATCTATGAGCATCCGGATCCAAGGCGTGGAGAGCATCCGGATTGGGGTACCAAGATATTCAACTACGGCAAGCTGGAGGTGAAGAACTTCCTGATTGCCAATGCGCTGTTCTGGCTGAGAGAGTTTCATGTGGATGGCATCCGCGTGGATGCGGTGGCCTCCATGCTGTATCTGGATTACGGTAAGCAGGACGGTCAGTGGCTGCCGAATGAGTTTGGCGGTAACAAGAATCTGGAGGCAATTGAATTTTTCAAGCATCTGAATTCTGTGGTGAGAGGAACGTATCCTGGATTTTTGACCATTGCAGAAGAATCCACCGCGTGGCCGAATGTCAGCGGTAAGATCGGAACGGAGAGTCTGGGATTCTCCTTTAAGTGGAATATGGGCTGGATGCATGATTTTTGCGAATATATGAAGCTGGACGGCATTTACCGCAGAGGCAACCATTATGCGTTAACCTTTGCCATGTCCTACAATTCCAGCGAGAACTATATTCTTCCGCTGTCCCATGATGAGGTGGTGCATCTGAAATGTTCCATGGTAAATAAGATGCCCGGTTATCCTGTGGATAAGTATGCAAACCTGCGTGCGGGATATGCATATATGTTTGGACACTGTGGCAAGAAGCTTCTGTTTATGGGCCAGGATTTCGGACAGGAGCGTGAATGGAGTGAGGAGCGCGAACTGGATTGGTTTCTGTTGGGCGAGAAAAATAATAAGGGCATGCATGAGTGGATGAAAGAACTGCTCAAGCTGTACCGCAAGAATCCCGCTTTATATGAATTTGATAACAGCTGGGACGGCTTTGAGTGGATGAATGCCGATGATGTGGACAGAAGCACCTATTCCTTTGTGCGTAAGTCATCCACCGGCAAGAACAATCTTCTCTTTGTCATCAATATGACTCCGATGAAGTGGGAGAATTATCAGGTGCCTGTTCCTGACAAGAAGAAATACAAATTGATCCTGAACAGCGATGATGAGCGGTTTGGCGGCTGGGGCAATGTAATTCCTGCGGAGATCGCGGCAGAGGCAAAGGCCTGTCATTTCCATGATTATTCGATCACGTTTGATATGCCGGGTTACAGTGCTGCAATCTTTACATTTTAATTGTTAAGAAAATTGAATTTTACACCGAAATAAAAGGTGAGTGTCTTTGGACATTCACCTTTTTCCATTCAATTTTTTATTAAAATAAAGTTGGTTTCATGAGCAGTTCAGAGGAGTCAGGGCATGAATATCATTTTTCAGAATCAGACAAATAAAACGGATGTGATTCCCACCGGGAATTATGCGGATCGAGGCGAGGCAGGCGGAATGCGGAGGCTGCCGGAATCTGCAAAGTCCACAGCCGGAAACAAAGCGGTATCGGCGAAGGCACCGGTTAGTTTTTCGGCGGCGGAGAGCAATCTGAATACGATCGCTTCCCTGGGCGGGGAAACGGAAAGCCGGGAGAAAAAGTCCCTGATGGAGATCCAGCAGGAGGCTGCTTATACGGATGTGGGTATCACGCAGGACTACATGACTTTGATGTCTAATACAATGTCTGCGGAGGATTACCACAAATTATCGGAAGACGGTTTTGATTTTTCCGCTATGGATCCTGAGCAGGCCGTTACCATTGTGGATAAGATCAAGGCGGAGCTGGTGCGCAGCGGACAACAGATTGCAGGGTATACCGATGATCTGGATGTGGAAACGCTGGCGGCGGCAGTGGGGAGCGAAAGCCTGGCGAGAGCGCTGTCAGAGAGCTTTCAGGCTGCAGATGTCCCCGTGACACCGGAAAATGCGGAAGCAGTCGGGAAAGCATGGGACATGGCGCAAAAACTGGAAGTACCCACGGACGGAACTTATCGCTATCTGGTTGACAATGAGATGGAGCCGGAAATCTGGAATTTCTATCTGGCACAGAACAGCGGGGCAGGGTATGCAGCCCCGGGCAGTGCGGCGTCGGGGCAGGATATGTCCTATCTTGCCGATGAGAGCATCAAACGACAGATGGATCAGGTGTTGGAGCAGGCGGGCTATGAGCCAAATGACGAGAACCGGGAGAATGCGAAGTGGCTGCTTATGCAGAATCTTCCCTTGACGGAGGAAAGCATTGGGAATCTGGAGCACATCAAAGAAGCGCCCATCCCGGTTTCCGAGACGCTTTTTGCCCAGGCTGCGGCAGAAGCCATTGCAGAGGGAAAAGATCCGATCCACGCATCTTTGGGCAAAGACGCGGGAGAGACTGTTTATCAGAAGGCAGTGGAAATCCTTGCGTATTATCAGTCGGAGGATGCGGAGATACAGGCGGATCAGTTGGCGGCGCGCAAGCAGCTGGAGGAAGTGCGGCTGCGCATGACGGCAGAGGTGAATGTGAAGCTGATCAAAAGCGGTTTTGCCATCGATACGGCGCCTATGGAGCAGATGATCGAAGCCCTGCGGGATGCAGAGCAGGCGATCGCGGAGCAGTATTTTCCGGAGGATGCAGCAGCGGTTTCCAAATATCAGAATTGGAATCAGACCAATGATGTGATCAGAGAGATTCCGCAGTTGCCGGCACAGTTGCTGGGTACTGTCCGCATCGGCGTGGCAGACGGGGAAGAGGGCACGATCCTTTCCCGTTTCCATGAGGAGGGAACCGTTCTGCGGCAGAGCTATGAGCGGGCGGGAGAGAGCTATGAGAGCCTGATGACCGCTCCCAGAGCGGATCTTGGGGACAGCATGCGCAAGGCATTCGGCAATGTGGAAGATCTGGCGCGAGAGGTAGGTCTGGAGCCGATCGAAGAGAATTTCAGAGCGATCAGGATCCTTGGCTACAATCACATGGAGATTACTCTGGAGAATGTAGAGCGTGTGAAGGAGGCAGATACACAGCTGCAGGATCTGATCCGTAAGATGACGCCGGCGGCAACCCTGCAGATGATCCGGGATGGCGTAAATCCGCTGGAACAGAGTTTTGACCAGCTGAATGCATATTTTGATCAGCTTCCGGAAGATTTTCAGACGCAGGCGGAGAGTTATAGCCGTTATCTGTACGGATTGGAGCAGAATCATCAGATTACGCCGGAGGAGAGAGACAGTTATATCGGAGTGTATCGTCTGCTGCACCAGATTGAGAAAAAAGATGGCGCTGCAATCGGCGCAGTACTTAACACCCAGGCGGAATTACAGTTTTCCAATCTGCTCACGGCTGTGAGAAGCGGGAAATTCCGCCATATGGATGTGAAGGCTTCCGACGAATACGGTACGCTTAAGGAGCTGGTTCAGAGGGGAGAGAGCAGTTCCATCTCCGAGCAGATCTCCCGCAGTTTTGAGCAGTCTCAGCTGAAGGAGCTTCGCAGTGTTGTGAACACGGAGGCGGCAGTGACACAAATGTTGGAGAGAGGGGAAGCACCTGTTCATGCGGAGAATCTGCTGGCAGCCCAGAAGATGCTCTCCAATGAGGAGAATCCCTATCGCATTTTGAAAAAGAGACGCGGCGGGGAAGAAAAGACGGACGATCTCTGGGAGAAGCTTTCCGATAAGCAGGAGTTCCTGGAGAAATATGAGGAAGCGGTGCAGGATCTGAAGGAGGAAGTGGAAGAGATCACTCTGACTCAGGCGGAAAGCAGTCTGGATGTAAAGGCATTGCAGCTTGCGCACAGGCAGCTTACGATCATGGGAAATCTGTCCCGCAGAGAGGAATATTTTCTGTCCATGGAAGTGGGCGGACAGGAATCTCTGGTACACCTGACATTGGAAAACGGAAGCGGGGAGAAAGGCGAGATTTCCATTTCCGTGGATCTGGGCGGAGGCGACGGGGAAAACGGCCATATAGAGGCTCATCTGCAGGTGAAAAACAATCGCATAGAGGGATTTCTTGTGGGAAAAACGCCCCAAGAGGTTACGAAATTGCAGGAAGCATCCGATATATTTTACAACTTGATCCGTGAAGAAACATGGAACGGGATGAGATTAGAAGCAACGAAATTACCTGTGGTGAGCAGCGGGAACATTCATTTGACAAGGACGTCGGGAACAGACAGCCATGAAAATGGCGAGCTGTATCATGTTGCGAAGCTTTTTTTACAGGCAATCAGATGAGATCAGACAGATCCGATCAGAAAAGCGAGGTAAATTATGAGAATTAATTACAATGTATCAGCAATGTTGTCCAATAATGCATTGGCGAATAACGACTCCCTGCTGTCCCAGTCTTTGGAGAGATTATCTTCCGGGCTGAAGGTGAATCATGCGAAGGATAATCCTGCGGGACTTGCAATGTCCAAGAGAATGAATGCGCAGCTGAAGGGATTGTCCGTGGCAACCCAGAATGCCAGCGACGGCGTGTCCGTGATCGAGACAGCGGATGGCGCGCTGACGGAAGTGGCTGCTATGCTGCAGCGGATCAATGAGCTGTCCGTAAAAGCAGCAAACGGTACGATGACCGGTGAGGATCGTGCCACCATTCAGTCCGAGGTAGACCAGCTGAAGCAGGAGATCCAGAGAATCTCCGACACCACAGAGTTCAACGGGCAGAAGCTTTTAAACGGAGAATTCACTGCCAAGGGATATACCAACAATAATGACGTAAAGGTGAATTCCTACAATGAAAAGATTCCGGTAAAAACATACAGTATTGACAGCATTTCCGTGATCAAAAATGCGGAGGGAGAACTGGAACTGGCCGGAGAGCCTGCTCTGGGACCGGAGTTTCCGGAAGGCTGCAGAGCGGAACTCAGAGATAATCTGCTCACGATCCGCGACGATGATCAGTTCGAACTGACCCTGGAACTTCCGAAGGACGGAGGTACCATCAGCGGTCTGGAAGTGGATGTGAAGGGGATTGGCGCGATGCGTCTGCAGGTTGGTTCCAACGAAGGCCAGGTTCTGGAGGTGGAAATTCCGGCAGTCAACCTGTTGAACATGGGAATTCAGGATATCGATGTAAGCACGCCGGAAGGTGCGGATAAAGCCATCCAGCGCGTGGATGAGGCAATTCAGTTTGTATCCAGTGTGAGAGGCAAACTGGGCGCTTATCAGAACCGTCTGGAGTCCACAGTGAACAGTCTGGACATCACCAGCGAAAACATGACGGCGGCATATTCCCGCATCATGGATGTGGATATGGCAGAGGAGATGACGGAGTACACCACCGCGCAGGTGCTGACCCAGGCGGGCACATCCATGCTGGCACAGGCGAACGAAAGACCGTCACAGGTTTTGCAGCTCTTACAGTAAGGCGCGGATCGCAGAAAAGGAGAACAGCATGACCAAGGAATGTAAGCAACAGTTTACCTTGCGGATTTCTCAGGCGAATTCTACGGAATTGGTCGTGATCTTATATGAAATGATGCTATGTTATCTGGATGAGGCGGGGCAGGCGCAAAAGGAGAACGATGATGCAGCGCTTGCCGAGGCAATCCGCAAGTGCAGAGGATGCCTGAATGAATTGGAGCATTCACTGCACATGGAATATGCCCAGGCAAGGAATCTGATGCAGTTATACTTTTATTGTGCCCGGAAACTGGTACATGCCGGACAGCACAAAGAGGGAGCGTTGGACGAGATTCGCAAAGTGATCGAACCTTTGCGGGACGCCTACGCACAGATTGCAGAGCAGAATACCGACGGTCCGGTCATGGGGAATTCCCAGACCGTATATGCCGGTTTAACCTACGGACGTAACACCCTGACGGAGAACATGGCGGATCAGGGTTCTAACCGGGGAATGCGCGTATAAAGGAACCTCCTCGGCGGTCTGTTCACCGGCGAGTTCCGTCAGATGTGCATATCGCTTTTGCAGTGCATTGATTTCATAAATATAGCTGTCGATCAGATCGGCATCCACAGCGTTATTAAAACCCGAATAGGCAATCTCCAAAGCCTGTCGGGTTTTTTCTATGGATTCTTTTAAGTCGAAAGATGTCAGGTCGGATTCAATGGGAAGGACCGGGTTCAAATTCTGTCTGTAAAAAACTTTCATGCCATTTCTCCTTTCAACAATTCCTTTTTGCCGGACAAAGCATCAGCCCGGCTCGGTTGTTACAAGTATAGGTACGGGATTTGCAAAATATACCAAAAAAAGGAATTTTTGTTCCATTCGGACATACAAATAAAGGGAAGAGGTTTAAAGACAAAGAGGTTTCTATGAAAGAACAGACAGGTGTGCTGATCGTGATCGGTATGTGTGCGCTGATCCTGGTAATCGGGTTATTCAGACAAAAAACAGAGTGGCTGTTAAACATTGTGATGCGGAGTATTCTGGGGACAGTGATCATGTATTTTGCTAATTCCCTGCTGGCAGCAGGCGGTATTTCTCTGGGGATCGGCATCAATTTCGTGACAGTTTTGACATCCGGAATCCTTGGCCTGCCTGGGATTGCGGCACTTTATGCCATTGGATTTTATAAAATATTATGAAAATTGACGAAAATGCCAAAATTATGCTATATATACTTGCCATAGTCAGAAAATGTGTTATAATAGGCATTACTTAAATACAAATGCTGACATGTCTTTGAATCCTGCGGGAGAAATATCCTCCCCAAATTCCGTAACCGGTAATATGAATGAATATGCAAAGGAGTTGTCTGTTTGATTAGTTTAATATGGATGTTATGTATTGCCTGTCTGTATGATTACAGACAGAGGAGGATTCCCAATCCTTTGATCTTATTGATAGCGGGATTGGGATTGATCAGAAATGGATATAAGGAGATGCTGTTTGGGGTGGGAATCTACATCCTGGTATCTGCGGTGGTCGCCTTTCTCTTGTATCCCCTCTTTCGGATCGGTGGTCTGGGAGCAGGGGATGTAAAACTGATGAGTGTCTGCGCGGGATTTTTTCCTGTGAAGAGAGTATTTTATTTTCTGTTTATTTCTTTGCTGTTTTCAGCAGTTTTTTCCATAGTCAAATTGTTTAGAGAGAGAAATGTACGGGACAGGGCGGCCTATTTGAGCAAATATTGCAAAGAGCTGATCAGACAAGGCCAGTGGAGTTATTTTAAACCTTGTATAGACGATCGGAAATTAGAAGGCATCTGTATGGCCGGACCTGTTTTGTGCAGTGTGATCTTGAGAGTGGGAGGTGTCTATTGAAAGAAAAAAGAAAACCAATCTTGCTTTTATGTGACCAGGAGAAAGAGTATGCGCAATCCATGACAGAATTTCTGCGGGAGCATAAGGAATTGCCGTGGGTGGTGCGCACATATACGGATACGGAGATCATGTTGCAGGAAGAAAAAGGAAAAAGTATTGATCTTATGGTGGTAGCAGAGCGTACCTGGCAGGAAAATCTGTCCGCGCTGTGTCCTTTGCGGACAATTGTGTTGCTGGAAAACGGATTAGCGGTAAAGGATGAATTTATCAAAGTGGATAAATACCAGGAGGCCGGAAAAGTGCTCCAGAGCTTTTTGGAGGTATATCTGGAAATTGCGGAAGATGCCTATTTTCGTGTGGCTGAGATCGGGAAAACCAAATTTATTGGAATGTACTCTCCGGTCAGACGCAGTTTTCAGACCACTTTTGCACTGACGATGAGTCATATGCTTGCGGTATCACATAAGACATTATATTTAAATTTCGAGCATTTCTCAGGCATTTCTGAACTGGCAGCGCAGACCGGCGCAAGAGATCTCGCGGATCTGCTGTATTTTCTTATGGCAGAAAAGGACAAGTTTCAGCTGCGGCTTATGACGATTGCACAACACGAAGGAAATCTTGATTATGTGCCGCCGATGAAATCGGGGCAAAACCTGTTAACCATATCTGCAGAGGAATGGCAGCAATTATTACATAAGCTGGCAGAAACCGGACTGTATGAATATGTCATTATGGATCTGAGTGAAAGTATGCAGGGATTGTTTGATATTTTGCGTTTGTGCACGGTGGTATTCACAGTTACCAGGGAAGATCATATTGCGCAAGGCAAACTTGCGGAGTATGAGCGGATTTTGGCGGGATATTCCTATGAGGATGTGCTTCGTAAGACAAAAAAGTGCATGGTACCACAGGTGCGACGGGTTCCGGATGTGTTTGATCAGTATACCAAAGGAGAAATGGCCGATTTTGTAAGCGGTCTGATAAAAGAATTGGAGGAGACAAATGGCAATGAACTACATTGATATGAAGCAGAAACTGAAACATGCGGTGCAGGAGAGAATGGATTACGGACGGGATTACACAGATGAGGAGGTGGATGAACTGATTGATGAAACCATTTTGCTGCGGGAAGAATTAAGCCTTTATTCTGTGGAGAGCAGAAGGCAATTGAAGAAGGAATTGTTTAATTCTCTTCGGAAACTGGATATTCTGCAGACGTTTGTGGATGACAATTCCATTACCGAGATTATGATCAACGGAACCAATCCGATTTTTGTAGAGCAGAACGGGCATTTAAAGAAATTGGATGTGCGATTTGAGTCTTTGGAAAAACTCGAAGATGTGATTCAGAAGATCGTGGCGGGATGCAACCGTGTGGTCAATGAGGCTTCTCCTATTGTGGATGCGCGTTTGTCAAACGGGTCCCGAGTAAATATTGTATTAAGTCCGATTGCTTTGAACGGCCCCATTGTTACGATCCGGAGATTTCCAGAACATCCGATCACAATGCGTCAGTTGGTGGAAATGGAATCACTTTCTGCGGAAGCCGCAGGTTTTCTAAAGAAACTGGTGCAATCCGGATATAATCTGTTTGTCAGCGGCGGAACCGGGAGCGGTAAAACTACTTTTTTAAATGCGTTGTCCGGATATATTTCAAAGGAGGAAAGAGTCATTACCATTGAGGACAGTGCGGAACTGCAGCTGCAGGATATTCCGAATCTGGTGCAGTTGGAAACAAGAAACAGCAATGTGGAAGGATGCAAGGAGATTACAATCAGAGATCTGATCCGGGCATCACTGCGTATGCGCCCGGACAGAATTATTGTCGGAGAGGTCAGAGGCGCAGAGGCGTTTGATATGATGCAATGTCTGAACACGGGGCATGACGGCAGTATGAGCACGGGGCATGCAAACAGTGCGGAGGATATGATGTCGCGTCTGGAAAATATGGTGCTCATGGGAATGGATCTGCCGCTTGCCGCAATCAGACAACAGATTGCCTCCGGCTTGGATGTGATCGTACATTTGGGACGGCTTCGGGATAAATCCAGGAGAGTATTGCAAATAGTGGAGGTCTTAGGATATCAGGACGGCCAATTTCTGCTAAATCCGCTGTATGAGTTTGAAGAAAAAGGGGAAACGGCGCAGGGGAAGGTAATTGGTTCGTTGTGTAAGAAAGGAACATTACAGAATGAACGCAAACTTAAAGCAGCGGGACTATCATAAGTATGATTGGACATGGAATGAAATTGTGTTTGAGGGAATCAAGGCTGCAATGGTCGTAATACTTCTGGCATATTTCTTTTATCGGAGCGTCTGGGCGGTATTACCGCTGTCAATCGTAGGTATCCTTTTTTTTCGAGGTGAATGCAAAAAGAAGCTGGCAAAATGCAGAGAGGAACTGGGAATACAGTTCAGAGAGTGTATTTTATCTGTGGTTACTTCTATGAAAGCTGGTTATGCAGTGGAGAATGCTTTTGTAGAGAGCCGAAAAGATATGAAACTTTTGTATGGTGAAGATTCTTTGATCTATGAGGAATTGGAAGGTATCAGACGGGGGCTGGTCGTCAATATCACGCTGGAGGAGATGTTGTTTTCATTGGGAGAACGCAGTGATAATGAGCATATTTTGCAGTTTGCCCAAGTATTCGCCATCGCAAAAAGAGGCGGCGGAAATCTTTCGGAGATTATGCAATCCACAGTGAATCTGATTGGGCAGCAAATTGACGCAAAGCGCGAGATCCAGACGGTGTTGAGTGGAAGAAAGATGGAACAGAATGTGATGAAAGGTATGCCATTTGCCATATTGCTCTATATTGGCATCAGCTATCCGGGCTATTTTGATGTTCTGTATCATAATTTGCAGGGGCTTGTGATCATGACGGTATGTCTGGTGATCTATTTGACAGCCTATGCGCTGGGAGATCATATTTTGCTTAAAATTGCAAAAAAAATGGAGTAGAAAAAGGGGTAGGAACATGAAAAAGCAAATGCGCAGACCGGCGGAACTTTTGTACGCCGTCTTGAATCGAAATGGAAAGTTGACTTCAAGGCAGGTCAGAATAGATATGGAACATCTGTATCCAGGGCAAGATCAGGAGAAACTGCGGCGAGAGTTCTATATTAAAAAAATCGAGAAAACAATGTTGATCCTTTTGGGCGGCACGGTTCTGGCGGTATTTATGGCGGCTCGTTCCATTCGGGGTCAGCCTTTGGAGAGAGAGAATATGCTGAAGCGTGGGGATGTGTTGGAAGAGGG
Organism: Lachnospiraceae bacterium; assembly: GCA_017476665.1. GTDB lineage: Bacteria > Bacillota > Clostridia > Lachnospirales > Lachnospiraceae > Acetatifactor. The sequence continues at coordinate 9,955 of JAFUZJ010000070.1, read as the reverse complement.
GCAGGATGTCTGGCTGGAAGGGTCATATGGGGATCAAAAAGAACGGTTTCACGTTTATGTTGAACCTTTGCAGATCAAGGCAGATGATCTTGCGGAGTGGTATGAGAAATTTTCCGACGCATTGCCGGAATTGATCGCAGGGCAGAACAGTTCGCTTCAGGATGTCCGGAGTGATCTGAATCTGGCAGAGCAGTATGAAGGATTTCCGTTTCATGTGGAGTGGAAAAGCTATGATACGGAAAGCATTACTTCTTCCGGCGAGGTGAAGCCGGACGGGCAGGACAAGGAAGTGATGTTAAAGGCAGAGATCTCCTATGGTGAACAAGAGTGGGAAACTGTGCTGTGGATTACAGTTCCTGCAAAAGAATATTCACGGGAGGAGTATCGGTATCAAAAGACCGTAACAATGTTGGAGGAGGCGGAGCAAAACAGCAGAGAGGAGGAATACTGGGAATTGCCCGCAACGGTGGACGAGCAAAAAATCACCTGGCGTAATCCCACAGAAAAAAGCTGGTTGGTTTTGCTTGCAGTAAGCTGGGGAGTGGGCGTACTCATATTTTTTCTGAGTGACAGAGACCTGCACCAGGAGCTGGAAAAGCAGCGGGAATGCATGAAGCAGGAGTATCCGGATATTGTACATAAACTGGCACTCTATCTGGGGGCCGGAATGACGCTGCAGGGAGCGTTTCAAAAGATCGGATCTGAATATGAACTGCAAAAGAAGCAGGGAAGAGAACGCAGTCCGGGGTATGAACAAATATTGTATGCCTGCAGGGAGTTAAAATCGGGCGTGTCTGAGAGCAGTGCATATGAACGGTTTGGAAGGCGAACGGGACTGCAGGAGTATATACGGCTCAGCACACTCATGACGCAAAATTTAAAAAAGGGCAGTTCCTCTCTTTTGGAACGTCTGCATGAGGAGACAGAGAAAGCGCTTATCCAACGGATTCAGTCAGGCCGAAAACTGGGAGAGGAAGCAGCCACAAAATTATTGGTGCCTATGGTAATGATGCTGGGGGTGGTAATGGTGATGGTAATGTTGCCGGCATTTATCTCCATGGGTATGTAGAGAGGAGGAAAAACTGTGAAGGGATTTGAGAAAAATGATGATCAAAAACTGAAGGGATTTCAGGAATTTTTGACAGAGGAAGACGGAATGGGAACAGTGGAGATCATACTCATTATCGTCGTATTAGTAGGGCTTGTTCTGATCTTCAAGGAACAACTCACATCTATTGTAGAATCTATTTTCAGTAAAATCACAAAGCAGACAAATAAATTTTAAGAAACGGTCGGCAGAGCAGGAGGCAGGCGAATGTTAAAAAGAAAAGAGAATGCATATCTTACGGTTTATCTGTCGTTGATCCTGGCAGTTGTCCTCTCGCTCTGTCTGACATTGATCGAGGGAACCCGAAAGAATGCATTTTATCTGGACACGGAGTGTATTACCGATATCGGGCTCAACAGCGTATTGGCAGAATATCATAGGGAATTGCTGGATCAATACAATCTGTTTGCGATTGACTCTTCTTACGGAACTGCTTTACCCGGTGTGCAGAATACAGGTAACCGATTGGAATTTTATCTGAAGCATAATATGTCGCGGGATGATGTTTTTCTGGATTGGCTGCTGTATCGGGATTTTCTGGGGATGAAGCTGGAAAGTGTTGCGGTAAAAAAAGCAAGGTTTTTGACAGATGGAAGCGGCGATGTGTTTCGAAGACGGGCGGCTGAGGCTATGTGGGATGATCTGAATATTTCCCTGTTGGAAGAGTGGGGAGACTGGATGAAGACGGTAACCTCAGAGCAGTTGACAGAGCGGGATATTGCGGAAGAAAAGAAAAGGCTTGACGAGGAATTGAAAGACTATGAGCGGGAAGAACAGATCACTGAGAGGCAGTGGATCACCGAGACGCAATGGATCACCGAGACGCAGTGGATCACAATCACGGTTGATAATCCGACAGATCATCTGGAGGCAATCCGGCGAAAGGGAATATTGAGCATGGTGGTTGAAAATACATCGCAATTGTCAAATAAAAAGTTTTCCTCAGAAAATGCCATATCTTCCCGCCTGCAGAGGAATGAATGCAACAAGGGAAATCTTGTATTGGAAGACAGTCCTGACATGGATGAATTGTTGGAACAATTTTTGTTTCAGGAGTATCTGCTCCGATATCTGGGGTTTTATGGTACGGAAAGCAACAAAGATCATGTATTGGATTATCAGATCGAATATCTGCTTGGCGGGAAAGACACGGATGTGGAGAATCTCAAGTATGTGGTAAATCGTATTTTTGCAGTAAGGGAGGCAGCCAATACTGTTTATCTGTATTCTGACCAGGAGAAATGTGCAATTGCGGAAGCGGCAGCTTCCGTGCTGGCAACACTGGCGACCATACCGGAGGCCGCGGATGTATTGAAACACATATTGCTATTGGGTTGGGCTTTTGCAGAAAGCATTTATGATGTGAAGTGTCTGATGTCTGGAGCGAGGGTTCCGTTAATGAAGCGATCTGATACCTGGCATTATGGATTGGAGCATGCGTTGAATATCGGCGGGGTCTCAAAGGATATGTCGTCAGAAGGAATGGCTTATGAGGACTATCTGCGGGTTTTATTGGCTTTGGAAGATAAAAAAAATATGAATCTGCGGGCCATGGATATGGTGGAGGCAGATCTGCGGAATACTCCGGGAAATCATACATTTCGTCTGGACGGGTGCATAGATGCGCTGGAAGTAAAGGTATGTGTTAAAAGTGCCTATGGATATGATTGCGAGATTATAAGACAAAAAGGTTACAGTACGCAATAAACAAATCAAAAGAAAGGTGGACGGAGATGTTTTCTCTATGGAAAAGCAACCTCAAAAAATTCAAAAACCCTTCTCCAAAGTGCAAAAAGATTTTTCCTGACAAATTTTTCATAGAGAGAACATCCCGGTTCACCTTTTTCGGACTGCTTTCAGCCAAAGCTGGCGCAGGGATGACGGTGGAAGCGGCAATCGTGCTGCCCATGTTTTTGTTCTTTTTTATCAATTTAGGAAGTTCTATGGAAATGATCCGGCTCCATCAAAATCTCCAGTCCGGATTATGGAATATTGGTAACCGGATGTGTGTATATGGGTATGCGGTAAAACATTCAGAAAAGGCGGAGAAAGACGAAAAAGAGCAGTTAGATCTGGTGGGCGATTTTGCACTGACATATGGTTATGTGAAAAGCAGAATCGTAGAATATTGCGGAAAGGCTTATCTGGAAGCGTCACCTTTGAGCAAAGGTGTGGACGGACTGCAATTTATGGAAAGCAGGGTACTTTCGCAGGATATGGATACACCGGGAGATGTGATAGATATTGTTGTAACATATCAGGTTTCCCCATGGTTGGAGCTGCCGTTTGTGAAGCCGTTTCGCATGTCAAACCGGTATTACGGGAGGCTGTGGACGGGTTATGATCTGACGGGAGCATCGGCCGGCTCTGTCAGTCAGGAAATGGTGTATGTTACGGAAAACCGGGCGGTATACCATGAGAGCCTGGAGTGTACGCATCTGAAACTGAGCATACACACAGTTTATATGGAGGATCTGAAAACTGCCAGAAATGAGTACGGCAGGCGGTACCAGATGTGTTCTAAGTGCGGGAAGAAGGGGATACAGGAAGACGGACAGATCTTTATCTGTAAGGAAGGAGATTTCTATCACTACAATAAGAATTGCCCGGGCCTGACAAGAATGATCTCTACCATAACCAGGCAGCAGGCGGCGGAAGAGAATTTGCGACCGTGCTCCCGATGTGCAGTAAACAAAGCAAAATAAAGGAGCGGATAAAGATGCGAAGTGTAACGGTACTGGGCTACCTTGTCATACTGGCAATTTGGGATATAAAAGAGAAAAAAATACCGGTATGGCTCCTGATCGCAGGAACGGTATGCGGAGGAATCTGTGGTTTGGTTTTTTCCCATGAAAAGCAGTGGGAGCTTGTAATGATGTGCATGGCGGTGATGCCGGGAGTATTTTTGGTCATCATAGCGAGGCTGACGCAAAAAGCCGGAGCAGGAGATGGTTGGGTATTGGTGAATATAGGACTTGTTGAAAGCTATAAAATCTGTATTTTCCTTTTGGGAATCAGCCTTATGATCATGGCTCTTGTTTCCGGGGTATTGCTGTTTCTGCATAAGGTCAATAAGAACACAAGATTGCCGTATTTGCCCTTTTTGATGTTGGCATATCTGTGCAAGTTTTTGTTGTAATAAAAAGTAAACAGCAGGAGCGGAGGAGACAGGTGAAAAAGAACCGAATGATGGATGGATATTTTACAGTGGAAGCGGCTCTGCTGTTCCCGTTTGTCACGGGTGTAATCTTGCTGGTAATTTATATGCTTTTTTGGGAGTATGATAGATGCCTGATGGAGCAGAGCACAGCAATGTTGGCATTGCGTGGTTGTACCTTGCAGATTACGGAAGAAAAGTATCTGGCAGCGGAAGTACTCAGACAAAGCAGAGAGGACGACAAACCCTATGTTGCATGGAATTTGCAGGAGGCAAAGATTTGCGTGAAGGGAAACGAATTTATTGTAAGCCGTGCGGGAAGTCTGAAGTTTCCGTTCAAAGGGTTGGATTTCTGGAACGGCGGCAATAGCTGGGAATACGAGGTCTGTTATGAAAACTGCAGGATTAATCCTGTATTGTTTATCAGAAGTTTTAAGAAATTGGGAGGAAAGTAAAAAGATGGAAACAGAATTTGTAAAAAGTTTACAGTGTAATTATGAGAGAGTGCGCTTGCCGGAGAAACCGGATGAACGCAGGTATCAATACTGTATTTTGACAAGAGGCGGAATCAAGGGATTGCTCTCGTGCAGTCTGCGGTATATTAATGGACAGGCATATCTATATTATGACATTACGTCCAAGCAAAGCACGGCACAACTGTGTGTCAAACAGCTGCTTGACAGAAAATGGGTGCTTTCGTTTTTTCGGAGTCTGAGGTGTACCAGACAGGAGTTGGAACGGTTTCTGCTAGATGATAAAAACATTGTGGTTTACCCGGAGCATGTATTTCAGGATGTCGGAAGCAAAAATTTTTCTTTTTTGTACTTGCCGTATAGCACGGAGAATAGCGGTATGCTGAAGTTTATTGATTTTATCATAGAGCATATGGATTATGAAGATGAGGGGCTTGTAGAATGTGTTTACAGCATGTATGAGCAATTGGAAAAAGCAGGGGAGGATTACTTGGTAAAGCAGATTTATGAGGACGCAGAACGCTTGGAGATATTGTCTCAAAATACGAATTGTGAAAAAGATCCGGATTCATTCATGGCTGTTTCGGAGGAGGCGAATGGGGATCCGGCAATCGGCCGCGAGATTGCAGCCGCAGAGGATTTGGCATTGACAAAGCAGGGGAAGGTGGGATTGTGGGAGCGCTTCAGCAGAAAAAAGAAAAAGGAGCGCGATGCCAGACAATCCTATCGGGAAGCAATGCTGGAACGTATGGAAGGCATTGCTGTTGCGGAGGAAATGGCCTATGATACGGAGGATTACGGACAGACGGTATATATGGAACGACCTGTTGAGGAGAATGAGCAACACAAGCTTTATACGCCGGATGGACGGGTTGCTGCCACTTTGGAATCCGACAATTTTTTGATCGGGAAGCAGAAAGATGAAGTAAATCTTGTGTTGGAAGATGGGTCTGTAAGCAGAATACATGCCAGAATTTCTCTGGAAGACGGTATTACATATCTTGAGGATCTGAATTCCACAAACGGTACCTTCAAAAACGGGTTGCGGCTGCAGCCCTATGAAAAGAGAAGAATAGAGGAGAATGACGAAATCCGGATCGGGAAACTTTTATTTATCTTCCGCTGACAGTTCACGGGTTGACGGGAAAGGGTAAAGAGTGGTACATTTAATTCAGACTTTTAACGTATACTGAAGAGGGTGAAACGATTGCAGAGGATACGTCGGCTGAAGGATCTTCCGATCATCAGTACAGCGCTGGTTATCATAAATTGCATCATATTTCTGGGTGGTTTTTTTGTGCAGGATCAGCTGCACTATCTCGGAGGTGTACAGAAGACGGCGATCATCGAGTACCGCGAATACGGCAGGCTGCTTTGGGCAATGTTTCTGCATTCCGATATCTCGCATCTATTCAACAATATGATCATTTTGTTTTTTCTCGGATCCATGTTGGAAAAAGAGGTGGGGCATATCTGGTTTGCTCTGATCTATTTTATATCCGGTATAGGCGGGAATATTGCTTCCCTGGCATATAAAGCGGCAAAAATGGATGAGAGCCTGTCCATCGGGGCAAGCGGAGCCGTATTTGGTCTGGATGGTTTGCTGCTTGCGCTGGTGATGTTTTCTCCCGGCTTTCGCAATTTTGCATCGCCGACCAGAGTGCTGTTGATGATCCTGTTGTCTCTGTATAACGGATTTGTGGGACAGAATATTGATAACGCCGCTCATGTGGGAGGTCTGGTCGTTGGCTTTGTGACAGGTATGATATATATTGGTTTTAGGAAAATAATACAGAAAAAGCATTGAGCGAATACAGAGAGGTGCAGGTTTGAAAATTAATATCTACTATGGCGGAAGAGGAATTATAGATGACCCCACCAATTATGTGATTGGGAAGATGCAGGGGGTATTGGAGGAATTGCGGGTAAATGTTACCCGGTATAACCTCTATGAGATGAAGAATACGATTCCCATGCTGCCCCAGACCTTGAAAGATGCGGACGGTATTGTTTTGGCCACAACAGTGGAATGGTTTGGAATCGGCGGATACATGCAGCAGTTTCTGGATGCCTGCTGGCTGTATGGCGATAAGGAAAAGATCGCACAGATCTATATGTGTCCGATCGTTATGTCGACAACTTACGGAGAGCGGGAGGCAAAGCTGAATCTTTCCAATGCATGGGAGATCCTCGGCGGCTTGCCGTGCAGTGGATTGTGCGGATATATTGACAATACGGTTTCCATGGAAATGAATAAGGATTATTTGCGTATCATTGAGAAGAAGGCAGAAAATCTGTACCGTACGATCAGCCAGCACGCCACAAGTTTTCCGGGAAGTAATCAGGCAGTGCTGCAAAAAATTGCAGTTTCGCGAACAATCAATCTGTCTCCCCAGGAAACGGAGCAGTTATCACAGTATGCTTCGGATGACGGATATGTGCAGCAACAGAAAGAGGACATTCAGGAGCTGGCAAGCCTTTTCCGGGATAAACTGAGCCAGGGCAACGGACAAGAGGAGGAATATATTTTCTTATTCCAGCAAAAGTTTGTGCCGCAGGCGGGGATCCATATTACATGTGCGATCAAAATAGAAGGAAAAGACAATCCATTGGTTCTCAATATCAATGGACCTACATTTGAATGTAAATATGCAGCCTGTGAGAAAGCTGATATGTTTATGAACACAAAGAGAAATGTATTGGAAGATATTGTAAACGGAAGGATGACTTTCCAGAGAGCATTTATGTCGGGAGCTATGACGACGAAGGGCGATATGAAAATTTTGCGTATGCTCGATCAGATATTTCCGTTTGAAGAAAGGCAGGGATAATTCATGAAGAAGGATGATTGTATTTTTTGTAAGATTGCAAACGGTGAGATTCCGTCCAGAACGGTTTACGAGGACGAAAAGTTTCGTGTAATCCTGGATCTGGGACCGGCGACAAAGGGGCACGCATTGATCCTGCCCAAGGAGCATGCGGACAACCTTTTTGAGCTGCCGGAGGAGATTGCGGCAGAAGTTTTGCCGGTGGCAAAGAAGGTTGCGGATAAGATAAAGGCAAACTTACATTGCGACGGATTGAATCTGGTTCAGAATAACGGTGAGATTGCGGGGCAGACAGTGATGCATTTCCATATGCATATGATTCCCCGCTATGAAAACGATGGCCAGAAGATTCTGTGGAAACCCGGAGAGCCTTCTTCCGAGGAATTGGATGCCACATTGAAACAGATTCTTCAAGCATGAATTGCCGCCAGCGGAGCGCCACAGAATAGAACAGGTTTGGAGTACACCCATGAGAACAATTGATGTAAAGACAGTGACAGACAATATAAAGGATATGTGTATTGAAGCCAATCATTTTCTGTCACAGGATATGAAAGAGGTTTTGAAGATTGCGACAGCGGAGGAAAAAGCACCTCTTGGGAAGCAGATTCTGGAGCAGTTACAGGAAAATATGAAGATTGCCGGAGAAGATATGATCCCTATCTGTCAGGACACGGGTATGGCGGTTGTCTTTATGGAGATCGGGCAGGAAGTACACTTTGATGGCGGCAGTCTGGAAGATGCGATCAATGAAGGGGTGCGCCGGGGATATGTAGACGGATATCTGCGAAAATCTGTGGTGAAAGATCCGATTTATCGAGATAACACAAAGGATAATACCCCTGCGATCATTCACTATAGTATTGTGCCCGGAGATAAGGTCAAGATCACTGTGGCTCCGAAGGGATTTGGAAGTGAAAATATGAGCCGGGTATTTATGTTAAAACCTGCCGACGGACTGGAAGGGGTCAAAAAAGCAATTTTGACAGCGGTGGAAGATGCAGGCCCTAATGCATGTCCGCCTATGGTGGTCGGGGTTGGTATAGGAGGCACTTTTGAAAAGTGTGCTCTTATGGCAAAGCAGGCGCTCACGAGACCGGTGAATGAACATTCTTCCATTCCTTATGTGAAGGAGTTGGAGGAAGAGATGCTTCAGAAAATTAACGGAAGCGGAATCGGACCCGGAGGATTAGGCGGATCCACGACGGCATTGGCAGTGAATATTAATACATATGCGACCCATATTGCAGGATTGCCGGTTGCGGTGAATATTTGCTGTCATGTAAACCGGCATGCTGTCAGGACATTGTAAACAGTAATAACTTCTATATTGGCAGAAAGGTATCTATGAATATGGACAGATATGTAACGGCGCCCTTTACGGCGGAAGATGTAGCGGATTTGCGAGCCGGAGATTATGTCTATCTGACGGGAACAATTTATACGGCGCGTGATGCAGCACACAAAAGGATGTATGAAGCGCTGCAAAAAGGGGAAAGCTTACCACTGGACGTAAAAAATAATGTGATCTATTATATGGGACCTTCGCCGGCGAGGGAAGGCAGACCCATCGGATCTGCAGGCCCTACTACGGCAAGCAGAATGGATAAATATGCTCCTACATTGTTGGATCTTGGTTTAAAAGGAATGATCGGAAAAGGAAAACGATCTGTGGAAGTCAGAGAAGCTATTGTGCGCAACGGAGCGGTATACTTTGCGGCAGTAGGGGGAGCAGGCGCACTGCTGTCCAAATCAATCGTGGAATCAGAAGTTATTGCATATGATGATCTGGGAACAGAAGCGATTCGAAAACTGAAAGTGAAAAATTTCCCTATCATTGTTGTTATTGATTCTCAAGGAAATAATCTGTATGAAACCGCTATTAAGGAATACCGTACAATAGAAGGATAATTGCGGTAATAAAAAAGCGATTGACAAATAAGAGTTACTTCGGTATAATAACATTTGCGTCACGGATGTATGATATGTTTACTATCATATAATATAAGTGGCAACATTAGCATATTGGCAGAGTCGCAGTTCGGATTAAGGAGAAATACTCAAGAGGCCGAAGAGGCGCCCCTGCTAAGGGTGTAGGTCGGGCAACCGGCGCGAGGGTTCAAATCCCTCTTTCTCCGTTCACTCTGCCAATCAACAGCAACATCGGCAACGGTGTTGCTGTTTTTTTCGCGAACAATGAGGCGAACGGACACACTTGCGTGTCTACTCGCCGAATGTTGCGAAAGTGAGAATTACGAAGTAATTCGAACCGCGATGCGATATGGATCGTAATTGCGCGAATGATAGGTTCTTATTTTTAGATAAATTTAGATAAATTTAAGCAAAAAACGGTTGACAATCCTTTGCAGAGTGTGCTAGTATAAAATTC
>JAFUZJ010000069.1 GCA_017476665.1 Lachnospiraceae bacterium | reverse complement strand
AGGTTTATGATGAGATGGTGGACTTGTTTTGAGTATAAGTTGTTCTTATAAAGCAAAGCGGATGCGAGACTGAGGCTGAGTGAAGTATAATAGACCAATAATTCATGTGCAGCATAGCGGTTGCGAATTTGTACTTTGACGAAGGAAGCAAATCGGGGATGTCGAGGAGATAAAATGGTATTGTATAAACAAAACTTAAAAATGACGGATGATAAATTTGGATTTGTAGGGATGTTACAAAATTGAGATAATTATAGGAGCGATACAGTTAAAATGACATTATAAGAAGCGAGAGAAAAAATATCCATGCATGCTGGGAGAACAGGCGTTTTTTATCGTGCCGTAGGCATTTTGGCTGAAGTATTATCTGAGACATTATATAATCTTTTGGATAAAGCAGAGGACCCTTTTGAAGCTTTTGATAACTACAAAGAAAACTATGATGATGTATTATGTGAATCAGCAAGGAGATGAATTTATGGATTCACTGAAGACAAGCAGGGGAAGGGAAAAAGTGGTGCCGAGGGGGTGAGCACCAGCGGATGGGACGCGATCACGGCGGGGGTGAGCGGATTTATCGATGGATGTGACGGATTATCACCGGGAGTCGGTGGTGTAAAAGTGTGGGGAAGGGGAAGATAGGCACATGAGATATTTTTTCAATGCAATCATAGATACGAAACGGAAATTTCCGCAGCTTCTGCCGTTGGTGTATCAGATTATGGACGAGAACGGCTGGGAGGAAAAGCGGCGGCTGTTCTTTTTGGACCAGCTCAGTGAGACGGAGAATGTGGACAGGATGCCTCATAGCATGATGAACAAGGCATTTCCAATGATGCGGAATTTTTGGGCACCGCAAGTGGAAGAGGATGGCGTTGTGAAGGAGCGTTATGGGCATTTTAGCAATTTTCCGGATGTGGTAGACGGGGTTCCTGTATTTCCACCCTCGGATGAAATTACGCGGGAGGTGTTGTGCCAGATAGGGGCGAAGATTCCCAATCCGTACAGCTTTTGGCAGACTTTCCTTGCATTGGACGGCGTCGGTTTTTACCCGGACAGTAATTTGGAGCCAATCCTTGACTGGCGTTCGGTGCAAAGGCATCCGGATCAGAGACATATACCCGCGAGTGTGTGGGAAGAAAATTTCTTCGGAATAGATGAGGAGTTTTATCAGGGCAATCTGATCGCAGTCTGGAGAGGCAGTGATTGGAAGTCCTCAATTTTAGTACGGATAGAACTGACAGAAGCCCATCCACGGGCGGAGGCGATTGAAGTGGTCAGAAAATTCCGCGAGGCTTTTGAGCCGCCGCGCCCGTCCTATACCAAGTTTTTTACGATTGCGGTGCCGTCAGGGGAGCAGCGGGAAGCGCTGCAAAAGAAAAAGGCGGTCTTTCAGGCATGGCTTAACGACTGGCATACACAGACCATTGCGCGTATACGCGGGAGTGTGGATAAACTCAGGGAGACGCTCTCAGAGGACGGTAAGGAGCTGGATGAAAGAACGATTAAAAAGCGTTTCGCCAAAAAGGCAACGCTGCAGCGGCATGAGCTTCTCACATGGGATGATTATGGCTGGTGTAAACGGGTGGAGCACAATTTCTGGTTCTACGCCTATCTGAACCTTCATCAGACGGATGCCGACGGGTATTATTTTCCGGATGACGCATATAATTGTTTGCGGCTGCGGTGTTTCGGAGAGAATTTCAACGTCGAGGCTCAAGTGGAAATGAATAAACTGATGAAAGACTCATGGAAGGTGATGTCCCATCTTCTTCCGGACGCTTATGCGCAGTATGTTCTGTATTTTGAGAAAGAGGCTGTCCCTAAATTGGCGGAGGTGTTCGGTGATACAAGTCCTGTATTTTATCAGGAATCCTTTACATGGGACTGGCGTTGGAAGGACGGAATCCTTGTAGGCGGCAGGCGGGGATGAGCGGATAAAGGAGGAAAAGGCGAGTTTGGTGTAAGGCGTGGAAGCATTTGGGTAGACGGATTTGAATGTATTGGTGTGAATTTGCATTGTGCTGCATGTGGTACGGACGAAAAGAATTGGGCTGTTTTTGAAACGATGTAGGAATTGGATTCAAGCCATAGATTTTGCGAATGCGGCGACTGGGGCTTGGGGTAAAGCGCACACAAAACGAGGGGACAAATGGCTATGACAAACGAAAAGTATGAAAATGATAAATATCAGGTTACAATCAAAGCAGCTCCGTATTATAGCGTAAATTCAACCGACAATAAAAGGTATGATCTATGTATCAATGTTTGTGAGGAGGATATAAGCGGGCATTGCTGTTGTTATGAGATGGAAGTGTTGACTTGTGAAAGTTGGGAAGATTTTTCAATCATATTGGTCAGTTCCTATTGTACTAAAGTTTTAGAAAAAGCGGAATCCTACGGAATGATACGTTTTTGCTGATACTGGATAATGTGATATTGAAGATAGATCTGCGGGAGTTTGATTATAAAAAGTATCCTATTTTCAAGCCTTTGGGAACTTATTATGAAATTTATCCGTGCGACAGGGGATTTCTGGTGTATGGGGAATTGGAGCTGATCTTGTTTGACGAGCAATTTGGGGAACGTTGGAGATATGCTACGCAGGATATTTTGTTTGGAGGGCAGGAATTGTCGTTGGACGAGAACGGTATCCGTTTTGAGGACTTTGAGGGAAATTACCATGAGGTGGACTGGCAGGGAAATCAGCGTAAGTATTTGAACTATCAGGGAGTAATTGCGGATGGTAATAAGGGTTCAAACGACAGAAAAGAAGAATGATGCGCTTTATGTCACCGGGGTTTCCGACATTGGTGTGATCAGGGGGAAATGGTTTTACAGGGAGGCGCCTGTGATCGACAAGTATTATCATGTTGAGCTGGGTCTTGAAGCGGTTGACAGAAAGGATGTATCGGTTGTGAAAGAGTGTGAGCAGGGCTTTGAATCCTGCATTCGAATAGATAGCGATAAAATGATTTTTCAGGCGTTTTGTGAGGAATATGATGAGACATATATATTACGGATAGACGGTGGACTTGAGATGCTTGAAATTTGCAATGATGATGGTACGATTCATGAAGGGGATGTGATCTGTTTTCAGCAGGCATGTGAAACGCTGGGGATATATCCGTATGAATTGTAAAACAGGAGAAGTTTGGAGAGAGGTACAGATGGATAGTTATAGCAGAGAATATTATCAGGATATAGATTACAAGCCGGAGCTGTTTTATGTGATATTCGGTGTGTCAGGCAGCGGGGAATTGGAGGTGTCGCGGGAGAGGCATCGTGTGGACGAGTTCCCGGAAGGATTGGAGCTGCAGTTGCTTGATCGGGAGAAGGACGGCGCATACATGGACGAATTAGTGGGAGGCACTATCGGTCAAGTGTTGCAGAGAAATCATGCAGCAGCTTATGGGAGATGTGCGGAGACAGAGCAATGGGCAGTGATCAGGGGGCAGGTACAGCGGGATGATACGCTGGATTATCTGCGGAATGTGATTGGGTTTGTGCAGGCTTTTGTGGATCAGGGCGCCGTGGGGGTAATGGATGTCATGACGATTTCTCTGATGAGTGCAGAGGAGTGGACGGGTAAGATTTTCGAGCCGGAGTTCAATCCGTGGAAGCATGTGACAATCCTGATCTCGGAGGAGGCGGATGGAAGCCGTTGGCTGCACACGCGGGGGATGCGGAAATTCGGAAGACCGGACATCAGTTTTCATGGGATTGGCGTGGATAAGGTGGATGACGTGGCTGCGGTCGTGAATCAAATGATCTATTATGGTGCGCGGGGCGCTTTTTTCGGCAGGGATGTGAAGCTGCATACGCAGAGTGGGAAGGCATTTGTGGTGAGACCGGAGTTTGTAGAGGATTTTGAGAATTTTGATTTTAACAATGCGTACTATGAGGCGGAGGTGTTGGGGGAGGAAACGGAATAATGCAGGAAAAGCTGATCGGTGGCAGGAAGTGTTATTTTTATGGAGACGCAGAGGCTCCTGATATTTTGATCCAGCCTGTGGATGCGCATGATCTGGAGTTGTTGGGTTCGGAGGTGGCGCTGATAGAGGAAGGGGCGAAGGGAAAGCCATTTTTGCTGGCAGCGTTCCTGGTCGAGGATTGGAATCGGGAGTTAACGCCTTGGGAGGCTCCACCGGTCTTTGGAAAGGATGGGTTCGGTGCCGGGGCGGAGGAGACGCTGCGATTCGTTGTGGAGGAGCTGTTGGCGGAAATTTCGACGCAGGAGAAGCGGCTCTATTTAGGCGGATACTCACTGGCCGGCCTGTTTTCACTCTGGGCGGCATATCAGACGGATCTGTTTCAGGGCATTGCGGCGGTCTCGCCGTCGGTGTGGTTTCCCAAGTGGGATCAGTACATCAGAGCGCATGAGATCCACGCGGAGCGGGTTTACCTGAGTCTCGGCGATAAAGAGACCAAGGTGAGGAATCAGGTGATGGCGAAGGTGGGAGAGGCGATCAGACTGCAGCAGGAGCTGCTTTTGGATTCGGCCGTGTGCAGGGAATATGTGATGGAATGGAATCCGGGGAATCATTTTGTGGATTCGGACAAGCGGACAGCGAAAGGGTTCGCCTGGGTGTTGAATCAGGCGGAAAAGAAATAAGAGAGACAAATAGGTAGGAGGAAAAAGTATGGAGATCAATCAGATCCACAACAACGAATTGAGGGCACAGATGGGAAATTGCGCTTTGGATATCCTGTTAAAGGAGGATTTTGTAAAGCGGGAGGAGGTAAAGAACCCCCGGATGAGTGTGGGATATATGTTTACCACGGAGGAGGGAGCGCTGGAAGCGCTGTTCAAGGTGCAGTGTGACGAAAAAGTCTTTGCTTTTGCAGCTCAGAAAGGAGCTGTCTTATTGCTGAATATCAGCGAGGAGCAATACAATGAAACGGTGGATTATATGGTGGGCTATCATGACTGCTTGAAAGATGATAAACCCGAGACATAAAAGAAGTGGTGCAATGATTGATTTACTACCTAAAAAATGATATTATTTAGGTAGTAAATTTTATTTTGGAGGATAATGTGAAAAAATTTGACTATGGGTTTCTAAAAAATGATATTCCGTCAAACATTATAGGACTCTCAGGTATTATTGCGGATCTGCATGCAAAAGAAGAGTTTCGAAAATTGCAGTACGGGGATGCATTTGAGAGCCTGAGGCAGAAGGCGATTATTGAGTCGGTAAAAGAGAGCAATGCTTTGGAGGGTATCATAACCACGGAAGAAAGGATTAGGGATATTGTGAGGGGGGCAGCTCCCGTCACGCATGATGAGAAGGAGATATCGGGATATAAAGATGCGCTGAGTATGATCCACCGGGAACATGAAAATATGGAGTTGACAGAAGAAATCATCTTATCGTTTCATCGTATGATTCAAAGGGAGACTGATCCGAAAGAGGCAGGGAGATATAAAGCACATGATAATCTGATCATAGAGAATCTGCAGGACGGCAGCAGACGTGTAAGATTTCGGCCGGTTTCGTCAAAGGATACACCAAAGGCCATGGAGCAGCTTGTTTTGGCATATTATGATGCGAAGCAGGATTCAGAAATTTCAGAGTTATTATTGATTCCCTGCTTCGTTGTGGATTTCCTGTGTATACATCCGTTTCGTGACGGTAACGGGCGGGTATCCAGGCTGTTGACGGTGCTGTTGCTTTATATGGCAGGGTATGATATTGGCAGGTATATCTCGCTGGAGGCGCAGATCAATCGTTATAAAGAGAGTTATTATGATGCTTTGGAGCAGGCTTCGACGGGATGGCATGAGAATCAGAATGATTATGTTCCTGTGATCGTGAATTTTATGCAATTGCTGTATCGTTGTTTTAAGGATCTGGATGACTCTTTTATGGAGATTTCTTTGAAAAAAGCAAAAAAATCCGAAAGGGTGGAGGCAGTACTGCTTAACGCCATTGTACCGGTTTCAAAAGGAGACATCCTTGAAAAACTGCCGGATGTCAGTATGAAAACAGTGGAGTTGGTGTTAAGCAAAATGTTAAAGGAAGACAAGATCAAAAAAATCGGTACTTATCGGGATGCCAGATATATGCGGAAAGAAAAGCATAAATAGGATCATAAAAATATTCAGATCACCCGCATTCCTCCGTATTTTCTGATCTTCAGGACGGCACAGGAGCCTTCCCCGAAAATTCGGTCAAGGCCTTGCTTGTATTCCGCGACTTTGTCGTTTCGCACAAAGGCCTGGATCGTGCCGGCAAAGCCGCCGCCATGTACGCGGCATACGCCGCCGTCTTCGCCCAGGATCTTTTCGCTGAGGCAAAGTGCCATAGAGACATTCTGGTGTTGTACGTCATGGTTGGTGTAGACATTTTGCAAGAACTTGTAGGAGGAGTTGCCGGATGCTTTCACAGCTGCAAGGAATGCGGCAAAGTTGCCGGCTTTCAGCGCAGCGGTTTCCTGCAGTACTCTTCGGTTTTCGTCGTAGAAATGCAGAGCGCGCAGGACAGCGCGATCGCCCAGCTTTTTCCGGAGCGCCGGGATGTTTGACAGCACGGTTTCTTCGGAAACTTCGCGCAGCACATCCTTGCCGAAGAAAGCCGCCACGGATTTCATTTCTGCCGGTACTGCCGCGTAGTCTGGGGTGAGGTCAGCATGGCTGCCTTTGGTATCTGTGATGCAGAGACTGTAGCTTGCGGCGTCCATGTCAGGTTCAATGCGCGCCACCATAGGTGCGGCGGGATCGGAAAAATCAATGTGGCAGAGGCTGCCCACGGAACAGGCCATCTGGTCCATCAGACCGCAGGGCTTGCCAAAGTATACGTTTTCTGCATATTGACCGATGATGGCAATGGTGATCGCGTCAATTCTGCCGTTGTTGTACAGATGGGACAGGATATTGCCGATCACCGTCTCATAGGCGGCGGAGGAGGAGAGACCGGATCCGCCCAGTACGTCACTGGTGATATATGCGTTGAAGCCGCCGATGCGGTAGCCCTTGTCCCTGGTGCAGGCAAGGACGCCTCTGATCAGAGCGGCAGAGGTACCCTCCTCTGAAGCTTTTTTGTCCAGATCATTCAGATCTATGGTGAGCATATCGTAGCCTTGTGACTGAATGCGGATCTGACAGGAGCCATTGGGGGACGCAACGGCAATGGCGTCATCGTTGATGGAGGCTGCCAGTACCTGCCCGTGTTGGTGATCTGTGTGGTTGCCGCCCACCTCTGTGCGCCCGGGAGCACTGAGAATCTGCACATCAGCGTCTCCAAAAAGCTCTTCGTAATGCGTCAGAGCATCCACATATCTATGCATCTGATCATTCAGACGGTTTGGATCCATATAAATGTCAAGCAATCGGTCATTGAGTTTTCCGGATTGGATATGATTCTTTAATTCTTTTAAGTTCATGATGGATTTTCCCCCCGCAGCTATGGTAAAATATATCTTAATCATCAAAAGTATAGCATATATTTGATAAGATTGACAGGATAATGAAAAAGTTTTCGGAGAAGTGGTTGCATGAGAGTTGAACATCCGATCGCACCGGTGTATGATGAACATTCAAAAATTCTGATATTAGGCAGTTTCCCGTCGGTGAAATCCAGGGAGGTCATGTTTTTTTACGGGCACCCGCAGAATCGTTTCTGGCGCGTGGTAGCAGCGGTGTTTGAGGATATATTTCCGGAGACTGTGGAGGAGAGACGGGCGTTTCTATTGCGGCATGGAATTGCAGTCTGGGATGTGATCCGGTCCTGCGATATCACAGGTTCGTCCGATGCGAGCATTAAAAATGTAGTGCCGAATGATCTTCGGGAGATTTTGGAGGCGGCACCGATCCGGGCGATTTATGTGAATGGGAAGACGGCGGAGAAAATGTATCGGAAATACACGGAGGCTTTAACAGGAAGAGAGGCGGTGGTGCTTCCGTCCACCAGCCCGGCCAACGCGGCGTGGAGTCTGGAGCGGCTGGTGGAGGCATGGGGTGTGATCCGCAGGGGGAATATTTGACGCATGAAAGAGCAGATAGAAAAGTATATCAGAGAAAAGTACGGAATCGAACCGGAGCATCCGTGGGGGAAGTATCCGGAGAATACAACATTTAAGGCGGCTGAGAACGACAAGTGGTTTGCCCTGATCATGCCGGTGTCGCGGTATGCGCTAGGGCTTGCCGGAAGCGGAATGGTGGATGTGGTCAATGTCAAGGCGCAGCCGGAGGTGATCAGCATGATCGTCAGTGCGGAAGGATATCTGCCGGCATACCATATGAACAAGCAGCATTGGCTCACGGTACTGCTGGATGGAACGGTGTCTGCGGAGCAGGTGTTTGAGCGGATTGACGAAAGTTATGCTCTGATCACGGATAATCCCACGAAGCGGATCTATGAGGCGGTGCGGAAAATTCCCAAGGGAAAGGTTGCCACCTATGGGCAGGTGGCGGCGATGGCGGGAAATCCGAAAATGTCCAGAGCCGTGGGAAATGCACTGCACAAAAATCCCGATCCGGAGGGGACGCCCTGTTATCGCGTGGTGAATTCCAAAGGGGAGCTTTCCGGGGAGTTTGCGTTTGGAGGTCCCGGAGAGCAGGCGAAGCGGCTGGAAGCAGACGGAATTCAAGTCTTGGATGGAAAGGTGGATCTGGAAAAATACGGGATATAGCGGATGAGATGTCGTTGACAGAATTTGCTGCCAGGGGTTAAAATGGGTACGATATCCTGTCAGGCGCTATGTCGTGGCAGGAAAAGCAAGACGGGAATGAAGAATATGGAAATGGCGGAATGGGTCATTGTTGTTGATGACAATATAGCAGATCTGAAGCTGGCCGGGCATGTTCTGAGTGAGAACGGTATGCGAGTGACGGCACTGAACAGCGGACAGGCGCTTTTGAATTATCTTGTGCAAGAAAAGCAGCCGGATATGCTCCTGCTTGATATCAGGATGCCGGACATGGATGGATTTGAATTGCTGAAACGGATCCGGAAGATGGAGGAGGAAAATGGGAAAGAGCACATCCCGGTTGTTTTCCTATCTGCGGATGACAGGCTGGAGACAGAGCGCGAGGGTTTGGCGCTGGGGGCGGTGGATTACATTCGGAAACCCTATGAGCCGGAGATCCTGGTACAAAGACTCAAAAACATCCTGAATAATTCAAAACGTATCATCGCGCTTTCGGAGGAGGCCTCGACGGATAAGCTTACCGGACTGTTGAATAAAGTGAGTGTAAACCAGCGTCTGGAGAGAGCGTGCAGGGAATACAGAGGTGCACTGCTGATCATTGATCTGGATTATTTTAAATTGGTGAATGACCTGTATGGGCATGAAGCGGGAGATAAGATATTATCTGTTTTCTCGAATATTCTGAAAAAACAGTTCCGATCCCATGATATTGTAGGGCGGATCGGAGGAGATGAGTTCATAGCTTTTTTGCGGAATCTCTGTGACGCAGAAGCGGTAAAGAAGATTGTGCAGAGACTGGGCGAACAGTTGGGCAATGAGGCACAGCAGATTCTGGGAACGGATATGACCATACCGCTGGGGGTTTCGGTCGGAGCAGTTCTCACCGAGGGAAACGCGGATTTTATGACGCTGTTCGGAAAGGCAGATAAGGCATTGTATACTGTCAAGCAGAACGGGAGGCATGATTGCGCGGTCTATGACGAGGCAGATCGATCACAGCCGACGGAGGAGAAAAGTGAGGCATCCCTGGACCGAATGGATATGGTGCTGTCAGAACGCTATGTAGCCAAGCATGCCATGTGGCTGGGGCAGGAGGCGTTTGCCAACATTTATCGGTACATGTACCGGTACATTCAACGGTATCACGAAAAGGCATATAAGATTTTGTATACGGTCACGCCCAAGACTGATATGACGGAAACGGATTTTGCGGTCAGGATGGGAAAGCTGGGAGAGTCGATCAAGACCACTTTGCGGAACAGCGATATTATGATGCAGAATGTATCGAACCAGTTCTTTTTGTTTTTACCTATGGTCTCAGAGGAAGATATCCAGAAAGTGATTGACAGGATCCAGAATGCGTGGACGCAGAATGGGTATGACAGCGATCTGGTGATCGTCTATGAGGCGGAGGCAATCGTGCCGGAGGAAGCAAAAAAAGATCAGGACACGGATCAGAATCTTCCATGGATCGTTGTTGTGGATGCCGATATTGCAGTACTGAAGACGGCAGGGAATGTGCTCAGTGAAAACGGCATGCGCGTCACAGTGCTAAACAGCGGGCAGGCCTTGTTAAATTATATTGAAAGCGGAAACGATCCGGATCTGATCCTGATGGATGTCATGCTGCCCGGAATGGATGGATTTGAAACAATGAAGCGTCTTCAGAATGGTGGAAATGCAAACGGAGATTTTTCCGTCATCTTTTTGTCGGATTCGGACGATGAGGCGGCAGAGGAGAGGGGACTGTCCATGGGGGCACTGGATTTCATCAAGAAGCCCTTTGCGCCGAATGTATTGAGTATCCGTGTCCGTCGTGCGCTTGAGGCGATCACGCTGCGCGGCAGCGGTAAACAATAAAATAAGCGTAAAAAAAGGCTGCCTGCAGGTTTTACTGTAGGCAGCCTTTGTGTCATTGTGTCAGGATTAATCAGGCTGTTATCAGTCCAAAGGGAACTTGAAATATCTCTTTGCATTGTTGTAGGAGATATTGGTTACGATTTCGCCGAGGATATCGTAATCCTCAGGGAACTCGCCGTTCTCTACCCAGTTACCGATGAGATTGCAGAGGATTCTGCGGAAATACTCATGTCTGGTGTAGGACAGGAAACTTCTGGAGTCGGTCAGCATGCCGACGAAGCCGGACAGATTTCCGAGGTTAGCCAGGGAGATCATCTGATCCTGCATGCCGGTCTTGTGATCGTTGAACCACCATGCGCTGCCCTGCTGGATCTTTGCCACTGCTGTGGAATCCTGGAAGCAGCCGAGGATGGTGCCGATGGCCTGATTGTCATTCGGGTTTAGGCTGTACAGAATAGTTCTGGGCAGCTCGTCGGTTTCAATCAGTGCATTCAGGAAATCAGCCATCTGAGCAGAAGGCGCATAGTTGTTGATGCAGTCATAACCGGTGTCGGGACCGAGCTTCTGATACATTTTTGCATTGTTGTCTCTCTTACAGCCATAGTGAAGCTGCATTGCCCAATCTAATTTATGATATTCTTTGCCGACAAAGAGCATGAAAGCAGTCTTGAATTTCAGCTCGTCCTCTTTTGTGATTGCGTTTCCGCTCAGTCTCTTTGCAAAGATCTGTTCGATCTCATCGTCACTTGCGGGCGCATACATTACATACTCAAGCGCGTGGTCGGAAACATTACATCCCATGGACTTGAAGAATTCCATACGCTGCTTCAGAGCGTCCTTCAATTCAGCGAAAGTGCCGATCTTGGACTTGCCGCATACCTCTGCCAGTTTCGCCAGATAGTCGAGATACTCTGGCTTCTCGATATTCATTGCCTTGTCGGGTCTCCAAGCGGGACGCACGATGACGTCGAAACTCTTGTCCTCGGCAATCTTGGTGTGCCATTCCAGGCTGTCAACGGGATCATCGGTGGTGCAGATCAGAGTTACATTGCTCTGCTTGATGATATTGCGTACGCTCATGGAAGGCTCTTTTAATTTTGCATTGCAAAGATTCCATACTTCGTCTGCGGTTTTGGCATTCAATACACCGTTGTAGCCAAAGTATCTCTGCAGTTCCAAATGGCTCCAGTGGAAGAGGGGGTTGCCGATGGCTTTGCCCAGGCACTCTGCCCACTTGCAGAATTTCTCATAATCGGAAGCGTCGCCGGTGATGTATTTCTCGTCCACGCCGCAGGAACGCATAAAGCGCCATTTGTAGTGATCGCCGCCCAACCACACCTGAGTGATGTTGTCGAACTGACGGTCCTCTGCAATTTCCTTGGGATTGATGTGGCAGTGGTAGTCGAGAATCGGGGTCTTCTCTGCGTACTCGTGGAACAGCTTCTGGGCTGTTGCGGTCTCAAGCAGGAAGTCTTTGTCCATAAATGCTTTCATTTCCATTCCTCCGTTTGATATATTTGATAATTATATTTATTGATTCTCGCTGGCAATACGGTATGTGCCGCGAGGTGGTACCGGGATTCAAATCGCCTGAATCACAGGGCTTTCGTGGTGCCCCGCAGGATCAGGTCACCGGAAAACATGGTATTTTTGATGCCATAGTTGTCTGTAAGTACATCCATGAGTGTGTCGGTCAGATGCTGGCAGAGCGCTTCCAGCTTGTTGTCAATACTGGTCAATTCGGGATAACTGCACTGTGCCAGTATGGAGTTGTTGTAGCCGATCACGGAAAGCTCATCTGGAACGCGGATTCCCAAAGTCTGTGCATATTTCACTGCCGCCAGAGCCAGCATATCGTCGGCGGCAATCAAACCGTGAAAGACTTGTCCGCGCTGATGCAGCTTCAGCAGCTGTTCCGTCATGCCGGAGATATCCTCGTGGGTACCGGAGAAATATTCCTGCATCGGTTCCAGACCGTGTGCCTTCATGGCATTCAGGTAGCCGGAGCGTTTCTTTTTACCGCTGTAGGAATTGGAGTTGTAAAAATAGAGAATATCATGGATTCCGGATGTGATCATGCGGCCTGTCGCCTCCTGCACGGAGGTGTAGTCATCGCACAGAATGCTGTACACATTGGGGGCTTCCAGTGCACCGTTCAAAAGCATGACCGGTGTGGTGAGCGCCGCATCCAGAATATATTTGTTCTGGGATTCCTGCTCATAGATGTAGTTGGAACCGACCAGGATAATGCCGTCCACTTTCTGCTGCAGCAAAAGATCCAAAGACTCACGCCTTGTGTTCAATTCGTAGCCGCTGCAGCACAGGATGCAGTGATAGCCGTTTTCCCGCAGCTGCTGCTCCAGATAATAAATTGCCTTGGCGAGATACAGGTCAGAACTGTCGGCACACATGATGCCGATGGTCCGCATCGTGTTGAGCCCCAGACCTCTGGCAAAGGCATTGGGGGTATACTCATATTTTTCAATCACGCTGAGCACCCGCTGTCTCGTCTCTTCGCTTACATTGGCACTGCCGTTGAGTACGCGGGAGACGGTCGCGATTGATACTCCTGCTTTCTCCGAAATATCATATATTGTCATGAGTATTTACCCCTTTGCTGCTATGAAAGTATTTTCACAAGTTTCATAAGCCTAATTATACCCAATGTCGGGGCTTTTTTCAAGACGTAAAAAATATATATATTCCAACACATTTGTGGTGGAAAATATTTTGGAAATATGTTATAGTGAATGTATTAAGTTCAAAAACCGGCTACAGACCGGAACGCTAAGTAGCGCCGCGAGCGCGGAATGGAGGATAAAGTTCAATGGAGTTATTAAACAAAGCAAAAACAGGCAAGAAAGAGAGACCGATCAAGGTAGTGCAGTTCGGTGAGGGTAATTTCCTCCGCGCGTTCGTTGACTACATGTTTGATCTGGCAAATGAGCAGGGCAAGTTTGACGGTGACATCGTATTGATCAAGCCTATTGCATTTGGCAATCTGGAGAATTTCCACAAGCAGGACTGCCAGTATACCGTATCACTTCGCGGTAATGTAGGCGGCGAGGGTAAGATTATCGATCGTATCGTGACATCCGTGGCGGATGCGGTTGACACCATCAACGAGTATGATAAATATATGGCTTTGGCTGATATCGACACCTTGAAGTTTGTGGTTTCTAATACTACAGAGGCAGGTATCGTATTTGATGACAGCGATAAGTTTGAGTCCAATCCTCCTGCAACGTTCCCCGGAAAGCTGACCAAGTTCCTGTACAGAAGATTTGAGACCTTCAAGGGCGACATGAGCAAGGGTCTGATCATGCTTCCCGTAGAGCTGATCGATGACAACGGCATCAACCTGAAGAAGTGCGTGATGCAGTTCATCGACCTTTGGAAACTCTCCGATGAGTTTAAGAACTGGGTGGAGAATGCATGTGTATTCACTTCCACACTGGTAGACCGTATCGTGACAGGCCGTCCGAAGGACATGCAGGCTGAGTGGGACAGACTGGGATATCAGGATGATATCATGGTTACTGCAGAGCCTTTTTCTCTGTGGGTAATCGAGTCTCCCAAGGACATCAGCGCAGATTTCCCGAAGCTGCCTATCGACAACTTCAACGCGATCATCACCGATGACCATCATCCTTACAAGCAGAGAAAGGTTCGTATTCTGAACGGTGCGCATACTTCCTTCGTACTGGCTGCATGGTGCTGCGGTCTGGATATCGTAAGAGATTCCATGAAGGATGACGATATCAGAAACTTTATGGACAAGACCATCTATGACGAGGTTATCCCTACCCTGACCCTTCCCGAGGATGAGCTGAAGGCATTTGCGGCAGAGGTTGTGAACCGTTTCGACAATCCTTATGTAGATCACAAGCTTCTGGACATCTCCCTGAACTCCGTTTCCAAGTGGAGAGCAAGATGTATGCCCAGCCTGCTTGGCTATGTAGACAAGTTTGGTAAGCTTCCCGCTCACCTGACCTTCTCCATCGCAGCATTGATGGCATTCTATACCGGCTCTGAGATCAGAGACGGCGTGCTGATCGGACACAGAAACGGCGAGGAGTATCTGGTGAAGGATGACAAGGCAGTGCTGGAGTTCTTTGCGGCAAACAGCGGCAAGGACACCAGAACCTTTGTAACGGATTATCTCGGAAACGAGAACTTCCATGGTCAGGATCTGAACAAGGTTCCCGGTCTGACCGATGCAGTTGTAGCTTATCTGGATGATATCAAGACGAATGGTATGAGGGCAGCATTATGCAAAATTTCTTAAAAATCAATGACAATGATAATGTGGTTGTAGCATTGAACACCATCCCAAAGGGAGACAGCATCAAGGTTTCCGTGGACGGTGTGGAAAAAGAGATCACCGCACTGGAGGAGATTCCCGCAGGTCACAAGATGGCGCTCAAGGATATCCCGGAAGGCGGAGAGGTGATCAAGTACGGTTACCGGATCGGCAATGCAAAGGAAGCCATCAAGACAGGTAACTGGATCCATGTACATAACGTGAAGACCGCGCTGGGCGATCTGTTGGAGTACACCTATGATCCTACTCCTGTGGAGGAGAAGAAGACGGAGGATGTAACCTTCATGGGCTTCAACCGTCCGAACGGCAAGGTGGGTGTCCGCAACGATATCTGGCTGGTGCCTACCGTCGGCTGTGTGAACAATGTGGCGGACGCCATCGTACGCATGGCAAATAAGTGGCTGGATGCGAACCGTGAAAAAGAAGGTCTTCAGACCGTAGGCGAGGTGGTAACCTTTAAGCATCCCTATGGCTGCTCCCAGATGGGCGACGATCAGGAGCATACCAGAACCATTCTGGCCGACCTGATCAACCATCCCAATGCCGGCGGTGTGCTGGTATTGAGCCTTGGCTGTGAGAACAGTAATATTGAGGTATTGAAGCCTTATATCGGTGAGTATGATGAAAATCGTGTGAAGTTCCTGATCTGTCAGGAGCACGAGGATGAGATTACGGATTCCGTGGAGCTGATCAAGGAGCTGGCGAAGTATGCGGCAGGCTTCAAGCGCGAGCCCATCAGTGTCAGCAAGCTGATCATCGGCATGAAGTGCGGCGGCAGTGACGGTCTGTCCGGTATCACTGCAAATCCGCTGGTGGGACGGTTCTCCGATCTGCTGATCTCCAAGGGCGGTACCACAATTTTGACAGAGGTACCAGAGATGTTTGGCGCGGAGACGATCCTGATGAACCGCTGTGCGAACGAGGAGCTGTTTAACCAGACCGTAGATCTGATCAATGACTTCAAGAACTACTTCAAGAGCCATAATCAGACCATTTATGAGAATCCTTCTCCCGGAAACAAGAAGGGCGGTATCTCCACATTGGAGGATAAGTCTCTCGGTTGTACCCAGAAGTCCGGAAGTGCACTGGTTAAGGGTGTTCTGGCTTACGGTGAGCCGGTGAAGACTCCGGGACTGAATCTGCTCAGCGCACCGGGCAATGACCTGGTGGCTGCTACGGCGTTGGCTGCATCCGGCGCGCATATTGTACTCTTCACCACCGGCCGCGGTACCCCTTTTGCATCACCGGTGCCGACCATGAAGATTGCGACGAACTCCAGACTGGCAGGAAAGAAGTCCAACTGGATCGATTTCAATGCGGGCGTGATCGTAGAGGACAGCAATATGGAAACTGAGACCAGGAAGTTGTTTGATCTGGTGGTAGAGACAGCGAGTGGCAGAAAAGTACGCAGCGAGGAAGCAGGTTTCCATGATATGGCAATCTTTAAGCAGGGCGTGACTCTGTAAGAAAAGAGATATCGAACAAGGTACCAGTAATAAAAGGGCAGTCCGGATGGTCTGCCCTTTTCTTTCAGAAGAACAGTGTGCAAAAAATATATTGACATAGAGGAGAAGAAAAAATGATAAACTTGGCAGTGATCCCCAGCATGGTACTCTTTTTTGTGGTATGGTACGGAGATAAGGTGGAGAAGGAACCGCCGAAGCTTTTACTGAAATTGGTTTTGTTCGGATGCTTAAGTACGGTGAGCGCCGTGATCTTCGGCTTGTTGGGGGAACTGGTTGTGGGCCTTTTTCTTGATACGGAGAGCTTGATCTATCTCATTGTGGATAATTTTCTTCTAACTGCATTGATTGAAGAGGGAGGCAAGTTTTTTTTCTTAAAAATCGGAACCTGGAAAAACAAGGAATTTAATTATACATTTGACGGGGTTGTGTATGCCGTGGCCGTATCCCTGGGATTTGCAACCATAGAAAATATTTTGTACGTGATCAGCAACGGAATCCTGGGCGGTATCTTTGTGGCAATCATAAGAGCATTGCTGTCTGTTCCCGGGCATGTGATCTTTGCTGTGTTCATGGGGTACTATTATGGGCTGGCGAAGTATGCTGAGGCAGAGGGAGATTCGGGAAAATGCCGAAAGAATCTGGTGAAAGCCCTTTTGGTTCCGACCTTGCTACATGGGTTCTATGATTTCTGCCTGAGCACAGAATCCGGTATCTTTATCCTGATCTTTTTCCTGTTTGATCTCACGATGACGATCGTGGCGATCGTACGTTTTATAAAATTTTCAAAGGGAGACACGGCTATTCCGGGTGCCAATGCGCTGGCGGCAGACGACAAATAATCTTATTTTGTATTGCCTGATATAGGAAAAGTCGGTATAATATAAAGTAAGAGTTTTTTGGTCATCATTGGCATGAGCGGAACTGAAAAAAACAAAAAGAGAGGTATGTGCGATGGGGTTGAAAGAACAGTTGCAGACCGCATATGAGGCGGTGAAGAAAGGGGACGTGGCGGCTGCTGGGGAGGCGGTAAAGGAGCTGAAAGCGCTGCCTAGAACTGCGGAGGGTGTGTTCGACTTAAGCAGTGTGGAGGCAGATGTATGGCAGGCGGCAGGATTGGCATATCCTGTGTACGTGGCCTATGAAACAACTTGTAATAAAAAAGAAGGCTATCCTGATCTGATCGCACAGATGCGCGCGTGGAACGGGAAATTGGCAGCGGATTATACCTTTGCCAATGCGTCCAAGGCGGCAGATATGTGGATTAATACGATTGATTTCATGAGTCCGGAGATCTATGAGTATTACAGGGAACTGGTGGATATTTTCAAAGAGAATGTGAGGAAGACGCTGGATCTGTTTTACGGAGCTGATGCGTCGGCAAAAGACGCGGCGGATGAGGCAAGGTTCAAGTCGGCTGTTTTAAGAGCCTGTGAGGCGGATATCTTGTTGGCTGAAAAATACATAAACAGAGTATAAAGCGCTGTGTGAGCGGCAGATAGGAGAGAAAGATGATGGAGATTAAATTGGTTATGAGCACTGCCAGAAGCGCGACAATTGAGATCGTGGACGGCGGCAGATATTTTACGAAGGCGCTTTATCTGGTGGAGGTCAATGGGGGGAGCGTCGTTGCCACAGGCAAGACGATCACCTCTCTGTATGATCTGATCCCGGACAGCGAGCAGCATGTGGAGGTGTTTGTCTGCGAGAACGAGGAATTGGGCACAAAGGGGGAGAAACTAGGTGAGGTGACTTTCCGCACGCAGAAAGAGTTTGTGACTTTGAATGTGAGGAAGTTCGGGGCCAAGGGTGACGGCGAGCATGATGATACCCACTTTATCCAGGCGGCAATCATGGCATGTCCCGCAGACAGCAGAGTTTATTTCCCCGCGGGCGTGTATCGCATTTCCAGCCTGTTTCTGAAGAGCCATACGAGAATTGAGCTGGCGGAGGGTGCAGAGCTGCGTGCGTTTACGGATCGGGCGAAATTCCCCACTTTTCCCGGGATGATCGAGAGTTATGATGAGAAAGAGGAATATAATCTGGGTACCTGGGAGGGAAACCCTCTGCCCATGTTCTCCGGCGTGATCTGCGGCATCGGCGTGGAGGATGTGGTGATCTACGGCCGCGGCACGATCAACGGCAACGCTTCAAAGGAGACTTGGTGGAAGGATCCCAAGGTGATGAACATTGCGTTCCGTCCCCGCCTGTTCTTTATCAGCGGCTGTAAGGACATTACGCTGCAGGGCGTGAAATTCTGCAATTCCCCGTCTTGGACGCTGCACCCTTATTTCAGTGATAATCTGCGGTTTATCGGCGTGACGGTGAACAATCCGGCAGATTCACCCAACACAGACGGTCTGGATCCGGAGTCCTGCAAGAATGTGGAGATCCTGGGCGTGACCTTCTCATTGGGCGATGACTGTATCGCAGTGAAGAGCGGCAAGATCTATATGGGCAGAAAGCATAAGACGCCTTCCGAGAATATCCATGTGCGCCAGTGCCTGATGGAGAACGGACACGGCGCCGTGACTGTGGGCAGCGAGATGGCCGGCGGCGTAGTGAATCTGACGGTGGAGGACTGCATTTTCCGCCATACGGACAGAGGCCTGCGTATCAAGACCAGACGCGGACGCGGCAAGGACGCGATCCTGAGCAATATCGTGTTCCGCAATCTGACCCTGGATCATGTGATGACACCCCTGGTGGTGAACGCATTCTACTTCTGCGATCCGGACGGCAAGACCGAGTATGTCCAGTCCAGAGAAGTGTATCCTGCAGATGAAAGAACACCTGTTATTAAAAAGATGGTGTTTGAAAATATGGACTGCACAAACTGCCATGTGGCGGCTGGATACTTTGACGGATTGCCGGAGGCAAAGATTGAAGAGATCTACATGAAGAATATCCACATCAGCTATGCGGAGAACCCGAAGTGTGACAGACCTGCCATGTCCGAGGGCGTGGAGGCCAGCAGCAAGAGAGGTTTGTTCGCAAGAAATGTGGCGAGACTGACGCTGGATCATGTGACCATTGAAGGGCAGGACGGCGAGGCGTATGAGCTGATTGGGGTGGATGATCTGGAGAAGTACGAGTAAGAATGGGGCAATTTAAAGGAGGCAGATATGCAGTTAGGAATCAGATTGCATGACACAAAGAATCTCCCGTTTGAGGAGAGGATCGCGGATGTGAGTGAACTTGGGTTCAAGTGCGGACATCTGGCGTTGGCGAAGGTGATCAGTGAGTTTCCGACGACGGATGAGGCGTTGACGCCGGGACTTGCGATGTATATCAAGAATGTATTTGCGAAGAACCATGTGGATATTGCCGTGTTGGGGTGCTACTTAAATCTGGCAAATCCGAATCCGGAGAAACTGGCGCAGATTACCCATCGGTATATGGCGCATCTAAGGTTTGCGTCCTGGCTGGGATGTGGTGTGGTCGGCACGGAGACAGGGGCACCAAATGAAACTTATACCCATGTGCCGGAGTGTCATGGGGAGGAGGCGCTTCAGACCTTTATCGCGAACCTGCGTCCGGTGGTGAAGTATGCGGAACAGATGGGTGTGGTGATGGCCATTGAGCCGGTGTGGAAGCATATTGTGTGTAATCCGAAGAGAGCCAGAAGAGTGCTGGATGAGATCGGTTCTCCGAATCTGCAGATTATTTTAGATCCGGTGAACCTGTTGGATATTTGTAATTACAAGGATCAGGTGGCGATCGTGGACGAGGCGATCGATGTGTTGGGAGCGGATGTGGCGATGGTGCATCTGAAGGATTTCGTGGTGGAGGATGACAAGCTGGTGTCTGTGGGCGCGGGACTTGGGCAGATGGATTATACCTCGGTGATCAAGTTTATGAAGGAGCGGAAACCGTTTATCCATGCGACGTTAGAGAATACCACGCCGGAGAACAATATCCAGGTGAGAGATTTTATTCAGAAGTTATACGATGAAGCATGAGACGTGCCATGGGACGTGATGGCATGCGAATGTCAGAGCAAAGCCGGCAGTTATGCTATATAAAATAATCAGCGCAGAAAAGCTGTCAAAAAGCAGGGGAGCAGACTTGGCGCAGAAGTGAGGAAGAAAAGCAATGTATACAGACGGTAAGATTTATATGGGACTTGCGGATGGGGAAAGGGTATGTATGCAGCTGAACATGGCGAACAGACACGGTCTGATCGCCGGTGCCAGCGGTACCGGTAAGACCATCACCATGAAAGCGATGGCGGAGTCTTTTTCCGATGCGGGAGTGCCTGTATTTTTGTGTGATATCAAGGGCGATGTGTCCGGGCTTGCGGAGCCCGGCGCACAGTCCGACGGCATGGAGAAGCGGATTGATAAGTTCGGCATCCGTCAGGAGTTTTCCTACAAGGCGTATCCGGTCTGCTTCTGGGATATTTACCAGGAGGGCGGACATCCGGTGCGGGCGACGATCTCCGATATGGGACCGGATATCCTGTCCCGGATCCTGGGACTGACACCGGCCCAGGAAGGCGTGCTGAATATCATCTTTAAGATCGCGGATGACAGAGGCCTTCTGCTGATCGACTTAAAGGATCTGCGCACCACCATCAACTATGTGGCAGAGCACAAGGATGAGTATACATTGTCCTACGGAAATATGTCTACCCAGTCGTTGGGCGGTATCGTGCGGGCATTGCTGCCCTTGGAGACCCAGGGCGGCGATCTGTTCTTTGGGGAGCCGGATCTGGATATCTTCGACTGGATGCGCACGGATGTGTACGGCAAGGGCATGGTGAATATTCTGGACTGCGTGAAGCTGGTGCAGAATCCCACGCTGTATGCGAGTTTCCTGCTGTGGATGATGGCGGAGCTCTTTGAGAAGCTGCCGGAGGCGGGAGATCTGGACAAACCGAAGCTGGTGTTTTTCTTTGACGAGGCGCATATGCTGTTTTCCGGCGCCCCGAAAGTATTGGTGCAGAAGATTGAGCAGGTGGTAAAGCTTGTGCGCTCCAAAGGCGTGGGCATTTATTTTGTGACCCAGAGTCCCAGCGATATTCCGGATACGGTGCTGGCACAGCTGTCTAACCGTGTGCAGCACGCACTGCGCGCCTATACGCCCTCGGAGCAGAAAGCGGTGAAGGTGGCGGCGCAGTCTTTTCGCGCGAATCCAAATTTTAAGGCGGAAGATGTGATCATGGAGCTGGGCGTGGGTGAGGCGTTGACGTCCTTTCTGGATGAGAAGGGTGTGCCCACCATGGCACAGAAGACTTCCATCATCTGCCCGCAGAGTTTGATGGGACCTGCCCAGGATGCGACGAAACAGAATCTGATGGCCAGAGACGGCATGAGCAAGTATGACCAGGCGGTGGACAATATTTCCGCCTATGAAATGCTGAACGATAAAGCTGAAAAGGACGCGGAGGCAGCGAAGCTTGCGGCGGAGCGGGCACAGTTAGAGAAAGAGAAAGCGGAGTTCGAGGCGCAGAAAGCGAAAGAGGAGGCGGCAGCGCAGAAACAGCGGGAGAAGGAAGAAGCGGCAGCGCAGAAGCAGAAGGAGAAAGAGGAGGCGGCTGCACAGCGGCAGAAAGAACGGGAGGAAGCCGCTGCTTTGAAGCAGAAGGAACGCGAATTGGAAGCTGCCCGCAAGAAGCTGGAGCGGGAGGAGGAAGAAGCCCGCAAGAAGAAGGAAAAGGAAGCGCAGAAGAAGGAGCAGGAGAGCGAGCGCAGAAAGAAGCAGATCGAGAATAAGCTGATCAATGCGGGGATCAATACAGGCGTGCAGGTGTTAAAGAGAGGAATTTTAAATACATTATTTAAAAAATGATCAGAGATCCGTACAGTCCGGTCTGCGGTGAATGAGTCGGCAGACCGGGGTGGACGGTTTCTCTTTTTTGGAGGATTTTTCGGTGATCAAAGCAGAACACTTATCTATGGTTTACGGAAAGGGACCGAAGGCGGTGGACGATCTTTCGTTTGAAATCAAGCCTGGAGAGATCGTAGGATTCGCAGGGCCGAACGGTGCGGGAAAGACGACCGTCATCAAGATGCTCACTGGTATCCTGAAACCCAAAGAGGGCAAAGCATCCATTCATGGGTTCGACATTGTGAAAGAGTCGGTGCAGGCAAAGCAGAATTTTGCTTATGTGGCGGACGACCCGGATGTGCTGCTACAGTTGACGGGATTGGAATACATCAACTACATTGCGGATCTGTATGGCATTTCCGTGGAGGATCGGAAGAACAGAATACAGGAGCTGGTGGGGCGCTTCGGCATGGAGGATGCCCTGGGCACGCCGATGCGGGAATATTCCCACGGCATGCGCCAGAAGACCATGATTATTGCGGCACTGGTACATAACCCGCCGGCGTGGATACTGGACGAGCCTATGACGGGGCTGGATCCCACGGCTGCCTACACTCTGAAGCAGATGATGCGGAAACATGCGGACAACGGAAACGCGGTGCTTTTTTCCACCCATGTACTGGAGGTGGCGGAGAAACTCTGTGATCGGATTCTCATCATCAATCACGGAAAGTTTTTGTATCAGGGTACGATACAGGAGCTGGAGGAGGCACATCCCGGAAAGAGTCTGGAGACAATCTTCATTGAAATGACAGGCGGCAATGTAGGGGAGGAATAGAAAGATGAATCCGGCTGGAATCCGGTCTTTGATCAAAATCTTATATAAAAATACGCAGATGATGTTGCCGAAGCGCACTTTGTACAGAGTGCTTGCGGCGGTGGCGGTGTTCGGTATCCTGTTTCCCTGCGGCGTGGTGGTGGGATTTTGCTGTTTTGTGATGACGGAAGCGCTGATCCTGGCGGGAAATCCCGGTGGCGGCATGTTGTTTGCCATGCAGATCCTGTCGGTGTTCTCCATGGTGTTCGGTACCTGGGTGATTTTCAGCGTGCTGTTTTTTTCATCCGACAGGGAGCACTTTGTGACGCTTCCGATCCCGGCACATCACCTGATGATGGCAAAATTCATTTATGCCTACATTGCGGAAAGTCTGATGGAATGCTTTATGCTGGCGGCAGTGTTCATTGGATACTTTATAGCTATGGCGGAAGAAGCGGGATGGGCAGCGGCGCTTGATCCGATCTCTGTGATCGCGGCCATATCCGGAACCCTGTTGATCCCGCTGGTTCCCATGGTATACTGTACCGTGTTCAGCCTGGTCCTGATGGCATTTCTGAAAAATGTGAGAAGCAGGAAAGTTTTTGATCAGGTGTCCACGGCGCTTCTGGTGGCCTTCGTGGCGTTATTTCTGGTTTCCATCAAGGGCATCGGAGAGATCAATGTGGAGACCTATGTGGAAATCCTGGGAAGCGGGGGAGATCTGTTCCTGCGGACATTGAATCTGCTCTTTTTCCCGGTGCCGTGGCTTTCCGAGGCGGTGGGACGGGGAAGCGTCGGATATTTGGCCGCTTATCTCGGGACCAACGCAGGATTGGTCTTGATTCTCTACTGTGCGGGAAAACTGTGGTACCAGGAGGGACTTTATACGGCTGCGGCACTGGGATCCGTGAAAAAAGCGGAGACCCATTATGAACGGATCAGACGCTATACACCGTTTGTGGCGTGTCTGAAAAAGGAAATCCATGTGCTGCTTCGGACGAAAGCGTTCGCCAACAATTGTGTTTATGTGAACCTGATCTGGCCGGCAGGCGCCTTTTTGCTGCTGCATTTCACAAAGGAGCAGGGGAATATGGCGGAGTTTATCCGTCTGTACCGTATGGGAAAAGAGCGCGCGGGATTTTTGCTGACCTTGGTGATGATCGCTATTGCATTTATTGCCACGGCAATGAATTCCATTGCATCGACAGCATTTACAAGAGAAGGACAGCATTTGAGTCTGCTAAAATATATTCCGGTGTCCTATCGGACCCAGATCCGGGCAAAAGCCGCGGTTAGCCTGCTGTTCACCTATCCTGTTCTGCTCCTGACAGATGGGATCGTCTGCTATTATATGGGGGCCACGGCAAGAACCGGTCTGTTTTTCGCTGTCCTGATGCTGGCAGCACATGTGCTTTCTATTGCGATCGGCATGCGGTTGGACAGCACGGCGCCTTATGTGACATGGGATGACGAGTACAGTGCCCTGCGTGGGAACATCAATACTTTTTTCAATATGGCGGTGATGATGATCGCGGTGGTGATCGTCGGAGGGATCGGATACTGGCTGTATGAATTTCTGAAGCTGCCCATGGGAATCTATCACATCGTGCTGTTCATTGTACTGATGGGAACTTCTGTGGGCGTTGCGTTGATCGCTTCGGATGAGATTGTGGAAAATATATCCAAAATGGAATAGAAATATCAGTTTGCAAGTTTTTAGAGGAAAGGTTTGGGAGACAACGATGAGGGTTAGAAACGCAAAACGAGGAATGGCAGTAGGATTTTTCCTGCTTATGACGGCTGCGTTGGTCGGGATAGGGCTGTTGGCGGGAGGCATGATATCGCAGGCCAAAGACATACAGAGTCAGGATTCGCTGTATTACAGTATTCAGGCGGAATTGGTGGGATCGGATCGCGACAGTTTCAGCATTCAGATCACCATTGAGAATAACGGACCGGACTGGGATGGCACCGTGAGAGTGATGCCCAAACAATCGCCGTATCAAAGCTATATGTTATCGGCATATGACACGGAGATTTCACTGCCTCAGGGGAGCCGGAAACAGTATACGGTCCGGGTGGGAAAAGATGAGGAAATGTTGCGCTATTCCAATCAGGAGGGAAGCCTG
Organism: Lachnospiraceae bacterium; assembly: GCA_017476665.1. Taxonomy (GTDB): domain Bacteria; phylum Bacillota; class Clostridia; order Lachnospirales; family Lachnospiraceae; genus Acetatifactor. The sequence goes on along the minus strand of JAFUZJ010000069.1, from coordinate 32,044 downwards.
CAGGTCTATCTGTTGGACAAAAAGGGGAAAAAGGTTTCAGAGAGAAGCTTTGACCGTTTTCTGATAGAAGATTCCCAGTATTTGTATATGGGGATTCTGAGCGATGATTTTTCTGCGCTGACCTATTTGGATCTGGGCGGAGATGAACTCTATCTGGATGGAAATAACTATCCGGTGAAGCTGAGAGACATGACCCAGACAGATCTGAAGGACGGTCTGGAGGAGTTGGATTATCTGGTGATCGATCAGTACAATACCGGAGTGCTGACCGCGGAGGAACGGGATGCCATTTCCGACTGGAATTATAATGGCGGTGTTTTGATGGTGGGCACCGGCCCTTATGCCACGGATGTGCTTGCGGGGATCGGCGATTACCTGGGCGTGAAGTGTCGGAGCATATACGCGGTACAGGAGAATGCGCAGGAGGACTGGGTGATTGTCATAGCAGAATTGCAGGATGTGCAAAAAAGATATTCCACCAGCTATTACAGCAGCGAGAGCGGGTTGGTGGGCTCCCAGGGAGATGGGGCTATCATGGTATTGCCGTTTGCACTGTCGCAGCTTTCGGGGCAGACGGATCTGTACCAGTATGGATATGGGACTGTGGAATCCTATATGCGCAATATGATCCTGGATGCCTATAACTATGCTTCCGTACGGTATGATAGCAATAATTATTCGGATAACATGCGTTATTTAACCAGGATCATGAAGTTCTGGGGCAACAACAGCAATGCGCTGAATTTTACGCTTTTGAAATTTATTATCTTTTTATATGTGATCTTTGTGGGACCGATCCTGTATCTGATCCTGAAATTTGTAAAAAAGAAAGAATTATACTGGGTTTTTGTGCCTGTGACAACGCTCTGTGCCGTCATGCTTGTCTTTTTGGGGGGCCGGGGTTTTAAGGTGGTGAATACCTCAGTGTATTCCGTGACACTGGAAAATACCTCCGGGAGGGGCATGGACACTTCCTACCTGTATTGCTATGATGCGGATCATAGGGAGTGGGACTTAAAGCTTGCCGAAGGATATGATTTTGTGAGCGGAGTCTCGGACAATTATTCCTATCGCTATGACCCAAATGACGACGAAGGCAGTTATTACTATCATATGAGAAAGACCGGAGGGGCCAATTATTTCGGCATCAGACCGGGCAGCAGTTTTGAGGACTGCTTCTTCCGGGCACAGCGGAACAGCAGGCGGGATCAGAATTCCGGGAAGATCATCTGTGACAGTATTCTGACCAGCGCGGCAGCTTCCTCCTATTTCAGCTCGGGATATTACGGCGGCAGGATATTCGGGCAGGTGACCAATGAAACGGGCGAGGATTTTGTTTATTACGCCGTGATTGCAGACGGCAGCGCTTATGTGTACGGAGAGTTAAGAAACGGGGAGACGGCGGATCTCGGCACGGCAAACCCCATATACGCGGATTTGAACGGCTATAATCTCGCCAGTCAATTTATGTATGACTGCCTGGATGATGATGACAAGCATTGGAGCAATAAGCAGATTGGACAGCTTTCCGCCATCGGCGTGGCGATTGCCTCTCTGTATTCGAATCAGGATCCGGACAGAGTGATCGTGGTAGGCGTAACAGACAGCGGAGACAAGGTAGTGGATGACAAATGCTATGAGGTAGCCTACAAATGTCTCTACGCGGTGGAATAGGAGGTGTCGGGATGTTATATATCAATGATCTGACGAAAAATTACGGTTCCTTTACGGCTGTCAATCATCTCTCCCTCCACATTCCGGAAGGGGATCTGTTTGGTTTTGTGGGTCCCAACGGCGCAGGGAAGACCACGACGATCCGGATCGTGTGCGGACTTTTAAAAGCAAGTGGCGGCAGTGTCCGGATCGGTAATTCTTCCGCACCGGTGGGCAGTAAGGAAATGAAGCGGATGATCGGATACGTGCCGGATTTCTTCGGCGTGTATGACAACCTGAAAGTGAAGGAGTACATGGACATGTATGGTTCCATGTACGGAATGGATTCCGGGGATATCGCGAAACTCACGGACGATCTGCTGGAGCTGGTAAATCTCACGGACAAAAAAGAATTCTATGTGGATACCCTCTCCAGAGGGATGAAACAGCGGCTTTGTGTGGCCAGGGCTCTGCTGCACAATCCCAAGCTGCTGATCCTGGATGAGCCCAGCTCCGGGCTGGACCCCAGAGCCAGGGTGGAGATGAAGGAGCTCCTAAAAAATCTTCATTCCATGGGAAAGACGATCATCATCAGCTCCCATATCCTGTCGGAGCTCTCCGAGATGTGTAACAGTATCGGCATCATGAACCGGGGACAGTTGATCACGGCAGGAAAGATCGAGGATGTGATGCAGCATTTCGGCGGCGGACAGAAGCTGCATATCCGTGTGATCTCCGAGATGGAGCCCGCAGTGCGGCTGCTGCAGGAGCAGGCGGGCGTGACGGTCCAGTCGGTGAGAGAAAATGAAATTCTGGTGGGGTATCAGGGAACGGAGGAACAGATCGGACGGCTCCTCCAGTATATGGTACAGAACCAGGTGACCATGACAGATTTTTACAGAGAGGCGGGAACGTTAGAGTCTCTGTTCATGCAGTTGACGGGAGGTGGAGCGCAGTGAAGATCAAATTAAATCCGATCATAAAAAAAGATTTGCAGGTTTCTGCCCGCAGTATGCGGATCAGTTGGGGCCTGTTTGGGTATGAAATGCTGCTGGCAGTGGCATTTTTGATCGCATTGTCGATTATACAGGCAGAGAGCAGAAGTTATTACAGCAACAATATCTACAGTTATCTGGTTTACTTATTTCCTGTTGTGGCGATCGCCCAGATTGGGATTGTGATGTTGATCGTGCCGATCCTGACGGCAGGTTCCATCTCAGGGGAAAAGGAGCGGCAGACGTTTGATATCATGCTGACCACCTGCATGTCGCCGTTTTCCATCGTGCTTGGCAAGGTGACCTCCGCGGTGATCCGAATCCTGTTTTTTGTGGTGGCGAGCACACCTATCATGGCGCTTGCTTTTGTGGTGGGCGGTTTGAGCTGGTTTGACCTGTTCACGTTCATTCTGACCATTATCATGCTGGCGTTTTTTACCGGGAGTATTGGGATTTTCTGTTCTTCCGTGTGCAGAAAGGCGATCGCTGCAGTGATCCTGTCTTTTGTGTTTTACGCTGTCATTTTCGGCGGGACATTTATTCCCAGCCTGATCCATGCACTGTTTGCATACAGCAGCTACGGAAATGACTATATGGGAGAGTCCATGGTGTTCTGGCTGTTTAATCCCATCATTTTCTATGAGGAGTATTTTACACAGATTATGACAGGGGAGAGCCTGCTGAATGGAGCCAATTTTGATCTGGATGAGGTGGGACCGTTAACGTATCTGTTGTCTCAGGGCAAGGTGTGGATGTTTGTGTCTGCAATATGCATCATCCTGCTCTCGCTGGTATTTATGGCGGCAGCGGCATGGAAGGTGAATCCGCTGCATTCCTCCGGCGGCAGAAAACCCGGGAAGAAAAAGGCGGGGCAGGAATAATGCTTAGAGTGATCGGAATGATGTATGTGACGCTGGCGCCTACGGTGTTGGCAGGGATCTTTAATATGGTCTGGTGCAAGCTTCCGGTGATGCGGTTTGCCAGAGTACCCATCGACGGGGGCAGAAACTTCACCGACGGCAGGAGGGTTTTCGGGGACAGCAAGACCTGGAAGGGGCTGTTCGGCTATGTCATGCTGAATCTGCTCTTTGCGATCCTCTGGGGAGCGGTGTGCCGGGCGGCAGGGCTGGAACCGTGGAATTTCTTTTACGTAAATCATGAAAACCGGCTGGGATACAATGTGTTTGTGGGTATCCTGCTGGGGTTAGGATATTCGTTATTTGAACTGCCCAACAGCTTCCTAAAGAGGCGGCTGGATATCTCGCAGAGCAAGCAGATCAGCGGTGCGAGGAAGGTGTTTTTCGTGTTCTTAGATCAGGCGGATTCCGTGTTTGGGGTGGCGCTTGTGGTGTGGCTGTTTTATGATCTGGGGATCGGATTGTACCTGCTCTATGTGCTGGTGGGAGCGGGGACACACATTTTACTGAATATGATGCTCTATTTTATGAAGCTGAGGAAAAATATGTTCTAAACAAAGGCAGATAGCGGGGTGACGACGTATGATCGTAAGATTGGCAAAGGATGAGACGAGAGAAGAAAAGCTGGGCAACAAGGGTAAATTCCTGCTGCAGATGAAAAAATACGGGTTTGAGGTGCCGGGCGGATTTATACTGGACAGCGATGCCTATGAGGAGACGATCCGGGCAAACGGTCTGGAGGAAAAGATCAAAGCCGCGTTGAAGCATCTGACGAGATATACGGTGGGACAGGTGTCCAAAGAGATCAGGGAACTGTTTGCGCAGGCTGCACTGCCGGAGCAGATCGCGGCGCAGGTGGAGTCGCTTGCCCAGGAAGGGCGGCTTTACGCCGTGCGCTCCAGCGGCACCAAGGAGGATCTGGAGCAGTACTCCTTTGCGGGACAATATGATACGTTTCTGAATGTGAAGAAAGAGGATCTGTGTGAAAAGATCCTGGGCTGCTATCAGTCTCTGTTTGGCGAGGTGGTGCTGCATTACCTGGCAGATCATGCGGAACTGTCTACGGACGATCTGCAGATGTCGGTGGTGGTGCAGGAGATGGTACTTGCACAGTACAGCGGGATCTGTTTCACGGTGAATCCGTCCTCGGGCGCGGACAAGGAGATGGTGATCGAGGTGTCCGAAGGGTTGGGAGAGAAGATTGTCAGCGGTAAGACCAGACCGGAGCAGTATTTTTATGACTGGTATGAACAACAGGAGATCCGGCGGGGGCTCAGGAACCGGTTTTTGACGACGGAGGCGGTGCAGCAATACGGGGAAGTGTTTGCCGCAGTGCAGCAGTTCTTCGGGTATCCCTGTGACATTGAATTTGCGGTGTGTGACGGGAAGCTGTATGTGCTGCAGGCCAGGCGGATCACAAGGATCCGGTATAACGGCATTGCGGATATGTGGACCACGGCGGATTTCAAGGACGGCGGCGTGTCCGCAACGGTCTGCACGCCGTACATGTGGAGTCTGTATGAATACATTTGGGAGTATTCCTTGCGGAAATTTATTGTGGGTTCGGAGATCCTGAAGGACGAGGAACTGCCGCGGAAGCTGGGACAGATGTTCTACGGGCGTCCGTACTGGAACATGAGCGCGGTGAAAAAGACCATGAGTCAGATCATTGGCTATAAGGAGCGTGAGTTCGACAACGAGTACGGTATCATCGGAAATTATGAAGGAGACGGAGAGACCACGAAGGTCACGCCGCAGACCCTGGCGCATATGCTGAAGATCGTGGTGAACCAGACCCGTATCCTGAATCATCGGAGAAGAAATGCAGAGCGTTTCAAGAGCGAGCTGCTGGAGATCTACAACGAATACAAGGAAAAGTATGACAGCCATCTTGCGGGGCAGGCATCGATCCCAAATATCAAAAAAGATTTTTATCATCTGACGAAGAAAGTTTATCGGCGGAGTGAAACCACTTATTTCTGGCAGATTTTTATCAATACCATACATCAGTCGCTTTACAAGGACAGTCTGCTTAAATATGTTTCGGAGAGCGAGTATCTGTCGCTGCTAGGCGGCATTGACAATATTTCGCATCTGCTGCCTTTTTATGAGATGTGGGATCTGAGCCGGAAGATTCGCGGCGAGGAAGCGGGATATGATTTCCGGGCTGAGGCAAAGCAGATCATCGACCGGTACGGCTATCACTCCGACAAGGAGCTGGACATCACCTATCCCTGTTACTATGAGGAGCCGGAGGTCATGATCGATATGATCCGGGAGATGGTGTCGCTGGAGGATTCTTATTCGCCGGTGGCGGACAAGGAAAAGTGCGCGGAAATGTACGAGAAAGTACTGCAGAGCATCGCGGGAAAAGTATCCCCGGGGAACTTTAAAAGCATACGCAAAAAAGTGGCGAACATGCGCAGCATGCTCTGGTGGAGAGAGGAGTTTCGCGATGTTTCCACCCGGTTTTATTACCTGCTGCGGGTGTACACCATAGAGTATGCCAAGAGCCTGCAGGCAAAGGGCGTGTTGGAGAACTGGGAGGATGTCTGGTTCTTAAAGGTGGGCAATCTCTGGGACTACATTGAGCACAAGGCGGATCCGGAGGGGCTTCAGGAACTGGTGCGCAAAAATAAGAGATATTACAATGCATACCGGAATTATATGAGTGAAAATGAGATCGGCACGATCTTTTCGGAGATGGCAGCAGGAAAGGCAGGAAATCCGGGGGCAGGCGGTCAGACGGATTGCGATGGGATCAAAGGTTTGGGCGCCAACAACGGCACAGTGACAGGTGTGGCGAGAGTGATCGAGGATTTCTCGCAGATCGACAGGCTGCAGAGGGGTGATATCCTGGTGACCCGTTTCACAGATACCGGCTGGACGCCGAAGTTTGCGATCCTTTCCGGAATTGTGACGGAGTACGGCGGGATCCTGTGTCATGCGGCAATTGTGTCAAGGGAATATGGGATTCCGGCGATCGTATGCTGTAAGGACGCCATGAAGAAGATCAGGGACGGACAGATCATCACGGTGGACGGCACTACGGGGACCGTGACATTACAGAAGAAATAATGACATTGTCAGATGGGGTCGATGAAAGGTGTGACGAGATGATTCTTGGAATGTGGAATAAATCTGTGATCCTGACCTACGTGGGGATGGCGTTTGCCGTGCTCGGCATGTGCGTGGCGGTCTCCGGCGGAAAACTGAATTACGCTTATGCCTGTCTGATTGTGGCGGGAGTGTGCGACCTGTTTGACGGCGCCGTGGCGAGAAGGGTGAAGCGCACGGAGGAAGAAAAACGGTTCGGGATCCAGCTGGATTCGCTGGTGGATGTGGTGAGCTTTATCGCGCTGCCGATTACTATTTTTTGTGCCATGGGATTTACCAAAGGCTATCAGATCGGGCTGTATGTGTTGTTTGCGGTTAGCGGGATCGCCAGGCTGGGATATTTTAATGTGGTGACGGCGGATGAGAACGGACCGGTCAAGTATTATACAGGGCTGCCGGTGACCTATTCCGCGCTGATCTTTTCTTTGGCGAATCTGGGCAGTTATACATTGCAGGCGGAGCAATTCGAAATCTTATTTACCCTATTGGTTTTTGTGGTGACGGTGCTGGAGATACTGAAGGTACCGGTGGTGAAACCAAAGGGTATAGCATATGTATTCTTTGCGGCGGCGGCAGTCGGAATGCTGACGGTGTATCTGGCGGTTTTGGGATGACAGATGAGGAGCAGGCTCGGGGATGAAAGGTATAAAGAAAAAGAAAGGCATTGTTATTGCAGTACTTATATTTTTATTATTTTATGTAATTTTTCATTATGGTGGGGACTTGGGACATTGGCGGGGAAAATCATTTCAAACCTATAGCGACAGAGCATATCAAACCGGCAGTGGAGGATTTCTCTTTCTGGAATTACCTGTGGGGGCACAGGATTTCAGATTTCAATGTGAAAATTATGGATTTGCAGCGCGGTCGGTAGCTGCAATGACCCTTACAGGGCAGGAATATGACGAATTTATGAGTGTTATTGCGAATATTCACAGGGATCCGGAGTATTATGATAAACTGCATTTTGAGGGGAAAAAAGTTTCTGAAACATTTGATTGTTATGACGATTATGGGTATTATATCGGTTTTCCCAAATCCGGATTCCAATATGTGATCGATGATGACATCATGGATTACACGATCCTATACTATGATGGCTACCGTGGTGCCGGGGTCAGGATCAGTGCAGTTGTTGCGCGGCCTGATACGGGAAGAATTGTAATATACAATTACGGAAGCAATTAAAAATGTGTTTTGTAAGGAGAAAAGAAACCGGTGAAGGTTTATGACAGACAGAGTAAGACTTACATAGAAATACAGCAGTATGGGCAGGAGAAGCTACAGTTTCTGTACGGGAATCCGCTTGGCAGGATGTTGTTAAAATTAGTGATCTCTCCGGGCACATCGCGGATCTATGGCTGGTATAACAGGCAGCCTGCGAGTGCAGCCAAAATCCCGGAGTTTATCAGGGAGCATGGCATCCGGATGGAAGATTTTGAGGACAGAGCGTATCGGTCCTTTTCGGATTTTTTTACCCGGAAATTGCGACCTGGGGCCAGGCAGATCGACAGGAATGAGAACGCGCTGATCTCGCCGGCGGACGCGAAGCTTTTGGCGTATGAGATCAGTGACGGTCTGATGGTCCGGGTGAAGGGAAGCGACTATATGGTGGCGGAACTGCTGGACTGCGGCGACAGAAAGTGTTCGGAGACGGGCAGTCGGATCAATCCGGCGGACTTTAGCGGCGGGCGCTGCCTGGTATTCCGGCTCTGCATGGACGACTATCACAGGTATTGTTTTTTGGATCGGGGCAGGCTTACGGCCAGATATTCCGTCAAAGGGAAGCTGCACACGGTGAGCTCGATCTCGAAGGATCATAAGATTTATAAAGAGAATTCCCGCGTGGTCAACGGGTATCAGACGGAGCATTTCGGCAGGGTGATCCAGATCGAAGTCGGCGCGCTGTTGGTGGGGCGCATCCGGAACCGGAAGGTCAGGGAGTTTGAGAAGGGGGAGGAGAAGGGATTTTTCGAACCCGGCGGTTCTACGATCATTGTGCTGCTGCAAAAGGGTGCGGCGGATCTGGATGAGGATATTGTGCGGATGAGCGCGGAGGGGATTGAGACCGTCGTGCGCTATGGGGAAAAAATCGGAGAGAGACATGTTTAAGAGATTACATATCTATTTTAAGGAGCGTTACCCGATCCTGCCGAGGCTGGTGTTGGGCGGCATTGTGTTCGGGGAGATCCACTTTATTATTTTGCTGAATGAGGGGATCACAAAATTTCAGATCGGGATCCAGGAGTTCATCGGTGCGTTCACCGTATTTGCCTTTTTGCTGTGGCTTAGGATTGCGGATGACCTGAAGGACTTTGAGACAGACAAGGTGCTGTTTCCGGACAGACCGCTGGCGGACGGCAGAGTATATAAGAAAGATGTGGTGATCATCTGCGCGATCGTGGAAGCGGTGGCGCTAGTCCTGAATTTTCTGTTTTTGAATAACTTTGTGTTCTGCATGATCCTGTATTTTTACGGGTATCTGATGAGTAAGTGGTTTTTTCAGAAGGCAAAGATCCAGCCCAGCCTCCCGCTGGCGCTGGTGACCCACAATCCAGTGCAGATGTTTGTGAATCTGTATATTATCTCTTTTACCGTGATCAAGTATCAGCTGCCCTTTGTGACGATCGCCACGGTGATGGCGCTGTGGACGCTGTATTTCCCGGCGCTGATCTGGGAGGTATCCAGAAAGATCAAGGCGCCTAAGGACGAGAACGATTATACGACCTATTCCAAGCTGTTCGGATACCGGAAGTCCACCCGGTTTGTGCTGATCCTGACGATTGTGGATATCATCACGAACATCATTCTGGTGTGGCGGCTGAACAAAATCTCCGTGGCGGTGCTGATCCTGCTGGTGTCCTGGATGACATGGAAGTTTGTGCAGTTTATCAAAGATCCGGAGCAGTTCGTGCTGGTGGACAAGGTGGAGCGGTACACGTATCTGCAGGAGAGCACGATGCTGCTCACGATTGTGGTATTTTTGCTGGTGGGAAAGATTTAAGAAAACAGCGTATCAAAGAATAAGGTGGTGAGTCGTGATTGAAATCTTCCGGATATGATGCTTTCAAAAAATATATCAGGCAAAAGCTTAATTACAATGATTATACCTGTGCGATGCGCAGTGTGATCCTTGTGGATCTGCGAGAACCGTTCGGAAAGAGAGTTTCCCGGATGCCACGGCCCGGAGTGCAGTCTACAGATAGATGTAAAGCATATGTGGCATTGACCAGGTCAAGGAAGATGGTGGTTGTGATCCTGGATTTATTCGGAAATGCACATCATGCATATACGGTCCTGCCGGAAAACAGGACGGACGTAAGCGTTCAAAAAGGATTTCTCGGAACGCGGATCTCATGCAAGGTCAGGACGGATCGTAAGTGTGTGCCTATCGATATGTATGCTGCCAATCTTTTGTTTGGTACAGATCTGAAAAAACAAAAGGAACATCTGCATATGTTTGAAACGCTTTTGACAGAAGCGTATTTCCGTCAACTAAACGAATCGGAGATCGATCCGGAAAGCATCTATACTGCGCCTGTACATTTTGAGGATGTAGGAATTGGAGGCGGTGAAAGATTCGTTTTATATGGCAGCAATGGAAAACAGGAAGTGATCGGCATGAACGACCGTTATAAAGTGCGCCTGATCTATCCTGACAGGAAAGCGGTCACGGGATGGCTGCCTTTGGAAGGGATCAAGGATGATGAGTCGATCGTCATCGTAACGGAACAGGATGCGTATGAATTAAAATTTGATCTGAACGGATGTGATATCGAATTGATTCAGGAGGACTCGGTTTAGGGATGCCCGGAAATAAAATATTAAATTTAAAAAAAATGAAAGAGAACGGCATCCGGGTGCCTGATTTTAGGGTGATCCGTTTTGAAGAGATCGTAGAGGAGAAGAAACTGCCGGAAATCTGTTTCCGGGAGGATTTGGAGCTTTCTTTTCCCTCTGCAGAGAAAAACCAGGATGAATCGGACGTGCGCTATGCCGTGCGGAGCGCGTGCGGTCTGGAGGACGGTGTGGGGCAGAGTTTTGCGGGGCAGTTTGACACGTATCTGAATGTTCCCAGGGAGGATTGCAGGGAGAAAGTCAGACAGTGTGTGCAGTCGCTGGCGGCGGAGCATGTACAGGCGTATGCATCCCGAGAGCGGGCGGAAAATCAAGCCGATCATGTTCACGGAAAGTATGCAAACGAATGTACGAAGGGTCAGGGGAAAAGCGGGCTGCGCATGGACGTGATCCTGCAGTGTATGGTGGATGCGGAGCTTTCCGGGGTGATGTTTACGGCGAATCCCCAGGGGATACTGAATGAGAGTGTCATCACCGTGGGCAGAGGGCTGGGGGAAGGCGTTGTGTCCGACAGGGTGACGACTACCACTTATTATTATAATCTGACAGACAGACTGTATTATTACGAGGGGGAAGAAAATCTGCTTTCACCCAAACAGGTCGAGGAACTGATCAGCACGGCGGAGCGGATCAAGAAGATATTGGGGCGCAATGAAACTGCCGGGGACGAGAGCAGAGTAGATGATGTCGGAGAGATAGAAAATAGGGAAAATAAGCAAACTGGTGGGGAGTACGACATTGAATTTGCCATCCGGGGCGGGGAACTTTTTATTCTGCAGGCAAGGCCGATCACGACGTTGAAGACGGACGCGCCGTTGATCCTGGACAACAGCAATATCGTGGAGAGTTACCCGGGGTTGTCGCTGCCGCTTACCATTTCGTTTGTGAATATTGTGTATGGCGGCGTGTTTCGCGGCGTCAGTGCGCGGGTGCTAAAAAATGACAGAGAGCTAAATAAGCATGCGGATGTCTTTCAAAATATGGTGGGGCATGCAAACGGCAGGGTGTATTACAAGATCAGCAACTGGTATACGGTGCTGAAATTCCTGCCCTTTCACAAAAAGATCATTCCGGTCTGGCAGGAGATGCTGGGGGTACAGCATAAGAGCTACGACGGGGATGAGGTGGCGCTTTCGCCCTTTGTGCGGATGATGACGTATGTGAATTCTTTTTACGAGATGGCGCGGGTGCCGCGCAACATGCGGAAACTGAACGAGGATTTCAAACGGATCCAGGCACGGTTTTATGCACAGTACAATGCGGAGAAAAGTCCGGCCGAACTGCTTGCTATGTATCAGGAGATCAAGGCGAAGTTGTTTGATGTGTGGGATGTGACGCTGCTGAACGATATGTATGCCTTTGTGTTTACCGGGCTTTTGAAGAGTCGGCTGAGAAAGAAATATGGCAAGGCGGAGCAGGACATGAACCGCTACATTTCGGATATTTCGGACATTGAGAGTATGAAGCCCATCAGGGCACTGGTGGAGCTGGCGTACCGGAAAGACAGCCTGACTGCGGAGGAGTATGAGCGGCAGAAAAAGGAATATATTCAGATTTACGGGGATCGGAATCTGGAGGAACTGAAGTTAGAGAGTAAGACCTTTCGCAGCAATCCGGAGCTCTTGGAGGAGCGGATCATGAGTTATCGGAAAGATCCAGCGCGGTTACAAGAGATTTACGAGGAATTGCATCGAAAGGGAACGAAGCATCAGGAAAAAACAGACCGCATTGTGCGGTTTCTGGAAAAGCGGGCGGCATTGGGGATTGCCAACCGGGAGATCTCCAGGCTGAACCGGAGCCGGATCTATGGGATCGTGAGGCTGATCTTTACTGCGATCGGAGAAGGGTTTGCGCAGGATGGGATCATAGAAGATGCGGAGGATGTGTTCTGGCTGAGTGTGGAGGAGGTTTTCGGGCTGGTCAGCCAAGGTGCGGACAGGCAGGAAAAGGCTGCGGGCGGGCACGCCGCGAAGGAAAAGGCAGCAGGCGGGCATGCTGCGAAGGAACAGATTGCGGAACGTAAGGCACAATATCAGCTGTATGCAAAGCTGCCGGCGTATTCCAGACTGATCTTTGCGGAGCGGGAATTTGACAAGCATCATACGTCTGTCAATGCTTACAGACCGCGGAAGTCGGAGGCATTTTTGCAAGGAGTTCCCTGTTCCAACGGCGAGGTGACGGCGGAGGCATTGGTGATCGAGAATGTCAATGAAGCGAAAGATGTGGCGGATAAAATTCTGGTCACAAAGATGACGGATCCGGGCTGGGTATTTCTGCTCGCTACGGCGAAAGGCGTGATCTCGGAGAAGGGGTCGCTCCTGTCGCATACTGCCATCATTTCGCGGGAGCTGAAGATACCGTCTGTTGTGGGCGTGAATGGGCTTTTGGAGGCTGTGCACACCGGGGATGTGATCCACATGGACGGCAGTACAGGGAAGATTGAGATACGCAGGTGAGCTTTACGCTTTTACCCTATTTGATGGTTTCTGCAGCGAGCCCGTCAAAAGAAACGGCGTCGCTGAAAGGAAGTTTTGTATAGTTCCAGGTGGGATAGAGCATATTTTCATCCTCATAGCCGCCCGCATAGATCTTGTAATTGGCATACAGGGTATTGCCCTTTCCAGAGATTTGTATCTTTACATAGAACTTGTCTCCGTTGGAAAGCTTTCCGTCAAATTCGTCTCCGAGTTTGGACTTCAGGCGGGTTGAAAAATCATCCTTTCCTTGAAAGTTACTGCCGATTTCATATACATAGATCTTGCGACGATCCATGGAATAGGTTTCCCTTGAAAAAGCGACTTCATCCACTGCCTTTGTCAGAGTCTCGATCTTTTTGTAATCCTCCGCTGTTTTATCTACGGTGGCAGTTTGGCAGCCTGCCGCAAAAAACAGACACATCATTGCTATGATTCCGATTGCTATCTTTTTTCCCATAGGATCTTTTCTCCCTTCTCATAAGTTCCGCATAAGCGTCATACGCGGAATGGCATAAAAATGCTGATGGATTCGACAATATAGAAACAGGATATTCTTTATATACCATATTGGGTTGGAGAATGCAATCCGTTATGTATGAAAAAATGTGACATAAAATAAAGTAATATATTGACATATAAAGTAGATTATCGTAACATAAAAATACTTCACATAAGCGCATATTTGTCAGGACGATTCGTCCAAGGTTTTCCAAACTACGTATGATAAGCGGTCAGATTGACCAAATAACTGTAAATTTTAGAGTCATTTCAAAGGGAGGGAGTATATTGGCAAAAAAGAAAAAAGCAACGATGGGAACTGACCGAGAGAAACTGGGACAGGAGTTATTTCCGCCAATTGACAGTCTTATGCTGCCACAAAAACTACGGAGTGAAAGGCTTTGGGAGGAGGTGATTTCAGATATTCAAAAGAGCCCTGAAATGTATGGATTTTATTCATCATTGGGAGTGGAGGATCAGAACATGCTTATGGAGTTTTTTATGGGAAACCGAGGATTGAATGCGCTTTATGATCCCTTTTTTAAGATCCTTATGACACCCCGGAGGCTGGAGGATCTGTTGACGCAGGTTATGGGGCAGCAGATTGAGATTATCATGGTGCTGCCAACAGAAACAATCCGCAAGAGTGAAGAAGGTTCCGTGATGATCATGGATATGGTGGTCAAACTGGCAGACGGCTCCTATGTGGATTTAGAAATTCAACGTATTACAGTTGAGTTTCCGTTTGAGCGGGCAGTATGCTATGCATCAGATATGGTTGTGCGGCAGTATGAACAGCTGAAAATGGAACAAAAGAAGGCTGCAAGTGAGTGGAAAGCATGGAAAAAAAGACGGGATGCAGCAGATAAACTGAAAAGAAAAGGCTTCCCTGCAACTGAGGAAGGGCCGGAACCTGTTGTAAAATTTAATTATCAAAGCCTGCGCCCGGTTTACGTGATTGTATTAATGAACAGCAGTGCGGATAAGTATAGTGCTTTTAAGGAACAATATATTCATAGAACACCGGATGAAGTGGTGTTTGATACCGGTCTAAAAGAGCGGGCAATTCAAAAATTCATTTTTGTATCGCTTGATATTTTTCGTGGTATGTTTAATAATAGGGATAGAGGCAGGAAAATGACAGAACTGGAGGCATGGCTGTGTTTTCTGGCATCTAATAAGCCGGACGATATAACGCAGCTTGTGCAGGAGTATCCGCAATTTGCAGAGATGTATGTGGAGATCAATCAGTTCCGAACAAAGCCGGAGGAGATGATGACAATGATGACGGAAGCGATAAAAATGTTAGATGAAGGGGATGCAAAGATGCAGATAGAGAAATTGCATGAAAGGGTTGAAGAATTGCAGGAATTTGTCGGACATCTCACCAATGAGAGGGAAGTGTTGAAGAACGAAAAGCGGGAACTCTCGAACACGAACAAAGAGCTTACGAACACGAACAAAGAGCTTACGGACACGAACAAAGAGCTTACGGACACGAATAAAGAGCTTACGGACACGAATAAAGAGCTCTCAGACACGAACAAAGAGCTGGCAGAAGCGAATGAGGCGTTGAAGAAACGGATCGTTGAGTTGGAGAGCGGGCAGGATTGAGCAATAGCAGCGGGGCAGGTGAATTATCTGTTCCGCTGTGTTTGTTTTAGAAATTTATATTGTGAAAATTATTGATCAAAGGTATTATGATATTATGAGTAGAGAAGCAGGGAGTACTGTAAACAGGTGAGATCAATGTAGCAATGATCGGAATGGGGGAAAACATGAAGTGTGTACGATTTGCGAAACAACCAAACTACATAAAGGACTTTATTGATCTGCCGAAGAAACTTTATTCGAGGGAGACCAATATGGAGGATCCGGATACCATGGAGGATCTGCTTCTGGGGGAGCATCCGCTCTCGAAGTACTTCAGGCTGGACAAGTTCCTGGTCTATGCCAAGGGGACCGCTGTGGGGCGGTTTGCCATCACCACGTATCCAGGGGATGACACGGCATATTTTGGCTTTTTTGAGTGTGTGAAAAACCGGAAGATCGCAAAGTTTTTATTTGGGCAGGCAGAAAACTTTTGCAGGCAGAAAGGATATAAGCGTTTGTTAGGACCGGTGGATGCGTCTTTCTGGCTGAAATATCGTCTCAAGATCAATCGGTTTGATGCGGCGCCTTACACAGGGGAGCCTTATAACAAACCGTATTATTACAGGCTATTTCTGGACAATGGATTCCGGGTGAAGGAGCATTATACTTCCAACGATTATCGTGCCATCGATGAGAGTTATGTGAATCAAAAATATGAGGCGCGGTATCGGGAGTTCGTGGGCAAGAGCTACCGGATCAAGAGCCCGAAGCCGGAGGATTTTGACAAAATTCTGGATGCAGTCTATGACATGATCACGGAACTGTACAGTGATTTTCCTGTATACAAGCAGGTGGCCAGGGAGGATTTCCGGGAGATCTTCGGCAATTACAAGATGATCATGGATATGAGCATGACCAAGATCGCGTACTGTCAGGGGAAGCCGGTGGGGTTCTATATCAGCGTGCCGGATTACGGCAACAGTGTGTATCATCTGGCGCCGTGGAACCTGCCGATGCTGTTTTACCGCAAGAACCATCCGACCCGGTATGTCATGCTGTACATGGGCGTAAAAAAGGAGCACCAGGGCCTGGGGAAAGCGATCGTGTACAGCGTTATGAAAGAGCTGATGCAGAACGGGCGCCCCAGTATCGGGGCCCTGGCCAGAGACGGCAAGGTGACCCAGAACTACGCTGCGGAAGACATCACGAATGTGTATGAGTATGTGCTGTTGGAGAAGGAATTGTAAAAAGAAAAAAGATTGAGGGGAAGCAAGAGATGAAGGCTGCAAATGCGTTGGAGGATTTTCTGCGAAAGGACTATGAAAAATGGAGGGAGCGCCCTTATCTGCATGAGAAGAAAAACGGCGTGGAGCGTGTCCTGACGTTTGGGGAATTTATCGGGCAGGTCAATTATTTTGCCGCGTATTTATTACAATGCGGCTATGCGGGGAAAAATATCGGGATTTTCAGTCCGAACAGCCTGGAATGGATGGTCGCGGATATTGCTGTTATGAATTATGTGGGAGTGAGCGCAGGTTTCAACAAGGACTGGAACTATGAAAACATGGTGTATGCGCTGCGAAAGTGCGATATTGTCTGTCTGTTGTATCATGAGGATTTTGAGGAGTTGGTGCGGCGGGCGATAGCGGAATACCCGGATCTTCAGAAGGTGCGTTTCCTCTGCATTCAGCGGGAGTTTTCGGCGTGTATGGAAGAGGGGAAACAGGAGCTGCAGGAGCTGTTTTCCCTGCAGCCGCAGAGTGAGGATGTGCCCGCCAAGATCGTGTTCACCAGCGGGACCACTTCTTTTCCCAAGGCAGTGCTGCTGTCTATTAAAAATGTGTTTGCTGGCTGGCGTTCCCTGGGCAGGAGAGTGCCATTGAACGAGCAGGACGTGTGCTATCTGTTCCTGCCGCTGAACCACACCTATGGATCTATTTTTAATTTTATCTATTCGCTGGTATTCGGTTATCAGGTGTATCTGGCGGAGTCCATTCCCAATATGGCGCAGGAGATGATGGCGATCAGACCCACGGTATTTTCCGGCGTGCCGGTGGTGTATACCTGGTTCTACGAGGGGGCGAAGGCGGCCGGGATTGGGCTGCGGGCGCTGTTTGGCGGCAGGATGAAATACCTGTTCTGCGGCGGCGCGAAGCTGGGCGTAGAGATACGCAGAGACTATCTGGGGGAGGGCATGTATATGATGAATGCCTATGCACTGTCGGAAACCGCGTCTTCGTTCAGCATTGACTATCCCGATGACGAGGATATGGAGAGCGTGGGCACGGTGTTTGAGGACATCACTGTGAAGGTGCTTGAGCCGGATGCGGACGGGTACGGCGAGCTGGCAGTGACGGGGGACAATATTTTCCTGGGCTATTACAAGGATGAGGCGGCGACGGAGGCCGCGTTTGCGGAGGACGGTTATTTCCTCACCGGAGATATCGGCTGTATCCGGGAAAACCGGGTATACCTGCGGGGCAGGAAGGATACGCAGATCGCCCTGGTAAACGGGGAGAAGGTGTCCGTGGCCATGCTGGAGGGAAAAGTGAAGGCGCTGCATGAAAGCGTTCGGTCGGTGAAGCTGTATGTGCGGGACGGACAGCTGACGGCGGATGTGTATGTGGATGCCGGAACGGCCGGCGCGGAGGCTGCGGAGTGGGACAGTTTCTACGGCGCGCTGTTGGAGAAATGCAATACAAGCCTGCCGAAGTATCAGCGGATCGCAAAGTGGAATGTCTACGATGCGGCCAGGCTGTTGAAGTAAGGAAAATAGCTTGCTTAGACAGGAAATCCGAGGTATACTTAAAAGAGATTTTGGTAAAAACTAACCCAAATATCTTATAGGAGTATTGAGATGGAGAAAATAATTAAGCGGGACTATTATTTGGATCAACTGATAAAGCGTAAAAATAACGGCTTGATCAAAATTATTACCGGTATCAGACGGTGCGGAAAATCTTTTTTGCTCAGAACCCTGTTTAAGGAGCATCTGCTGGAAAGCGGAGTGGATGAAGATCATATCATTGAATTGGCATTTGATCTGTTTGATCATATGGAGTATCGGGATCCCCATGTTTTTTATCCATGGGCAATAGAGCGGTTGGCGGATAATGAAAAATACTATTTTCTGCTGGATGAAGTGCAGATGCTGGATGAATTTGTGAGTGTTCTGAACGGGTTGGCGGACAAAAAGAATTGTGACGTTTATGTGACAGGGAGTAATGCGAGATTTCTTTCGAGAGATATTGCGACAGAATTTGGCGGCAGGGGGGATGAGATCCGCATGTTTCCCTTGAGTTTTGCGGAGTTTATGACGGTTTATGAGGGAAACCGGTATGACGGTTGGAATGAGTATATTACTTACGGCGGAATTCCGCTTGTAGTTTTAGCCCAGACGGAAGACCAGAAGATGGTGATGCTGGATCATTTGTTTCAGGAAACTTATATCCGCGATATCGTGACACGAAATAAGATTCGAAATGTGGGAGAAATGGAGGCACTTTTGAACGTGCTTTCTTCCGGAATAGGCGCTCTGACAAATCCGAGTAAACTTCAGAAAACTTTTAAAAGTGTCAATGGATCAAAGATTACGGCAACAACGATTACGAAATATATCGAGTATCTTGAAGATGCGTTCCTGATTGAAGAGGCGAAACGATTTGATATAAAGGGGAAATCCTATATCGGAACCCCGCTTAAATATTATTTTATGGATATGGGGCTTAGAAATTCGCGGATCAATTTCAGGCAAATAGAAGTAACACATACTATGGAGAATGTAATTTATAATGAACTGAGAATGCGGGGATTTCGTGTTGATGTTGGTAATCTGACCCTTGTGGAAAATGGGAAAGAGGGTAAGCCCGTCAAGAAGCAACTGGAGGTTGATTTTATTTGCAATAAAGGTTCGAAAAAGTATTATATTCAGTCAGCATATATGTTGGGCACTGAGGAGAAGATGGCACAGGAGATCAGACCATTTTTGAAGATTAAGGATTCTTTTAAGAAAATTGTGATCACGTCAGATACTCCGCGTCCTTTTTACAATGATGAGGGTATTTTGATAATGAACATATATGATTTTTTAATGGATGAAGACTCATTGGAATTATAAGAGGGTAATACAATGGATGCCAAAGAATTTTTGAATTTTATCCGGGGAGTGCGTAGCAAATTAAATATGCAGGATTTCCTGCAAAAACTGATAATCACACTGGGAATCGGGGCCTGCATGGGGATCATTTTGCAGGTGATTGCATTTATTGTGCCATTTTATTATGCAAATCTGTATACAGCGGCGGTGATATTGCTGGCAATCCTGGGGGCGGTCGTGGCGGCGCGGCTGCGGCGCAGGACCATGGAGCAGGCAGCGCTTGCGATAGACCGGTTCGGATTTGAAGAGCGTATCATCACGGCGTATGAGAATCTGAAAGCAGAGGATGGGCAGGAGCTATCGCGCAATATGAATATGGTGCTGGCGCAGAGGCAGGATGCGTTCCGCAGATTGAAGGCGCAGAAAGACAGGATACGGATTCGGGTGCTGCCGTCATGGAAGCAGATTCTGGGCGCTGTTTTGCTGCTGATCATTATGAGCGGGCTGACACTGTTCCCGGCTAAGACAAAGCTGCTGGCGCAGGAGCAGCATTTGATAAAAAAAGAGGCGGAAGAGAAGAAAGAGGAGATCCTGGAGGTTACGAAGGAGTTGGAGAAACTGCAGTCTTTTGAGCAGGATGCGCTGACGGATGAGCAGCGGGCAGCGCTTCAGGACATGATCGACAGTTTGCAGGCTTCCGCGCAGGAATTGGATCTGGCTTCGACACCGAAGGAATTGACGGCGGCCAATGAAAAGCTGGAGTATAAGTATGGGGATATGAGCAGTCAATTGGGCAATCTGGCACAGAGCATACAGGATGGACAGACCGGGACGATGACGGCGGAGGCCATGCAGGCGTTGGCGGAACAGATGCAGCAAAATGCGGGGGAGGCCGGGCAGCAGATGGCGAATGGGCAGAATGGACAGAGCGGGCAAAACGGTCAGAGTGGACAGAGCGGGCAGAATGGTCAGAACGGACAGAACGGGCAGAATGGCCAAAATGGGGAAAGCGGCCAGAACGGGCAAAGCGGACAGAATGGTCAAAATGGGGAAAGCGGCCAGAACGGGCAAAGCGGACAGAATGGTCAAAACGGGCAAAGCGGCGACGGCGATGGCAACGGAAATGGTGACGGTAGCGGTGACGGCAGCGGTTCCGGCGGAGACAGCGGAAACGGTCAGGGCGGCGACGGCAGCGGAAACGGCGGCGAATCCGGAAACGGAACCGGCAGCAACGGCCGGGGAACCGGTCACAGCGACGAGGAACATGATTATGTGAGCATTCCCAATAACATTGCGGATGATTCCAGCCTGACGGACAACTCCACGGATCACGATGCTTCCCAGTATTTCAGGGCGCCCACCGGTTTGGGTTGGGAGGGCACACATATGTCCCCGGAGGCCGTGATCGGCAGTTATGAGCAGAATGCCTATGAAGGCATTGCAGCCGGAAAATACCCCAGCGGTATGGAGAGTGTGATCAAGGACTATTTTGCGAGCTTTAATTAATACAGAAAGGAAACAAGGTTATGAGCGAATTGGAGCAGGGGAGAGCGCAGGAGCCCGCCGCTATGGCGCAGTTGATCGCGGCGTGTGAGCAAGAGATTCAGAAAGGGATCATCGGACAGAGCGAGGTGATCCGGCAGGTCATGCTGGCGATGCTGACCGGCGGCAACGTGCTGCTGGAAGGTATGCCGGGCTTGGGCAAGACCAGGCTGGTCAGCACCATCAGTAAGGTGTTTGACTTGTCGTTCAAGCGGATCCAGTTTACGCCGGACCTGATGCCCAGCGATGTGACGGGAACCAATATTATTGTGAAAAACGAGCAGGGCAGTTCGTTCTCATTTGAGAGAGGACCGATCTTTGCCAATCTGATCCTGGCGGACGAGATCAACCGCGCTACGCCGAAGACACAGTCAGCGCTGCTGGAAGCCATGCAGGAGCATACGGTTACGGTGGGCAATGACAGCCACAAGCTGGAGGAACCGTTCTTTGTGCTGGCCACGCAGAACCCCATTGAGCAGGAGGGGACTTATCCGCTGCCGGAGGCGCAGCTGGACCGTTTCATGTTTAAGGTTATGGTACCGTTTCCCTCCAAGGAGGAGTTAAAGGGAATTGTCAATATAACGGAGGGCAGCAGACCGCCCGTGATCGAGAAGAAGATCGACGGCAGGGGACTCTTGACCGCAAGGGAGCTAGTGAACCAGATTCCCATTGCGGATGCGGTGATGGATTATCTGCTGAATATTGTGATGGGGACGCATGAGCCCAATCCGTACATCAAGGAGGGCGCGAGCCCCAGAGCGGCACAGGCGCTGATCCGTGGTGCCAAGGCCAGCGCGTTTTTGGAGGGGCGCTTCAACGTGGCTTTCCAGGATGTGGAACGCATGGCATATCCGGTGCTCAGACACCGCATTTTGCTGAGTTTTGATGCCATCAGCGAGGGGGTTACGGAAGATGGCGTGATCACGAAGATTTTGGCGGCGAAGAAGGCGTGATTAATGTATGCTTGCGAAGCAGGCTAAAATAATCATAAAACTGAGGTAGCAAGATGGAATTGAATTCGGCGTTTTACGACACATTGTCCAGGTTCCGGCTTGCCATGGGGCATAAGACGTCCATGAATCTGACGGGAAACCGCAAGTCGGTGCAGAAGGGGTCGTCCACGGAATTCTCGGATTTCAGGGAGTACATGCCGGGGGATGATATCCGGTGGATCGACTGGAATGCTTACGGGCGGCTGGACAGGCTGTATGTGAAGGAATACATGGAAGAAAAGGAAGCGGTGGTCACGATCCTGATCGACACCAGCGCCTCCATGGAATACGGAAAACAGAAAAAGAGTGAGCTGGTCTGTATGCTGACGGCGGCGTTTGCCTACTTAAGCCTGAATAATATGGACAGAGTCCTGGTGTATGACATGCAGCGGATGCAGTCGCCGCTTTCGCTGAATGGCGGGCGGAAAGCGTTTCCGCGATTGTCCCACTGGTTGTCCCAGTGCCGGTTTGAGGGGACGGTGGATATTGAGGAGGCGATCAAGCGGCTGCCGACGAAAGGGCCGGGAGTGACGTTTTTGATCAGTGATTTCCTACAGGAGGCATTTTTGGAGCCCAAGCCGGAACTGCGTGGCACCACGGGCGTCCAGGCGCAGCCTGCGGCGGAGCGTATCCTGCGTTTTCTGAATTACCGCAAACAGAAAGTGGTGTTTCTCCACGTGCTGGCGGAGGAAGAGCTGGCGGTGGATATGACGGGGACGCGGAACCTGATCGATATGGAGGATGCGGGCAACACGCTGCGGCTCACACTGGATGCTGCCAGCATCCGGGTGTACGAAAAGGCGGTGGAGCAGTTTTGCGGAAACCTGCGCAGGGCCTGTGCGAAGGCGGGTGCGGTCTATGCGGTGTGCAGTACGGGAACGGATTTCAACAAATTAATTTTTCAGGATTTAAGGATGCTATATGATATTTGAGAGTTTTTGGCCGCTGCTGTTTCTGGCTGCGGTGCCGGTGATCATAATTTTATATCTGTTAAAACCGAAGGGGATCGACCAGTTGATCTCCTCCAATCTGCTGTGGAAGAAGCTTCTGAAAAACGAGCATTCCAGAACTTTCTTTGAAAAGTTTGTGCACAACATTCTGATGTACCTGCAGATTGCGATCATTGCGCTGCTCATCATTGCGCTGATGTCTCCGTTTATCCGGACGGACGGTGTCAGCAAGGGACGGCGGGTTCTGCTGATCGATACCGGGGGAAGCATGCAGCATGTGGGCACAGACGGCAAAACCCGGCTGGAGGAAGCGGTGGAGCAGGCCTGCGACTATGTGAAAAGCGCGGACAACACCCAGTTTTCCGTGGTGACGGCGGACGGTGCGGGGACCGAGCTTCTGGCGGTTGACCTGAGTGATCCGGGGGAAGTGGCGGAAATCCTGCGCAGAATTTCCTGTACGGATCGGGGCGGCAGTCTGACGGTGGCTCAGAATATTCTGGATACGCTATCGGGATCGGAGGAAGAAGGCAGTTCCGTGCTGATGGTCTATACGGACGGCGCGGGGGCCGCGGCTTTTGAAGGGCTGACGGGCTTTGCGGAGAAAGAATTGTATGTGGTGGGCGAGCCGGCGGCGAATGTGGCAAATGAGTATACCGTGTATGCCAAGCGCCCGGACGGGCTCTATGACGTCATGGTCAGCACCCGGAACTACAGTGACGAGAAAGCCGCTTTTGACGTGGGCCTGTATGATGATACGGAGAAGCTGATCGCGTTGAAGCAGATGACTTTGGATGCGGATGAGACCAAGGTGTGCCTGTTTGAGCAGCTGGACTGGCAGGGACAGACGCTGCGCGCTGAGGTCAGCGGCATGCAGACGCCGGCGCAGGATACGCTGGAAGCGGACAACACTTCCTGGGCGGTGAAGGGAAACGGCAGCCAGATCAACGGCCTGCTGGTCAGCGGTGGAAATACTTTCCTGGAAAAAGCATATCTGGCGGTGACAGGGAGCAGTGTCACCAAAGCAGGAAATGATGCTGCGGCAGACGGGCAGGGCGGATTCAATGTGGTCATCTACGATGCGGGGCAGGAGCCTCATGCGGAGGGAGGCAACAAACTGATCTTCCGCGCGCCCCGGGCACAGAATGCAAGCGACGGCACCGCCACGGAAGAGGTTTTGGAAAACATTGTCGTGCACACGAAGAACACCAACCTGACGACGGGGTTATCCGATTTTACCATCGGTGTGAACAAGGCATACAGCTTTTCGCTGCCGGAGTGGGCGGAGAGCTTTTTGGAGTATGAGGGAAAATGCGTTGGATACTACGGGGAACGGAACGGCAGAAAAGAGGTCGTAGTGGGCTTCGATATCCGGGAGTCCGACTTCCCGCTGCGGGCGGAATTTCCGGTATTTCTCGCCAATGCCATCGTGTATCTCTCGGACACGTCATGGCTGGACTCCACGGTCTATTACGCGGGGGACGAGATTACGTTAAGACCCTGGGCGGATGCGGTGCTTTTGGAAAATAAGCCCCGAAAGGCGGGCCTGTATCGCATCGGCAACGAAGAATATGAAGAATACTATGCCGTGCGCTTTCAGACGGCGTCAGAGTCGGACGGAAGAGCACAGGCGCAGTCTGTCACAGGCAACACATCCGTGCAGCTGCAGAAGGTAAAGCATACGCTGCGGAATGTGTTTATCGGACTGGCGCTGATCCTGTTGATTGCGGAATGGATTTTGTATGTATATCAGATGCGGTACCGCGGGAAATTCTATCTGGCGGTGCGCGGCATTGTCTTTTTGTGCCTGGTGCTGGCACTGTTCGGCATCCGGATCCGGCTGGGCAGGACGCAGACTGCCACTGTGTTTGTTGTGGATATTTCCAACAGCAACGGGGAGCATCTGGATGAGATGAATGCTTATCTGAAAAAGACTATTTACAAGATGCCGTCGGGCAACGTGTACGGCATCGTGACCTTCGGCAAGGACGCGCTGGTGGAGCAGTTTCTATCCGACAGGGAATACAGCGGTATGATGACGCTCCCGGAGAAGACGGCGACCAACTTTGAGGAGGCCATGTCCCGGGCGCTGACGCTGATCCCCGGCGATGCCGCGGGACGCATTGTGGTGCTGACTGACGGCAAGCAGACCCAGGGGGATATCCGCAACATGGCCCAGGCGCTGATGGCGGGGAAGACCGAATATCTGACGTTGCTCTATGAGGACGAGGAAAAAGACGACGCCTATATCGAAAATGTGACGCTGCCGGCCTATCTGCATCCGGGAGACAAATATGCCATCACCGTATTGACGGAGAGCAACTATGACACGGAGGCGGTGATCGCGGTTTACCATGGCAGCACGCAGACGGCGGGCTACTCCGTACATCTGAACAAAGGCAGCAACCGCTTTGTGTTCAATGACCAGGTGAAAGAAGATGTGACCAGCGGCTCCATGGAGAGCCTGCGGGTTCAGATCCAGGCAAAGGGCGACAACTGCCCCGAGAACGATTCCTATGCGGCATACTCTGTGGTGGAGGCCGCCCCCAGGATTCTGGTGGTTTCCGGGAAAAATACGTCCCCTGCCGCGCTGAATACCGTTTTGAATACGGCGGGCTGCGACTATACGTCTGTGTCTGCATTGAATGCGCCGGAAACCATCGACGATATGCTGGCTTATAAGGCGATCATTCTGGTGGATACCTATATTGATGACCTG
Source organism: Lachnospiraceae bacterium (assembly GCA_017476665.1). Lineage (GTDB taxonomy): Bacteria > Bacillota > Clostridia > Lachnospirales > Lachnospiraceae > Acetatifactor. The sequence goes on along the minus strand of JAFUZJ010000069.1, from coordinate 6,640 downwards.
CCCAAGGGATTTTTGGACCAGCTGGAGACTTATGTAAAGGATTACGGCTGCGGCTTTGTATGCTGCGGCGGAGACAACAGTTTTGCACTGGGCGGCTACCGGGATACGGTGCTGGAAACCGTCCTGCCCGTGGATATGCGGCTGAAGACCGTGAATGAGATGCAGACCATGGCCATGGTTATGGTGATCGACCACTCCGGCAGTATGGGCGGCGGACTGGGCAGCGCCAGCAACCTGGATGTGGCCATCAGGGCGGCGACTGTGGCGGTGGACAATCTGCAGGACAGCGATTACGTGGGCGTCCTCACCTTTGACGATCAGTATGACTGGCAGGTGGAGCTGACCCCGGTGGATGACCGCACGGCTATCAAGAACAAGATCAAGGCGATCCCTTCCGGTGGCGGCACAACCATCAAGCCGGCGTTGGTGGAGGCATATCAGGTGATCTCCCAGAGCACGGCTTCCAAGAAACATGTGGTGCTGCTGACGGACGGTATGGGAGAGACCACAAACTATAACGACGTGATCAAGGACTATGCAAACGGCGGCGTGACGCTTTCCACCGTGGCGGTGGGGAGCGGCTCGGATACCCAGCTGTTAGAGAAGCTGGCGAAGAGCTGCGGCGGCAGATACTATTACTCGGATCTGTCCACCGATATCCCCAAGATCTTTGCGCAGGAAGTGTTCCTGGGCGGAGACAGCTATATCCAGAACGGTGAGTTCACCCTGGCGGTGAGCAGGAACAATGAACTGACCAACAACCTGTTTGCGGACAGCTGGCCGGCCGTATACGGCTTTATCTCTGCGACTCCCAAGACGGCATCCAGCCAGGTGATCCAGGCAGTGGAGAAGGATGCGCCGATCCTCACCACATGGCAGTACGGCCTGGGCCGATCCGTGGCGTGGAATACGGATGTAACCGGGCAGTGGAGCGGCGGCTTCATCGGAAAAGACGATTATGTGCAGCTCTGGAAACGTATCGTGGATTATGCCGCCGGAAATGCAAATATGGGCGGAGACAATGTGAATGTGGAAACGGTGGGCGATTCCACCAAGGTGGTGTACCGCACGCAGGACTATACCGCACAGACAGAGGTGCTCGCCACGGTGGTGGATCCGGCAGGCACAAACAGCGAAATGCGGCTCTACGCCACCGCTCCCGGCATTTATGAGACCGAACTGCCCACCGGGGAGACCTGTATGTATCATCTGAATGTCCGTCGGACAGAGGATGGGGAGATCCGGAGTTACCTAACCACAGCGGCTGTGGTTCAGTTCTCGGACGAGTATAAGTTTAATGTGACGCCGGAGATTTATCTGAACTTTGCGAATGCCTACGGAAAAGTGATCGGTGAGGACGATCCTGTCTGGACGACGATCGAGTCCAAGAACCGGGAGAAGAGGACTCTGACCAATTTCCTGCTGGGATTGGCGATCCTGCTCTTTTTGGCGGATGTGGCGATGCGGCGGTTCCAGTATGTGCCGCAGGTGAAAGCACGGGCGAAGCGCAGAACGGCACAGCATACAGCGGACACGGATGCGCAGACAGAAGAACAAAAAAATACACGACCGACAGAGCAGTCGGACGTGCAGTCGACAGAGCCTAAAAAACCTGTGCCGCAAAAGCCGAAAAAGACTTCCAAAAAGAAAGAGGCGGATGTGCTGGATACTTCGCAGCTGCTGAAGAAGAAAGATGACAGGAATATTTAAGGATTCCAGCCATCCAGAACCCGCTCTATCGTATATTCTGCGGCCTGTTCCCCGGTGAGCTGGTGTGAGAAATCCGCGCGTCCCGCGGGATCCGCACCGGCGCCGGTGGAAGCATACTCCGCATAGAAGAAATGATCATGATCCTTTTTCCAGTCGGCCCAACCCAAGGGGTGAATGTGCTCACCCAGTTCGCACTCCAGGAAGACGGTCTTGGCGAATTCACGCCAGGGTCTGCCCAGATATACCGTGTGAGGCGGACAGTCGCCGGTCAGGCGGCAGCGGTGGAGCACATAGCCGTATTTCACTTCCTCAAAGGTGGAAGCGGCCGTCACATAACCGTAAATCTGCTGATTGTCCGGACTCTCGGGCGGTTTTCTGTCTCCGGGCATCTTGGAGAAAATCTCACAGTTTTCAAACCATGCGGTGGCGCCGCCGAAGATAAAATCCACATCGCCCTGAATAAAACAATCGCGGTACAGATGACGTCCCATCACACGGGGCCTGAACTCCCCGGGACCTCTGAAACCGCCGGGTTTGGCTTCTTTGAGCGGCAGGGGAGCGGTGAACAACGTATCCTGGCTACCCAGGAAACGGCAATTCTCAAAATAACAGCGATCCGCATCCACATACAACGCCAGCGCCTGGCCTACCGTACGACCGAAGCCGGCATCGTTCTGAAACACAATATTTCTGGCGGTGAAATCCGGCGCATCGATCCGAACGGAAGCGGTGCGGAAGGTGCCGCGTTTCTCGCCGTCCGGCATGATCTCAAAAGCGCCCAGACCATAGACCAAGACTGTTTGAGCGGACTGGCTGTTTGTATCATTCTCGCCGAGCATGGTGAGTTTCTCACCGACCATGGCGAGTTTCGGCCGGTCAATCACAAGCTGTTCCCTGTAAGTCCCTGCGCCGATATAGATCGTGACTGGAGTGACATCGTAATCCTGATCGGGGAAAGCCTTCTCCCGGCCTGTCCATACGGCGCTCTCACCGGATGCGATGTCTATGTTTGAAAGAGCAGTAAGCGCCTCCGTTACAGAGACAAAAGTCCGGGCATCCGCGGGTGCCTGCGGCCAGTTTACGTAGAGCTCGATCAAATTCGTTTTCGCCATCGGGTTTTCCTCACAGGATATCCTGGATCTGAAGATCCGGGAAATTCATCAGGTTCACATAATTGCTCCCGCACTGTACGGTCGGACGTGACAGCTTCTCTTTGTTGACAAATACGATCGTACCTTCTCGGTTATCGTTTAATCTGCAGGGAGTCTGCAGATAAGTGTTCACTACATTTTCCAGAAAGATCAGCAAAAACTCCACATCATACTTCTGGAACCCTTCCTTCTCAAACATCTCGATCACGCGGAACGGACACAAAGGTCCGCGGTAGACGCGGGGTGCCGTCATGGCATCATAGATATCGGCGATCGCCACAATGCGCGCGTAGGGATCGATCTGATTCCCGGACAGTCGCATGGGATAACCGCTTCCATCGCTCCGCTCATGATGCATCAGAGCCGCGTTGCGGATGTGATCGTCCACTTTCTGCTGCTGCAGCATCTGGTATCCCAGGATCGGGTGCCTTTGGATCTGCGCATATTCCTTGGCGTCCAGTTTCCCGGGCTTTGTGATGATCGCGTGGGGAATCTTCAGCTTGCCAATGTCATGGAAGAGGCCGCAGGCTGTCGCCATCTCCACCTGCGCCGGCGTGAGCTTCAGCCACTTGGCCAGCACATTGCTGATCAGGCCCACATTCATGGAATGGGTAAAGGTGGAGTCGTCAAAATCCTTCATATTCTGCAGCATATCCAGGACGCCCGGCCAGGAAGAACCAATGCTGACCATGCCCAGGATATCCTTCAACAGCCCGTCCACATCCAGATCCAGATTGCGCTGCGCCATCTGGTTCATCGCATCCTTGAAAGAGCCCAGATTGCGCTCATAATCTTCTTTGAATTTCTGAAACTCCGGAGAATTCTGTACCCGCTCCTTGTAAGAAACCGTCTGGTTCAGATCCAAGGTTGTGGGGGTAACGGAAATCGGTGGAGGGGCATCCTCCACGTAAACCGTTAAAATGCCGTACAGATCCAGTCTGGTGATTAAGTTATCGTTCAGAACCGTTCCCTTTGACATGATCAACTGTCGGTTAAAACTCAGCACATCTTCCGCAATCGTCATGCCCGGAATCAGCTCCAGTGTAGAGATTCGTTTCATAGTATGAACCTTTCTGTAATGGCATGAAGACCATCATATTTATTATACTTTTGGGCAGAAGGGATGTCAATTTATATTTGCAATCACGAAAGAAACTCCACATAATTTGTCGGCGTTAATTGAAAATAATTGCTATTTATGATAAAATACAATCTGGTTTTTATACAAAACTGATAATGGGATAAAAATATTTAAAAATGAGAATACTGATTTGTGTCAGATCAGATAAGGTGGGAAATAGATGAGCAATATTGCTGACGTAGTAAAGAGATGTCTTTCTTTTGAGGATGAACAAGAATGGTTCGATTTCAAAGATAACTGGTATGAACTCGATGAAATTGGGCAGTATATTTTGGCGCTTTCAAATGCGGCGGTAATGGCTGGAGAACCATTTGGATATTTGATATGGGGGATTCACAACGATACTCATGAATATACAAATACAAAGTTAAGATATAAGCGAGATGTAAAAAACGAACCAATTGAACACTATTTGGCTAGAAATGTTTCGCCGGCTATATTCTTTTCTTTTGATGAAGACATAATTGATGGGAATAGAATTGTTGTTTTAAGTATACCTGCTGCACGCATTGTTCCTACGGAATTTAAAAATATTCGTTATATTCGCGTCGGATCAAGTAAAGAAAATATAAAGAATCATCCGGAAAGAGAGGCAGCATTATTTCGGGTTTTAAATTGGGGATTACCGTCTCTTCTTAATACAGAGGCGAGATTTGATGACCTGACATTTGATCAACTTCTCTTATATTTTGATATGAAAGGAATAAAACTCAATAAAAAAACATTTAAGAAGAATTTGGAGTTATTGACCATAGACGGCAAATATAATTTGCTTGCACAGTTGCTGTCAGACAATCCCAGAATTCCAATTCGATTTGCTGTGTTTTCAGGTTATGATAAAACTTCCATAATGTATTCTGTACGAGAATTTGGAGAGATGTGTTTGTTGCTGGTACTTGATAAGGTTATAGATTATGGAGATACATTAAATATTCCACAGGCGGATGAACGAGAGAGGAAAGTGGAACGGAAGGAAGTGATGTTATTTAATGCGCAGGCATTTAAAGAGGCTGTGATAAATGCATTTCAGCATAATCTGTGGGTTAGTGGTACGGCGCCAATGTTTACGGCATATCAGGATCGTATAGAGATAACATCGATTGGAACATTACCGCCTCATCAGACAAAAGAAGGGTTTTACGCAGGTATCTCTATTCCTGTTAATGCAAAACTGACCGAGATTTTTGTGCAATTACACATTAGTGAGAAGTCGGGGCGTGGCGTACCAAGAATTGTGGGTGAATATGGCGAAAACGCGTTTAAATTCTCAAACAATGCCATAACTGTAACGCTTCCATATAAACGTCTTGACTTAGGGGGTGCCCCCCAAGTTACCCCTCAAGATATATTTGAGGAACGTGGAAATACAATAGATGATAAGATTGTAGATTATTGTGCTGAAGCAAAGAGTGCCCAAGAGATACTTGTATATCTGGGGTTAAAAGACAGAAAAATCTTATGATGCATATTAGGCGCTTACTAGAGCAAGGATGTATTGCAAGAACTATACCTGATAAGCCTAATAGTAGAAATCAGAAATATATAGCAATTAACAGATGAGGAGCAGATTTATGTTGTTTGAAGAGATGATGCGTGACGAGTATAAGGCAGGCAGAGCTGCCGGTGAAGAAAGTTATCTTGCCGCTATCGTGCGCAGGAAGAAAGCGCAGGGCTATAGTATCGAGCAGATCGTTGACTTCCTGGGTGAAGAAACCGAGAAGATAGCCGCAATATACAATGCTACCCACGATGCGGAAGAAGCATAATTTTTATCATACAAAAGATGTCACAGTGTACAACTGTCTGAGGATTATCTGACCATTCGGTCAAAAACATTTCAAATCATAATAAGAATATCAGGAAAGGGCGGAGGAACCCGTATGTTTTGCCAGAGAGGTCCTGCTGTCTTTTTTTGTGTGCCGGGGAAGCGGAACTCCGAAATTGTGTAAAATTAAAGGGGAAACCGGAGTTACACACAAAGGAGGGAAAACATGAGGGAGAACATGAAAAAAACTTATGGCTATGTCCGCGTCTCCAGCGCGGATCAAAACGAAGACCGGCAGATGATCGTTATGAGAAAGGTGGGGGTGGAAGGAAAAAACATCTACATGGACAAGCAATCCGGCAAGGATTTCAACCGTCCCCAGTATCGGAAGCTGCAGAAGAAGCTGCGCAACGGCGATCTGCTCTATATCCTCAGCATAGACAGGCTGGGGCGGAATTACGAGGAGATCCAGCAGCAATGGCGGATCTTAACGAAGGAGATTGGCGTGGACATCTGTGTGGTGGACATGCCGCTATTGGATACCCGAAACGGCAAGGATCTGATGGGCACTTTTATCGCGGACCTGGTGCTGCAGATCCTGTCTTTTGTGGCGGACAATGAGCGCAACAATATCCGGAAGCGGCAGGAGGAAGGGATCGCTGCCGCCAAGGCGAAAGGGGTCCGCTTCGGCAGGCCGGAGATTATCGTGCCGGAGGATTTCGGGGAGATCGTGCGAAGATGGGAGCTCGGGGACATGACCTTCGAAGAAGCGCGAGGCGAGTGCGAGATGAGCCAGGCGACCTTTTACCGGAAGCTGCGAAAATACAGAAACAAATAAAAAAGAACTATCAATAAGTGTACCTTTTGATAGTT
>JAFUZJ010000068.1 GCA_017476665.1 Lachnospiraceae bacterium | reverse complement strand
TGCCCTACATGAAGCATTTGGCTTCTGTACATCAAAGCAGATCATACCAATCAAAAAAATGAGAAATATCTGTTCTCAGACCAAGAAAGGAAAAGCATAACGTGCATTCGTAAAATTCAGGAAAGTCCCGGAAACCGTCACCAGAGCGGTTTTCGGGACTTTTTTAGCTAAAAAGCTGTCAAAGACGGGAATTTATGCAAGCTTTTTTCCATATCTTGTACATGCCGTCCGCGCTTTTTTCCGAAAAACATGAAACATAGACATGCAGCGCCGCATACAATACAGCATAATCAAAATACAATCTTGGAGGCAATGACTATGAGTAGTTTGACATCCGGAAATTGCGGCTGCGGCAACAACAATGGTCTGCTCGGCAATAACAATTGCTGTACCTGGATCATCCTGTTACTGCTCTTCTGCAACAATAACAACGGCTGTGGCTGCGGCAACAACGGTTTGCTTGGCAGCAACAGCAATTCCTGCGACTGGCTGATCCTGATCCTTCTGTTCAGCGCATTCTGCGGCAACGGCAACAACAACTGCGATTCCTGCAACAACGGTTGCGGCTGCTAAGCTTCTTCCGACAGGCAGGATATCAGGCAGGCTCCTACGGGAGCCTGCTTTGCTGTAAAGCTCCATCGCTCCAACATTCCCGCCACTAAAAATTCAGCCATATTTTCGGATGTGTCCACATAAAATACTACAACAGATCATGGTCAGAATTAGGAGGTACTTTATGGAAACAAACAAGATTAATTCCTTTGATTCCCTGTTCACCACTGACCATATCCGGATGCTGAAGATCCTATTGAGCTATATGAAACCGCCTCTGCAGGGGAAAATAGCCGTTTATATCCGTTTCCTGGAATTGTCCTATATCATGAGATTTTTTTCGCAGAATCCATACGCCGGATGGTCCCCCTCCGGGCTGTCCCTGTTTGCCGCCTCCGCATCGGATCCGTTATCTTTTTCGGAGCTTTCCGATCTCCTGGACGAGATCCTGCCTTTCTGCGACTTTGCCGAGCGGGAAGACATACAATCTCTGAAGAACACCTTTCAAAGTGTGGAAAATTTGCAGCAAACCATGGAAATGTTCCGGATGATGCAGGAACTCATGCCGGATTTCTTTGCACAAAATGCTTCCGATGGTAATTCCGAGGGCAGTTCCGAAGGTAATCCCTTTCCCTTTGATCTTTCGGAGCTTTCCCAGATGATGGACATGATACAGGAATTGAAAAAATAAAAGAAAGAAAAGAGGAATGCAAATGTCAGATTATGAAACACCCGCCTGGATGAAGGACGAACTTGTACGCGAGATTCCCCGGGAAAAGCTGCAGCTTTTACAGGAAATATTTGCGGAAGCGGATCTCCGCGTAAAAAATGCCGGTTCCGTCAAAAGTCAGAAAGAGATGCTTATGACTTTGATGCCGCTGTTGAAAAAAGCCAAAGAACAACACTTAAGTTTCTCCCCGAAAGAAATGCAGGCCGCCGTCACCGCAATCCGCAAATACAGTTCGCCGGAGGAATTGAACCAGATCGATCGGATCTATAGCAAAGTAGAAAACGCAAGGCAATAAAAGAAGCTGCGGCATCGTACCTTCCGTACGGTCGCCGCAGCTTATCATTATTTCATTACTTCATTACGATGTTCACCAGGCGCCCGGGCACATAGATCTCTTTTACAATATTGCCGGTAAGCTTATCTCCCAGTGCTTCTTTGGCAGCCGCGATCACGCTGGCCTGATCCGCATCCTTGGACACCTGGATTGTCGCACGGATCTTACCGTTGAGCTGTACGCCAACCTCCACGCTGCTCTCCACCGTCTTTGCTTCGTCGTATTCCGGCCATGTAGTCTGATACACTCTGCCTTCGTACCCTGCCACAAACCACAGTTCCTCTGTGATATGGGGCGCCACGGGATTTAACAGGGTCAGCAAGGTCTTATACTCGCCCTTCGTCACCGCGTTCTTCTTGTAAAACTCATTGATCAGGGACATCATAGCCGCAATGGCAGTGTTATATTTCAGATTCTCAAAATCACTCGATACCTTCTTGATCGTCTGGTGCATCTTAGTCTCCAGATCCGCGCTATAACCGTCATCGTCCACCAGAATATCCTGCAATTTCCATACTCTCTCCAGAAATCTGCGGCACCCCTTCACGCCGTCCTCGCTCCATGCAGCCGCCAAATCAAACGCCCCAATGAACATCTCATAGGTACGCAGCGTGTCTGCGCCGTAATCCTGTACGATATCATCCGGATTCACCACGTTTCCGCGGGATTTGGACATCTTTTCGCCATTGGAGCCCAGGATCATACCATGGCTGGTACGTTTCTGATAAGGCTCCGGGCAGGGAACCACCTTCTCGTCATACAGGAATCTGTGCCAGAATCTGGAATACAGTAAGTGCAGCGTGGTGTGCTCCATACCGCCGTTATACCAGTCAACGGGCATCCAGTACTCCAGTGCCTCTTTGCTTGCAAGCGCCTCTTTGTTCTCCGGATCGGTGTATCGCAGGAAATACCAGGAAGAACCGGCCCACTGGGGCATGGTATCTGTCTCACGCCTGGCAGGACCGCCACAGTGCGGGCAGATCACATTCACCCAATCCGTCATCGCAGCCAATGGTGACTCACCGTTATCCGTAGGCATATAACTCTCCACCTCAGGAAGTTCCAGAGGCAGCTCACTCTCCTCCAAAGGCACATAGCCGCAGTGATCACACTGGATGATGGGAATGGGCTCGCCCCAGTAACGCTGTCTGGAGAATACCCAGTCACGCAGCTTGAAGTTCGTCTTGCTGGTACCGATGCCCTTCTCCTCCAGATACTCGATGATCTTCTTCTTCGCGTCCGCAACGGAAAGTCCGTTCAGGAACTCAGAATTCACCAGGGTTCCCGTCGCCACATCCGTGTAAACCTGCTCCTGTACGCTCACATCGCTGCCCGCAACCACCTCGATGATGGGAAGGTTGAATTTCTTCGCGAAATCCCAGTCTCTCTCATCATGTGCAGGCACTGCCATGATGGCGCCGGTACCGTAGGTCATCAGTACATAATCGGAGATCTAGATGGGTATCTCCTTGCCGTTTACAGGATTGGTGGCAATCAGTCCCTCGATCTGAACACCTGTCTTGTCCTTCGCAAGCTCGGTACGCTCGAAATCGGACTTCTTCGCAGCCTGCTCTCTGTACGCAAGGAGCGCATCCATATTCTTGATCTCACTCTGATATTTCTCGATCAGCGGATGCTCCGGGGAAATTACCATGTAGGTCGCGCCGAACAGGGTATCCGGTCTGGTCGTGTAAACGCGCAGCTTGTCCTCTTTGCCGGTCAGCGCGAAATCAACCTCCGCGCCCTGAGACTTGCCGATCCAGTTTTTCTGGGAAACCTTGACACGCTCGATGTAGTCCACCGTATCGAGTCCTTC
>JAFUZJ010000067.1 GCA_017476665.1 Lachnospiraceae bacterium | reverse complement strand
GGAAGTGTTCGGTTTCCTGCAAAGAGCAGAGGATAAGGACAGACTGCGCGAGTATTTGGAAGCCAATGAAGAAAAGTTCGAGAATCTGAGTATGGATGCCTACGACATGATCAGCGTCATGGGGCATTCGAAGGAGCTACAGGAAATCAGGGATAAGTATCATGAAGAGAAAGGCGGGAGAAGCAATATGTGCCAGGCAATAAAAGATATGATCGAGGACGGCAGACAGGAGGGTGTGCAGATAGGAAGGCAGGAGGAACGGCAGCGGAATGTAGTGAGCAGCGTGGAGAGCGTCATGCAGAACCTGGGATTGGCATTGGAGGCTGCGTGTAAGGCACTGAGTATAACGGAGGAAGACTATAACCGCGCAAAGGAAGCGGTACAGTAAGGGAAATCTGGCCAATCCACTTTGGCTTGCATTGCGCTCTTTCTTATGGTATGATAAGTGTGTTAAAAAATAAACACAACAAAAGAAAGAGTGAAGACGATGAATCTAGAACAGCATTTAAACGAGATCACAGGAAGAACTTACGGCAAGAGCATCAGCGCATGTACCCATGTGCAGCTTTATTCGTCGATCCTGCAGCTGGTGAAAGAGCAGAGCAAGCATGCGCCTGCCATCACCGGTCAGAAGAAAGTTTACTATATTTCCATGGAGTTCCTGATCGGGAAACTGTTGTCAAATAACCTGATCAATCTGGGAATCTATGAGGAGTTAAATCAAATCCTTGCGAACAACGGCAAGAGTCTGGCGGAGATTGAGAATATCGAACCGGAACCGTCTTTGGGCAACGGCGGTCTGGGACGTCTGGCGGCGTGCTTTCTGGATTCTATTGCGACATTGGGGCTGCCCGGTGACGGCATCGGTCTGAATTATCATTTCGGCCTGTTCAAGCAGGTGTTCAAGGACCATCTGCAGCGCGCGGAGCGGAACGAGTGGATTGAGAAACCGTGCTGGCTGGAGAATACAGGTACCAGGTTTGAGGTGTGCTTTGGGGATAAAAAGGTGACGTCTGTGCTTTATGACATTGATGTCATTGGTTATGAGAACGGCGTGAATAAGCTGCATCTGTTTGACCTGGAGTCTGTGGATGAGAGCCTGGTGAAGAAAGGGATTAATTTTGACAAGACCGCGGTGGACAAGAACCTGACGCTGTTCCTGTATCCGGATGACTCCGATGAGGCGGGCAATCTGCTGCGTATCTATCAGGAATACTTCATGGTGTGCAATGGCGCGCAGCTGATCTTAAAAGAGATGAAGGCAAAGGGTCAGGATCTGCACAGGATGAACGAATTTGCGGCAATCCAGATCAATGATACCCATCCCACGCTGGTGATCCCGGAGCTGATCCGGATCCTGACCAAGCAGGAAGGCTTTACCATGGATGAGGCGATTGATGTGGTGAGCAAGACCTGTGCCTATACGAACCACACAATCCTGGCGGAGGCTCTGGAGAAGTGGCCGCTTGCGTACCTGGAGGAAGTGGTACCGCAGCTTGTGCCCATCATCAAGGAGCTGGATCAGCGGGTGAAGGCAAAATACAAGGATGCCAAGGTGCAGATCATCGACAAGAACAAGACCGTGCATATGGCGCATATCGATATTCATTATGGGTACAGTGTAAACGGTGTGGCGGCGATCCATACGGAAATCCTGAAGGATACGGAGCTGAATCATTTTTACAAGCTGTACCCGGAGAAATTCAACAACAAGACCAATGGCATCACCTTCAGACGGTGGCTTTTGTCCTGCAACAGAGAGCTGGCGGCTTTTCTGACCGAGACCATTGGGGACGGTTACAAGAAGAATGCGGATGAGCTGGAGAAATTGCTGGAAAAGAAGGACGATCAGGCAGTGCTCGACAAACTGGCCCAGATTAAGCATGAGAAGAAGGTGGAACTTGCTGCTTATATCAAGGAGAATGAAGGTGTGGAGCTGAATGTGGATTCTATTTTTGACATTCAGATCAAGCGTCTGCATGAGTACAAGAGACAGCAGATGAATGCGCTTTACATCATTCACAAGTATCTGGAGATCAAGGGCGGAAAGAAGCCGGTGAGACCGTTGACATTCCTGTTCGGTGCAAAGGCTGCGCCTGCATATGTGATTGCGCAGGATATCATTCACCTGCTTTTGGTGCTGTCTGAGATCGTGAACAACGATCCGGACGTGAGTCCTTATATGAAAGTTGTGATGGTGGAGAACTACAATGTGACCTATGCGGAGAAGCTGATCCCGGCATGTGACATCTCCGAGCAGATTTCGTTAGCATCTAAAGAGGCTTCCGGTACCGGCAACATGAAGTTTATGTTGAACGGTGCGGTGACTCTGGGTACCAGTGACGGCGCAAATGTGGAGATCCACGAGCTGGTGGGTGACGACAATATTTACATCTTCGGCGAAAAGAGCGACACCGTCATCAAGCATTATGAAAAGGCGGATTATGTGTCCAAGGATTATTATGACAAGAGCCCTGTGATCAAAGAGGCGGTGGACTTTATCGTCAGCAAGCAGGCGTTAGCGGTCGGTCACAAGGAGAATCTGGAGCGGCTGTACAAGGAGCTGTTAAATAAGGACTGGTTCATGACGCTGCTGGATCTGGAGGATTACATCAAGACCAAGGACCAGGCGTTTGCGGATTATGAGGATCAGCAGAAGTGGAAGAAGATGATGCTCGTGAATATCGCGAAGGCAGGATTCTTCTCCTCGGATCGTACGATTGCGGAGTATAACAGGGATATCTGGAAACTGCAATAAATTACGGAAAGGGTTATGGGACATAGATGGTGGTCTATGTCCCATTTGTTTCTTATTCCTTATATAAACACAAAAGTATTGTGTGGCATATATTATGCATGTTACAATAAAAAATATCGAGAATGATACTAAAAAAGGAAGCAGTGCAATGAAGATATACGGCTTTCAGAAGACAACTTTATTGGATTATCCGGAGCATGTGGCAGCCACCGTCTTTACGGGTGGCTGTAATTTTCGCTGCCCGTATTGCCAGAACGGAGGGCTTGTGCTCTGCCCCGGGCAGTATGGGGAGGTGACAGAGGAAGAAGTTTGGCGGCACCTGGAAAAGCGCAAAGGGATCCTGGACGGTGTGTGCGTCACCGGTGGGGAGGCTACGCTGCAGCCGGATCTGGAGGCATTTATCCGGAAGGTAAAAGAGATGGGGTATGCGGTGAAGCTGGATACCAACGGATACCGACCAGAGGTGGTGAGGAGGCTTTTGGAGGAAGGGCTGCTTGATTATGTGGCTATGGATGTGAAGGCTTCGAAGGAGAATTACGCCCGGGCGGTGGGACTGGCAGAGTGCGCGGAAGGTGCGGAGGGCGGGTTCGACATCGGCAGGATCGAGGCGTCTGTGGATCTTCTGAAAAACAGCGGCATTTCTTATGAATTTCGAACCACGACGGTAAAGGGTATCCATACGGTGGAGGAATTTGAGCGGATCGGTGAGTGGCTTTCGGGCAGCAGGGCGTATTTTATCCAGAATTACAGAGCGGACGGGGAGATCCTTTGCGGGGAAGGACTGGCCGGTTTTTCCGCGGAGGAATTGCAGGAGATAGTGAGGCTTGCGGGAAAAAATGTGACCCGGGTGGAACTGCGAGGGGTGGAATAGCAAAGTGTGGAATAGCAAAGTGCAGGGACGGAACGGATTGAAAAAATTGGTGGGCGACAAAGCCTTTTATAAAATGATGTTCGGCATTGCTGTGCCGATCATGGTTCAGAACGGTATCACGAATTTTGTGGGACTTTTGGACAATATCATGGTGGGACAGGTGGGCACGGAGCAGATGTCCGGCATTGCCATTGTGAACCAGCTGATGCTGGTGTTTAACCTTGCCATCTTCGGTGCCATCTCCGGAGCGGGCATTTTTGGCGCGCAGTTTTTTGGCAGTGGGGATACGAAGGGGGTGCAGCATACGTTCCGCTTTAAGGTATATATCTGTGCGGCGATTGTGCTGGCCGGAGTTTTGATCTTCGCGGTCGGGGGAGAGGAGCTGATCCGGCTTTATCTGCACGGGGAGGGAAATGAGGCGGCGCTTGCGTCAACGCTACATTATGGCAGACAGTATCTGTTTGTGATGTTGTTTGGTCTGGCGCCGTTTGCGATAGAGCAGGCCTATTCCGGGACGCTCAGGGAGTGCGGTGAAACGAAAGTGTCCATGACGGCAGGTATTGTGGCTGTGGCGGTAAACTTAGGTCTGAATTATGTGCTGATCTTCGGAAAATTCGGTTTTCCGATGCTGGGGGTTGTGGGGGCGGCGATTGCCACAGTGATCTCCCGGTATGTACAGGCTGCGGTGGTGATCGTGTGGACGCATACGCATGCGAATCGGATGCCTTTTATTACCGGGGCTTACAGAGAACTGCGGATTCCGGGGCAGCTTACGGTCAACATTGTGACCAAAGGTGTGCCGCTCATGATCAATGAGATTCTGTGGGCAGCCGGGATCGCGGCGTTGATGCAGTGCTACTCTGTGCGGGGGCTTCAAACGGTGGCGGCGTTGAACATTTCCACTACGATCTCCAATCTGTTCAATGTGGTATTTATTGCGCTGGGAGCTGCTATTTCTGTGATCGTGGGCCAGATTCTGGGCGCTGGCAGAATGGAGGAGGCGAAGCTTACGGCGGCGCGGATGATTGCTTTTTCCGTGGTGGTCTGTGTGGTGCTCGGCGGCGCGGTGGCTTTGGCGGCGCCGCTATTTCCGAAGGTATACAATACGACGGATGAGGTGCGGGCTTTGGCGGCTTCTTTTCTGCGCATTGCCTCACTGTGTATGCCGATCGCGGCGTTTATGAATTCCTGCTATTTTACACTGCGCTCCGGTGGGAAAACGGTGATCACGTTCTTGTTTGACAGTGTGTTTTTGTGGTGTGTGAGCACGCCGGTGGCTTATGTTCTGAGCCGGTATACGACGCTGCCTGTGGTGCCGCTGTACTTCAGCGTGCAGATGCTGGATCTGATCAAGTGCGGGATCGGGTATGTGCTGGTCAAGAAGGGCGTGTGGCTGAACAACATTGTGAGCGGGCAGACGGCAGGTGTGGAAAGCAAAGACTATTCTCTGAAACCGGTTGAAAAAAATACCGGAAAAGAATAGAATGAAAGAAATATACTATTAGCGGAAAAATCTCAACAGGAAAGGATGACCAATGGAAGAACATCGCGAGTATGTTGCGTTTATCAGTTACAGACATAAGGACCTGGACAAGCAGATTGCGAAGAAGGTACATACCATGCTGGAGCGCTATCACGTGCCGAAGGAGATGCAGAAGGACGGGATCGGTCCCAGGCTGGGCAGGGTATTTCGGGACGAGGAGGAACTTCCGGTTTCCAGCGATCTGACGGCAAGCATCCAGACAGCGTTGGATCACAGCAAGTTTCTGCTGGTGGTCTGCACGCCGGACACACCGGAGTCAATCTGGGTGGAGCAGGAGATCAAATATTTTGTGGAAAAGCATGGCAGGGAGCATGTGATCGGGATATTGGTGAACGGTACGCCGGAGGAGTCTTTTCCGGTGCCTTTGACGACGGATTTTGCGGAGGACGGGAAGACGGTGGTACATATCACGGAGCCGTTGGCGGCGAATCTGACAGATGTAAATCACCGGTATGATGCGAAGCGTTTTAAGAAGGAGATCATGCGTCTTTATGCGGCAATCTTGGGGTGCCCGTTTGATTCGTTGTGGCAGCGGGAGAGACGGCACAAGCAGCGCGTAGTGATCACGGCACTGTCTGCGGCAACCTGTGGACTGGTGGCATTCAGTTCGTATGTGTATCTGAAGAATAAAGAGATCACCAGGCAGAATGAGCAGATTTTGGCGCAGAACGAACAGATCAGCAGGCAGAATGAAGAGATCCAGGAGCAGAATTCCGAGCTCAAGAGGCGGGAATCGGAAGCGTTGATCCGAGAGGGTTCGGCATTGATCGACAGCGGAAATTCCAGAAAAGCAGTAGATCGGCTCGTGCAGGCGCTTGCTTCGGAAGAAGGCCGGAAGAATTACAGCGGGGATGGCTATGAGCTTTTGCAGGAGGCGCTGGCGGCAGGGCAGTATTCGGACAAGATACGGACAGTGGTGCGCATTACCCAGGACAATGAGATACAGGAGATTAAGCTGTCTGAGACGGGAGAGTACCTTTTTACCAGAGACTATCTGGGGCTTGTGCGGTGTTATCGGACAAAGGACGGAGGTCTGCTCTGGAAGGCGGATACTATGAGTGGACAGGTTTCTTATGATGCCGTGAGCAGAGACCGTATGGCGTTTGTGGAACACTCGACAGTGGACGGCACGGGGACAGGAGAGGAGGCGCCTGCAGACACAGACAGGTTGTTGTGCATGAATGGAAATGGCATTATGGCATTTTCTGTGGAGGATGGCTCGCTTTTGTGGCGTCATGAGGTGAAAGATTTAAAAATACTGTTCCATAATCCGGGGCAGGTGGATTTCAGTTGTCTGTCTGCTGACGGACAGAGGCTTGCGTTGATGGAAGCTTTTGGGGAGGATGAGTATCAGTCAGCATGGGGCAAGGACTATTATGATCAGGGCGGTTATGTTCTGACGGTGTTGAACACGTCTGACGGTTCGGTAGAACAGCAGATTCCGATGCCGCAGGAGATTCAGGCGTTGGTTTCCGGCAAAGCTTATGCTCAATCTGTAGGATCCCAGGTGGGAGCTTTTTCGGAGGATGGAAACTTTGTCGTTGGCGGAGTCTACGGATATGACATGGATCAGGATTACGATAATAGAATGTATTATTTTGTGGCAGATTTGCAGGCGGGCGAGACCAGATTGATTCATTCGGAATCGGCAGTCTGGTATGCCAATGGGGAGGCTTGGGCTCAGTATTTACTGGGGTTCTATGTGGATCCCGGGCAGAAAAGGACACTGGTTTTCCATTATGACGGAGGGGAGCAGGAGCTTCGCATGGATGAAATCTTCTGGGACGGCAGGCTGGGAGAGTGTACGGCTATGACCAAGGAACTGCCGATGCGGGTTTCGGGTAAGTCGGAATGGCATTCCACCTTTTCTACGGAGCATCCAACTGCGATCACGGCAACTTTTTGCAATACGCGTTTAGTGTTCATCAAGCAGGATGGCAAACTGGCCGGAAATGAAGATTATTCCAACAGTATTATGGGTGTGCAGTATTTGAGTGAAGGAGATTGGTCTGTCTGGACCTATGGTCTGCTGACAGATGAGGGCGTGCTCCATTGCAGATATGAGGGTGGTTTTGAAGCCGGTCCATTTTGTGATAAGCAGCATTTTGCCCTGTTTGATGTGACGGATGGGTATGTGTCTTCTCACTGTGATTTTGGATATACCATGAATCCGGATGCTGTAGCGGCTGTGGTATGTGATGACGATTATAATACGGTGTATCTCATGGTGCCGGAGAGTGATTCCCATGTGGAGATCGCTGCATGGAGCATAGATGAGGAGGCACAGAATTTCCGGACGTATCCGGTGAAAGACGGGATGCTGGCTTTTTGTGTGCTGACGAAGGACGAGGCGGTGATCCGGATTGTGGATCTGGGTTCCGATGAAGTAAAAAAAGAGTATCGTTTTGCTTTGGAGGATTATGGGGAGTTGAGAAGCCTGATCTATGGTACGGATCAGTTTCTGTTTTATCCGGATGGCAGTCATTTGGCATATATTGACACAGTGTCTTCTTTGACGAGGGATGTGGTGAAGGTACTTAATCTGGAGAGCAGACAGTGGGAGCGTATCTATGGCGGTGAGGTTGTAGAGAGGCCGGAAAATCCTGTGGCTGTCTATTCCGGCGTGGTGACCCGTGACGGCGACGTGATCCATGCATCTCTGGATTCCAATCTGCCACAGGATACAGTTACCTGGAAACAACAGTTGAACCAATTGTGTTATAAGAAAAATGAAGAGAGTGTTCAGGTTGTGGCCTGCGAAACCGGTAAATTCTGGGGCAGCAACGGTTTCCGGGATGGTACGCCTTATCTGAAAGTCGGAGAAAACGGAATGATCCTGGTGGGACAGTATGGGGACGCAGAACAGGAGTTGATGGAGTCTTTCTTTGTGTACGATACGAAGAGCGGCAATAGCTGCACCATATCGGATGCTTGTCCTCAGAATGCGGATCGTAATATCGTGCTTGGAAACAAAGACCTTGTTTTTGCAGCATTGGATTCGGACGATAAACTACGGATTTATGATATGCAAACGCAGGAGGTGAAACAGACCATCACGCTGGAGGGTGGAATCGAGCGTGTGAAAGAGATCGCTTTCTGTAATCAGGATCAGGCAGTCTGTGTATATGAAAAGGATCATTATAAGATTTATGATCTGAACAGCGGGGCACTGGTTTATGAGGAGAGTATACAGGGAATCAACTACATGAGCAAAGATTATCTGTATACCATAGATGATCCGGGGCGAAATCGGACCTATTTGTGTTTCCCGTCCGGAGCCGCACTGTGTGTGGATACTGCTTTATGGCGTAAGATTCACTATTATGATCAGTTGGGAGCATTTGATGAGGCAACAAATACGGTATATGCGCTCAATCGCGGTATGAGCAGTGTGGGCGAGACCCAAGGGGTGTGGCGTATTCCTGCGTATACGCTGGATGATCTAATCGTATGGGGGAAGGAATGGTAGGTATGGATAGATCGTAAGGCGCGAGAAATGTCAGAAAGAGAGAGAGCAGGAGGAGAAAATGACAA
Source organism: Lachnospiraceae bacterium (assembly GCA_017476665.1). Classification (GTDB taxonomy): domain Bacteria; phylum Bacillota; class Clostridia; order Lachnospirales; family Lachnospiraceae; genus Acetatifactor. The sequence goes on along the minus strand of JAFUZJ010000067.1, from coordinate 53,240 downwards.
TGTTATATCATGCAGATTTGGGGGACGGTACTTATCAGAATCCGGTGATCTATGGGGATTACTCGGATCCGGATGCGATTCGGGTGGGGGATGATTATTACATGATCTCCTCCAGCTTCAGCAATGCGCCGGCGATTCCGATTCTGCACTCTTATGATCTGGTAAACTGGAAGGTGGTTAATTATGTGTGTACCCATGTGCCGGCGTATCGTTTTGTGAATCCGATGCATGGCTGTGGCGTGTGGGCGTCGGCAATCCGGTATCATGCGGGGGAATATTATGTATTTTTCCCTATGCCGGATGAAGGCGTGTATATGAGTAAAACGAAGGATCCGCGGGGAGAGTGGAGCGAGCCGGTGAATATGATGCCGGAGTACGGTGTGATTGATCCCTGTCCGTTCTGGGATGAGGACGGGAAAGCTTACCTGGCGACGGCGGTGTCCGGTGCGAGAGTCGGGTACAAGAGCGTGCTGAAACTGGCGGAGATGGCACCGGACGGCACGCATCTGCTGTCGGAGTCCAAGATCATTTTTGACGCCAGGGATACGGAGAATGAGACCATTGAAGGTCCTAAGATCTATAAAAAAGACGGCTGGTACTATATTTTTGCCCCGGCGGGCGGCGTGAAGTGCGGACATCAGACGGTGCTGCGGGCGCGGAACATCTGGGGGCCCTATGAGTGGAGGATTGTGCTCAGACAGGGGGATTCCCCGGTAAACGGACCGCACCAGGGTGCCTGGGTGGACACGGTGACAGGCGAGGACTGGTTCCTGCATTTTCAGGATGTGTATGCGGGCGGGCGGATCGTGCATCTGCAGCCCATGAGCTGGCAGGACGGGTGGCCTGTGATCGGCGCTGCAAAGGACGGGAATGAGTACGGGGAGCCGGTGGAGGTGTATCGTAAGCCCGCCACCGCGAAGCAGGGAGCGCTGGATGTCACAGGGAAACCTGTAGAAATCTGCGAGCCGGACCATTCGGACGAATTTGAGTCGGATACGCTGGGACTGCAATGGCAGTGGAATGCGAATTTTGAGGACGACTGGTATCAAATGCAGCCGCAGGAGTCGGTGATCCGGCTGAAGGCAGTAAAGGCAAATCGCATGCGTCAGCTTCCCGACTATCGGAATCTGCTCCTGCAGAAATGGCCGGCGCCGGAATTTAACTGTGAGATCAAGATGAATGTGAGAGATCTGTGCCCCGGCGATATGGCGGGTCAGGTGTCTATGGGACAGACATTTGCCGGGCTCGCGGTGCGGTGCAAGAATGGAAGTGATGGTGTTTGCTACGAATTGGTGAAGACCACAGGGAAGCAGGAGTTTGACCATCAGATGGCCTTTGCCCAGAGCGAGGAGAGTGTATTGGCGCTGGATGCGGATGCGCTTGCGGAAGCGGGCTTTGATGTGATCTGGAAGTATCGGGTGCAGATTCGGGAATATGTGGATGAAATGGATCGCAAAGACTGGCAGAACAAGGAGGTGTGGGTGAGACATATCCCGAGAGAGGATATCATCCTGCACATGGAATTGAACGGCAAGGTGGTGGAAGGCAGCGAGGTGAAGATTGATGCTAAGGCCGGACGTTGGGTCGGTGTGAAGAACGGCGTGTTCTGCGTGCATAAGGACGGCGAGGGGAGCGCGGCAGCATGCGGTTATGCGATTGTCGATTACGTAAGGTATTGCGGACCTTTGCCGGATCATGATCAACCATAATGGGAACAGCTGAGAAGAGACCACTGTGATAAGGGGGTTTTTATGGATATTTCAGGACTTACGGAAGAATATGTACAACGCAGCGCAGTGAATTCTTCGGCACTTGCGAATGCGCGCAAGATATCGGCGAAGGATGAGTGCTCCGGCAGGAAGATTACGACAGACAGGACATTAATTTACGGAGACTGTCAGGGTTCAGGGAAGGAACCGTATCACACTTCAGTGGATTTGTCTGGGGAGACGGTAATCAGCAGGTGCAGTTGTCCGAGCAGGCAGATTCCGTGCAAGCATGCGCTGGCATTAATGCTGGATTATGCAGCGGGGAAGTTTTTTGAGCAGGGTGAAGTGCCGGAGGATGTGGCGCGAAAGAGAGAAAAACTGGAAAAACGGGCGGAGCATGCGAAACAGGAAGCGACCGGTAAGGAATCGGAACTGGCGGGAGCAAATTCGCAAAAGGCGGCACAGAAAAAGAAGGCTGCTTCGGATCAGGCTGCAAAGAAAAAGGTTGCCCGTCAACTGGAGGGACTGGAACTGGTTTTGGACTTTACACGGGAAATGTTGCGCGCCGGACTCGGAACCATAAACAGCGCTACGATTGCACGATACAAGGATCTGGAAAAACAGTTGGGCGATTATTATTTGAATGGACCGCAGCTTTTGCTGCAACGGTTTATCCTTGCAGCGCAGGCTGATCGCGGGACAAGCGGAGAGAGAGAACTTGTGGAGTGTCTGATCCGTCTGGATCAGACTGCGAAAAAGGGAAAACTCTGGCTGGAGAAGCAACTGGAAAGCGGAGATTTCGGACCGAAGAACGATATCCTGTATGAAGAGATGGGCGGAATCTGGAGATTGGATCAGCTGGATGCACTCGGACTGTATCAGGATGACGCAAGGCTTGTGCAGCTTTCCTTTGGGGTATTGTGGGATGAGGCGGCGCAGGCAGAGATCGACACGGGGTATTGGATCGATCTTGATAGTGGGGAAATTTCCAAAACAGAGAATATACGCCCCGTCAAGGCAAAAAAATATGTTCGTGCAGATGAAAGTGCATTTGAATTATATAAGATTAAAAGACTGTATCATTATCCGGGAGGGATCAACAAGAGAATCCGTTGGGAGGACGCGGTGAGTGAGCCGCGAGGGAAGGACGTTCCCGCCAAGGTGCTTTCGCTGGCAAGAAACGAAGTGGGAGCTGCTTTGAAAGAAGCAAAGAATGAGTTGAAAAATACCCTGTCTGATGAGGCGGTAGCAATGCTGATCTCTTTTGACCGTATTTCGTTTTCTGAGGAAGCCGACGCAGTGCTTTGGAAGGGCGAGGAAGCTATGACTTTGAAGTCACATCCCGATGGAACAGGAGCATTGGAAATCTTGCATTTTCTGCCCAAAAGGTATCTCACAGGAGGAGCGCTTTTCTGTGAGATCCGTTATGCATCGGAAGACAGGGTTGTCTATCTGGTGCCGGTCACTTTGGTAACCCAGTCCGAAATTCTGAGACTTATTTAAGCATCTGCTCGCGGGGGAGCATGGAGGAAACATGGATATTGCGGTTTTTTATGAGTTACAGGACAGATTATATAATGCGGCACTTGCGGGCTGCGGGATTATCCCGGAGGACTTTCGTTTCAAGCGGGCAGTTGAAGGACTCGGCGCGCTGGCGGAGAAGGGAAAAGTGTTTGCGGCATTAAAGCAAAAGTGTGAAAACCTTTTGACTGCCGGAGAGGATGCGGCTTCCCAGCTTGCAGACTGCATTGCGCTTGCGGATGCAATTGCTGTCACACTTGGACGGGCGAATGCTGCAGGGAATAAAGTTATGCAGGCGGATGAGACGGAGCCTGAGCCGGGTGCGGAGGATGACGGCATCTGGCAGAGGGAGTGTCCGGTAAAGGATATTCCGGCTTCCGTCATGACGCAGGTCTTCGAAATCCTCAGCAAGGCGAGCGAGAAGGTTTTGGAGATACCGGATACCTATCCCGAGGTTCTTACGGATATCCGTTTTTGTACCAGACTGGCCGAGGGATTGAACGGAAAGGCATCACAGCCATATGACAGACTGGCCGCGATCATGTTGGAGATCTGCGGGTCGGATCTCGCGAAGATTTATAAGGAGGGTGTAGATTTAAGGGATGCCGCTGCAAAGGGAAGGCAGGTTGCGTTGATTGCACAAAAATACGGCGCAAGGGAGAATGCCTGGTATCTGGAATTGGCACAGAATGAAAATGCGCCGCAGAAGGTGCGGCTGGAGGCGATTGCAGCGCTTGCCTGTAGTGCCGAAAATGATGCAGTGCTTTTGGAACTTTATCAGACCGGGAAGGGTAAGATCAAGAATGCGGCAATAGAATCGCTGGTACGGATCAACTCCGAGGGGATACAGTCCTATTTGGAAAAGCTTTGCGAGAAAGAAGTGCTTACCCAGGCAGAGGCAGATCTGATCGGGATTTCATCGGCTTCGGTTTGTGAAACATACGCTTTAAAGAAAGTTCTTGAACTGAAAAAACAGTCAAAACCGACAGGCAGGTTCAACTTTTTGGATCACAAAACCGGATCGGAGGCGGAGGAGGCTTGTCTGACGCTCAGCAAATTCATGAGAAACTATAACGGAGCTGACGGTGGCGTGCAGGAGGTTTTGATTCGTAATCTGTTTGAAAATTACGAGGGAACAGAAGACCTGCTCAACAGGCTGTATGCAAAGGAGCCGAAGTTTTTTGCGGAAGCACATGTCTATAGCAATTTTATGAACGGAACGCTGCAAGCGGCTGATTTGAAGGAAGTAAATACCTGTATGTATGGCGTTTTCAGAGAGGATAAAAAATGCCCGGTCTATTATCGATTTGCGTCTGAACTGGTAAGGCATATCCATGCGATCCCCGTGATCAACAGGTATCGTCTGGAGTGGACGAGAGGGTATGATTTCGGCACGAAATGGCTCGGAGAGCATTATCCGCAGGTTTTGCTTGAAGTCTTGACGAGTCAGGAAGCATTGCGGAATTTTCATGCAACGGCAGAGTGCTGCGTGACTTTGGCCAAGCTTTGCCTGAGCAGCAGACCGGAGACGAGAATGCTTTGTGCGGATTACGGTCAGGGAATATACAGTGTCGGGAGCTGGGATCGGGAACAGATTGCCAAAATGGCAGTCCCGTTTTTGGAAAAAGCTGTTGAGGCGCACCCGTCCGTATATTACGGAGCTCTCATCCATAGAGTGATTCCGGACAGAAAGGGAAGAGATGATCTGTATTATGAGTTTGTCCGCAAGAATATTGAGCTGCACAATCTTGACAGATCGGTTTCACCGGGCGGAGGCTGGAATCTTTCCTATTTTGTGGAGGATTCCAATCGGGAACAGATGATCAAAGAATATGACTTTGCGGATAAAAAAATCTCGTCGGGAGCGCTGAAGGCAAGAAAAGAAGATACACAGAAAGTTTTGGATGTGATTTACCGGATGCTGGGAGCCGATTGGTTATATAAAAAGAGATAAGAGAGGGTTGCTATGGAGAATCAAAAAGAGATTTTGCGGATTGCCGCGGAGGAAACCTACAAAGAGGAGATTCGGGCGTTGATTGATGCGGAGAAAGACCCAATCCCGACGGGATGGCAGATGTCGCCGCGTTCGGTGCTCACCTATATCTGTGGCGGAAAAGTGGGGAATATGCAGATCACACCGAAGTATATCGGAGACAAGCGGTTGGTGGAAATCTGTATCGCCACACTGGTAACGGATCGGGCGTTACTCCTCATCGGAGAGCCCGGTACGGCGAAATCGTGGCTCTCAGAGCATCTTACGGCTGCAATCAACGGTAATTCCTCCCGCGTGATCCAGGGAACCGCAGGCACCACAGAGGAACAGATTCGCTATTCGTGGAATTACGCGATGCTGCTTGCGAAGGGACCGTCTTATGAGAGTATCATCAAGAGCCCTATTTATGCGGCGATGGAGGAAGGTGCCATCGCACGGGTGGAGGAGATTTCGCGCTGTGCAAGTGAGGTACAGGATGCCTTGATCTCTATCCTCTCTGAAAAGCGCATTGCCATTCCGGAACTTTCGGATGAAGTGGCTGCAAAAAAGGGGTTTTCCATCATTGCGACGGCCAACACAAGGGATAAGGGCGTGAATGAGATGAGTTCCGCGCTGAAGAGGAGATTTAATATTGTGGTGCTGCCAGCGCCGGCTTCCATCGAGGCAGAGATGGAGATTGTGCAGACAAGGGCAAAACGGTTGGCAAATGATTTTGAATTGCGCGCGGCTATGCCGGAGGCGAAGACAGTTGAAAAAGTTGTAACGATCTTCCGTGAACTTCGCGAGGGAAAAACGCTTGACGGAACGGTAAAGCTGGCGCAGACAAGCGGCGTACTCTCGACAGCAGAGGAGATTTCACTGATTGTGAACAGCATGGCGCTTGCCGGTAGCTTCGGAAGCGGTAAAGTGACGGACGCAGAGCTTGCCAGTGCATTGCAGGGCGCGATCGTGAAAGATGACAAAAAGGATGCGAAGGTCTGGGAGGAGTATCTGGAGAATGTTATGCGGAAGCGTGGCAAAGAGTATAGCGCGCTTTATGCGGAATGCAGGAGTCTGCTGTAATGACGAAAATCAGTTATTTCGGAATCCGGCATTTGTCGCCGGTATGTGCATATTATTTGCGGGAACTCCTTCGCAGAGAGGAGCCGGAGCTTGTGCTGATCGAGGGGCCGTCCGACTTAAATCGTCTGATGGATGGACTGGTATCAGAGGAGGCACAGTTTCCTGCTGCAATTCTCGCGTATACAAAGGAACCGCCGATTGAGACGGTTCTTTACCCTTTTGCGGAGTTTTCGCCGGAGTATCAGGCGATTCTCTGGGCAAAGGAAAATGGCAGGGAGGCGAGATTTTTTGATCTGCCTTCGAGTGTAATGCTTGGGTATTACAGGCAGGTTAAGGAAAATGCGGAGGAAGAAAGCGATGCGCCGACTCCGGAGAATCGTTCTGTGTATGAGCGGATCGAGGAGGTCACAGGCGTTCCGCATGATGCTTTCTGGGAGTATACTTTCGAAAGCTGTGAAAACGGAGAGGAACTCGCGAAGGCAATGGAAACGTATGGTGCATCGCTGAGGGAATTTTCAAACAGGGCAAAGCGGGATGCAGAATCGGTTCATGAGGCTCTCAGGGAAAGTTATATGCGGCGGATGATCGCAGAGGCAGTGGCAGAGGATCCGAACCGCCGGATTGTGGTGGTCACGGGGGCGTATCACACGAGCGCCGTGCAGATGCCATGTACGCAGGAGGATATCAAAAGAACGGATGAAGTGCTGCATGGCGCACAAAATCTGTCAGACAGCAATGCAACGTTGATGCCGTATTCCTATTATCGGTTGTCGGAACATTCCGGATATGGAGCAGGTGCAAAGGCCCCCTTTTATTATGAAATCCTGTGGAGGTGCCGGAATGCACTTTCGGGTGCATCGGGCGGGGACATGGCGGCTGCGGAGTATTTGACAAGAATTGCTGCATATCAGAGAGCGCGTGGAAATATGGCATCTTCGGCGCAGGTGATTGAGGCACTGCGTCTGGCGAAAGAATTGGCAGTTTTAAACGGCGGACGGGTTCCGGCACTTGCGGATCTGCGGTCGGCGGCTGTCACCTGCATTGGGGAAGGATACTTTTCGCAGATTGCGACGGCTGTGGCAGCTACGGAAATCGGTACAAAAATCGGCAGAATGCCGGACGGAACGGTATGTACCTCCGTGCAGGAGGACTTTATAAGACAACTGAAGGAATTGAAGCTGGAAAAGTACAGAAGCAGTGAACGGACTCAGTTGGAGCTGGATCTTCGTGAAAATTTGCGGGTAAAGTCACAGGAAGCGGCTTTTTTGGATCTGAACAGATCTTTTTTCCTGCACAGGCTTTCCGTTCTCGGCATCGGCTTTTGTGAACAGGAGAAGCGCCGGCAGGACAATGCAACATGGGCGGAAAAATGGAGCATTCAGTGGACGCCGGAGGCGGAGATTCGGATCGTTGAGGCATCCTTGAAGGGAGACACAATAGAGGAAGCGGCGGTAGAGGTACTCGGAGAATATCTGCGGCAGGCAACGAATGTCAAGGAGGCGGCTGCCATCCTGGCAAGATCTTTAGAGGCAGGTCTGATCGTGTGTGTGCGGGATGCGATCCGGGCTGTGCAAAGGAGTGCAGCCGGAAAGGAAGCAGCACAGGATGTCGGAAATGCCCTCGGGGATCTGTCGATGACATTGCGATTCGGAAATATCCGCAGGATGGATCTTTCGGAAATCCAGCCATTGATGGAGAAACTCTTTTTGAAATTCTGCCTGAATCTTTCGGGTGAATGTATCTGTGATGAGTCGGCAGCAAAGGAGATCATGCCTGTACTTGGGACAGTGTGGGATGTTTCTCTGATCCATGATTTCCTTGATTGGGAGAGGCTTTTGAAAACGTATTTGCAGCTGGCAGAGGATGATAGGGCGAATCCGCTGCTTTCCGGTTTTGCCTGCGGTGCCTTGGCGGAGCGGGGCGACATTGCTGCGGAAAAGTTATATGCACTGATGGAGCGCCATCTGGCAAAGGGGATGCGGGCATCGGACGGTGCGTATTGGTTTGAAGGACTGGCAGGGAGAAATCGCAGGGCACTGATTGCCAGAATGGGTATTTGGGAGCATCTTGCGGGCTATATCAGAGATTTGGATGAGGAAGAATTTAAGTCGGTGGTCATTTGTCTGAGGCGCACCTTTTCCACCTTTACCGCCGAGGAGAAGCTGGATATCGCAGAGAATATCTGTGAACTGCTCGGCGTCTCGCAGACGGCAGGCGCGGCGTACGTGAATGCGGTGCTGAGCCAAGAGGAGAGTCTTGAGATAAGTGGTGCCGATAACAGCGGAGTCAGTGAAGTGGATGATTTTGATTTTGATATCTGATCTCGGCGGATCAGGGAATGAGATTAAGGAATATGGGACGGACAGAAGGTGAAAACGGGATGCAAGGTGAAGGGATTACGAGGGATGCGGCGGAACAATTGAAAAAATGGAGGCTGATCCTCGGCAGCGAAAGCAACAGTGGGTTCCCGGCAGAGGGGCAGGTGCCTTTTTCGGAGGAAGAACTTTTGATGGACCAGGCGCTGGCTCAGATTTACGGATGGGAAAATAGGGACGGATCAGGAAACGGCGGTGGAGCCGGAAAGGGAATGACTTCCCCTGTTTTGACGAAGTGGATGGGTGACTTACGCACGCTGTTTTCGCCCATGCAGGTGCGTGTGATCCAAAATGATGCCATCGAGCGCATGGGGATGAAGCAGCTTTTGTTTGAGCCGGAGATGCTGAAGGATATGGCGCCGGATATGTCTATGGCGTCGTTGCTTTTGCTGATGAAGGATCAGATTCCGAAGAAGGCGAAGGAGCAGGCAAGAGAGTACATTCGGCGCATTGTGGAAGAGATCAACAAAAAATTGGCGGATGATGTAAAAAGATGTGTCAGTGCAGCCGTCAACAGACGCATGCATACGCCGATTCCGTCAGCGAGTGCACTGGATTACAAACTGACCATACGCAGAAATATGAAGAATTATGACAAAGAAAGCAAGACAATCTATCCGGAGAAATTTTATTTTTTTGAGCATGCGTCCACTGCACGGAGTGACTCTCGGACCATCATTTTGGATATTGATCAGAGCGGCTCCATGGGAGAGTCGGCAATTTATGCCTCCGTCATGGGCTGTATACTTGCGGGGATCAGTTCTGTGAAAACCTATGTGGTAGCGTTTAATACGGAGGTGACGGATCTGACGGAGCTCTGTGAGGATCCGGTGGAGCTTCTTTATGGAATTCAGCTCGGTGGCGGAACCGATATTGAAAAGTCGGTTGCCTATTGCAGTGAGTTGATCGCGAATCCGTCCAAGACGACATTGTTTTTGGTGACAGATCTGTGTGAAAACGGAAATCGCGCCGGACTTCTGCAGCGCCTTGATACCTTGAAGGGATCAGGTGTGACGGTAGTGGTGCTGTTGGCGATCTCTGACAGTGGCAAGCCGGTATATGATCATCAGATGGCAGAGAGAATTGCGGCGATGGATATTCCATGCTTCGGGTGCCCGCCGGATAAACTTCCGGAGCTTTTGGAACAGGCACTGAAGCACAGGGCATTGGATACGACCGGTCTTCAGTAACACACTACACTTTTCTCAGCAGCAGCTCCACGGTAAAGCCGTTATCATTGTAGTATTCCAGGCCGCCGCCCTGTTTTTCCATGTAGTATTTCACCAGATAGAAGCCGAGTCCGGAACCGGCTATTTTGGCTGAATTGCTGCCACGATAGTATTTCTCAGTGATGAGGGGAAGCTTTTCCTCGCTGACGCCGGGACCTTCATCCTTGATGTGGATACGCAGGAATTCCGCTTTCATTCCGCCTGCGGTCTGGTCCATGGAGGTTTCCACCGAATAGCTGTCGAAGCTGACATGAATATCTGTTCCGGCATATTTACAGGAGTTGCTCACAACATTGTCGATTGCCTGTTCCATGCGCAGTCTGTCTTTTTCAATCATAAAAAACCCCGGAGGTTGCGACTCCGGGGGATGCTTTATATTTGTTATGAGGTATAATATTATTCCTCCGGCCATTCCTCGTCATCGTAGCTGGAAGAGGTAACGGTGGTCTTGGAAGCTGCAGGCGCGGGAGCGATATAGCCGTCATCCTCGTCCTCATCTTCTTCGTCCTCATAGCTTGCAGAGGAGGTTGTGCTTACAGGAGCAACATCCTCGTCCTCATCTTCTTCCTCGTCATCGTATGTTACAGATGTATTTACAGAAGCGGTAGACTCTTCCTCGTCCAGATCTTCGGAAGCTTCGTAAACTTCGTCCGTATCCTCGGAAGCATCGTAAACGGCGGTTTCAGCCGGTGTAGTCGGTGCAGCGCTGACGGCGGGCTCGTTGTCCTTGCCAAAGATCAAAATGCCGCCTGCAACCACAACGATTGTAGCGATAGCAGCAACCAGAATGCTGGGTGCCTTTTTGGACTTCTGCGTAGCGGGTTCCGGAGCGGACTCGGTTTTCCAGGGCTGTACAGGTACAGGCGGAATCGCGCGGGGCGCGGGCGCTGCAGCGGGAGCTTGTGCCTGAGGAGCTGTTGCCTTGGGAGCTTCCACAGAAGCTGCGGCCTTGGGCGCTTCCTGTACTTCCGATTTGGCAGCCATTCTTACAGCCGGTGCAAGTCTTAAGCCACACTTGGTGCAGAATTTGTAGTTATCGCCTACTTCAGTATTACAGATCGGACAATTCATCTTTCATCTACCTCTTCTTTGTTTAATCTTTTTCCTCGAAACGTTGTTCATTCTATCTTATTCTTTTGGGGTTGTCAACATGATGGAATGTACGAAATCAAGTACATGGCGTTTGTATTTGATTTTGTACATTTGCTGAATGACAGGGGGGTATCCGTATGGTATACTGTTTTTAGTGGATAAAGTCTGTGCGGAGGAAAGTGTATGCAGGATATAGAACAGGCAATTTTGCAGGAAGATGTGGCGGAGGTCAGGCGTATTCTGGAAGAGGAACCGTCGAAAATCGATCGGAAGGATGAAGCGGGGACGTTAATGAGTTTCCTGGCGACGCGGACGGGAAATCTTGCGTTGGTGAAATATGTGGTGGAGTATTCCAGAGCCAGCATGAACATTGTGGACGATAAGCACAGGAATATTCTGCATTACGGAGTGCTGTCGGGAAGTGTGGAGGTGTGCCGGTATCTTGTGGAGAAGGTGGGCATGTCGCCGGTGACGGGAGATTTTGACCTGGAGACGCCTTATGAGCTGGCGGCGCGGCTTGGATTCGGAGAGCTGGTGGATTATTTTGAGCAGTACGTGGGCGCGGCGCTCCAGGATATGTACAAAAATCCGATCCGTACGGGATTTTTCCCGGATCCGTCCATTGTGCGGGTGGGGGAGGATTATTATATGGTAAATTCCACCTTTGTGTATTTTCCCTGTATTCCGGTGTCGCACTCGAAGGATTTGATCCACTGGGAGATCATCGGGCATGCGATCACGGAGCCGGAGTGGTGCATGTTGGACGGCATTGAGGGGGGCAGAGGATACTGGGCGCCGGATATTTCGTATGCGGACGGCAGATTTTATATCACGGCCACCTATCGGCTGAATGATGACGGGACGGTGTACCGCAAGCAGATCGTGGTGAGTTCCGAGAAGCCGGAGGGGCCGTATAGTAAGCCGGCGATCATTGATGAGGACGGGATCGATCCGTCCATCTTTACGGATGAGGACGGCAGGCATTATATGCTGTTAAATCGCGGCGCGCGGATTTTTGAATTAAATGAGGATTGCACGAAGCAGATTTCCGAGGCGGAGCTTTTGTACTATGGGGACAACAAGCGGGCGCCGGAGGGACCGCATTTGCTTCGGAAGGACGGATATTATTATCTGTTTGAGGCGGAGGGCGGCACCGGACCGGGGCATCGGATCACGGTTTCCAGGAGCCGGACGTTAAAGGGGAATTACGAGCCCTGTCCGTACAATCCGATCATGCGTCAGGAGGACGCCGGTGCAGGGATCCAGCGCTGCGGGCACGGAAAACCCGTGCAGACCGCCCAAGGCGATTGGTATATGGTGTATCTGTGCGGGCGGAAGCTGGTAGGGGCGGACGGTTCGGCATACAGCATGTTGGGCAGGGAAACCGCACTGGATCCGATCACGTGGACGGCGGACGGGTGGCCTATTGTGAACGATTTGAAGGGACCGTCCTGTCTGCAGGTGAAGCCGCGAACGGGGGCGGCGAGGGCGGTTGATGCCCAGGCGGATGTGGCTGCGGCAGAGGCGGCGGACAAGGCAGGGATGACTAAGACCCAGGCAATCCCGGGATTTTCCGCGGATACCCTGTATAGACAGTGGCTGTCTGTGCGGGCTCCGGAAAAAGACGGCTTTACTTTTGCAGACGGACATGTGCTGATCAAGGGGAGCAAAGCGGATCTGGATACCATTGACGCCAGAAATATTCTGGTGCGCAGGCAGACGGCGTTTGATTTTACGGCGCAGGTGCGGATGCGGATTCCGAAGCTGCAGCCGGGACAGAACTGCGGCATGGTGTGCTATTATGATGAGAATACCTTTGTAAAGTACGGTCTGTTCGCGGAGGAAGATGGGGTGTACATAGGCGTGTTGGAGAAGATCGGAGATGAGGTGCGAAGATCCGGTTTTGAGAAAGTGCAGGTAACCGCGTGGAAGAGCATCCTTTTCCGGGTGGCGACAAAGGGGCTGGCGAGGAAATTTTCCTATTGCGCGGATGACGGAACAGATTGGGAGGAGGAAAGTGCTGCCCTTGAGAATGTCTATTATCTGTGTGATGAGGGACTGAAGAAAGGCAAGCGGTTCACTGGCGCTATGGTGGGAATGTATGCCTATGCCGGGGACGGTGCTGCGTATCGGGCGGAGTTTGAAGACTTTACCGAGGAATTATATGAAAAGGTGCAGGCTCTTAATGATTGAATAAGAGCCTGCACCTTAGGTCATTTTAGGTTATTTCTTCAGCAAAATATCTTCTTTTTGTCTTTTGTATTCTTCTTGTTTATCTTGTGGAAGGTCAGAAATCATCGCCTTTCGTTGGTGATATTTTACCATAATACAGGCCCTTATTCAATTAATTTGTCAAGCAGAAGGTATATAAAACGGGGATGTCGCATTGACGCGGCACCCCCGTTTTGAAAGTTTTATCTGTTTTCTTGATCTGTCTGATCTAACCCATTGTGATCACAACGTCATAGGTCTCTTTGCCCTTCTCGTAAGGAATTACACAACCTTCCACAGCCTTGCCGTCCACGGTCAGGGAAACTACGCCCTTCTCCACATTGTTCGGATTCTTCACGGTGATGTTGTAAGTGCCCTCGCGGAACTTACGGGTAAGTGAAAAGTCGCCGAATCCCTTCGGTACGCAGGGATTCACGGACAGACCCTTGTGGGTCGGATACACACCCAGAATGTACTGGGAGATGTTGACGAAAGTCCATGCGGCGGTACCGGTCAGCCAGCTGTTCTTGGCCTCGCCGTGGAATACGGCGTCACGGCCGGCGATCATCTGAGCATATACATAAGGCTCGGTGCGATGGATCTCGCTGATCTCCTCGGTGTAAGCGGGGCAGGTCTTCTGGTAGATCTCAAAAGCTCTGTCGCCGCGTCCCAGAACGGTTTCCGCGATGGAAACCCAAGGGTTGTTATGGCAGAAGATACCGGCATTCTCTTTGTATCCGGGCGGATAGGAGGAAACCTCGCCAAGCTCTAAGTGATACTCGGTGTAAGCAGGCTGCAGGATCATCACGCCGTACTTGGTGTCCAGTCTTTCCTTTACGGAATTCAGAGCCTTCTCCGCCAGACCTTCCTTTACGCCGACACCTGCCAGAACACAGAAGCCCTGGGGCTCGATGTAGATCTGACCTTCCTTGCATTCCTTGGAACCAACCTTGTGGCTGTATGCGTCGTAGGCTCGGACAAACCATTCGCCGTCCCAGCCGTCTTTGAGGATAGCGTCGTACATCTTCTGTACTTCCTCGCGGGCTCTTGCTGCCTCAGCATCGTCGCCCAGCAGTTCAGCCAGCTGTGCATATTCCTCGCCGTATTTGACGAACATACCTGCGATGAATACGGACTCCGCAACGGGCCCTTCGCTGGGACCGAAAGTCTGGAAAGACTCGCCGGGATGCTCGGAGAAACAGTTCAGGTTCAGACAGTCGTTCCAGTCCGCACGTCCGATCAGAGGCAGGTTGTGAGGGCCTTTGTGGTTGATGATGTAATCCAAAGAGCGCTTTAAGTGGTTCATCAGAGGAGTCGCCACGCTCATATCGTTGTCAAAAGGTACCATCTCGTTTAGGATGGAAGTATCGCCGGTCTCACGCACATAAGCGCTGGTGCCTGCGATGAGCCAGAGCGGATCGTCGTTGAAGCCGCTGCCGATGTCGGCGTTGCCCTTCTTGGTCAGGGGCTGGTACTGATGGTACGCGCTGCCGTCCTGGAACTGGGTGGAAGCGATATCGATGATACGCTCTCTCGCACGGTCGGGGATCAGGTGCACAAAGCCCAGCAGATCCTGACAGGAGTCACGGAAGCCCATGCCGCGACCGATTCCAGACTCGTAATAGGAAGCGGAGCGGGACATGTTGAAGGTTACCATACACTGATACTGGTTCCAGATATTTACCATACGGTTCACTTTGTCGTTGTCACTCTTTACGGTGTACTTGGAGAGCAGAGCTTTCCAGTAATCCTGCAGCTCGGCGAATGCCTTGTCCACTGCCTCGGTAGTATTGTATTTTGCAAGCATTGCCTCAGCGGGTTTCTTATTGATGATGCCGTAGGATTCCCATTTTTCCTCCTGGGGATTCTCAATGTAGCCCAGCACGAAGACAAAGGTCTTGCTTTCGCCGGGAGTCAGCTTTACATTCAGCTGATGCGCTGCAATGGGCGACCAGCCGCTGGCGATGGAGTTAGTGCAGGCGCCGTTCTCCACGGCTTCGGGTTCGTCGGCACCTCTGTAAGCACCTAAGAAAGCATCTCTGCTGGTGTCGAAAGCGGCAACCGGTGCGTTCACGGAATAAATCGCGTAATGGTTGCGGCGCTCGCGGTACTCGGTCTTGTGATAGATTGTGGAGCCGACCACCTCAACCTCGCCGGTGCTTAAGTTCCTCTGGAAATTCTTCATATCGTCGTCCGCATTCCACAGACACCACTCTACATAAGAAAATACGGAGAAATCTTTTGTCTGATCAGACTCGTTGGTCAGAGTCAGCTTGCTGATCTCGCAATTGTCCTGATTGGGTACAAACACAAGGAGGTCAGCTTTCAATTTGTCTTTGGAAGAAACGAAGCGGCTGTAGCCGATGCCGTGATGGCACTCATAGGAGTCAAGCTCGGTCTTGGTAGGCTTCCAACCGGGATTCCACACAGTGTTTCCTTCTTTAATATAGAAGTATTTGCCGTTCACATCGCCGGGCACATCGTTGTAACGATAACGGGTCAGGCGCAGCAGCTTTGCATCTTTATAAAAAGTATAGCCGCCGCAGGTGTTGGACAGCAAGGTAAAAAATTCCCCTGAGCCAAGGTAGTTGATCCAGGGCAGGGGCGTTTTTGGGGTGGTGATGACGTATTCCTGCGCTGCATCATCAAAGTAACCAAATTTCATAGCTTGTAACCTCCGTTCGTATAGTTTTAGATACCGCGTTTGACTGCATTAATTAAACGTTTAAGTAGCGTTAAGTAATGAATTGCCTGGATAAAATTATACCGAACTAAATTCAAAAATGCAATAGAAACTAAAAAGAATTCGCATTTTCGGACAAAGTTTGAAAAAATAGACAAAAACAAGTCTGCACATCTGTAAAATATAGACAAAATGATTAAAAAAGTCTAAAAACTGTTGCAAAAGTTGGCAAAAAGGTATATATTTGTCTTACGAAAACGATTAAGTAATACGACGCGGTGTCACTGGATGCCCAACGACAGACAAGGAGCAGGTTATGGTCTCGATGAAGGACATCTCCAAAGCTTGTGGCGTATCGGTGGCGACGGTCAGCAAGGCACTGAATGATCACAGCGATATCGGAGAGGAAACCAAACAGCATATCAGAGAGGTTGCCAGACAGATGGGGTATTCTCCGAATTCTTCTGCGAGAGCGCTGAAGACAAATAAGACCCACGGAATCGGAGTCCTGTTTGTGGATGATGCGAGAAGCGGATTGACGCATGATTATTTCGCCAGTGTACTGGACAGTTTTAAACGGATGGCCGAGAAATGCGGTTATGACATTACTTTTATTAATAGCAGCAAGAACCGCAAGGACAGGATGACTTATCTGGAACACAGCAGATACCGGGGCTTTGACGGAGTGGCGATCGCCTGTATCGATTTTGATGACCCGGAGGTCTCAGAGTTGGTGCAGAGCAATATTCCGGTGGTGACGATCGACTACATATATGATAACCATATCGCAGTACTTTCCGACAATGCCGGCGGCATGCATGAACTGATGGAATATGTCTGTAGGCAGGGACATAAGCGGATTGCTTATATCCATGGCGCAGCTTCCAACGTGACGACGAAGCGCTTGGCCAGTTTTTATCGGACGGCCGAGGAATTCGGGTTGGAGATCCCGGATGAATATGTGCGGGAGGCGCCTTACCGGAACACAGATAAAAGTTATCGGGTGACGGAGGAACTTCTGGATCTGAAAGAACCGCCCACCTGTATCCTGTATCCGGATGATTATGCGGCGGTCGGAGGGATGAATGCGATCCGGGAGAGAAACTTACGCATACCGGAAGATATTTCGGTGGCCGGATACGACGGAATCCCGCTGGGGAAACACCTGCAGCCGCAATTGACAACGGTGCAGCAGGACACGGAGCAGATCGGCGTGGCAGCTGCGAGAGAGCTGATCAGCCTGATTGAGAGACCAAAATCCACACTGATCGAGCAGGTCACCATACCGGGACATCTGATTGAGGGCAAATCGGTAGCGAACCTGCAAAGCAGCGAGACGGGGCGGAAACGGAAGCGGACGTAAGGCCTGCGGGATCAAAAATCTGCCGGCAGGAACCCGATAATTTTGAAAAAGGCATTTGTATTACTGCGAGAGCGGTGGTATAATTATAAATGCAGTTACTATTATTCATTTTTCTAAAGGGAGGAACAAAAAATGAAGAAAAAAGTACTTAGTGCTTTACTTGCTTCCGCTATGGTAGCATCCATGATGGCTGGCTGTAACAACGGAGGCACAAACCCTGCACCTAGCAGCAGCGCAGGACAGCCTGCACAGTCTGGCACAGCAGTTAACAACGACGCAGCAGAGGGCAAGGTTCTGAACATTCAGGTTTGGAACGAAGAGTTCGCAAGCCGTCTTACCAATCACTATCCCGGATATGAGCCGAACGATGCCAATAATCCTACTGCGGGCGGTAAGATTGGTGATGTGACGGTAAACTTTATTGTTACAGCTAACCAGAACAATGCATACCAGAATCAGTTGGATGCAGTGCTTCCCGGCAATGCAAGTCTGGATGCCGACAAGAAGACCGATATCTTCCTGGTAGAGGCTGACTATGCTTTGAAGTATGTTGATGCCAGTGCAAACGTTGCAATGCCCCTGTCTGAGTTGGGTATCAGCGATGCTGATCTTTCCAAGCAGTATCAATATACAAAGGACATCGTTACCGATGCAAACGGCGCAATCCGCGGTGCATCCTGGCAGGCATGTTCCGCAGGATTGATCTACAACCGTGCAGCTGCTAAGGAAGTTCTTGGAACAGATGATCCTGCAAAGGTTCAGGAGTTTGTGAAGGATTGGGATACTTTCAATGCAACTGCTGCAAAGCTCGGCGAGAAGGGATATCTGGTTGAGGCAAGTGTAAACGATTCTTTCCGTGTATACTCTAACAATGTAACATCTCCTTGGGTAAAGGATGGGAAGCTCACAATCGATAACAATATCATGAAGTGGGTTGATGATTCCAAGGTTTTGTATGATGCAAAGTATACCACCACTGATCCTCTTTGGGATGGTGATACGTGGAAGGGTGGCTTCTATCCTGCAGGTAAGGTATTTGCTTACTTTGGACCGGCATGGTTTTTCAACTTCTCCATGGGTGCTGATCAGGCTGGATCCATCGCTAACCAGGGCGGTTGGGGTCTGACCACCGGACCGCAGGGCTTCTTCTGGGGCGGCACATGGATCTGCGCAGCACAGGGTACAGATAACCCTACTCTTGTTAAGGATATTATCCTTACCATGACAACTGACAACGCAGTTATGAAAGAAATCGCTCAGCAGGATTCCGATTGTGTAAACAATAAAGAGGTTCTGAAGGAGTTGGCAGCAGATGCTTCCGGTAACCTTGCAATCCTCGGCGGACAGAACCCTTATGAGATGCTTGCTAAGGGAGCTGAGCTTGTTGATATGAGCAAGATTTCCGCTTATGATCAGGGATGTAACGAGTCTTTCCAGACTGTGTTCAAGGATTACTTTGAGGGCAAGCAGACTAAGGATGAAGCTCTTGCAGCATTCAAGAAGGCAGTTAAGGAGAAATATCCTGAGTTGACGGTTGACTAATTTAACAGATTTAAGTCAGGATGATCTTAGGCATTGCAAAGTGTGCCTGTCTGAACAGGCAGGCACACTTTGTTTTCTTTATAACCGGGTAACCGGAAGAAACACGGAGGTTTGGGTATGAGCAAGGTGAAGCGGGGAAAAGTTGTGAGATATAACCGGTGGGGCTATATCTTTTTAATTCCTTTTATGGTGACATTCATTATATTTCAGTTAATACCGCTATGTACGACGATCTACAACAGTTTCTTTGAAAATTACATGTCAGGTCTGAAACAGGTAGGACCTACATTTATCGGTCTCGAGAATTATAAGACCCTTATTACAGAGGGCGATCTCGGGAAATATTTCACAAACACACTTATTGTATGGCTGATTGGATTCGTGCCACAGATTATTTTATCTTTGTTGCTCGGCGCATGGTTTTCCGATCCGAGCCTAAGGTTGAAAGGACAGAGATTTTTTAAGACTGTTATTTATCTGCCGAATCTGATCATGGCATCGGCGTTTTCCATGTTGTTCTTTACATTGTTTTCGGATGGTGGACCAATCAATTCCATGCTGGTGCAGGCAGGCATCCTTAGCGAGCCGTTCAAGTTTTTCTCCAGCATTTCCGCAACGAGGATATTGATTGGATTCATGAACTTTGTGATGTGGTTTGGAAATACGACCATCCTTTTGATGGCCGGTATGATGGGAATCGACCCTTCATTGTTTGAAGCAGCAGAGGTGGATGGTGCGACACCGAGACAGATATTTTGGAAGATCACGCTTCCGTTACTTCGGCCGATCCTTGTATATGTGTTGATCACGTCCCTGATCGGCGGTCTGCAGATGTTTGATGTGCCGCAGATTTTGACAAATGGCGAAGGGAGTCCTGTTCGTTCTTCCATGACGCTTATCATGTATTTGAATAAGCATCTGTACAGCAAGAACTACGGTATGGCCGGTGCGCTTTCGGTTTACCTCTTTATTCTGACAGGAATTTTGAGCTTTATCGTCTTTAAGCTCACAGGACCGCAGAAGGAAAAGAAAGAAAAGAAATGAGATAAGGGGGTAAATAGAAATGGCTGATCAAACAAATATGAATATTAATAATCGCAAAAGTGCCGGCGCACATATGCGTGCCAGAAGAACGGTTTGCTATATTGTTTTGGTATTGGTGAGCATTATGTGTCTGTTCTGGTTTTATGTATTGCTCATTAATGCGACCAGATCTCACGGAGATTTGACCACAAAGGGATTTACAGCAGTTCCCAGCGGATATTTGATTCAGAATCTTAACAGTCTGTTCCATAGTTCGCAACCGGTATTACGCGGCATGGTCAACAGTATTTTAGTATCGGGGCTTACAGCTGCGCTTTGCGTATATTTTTCCGCGATGACGGCATATGCATTGCATGCATATGATTTTGCACTGAAGAATTTCCTCTTTACATTTATACTTGCCATCATGATGATCCCCACACAGGTTACTGCACTTGGTTTTCTGCAGTTGATCAGAGGAATGAAGCTGGAGGATAATTTTATTCCGTTGGTTATTCCTGCTATTGCGTCGCCGGTGGTATTCTTCTACATGAAGCAGTATATGGAGAGCGCCTTGCCATTGGCGTTACTTGAGGCGGCGAGAATAGACGGTGCCGGCGAGATTCGGATTTTCAACAGCATTGTGATCCCGCTGATGAAGCCGGCGTTGGCGGTACAGGCAATCTTCTCATTTGTATCGAGTTGGAACAATTATTTTACTCCGCAGTTGATCCTGCACGAAAACAATAAGAAGACACTGCCGATCCTGATTGCGAACCTGCGTTCCGCGGATTTCTTAAAGTTTGATATGGGGCAGGTTTATGCGATGATCGCATTCTCTATCTTCCCGGTAATTGTTGTCTATCTTATATTGTCGAAATACATTGTATCGGGCGTGGCGCTCGGCGGTGTGAAGGGTTAAATAAGAATAAGATGCTGTCCATGGTAAAGGTCATGGGCAGCATTTTTTTAAATAAATGACTTGCGTTATGGAAAAACCATGATATAATAAAAGTGTGCATGTTAGCTTGAATGATGAGAATTGTCAAAGCACATAGTTACTTTGTAACAATAAGATAAGGTATTTCTGAGCTTGAGAAAAGGCAGGAACGCCTTTTTTGTGTCCTCAAAAACGGGAAAATGCACCGCAAAATGTTGTATTTTTGCAAATTGTATATACAATATATTGATAATAAAGAGCGAGTAAGTTAACAATGAAGGAGAAATGGAAGCAGTTTTCGATTCGGGATTTTTTCAAAAAATATCCGGCTCTGATGGGGATTATCATAGCGGCCTTGCTGATTACTCTTGTCTATGTGGTCTATCAGATTAGGTATAACAGGCAGAACGAACAGCAGCAGGAAGTGTATGAGGAACTGAATCGAACAGCATGGATCACGGATGTGGCGCAGAAGCCCCAGCAGGAGACGCCCAAGGAACAGGAGCAGGCCTACCGCGAGGCGAATGAACAGAAAATGAAAGATTTTCTGGAAACCTGTGAGAAGCCGGAAATCTACAGGCAGTATCTGAGCGGAGGACCGGATTTCGCGGCTTACCGGGAGGTCAACAGCGATGTGGTGGGATATATTATGATCCCGGACACCAAGATTGATTATCCCATCCTCAGAAATGCGTCGCAGAGAGATTACTATCTGAAACGCAATCTGGATGGCAGCGCAGGGTATCCCGGTTGTATTTTCATGGAAAATATTAATTCACCCGATCTGGATGATCCTGTGACAATCCTATACGGGCACAACATGAAGAACGGCACTATGTTTGCCCAGGTGCATGATTATCGAGGCAGTGCACAGTTCAGGGAGTCACATAAATATATATTTACCTATGAGGAAGATTCGGTCAGTCTTTACGAGATTGTCGCCTGCAC
This sequence comes from Lachnospiraceae bacterium, assembly GCA_017476665.1. Lineage (GTDB taxonomy): Bacteria > Bacillota > Clostridia > Lachnospirales > Lachnospiraceae > Acetatifactor. The sequence continues at coordinate 31,549 of JAFUZJ010000067.1, read as the reverse complement.
GTCGTACTCGGACGTGCATCTGTTGGCGGATAATTTTGTGAAGGATGACTCCGGAGAGTTTGTTTACACACACAGTGAGCCGCAGGATCCGGTACAGCTGTGGGAGGCATTGAAGGATTATGGAGACAGCAGGGCATATTTTGCGGAGGACCCGCTGACGGAGGCGGACAAGTGTATTGTCCTGTCCACGTGCGGATCGAGCAAAGTGCGGGTTGTGACAGTGGCAAAATGGTTGTTTACGCATTGGTATTAAACACCGATCACGGAAGAACGGTGAAAAGGAGAGGAAAAGGGTTATGAAAAAGGACGGAAAAAACAGTTTCAAAGGTTTCAGAAAGGCGTTGGCGTATCTGGCGATATTTGCCATGACGCTGGGGCTGATCGAGCCCGCGTTCGTGATGAAGGCGGAGGCAGCTATGAGCTATCCTGTGACGGTCAATTTCTATGATGCGGATCAGGCGACCGCTCTGGCACCGAACATCACAAACTATAACTACAACTGGACCTATCACGCAGTTGTGTCCCTGAAGGACAAAAACACCGGTGAGGTGGTCGGTTGGGGCTTTGCCAATATTTTTGACATTAACAAAGCCACACAGACTGTCAACGTAACCAGATTTTGGAATATGGACACGGTGACAGTGGGAGGTACAGGCTGGTCTGTTGAGAGAAATGCATGGCATGATTTTAATAATGGAGTGGATTTTTCGCTTGCTGATTATAAGACTTCCGTCAGAATCTATTATGGTCTGAAGCCGGATCACATAGATGACTGGAACTGTGGCCTTTCCTACGAAGATATCACCAAACAGCAGGATACCATTGACGGCTATAAATTCTTAAGCCAGACCCGGAATACGCCCCCTGTGAAAACAGAGGCCACGGCGACGGGGGCGGTGGTGAATATTGCCAAGGATAACGGCACAGCGTACAAGGTGCGCCTGGAGTTTGCTCCCTCTGCATACGCTTTTACGGATGCGGATAATGTTTATGCCCTCACTACCGTAAAACATAAATCAGGCAATTATACCTATCACTATGAGAAATTGATCACAAACGCTTCCCAGAAGACACAGGATATCACTGTGACGGAGTGGATGGACGGTAACGGAAATGTGCAGTCTTCCGAGAAATATTCCAGTTCCGAGGAGAGCGTCAGTGTAAAACTCATTAAAGTGAATGCAGGTACAACACCCAATATGAATATGCTGCTGAACCATACGAACTGCTATGATATTGCGGATGGCGGGGATGTGAGCGGTTATACCGTGACATATGAAGGGATTGACAGTCAGTTTATTACTGCAGCAGGTGCGGAGCGGTATACCACCACTGACTATGATGTGATCAAATTGACCAAAATTCAGCCTGTAGCTGACTATACTTATCTGTCTGTTTTAGGCAATGCAGTGAACTACGGTGTGGTTTCGGATCATATTATCCAGACCGGACACAGCGAGACCAATATGGCAACCAAGTCATACGAAGCAGGCGGCAATAACCTTGACCCCGACCTGTCCGGTGACGGTGATACACAGGTGCCGGGAACTTTCCTTGTGGGCGAGATCACAGGCTCCAATCTGCGTTTGGGCGGCAATACGCCTGCCACAGCGATCGTGATTACCAGCGATACCAGCAAGATCACGGATGACGGTTCCAACACCAGTGTCAAGGTGACGATGCCGAAAGATGAGATCAATGCTACCGTGGCGCAGATGATCAGTGATATACAGGATGTATCTGCGGAGATGCTGACTCATGAGGCAACGATTCACCCCACTATGGTAAACAACAAGGTAGAGATTGATACCACCAATTTCCCGGACGGTGTGACGATTTATCTTGATGGTGACGATTATGTGGATGCGATCAAGCAGGATTTGGGTGTCTCCATTAAGAAGAATCCCAACCAGCTGATCGTGTTCAACTTTGACAGTACAGAAGAACTTACCATTGGTAAGATCCAGGTGGACAGCGGTTCCGGATATAAGAATACCAACACGGAGACCGGACAATTTGGCAGTGAGCAGAACACGGCGGCAGATTTGGTGGCACAGCAGGTTGTCTGGAATATGGCGAGTGCAAAGACAGCTACCACGAATATTGCAGGCGGTATCTTTATGATGCCTCGCACGGATTCCACCCTGAATCTGGGCGGAACTTCCTGCGGATGGGGGATCAGTGCAGGCCTGACCAAGCTTGGTGAGGGCGGTGAGTTCCACTTTGTATACAGAAAACTGAAGCAGGATCAGACGGTTGAGCTTGCAGCGCGTAAATTGGTAGACAATAAATATCCCGCAGACGGGCAGGTATTTCAGTTCGGGATCAAAAAGTATAATGCTGCCACAAAGAATTTTGATGTGGTGAAGGTAACCGATCCTGACGATATCAATGTGAAGATTCCGTATGTGCTGTTAAATAACGGAAACACGGTAAAATTCCCTGTTACGGAGATGACGGACGGAGAGAATATTTTCCAGATCTATGAGATCGGAAAGGCAGATACGACGGCCGGTGCGTTTGATTGCGATGAGACGGTTTACTATGCGAAATTTAATGTGAACGTGGTGCTTGTCGGATCGACTCCTGTAAAGGTTGCAAGTGCGGCGGCTTATTATAAGAACTTTGATGCTGCAACGGGTACACTTTCCGGTGCTGTTTCCAGAAGCAATGTTACGTTTAAAAATACAACAAAATTGAATACATTTACGTTAAAGAAGAAAGTGACGGGAGATACCGATTCCACGAATCCCGATTTCACAATGAAACTCCTGATCCTGGATGGGGATCAGAAGCAGGTGACTTCCGATGCCAGAGCAACCCGCAGTTTTACGGTAGAGGGAATTGAGGGGAAGACCAAGTTGGCATTTGTCAGCGGCGCATCGGAAACCTTTACTATGAAGAACAATGGTACAGTGGTTGTGATTTTTGATGATCTGGACGATTCCTGGAGCGTTGAAGCGGTAGAGGTGACGGAAAATCTTTCTGAGAATTATACTCTGATGACGGCTCGAAATGATCGTATTGATACGGCAGCAGGCGGAGAAGTAACGCTGGTGAATGAGTATACGGCGCCCAGGGGCAGCCTGACTGTGACCAAGAGTGTGACAGGCGATACGACAGACAGCAGATACGACAGCAACAAGACCTATAAGATAAAGATCGCTTTTGATACTGCCGGTACTTATAAAGTGAAGGTTGCAAACGGTGCAGAGACAAATGTTGCATTCACGGCCAATAATGCGAAGACATACAGCCTGAAGGCAGGCGAGAGCGTAGTGGTGACGCAGATTCCGGAGGGCGTGAAGTATACTGTGACAGAAGACGATCTGACCGCTGCATACACGGATGCAGGTTATGCAAAGGGAGCCATTGAGGATCAGGGAACGGGCAGTATTGTGAAGAACACCAATTCCGATGTAACGGTCGGAAATACCTATACGGTGCCCACCGGCAGTCTGAGTATACAGAAGGAAGTGACCGGTGATACTACAAACGTTAATTATGATGCAGATACAGAATTTACGGTAAATGTACAGTTTGACGAATCCGGAACCTATGGCGTCAAGAAGGACGGAACCACAACAGATAGGGCGTTTACCGCAGACACGGCAATCTCCTATACCTTGAAGGCGAATGAAACCTTAGAGATCAGCAAGGTTCCTGTAGGTGTCAAGTACATTGTAACGGAGTCTGACTTAACGACTGCACAGACGGATGCGGGTTATGCAAAGGGTTCTATCACCAACAACGGTAAGGGTACCATTGTAAAAGCCGGTGCTTCTCTTGTGGTGGGCAATACTTATTCCGCGCCCAAGAGCAGTCTGGACATTGTGAAAAACGTGACCGGAGACGGTTATGATACAAGCAAGAAGTTCCAAGTTGAGGTGAAATTTGGAACCGCCGGAACCTATAAGGTTAAGGTGGGAACTGCCGCTGTGAAGTCGGAGAGTTTTACGGCGGATACACCGAAGACATATGAGATCAAGGCAAATGAGCATATTCTGATCACGGAAGTACCGGTAGGTGTGACTTATACCGTGACGGAAAAAGACCTGAGTGCAGCAGATAAGGCGGCAGGGTATGCGAATGGAACCATTGTAAACGGTTCGGGCAGTGTTGCCATTGCACAGACAGGTGTTACTGTAAATAATACGTACACGGCACCTGTGACGGGCAGTATGAAGATTGTCAAGCAGGTGAGCGGTGACACCGCATATCCGAGTTATGAGGCTGCTACAGATTATACAGTTAATGTAAGCTTTGACACCGCCGGCACGTATGAAGTGGTCAAGGTGGATGGAACGAAAGAATCCAAGGTGTTTGCGGCTGATGTGGCGGAAGTCTATACCATTCAGGCAGGCAAGAGTATAGAGATCAGCAATATTCCGGTAGGGGTAGCATATACCGTAACTGAGGCTGACCTGTCAGCTACACAGATTGCGGCAGGATATACAAAGGGAACGGTTACCAACGGTGAGGGCACCATTACCACAGCAGGATCCCTGGTGGAGATCATTGTAGGTAATACTTATACGGCACCGAAGGGTAAACTGACAGTGACAAAGAGCGTAACACTGACAGGTTCCGATAACGGTTATGATGCGGATAAGACCTATAAGGTCGGTGTGAAATTTGACAAAGCCGGAACTTATGATGTAACGGTGGATGGTTCTACGAAAGCAGTTGCTTTTGCGGCAGAAGAGGTGAAAACCTATGAGCTGAAATCCGATGCAAGTGTTGTAATCGATCAGGTGCCGGTAGGTGTGAAATACACTGTGACAGAAGGGGATCTGACTGCGGCGGATGTGGTAGCAGGTTATGCAAAGGACAGCATCATCGGGGCAACCGGAGCCATCTCAACCACTCCGGCAGCTGCTACGGTCAAGAATACCTACACAGCTCCTGCAACGGGCAGTTTAAAGGTAGTAAAGAGCGTGGGCGGGGATACGACAGACCCCAATTATGACGATTCCAAGCAGTATACAGTCAACGTAAGCTTTAGCAAGGCTGGAACATATGAGGTCACTTATAACGGCGCAACAAGCGCGATCGGATTTGCAGAAGATGTGGCACAGTCTTATCTGTTAAAGAACGGTGCGAGTGTTGTCATTGGCAATATTCCGAATGGTGTGCAGTATACAGTGACGGAAGCAGATCTGAGTGCGGAGGAGACTGCGCTTGGTTATAGTAAGGGAAGCATCAGTCATGCAAGCGGAACCATTTCAGCGACACTTGCTACGGCAACCGTAAACAATACTTATACCGCGGCAGAGACTGGCGTTCTGCGGATCACCAAGAAGATGACCGGAGATACTTCAGCATTGAATTACGATGCGACCAAGTCCTATGAAGTGAAAGTAACCTTTGACAAGTCCGGCGTCTATGATGTGAAACAGAACGGAACAACGACGGCGACTGTATTTACTGCAGGGACGGCACAATCCTTCGGAGTAAAAGCCGGTGAAACCGTTGAAATCAGTAAGGTCGTTACCGGTACAAATTATACCGTGGAGGAGGCAGATTTAAGCGCTGCAGATATAGCGGCAGGTTATGCGAAAGGATCCATCACAAATGCGACCGGCAGCATTTCCACGACGCCGGCGACTGCGACGGTGAATAATTCCTATACGAAGCAGACGGCAACTTTGACCCTGAAGAAGACGGTGATAAATCCGGACGGTGCTACGCTTCCTTCCAGCTACAAAGTGGCGGTGAGGGATGCGGATAACAGATACGCGCAGGATACAACCGGAACATTTGGTACGGCAAAGCATTACTTTGATGTGACAACCGGCGATGAGGGCGCTGTGAATGTGACCGGTTTGGAAATCGGGCAGATTTATGTTATCGAAGAGGATGAGACACAGGCGAAGGTATCTGGATTTGATCTGGATGTGACCGGTGACGTTTCCGTGAAGATCAAGATGGTATCCGGTGGAAAGATCGCAAATGTAATCAATACCTATTCGACTGTAGGAACCGGTCCTTCGAAGTACAGTGTTGTGATCAGCAAGCAGGCAGAGGGCCGCACAGCGGAACTTGCAGGCGCTACGCTGCAGGTGAAGTCGGCAGATGGTGGAAATTATGAAATCTCATGGGTTTCAAACGGTTCCATCAGAGTACTTCAGCTGGCGGCAGGAAAGTATACCTTGAGTGAAACAGAGGCGCCGAACGGATATGCCATTGCAGATCCCATTACCTTTGAGGTAACGACTTCGGGTTCCGTAGAGATTGGCGGTACTACGGCTACGAGTAACATTGTCACCATGGTTGATAAGCTGGATAAATTTGATGTCAATATCAGTAAAAAAGCCGTGGGCGGCGGAGATGAGCTGGTCAATGCAAAGTTGGAGGTGAGATCCTCCGACGGCGGCAGTTTCTACGAAAAATGGATCTCTGACGGGACACTGAAGACATTGAAGCTTAAGATGGGTAAGTATACCTTGACGGAAACCCAGGCACCGAATAATTATGAGATTGCGGAGTCCATTGATTTTGAAGTGACAGCAGACGGTAAGGTTATTGTAGACGGACAATATGTAACGGACAATACAGTGATCATGTTGGATGCGCTGAAGAAGAAGCCGATTTCTTTCTCCAAGGTGGATGTCCTTAATTCGAAAGAGATTGCCGGTGCAGAGCTGGTACTTTATAAAATGAAAGCAGACAATACGCAGGAGGAACTGACCAGCTGGAAATCTTCTGAAACAGAGGTATATACTTTTACCCTGGAAGCAGGTGATTACGCAATTCAGGAGACGGTTGCTCCGGAAGGATATACCAAAGCGGAGACGCTTGTGAAATTCAGACTGAATTTTGACGCTGAAGGAAATCCTTCTACGGAAATTCTTGAGGGTCCCGGTGAATACAACGCAGAGGAAGACAAGATCTGTTTCAAGAATGATCCCATCAAGGTTACCGGTGGACTGACCATTAAAGTCGTAGATGAGGTGACAGAGGAGAATGTGCCTGGTGCGGTGGTGGAGGTAACAAAGCCTGATGGTTCGGTAGAAGAGTATACCACCGATGAAAACGGAGAGGTTACCAAATACAAGACGGGTACAGATCTTGGAACATACAGAATTCGCGTCAAGAGCGTACCTGACGACAAATACACGGTAACGATCAATAAGGAGCAAACGGTTGAGGTGGTAAAGGATAAGGTGACCGAGGCAATTGCCAAGACCAACACGAAGACCGGTGGATTGACGATCGTGGTTCTGGATAAAGTGACCGGTGGAGCAGTGCCCGATGCAACGGTCGAGGTGACCGAGCCTGACGGTTCTGTGAAGACTTATACTACCGACAGCAACGGGCGTGTGAACAAGTATCTGGAAAAGGATGAGCAAGGCCATTACAAAGCGGCTCTTGGCACTTACAAGATCCGTGTGACAAAGGTTCCGGATGGTTATTCCGTGGATACCGGAATTGTCGGTACGGAAACAGTTGTTGTCAGTCAGGTTGTGGAGCACATTGCCAAGATCGTGACCAAGGATGACGATGATGACGATGATGAAGAAACACCGGCGAATGTGCCGACGGAAACTCCTGTACTCCAGGAGGAGACTGTGACAGCGACGACCAAGAAGTCTCTGACCGGCGGTGCACGCAGAACAATCACAGAGAGCGCGATGTCTCTGAAGACAGGAGAAACCAATGTTCCTGACTATCTGTTTGGCAGTTCGTTGGCAGCACTCTTTATGGGAGCAGCCGCTTATGTGATGTCCAAGCGGAAAAAAGAGAAGTAATAGGGTAAATAGTAAGTAATGATGAAATGCAAGGATTCTCTGACGGTAAAATATGCGGGGAATCCTTGTTTCATATCAATACCAAAGGGGAAACGGGAAGGGGTATTGCAGATGCAACAAAGAATTTATTTGGATCAGGACTGGTTCTATAGCGATGATTTTACGGCAGATACACCGGTGCGGCTGCCGCATACGGTGCAGGAAACGCCGCTGCATTATTTTGATGAGCATGCCTACCAGAAAGTTGCCACTTATTGCAGAGTGCTTTCTGTTCCGAAGGAGTGGCAGGGAAAGGATCTGCTCTTGACCTTCGAAGGGGTTGCGCATTCTGCGGAGGTATATGTGAATGGAAACAAGGCAGCGGAGCATCATTGCGGTTATACGGCATTTACAGTCAACCTTGAAAAATATGTGACCTACGATGCGGATAACCGCATTATGGTGAAGGTCGACAGCAGGGAAGATCAGAATATTCCGCCCTTTGGCTTTGTGATCGATTATATGACCTATGGCGGAATCTATCGGGATGTGTATCTGGAAGTGAAAGAAAAAGCACACATTCGCGATGTGTTTGTGAGCGGCAATATGCGGGGAGAGATCCGACTGCAGATCTCCGCCACGAAACCGGCATTGGGGATGACGCTGGTGAGCGAGGTGTATCCGGTTGAAAAAGGAGGCGTGCAGGATCAAGGGGTTAAGACAACGCTGGGACAGACCGTCTTTGCACCGTCGGGCAACAAAAACAACATGCTGTTCTATTATTCCATGAAAGATGTGGCGGTCTGGTCGCCGGAGACCCCGAATCTTTATCTGCTCCGCGTGCTGTTAAAGAGCGGAGACACCATACTGGACGAAAAATGGGTGAGGTTCGGTTTCCGCACGGCAATCTTCCGGGCGGACGGATTTTATTTAAACGGTAAAAAATACAAGATCCGTGGTTTGAACCGCCACCAGAGTTATCCTTATGTGGGTTACGCCATGCCGGAAAATCCTCAGCGGAACGACGCGATTCTGCTGAAGAAGGAATTGGGCCTGAATGCGGTCCGCACATCACATTATCCGCAGTCTCATTATTTCCTGGATGCCTGCGATGAACTGGGATTGCTGGTATTTACGGAACTGCCCGGCTGGCAGCACATTGGAGACGATGCCTGGAAGGACAGGGCCGTACAGAACGTGAAGGATATGGTCAGACAGTATCGCAACCATACATCCATCATCCTTTGGGGCGTGCGGATCAATGAATCTGTGGATGACGACGCCTTCTACAGACGCACCAATAAAGCGGCTCGGGTGCTGGATCCCACCAGACAGACCGGCGGTGTGCGCTGTTACAAAAAATCCCATCTTTTCGAGGATGTTTATACCTACAATGACTTTGTGCACAGCGGAGACAATCAGGGTTGTGACAAAAAGAGTGCGGTCACTTCCGACATGGGAAAGGCCTATCTCATCAGTGAGTACATGGGACACATGTTTCCCACCAAGGCTTTTGACTGGGAGGAGCACAGGCTGGAGGATGCGATCCGCCATGCCAACGTGCTGAATGAAGTGGGGAAGCAGACCGATATTGCCGGAAGCTTTGGCTGGTGCATGTTTGACTACAATACGCACAAGGATTTCGGCAGCGGGGATCGGATCTGCTATCACGGCGTGATGGATATGTTCCGCAATGAGAAACTGGCAGCTTATGTTTATGCGGAAATGCAGGATGAAGTACCGGTGTTGGAACTGTCTTCCTCCATGGATATCGGGGAACATCCGGGCTGTAACCGCAACGAAACTTATATCTTCACCAATGCCGACAGTGTACGGATGTACAAAAACGATCATCTGATCAAAGAGTACCGGCATGAAGCCACACAATTTCCTTATCTGAAGAATCCGCCGATCCGCATTGACGACTATATTGGCGATCTGCTGGAAAAAGGGGAAAACATGCCTGCCGCACAGGCAAAGGATGTGAAGGAGATCCTGAATGAGGTGGCAAAATTCGGACTGTATAAGATGTCCAGGACCACCTATCTGAAAGCATTGAAACTGATGGCGGTCTATCACATGAAGATGGATGACGCCGTGACGCTTTACAACAAATATATCGGCGACTGGGGCGGCGCGGCGACGACCTATCGCTTTGAAGCTGTCAAAGACGGCAAGGTGGTCAAGGAGCTGCGGAAAGCGCCGATGACCAAAGTGAATCTGCAGATTCTGGCAGATCATACGACGTTACAGGAGACACATACCTACGATGTGGCCTGTATCCGTTTCCGGGCTGTGGACGAGAACGGCAACCTTTTGAACTATTACAACGATCCGCTGGTATTGCAGCTGACGGGCGCGGCGGAGCTCATCGGCCCGGCTGTGATCGGGCTGAGCGGCGGCATGGGCGGTACCTATGTGCGTACCGTCGGTGAGAGCGGCAAAGCGGAGCTGAGGGTGACGGACGGGGCAGGCAATCTGCTGGGCTGTGTGGAGTTTCAGACGGAAATTTTGGGAGAGGCGTAGGGGGTAGCTTATGAAACTGGGGAAAAAGGAAAAATTTGCCTACGGGCTGGGAGCAGTGGGAAAAGACATGGTCTACATGCTTTCCGCAAGCTATATTCTGTATTATTATCAGGATATCATGGGGGTATCCGCCTGGATCATGGGTATCATTCTGCTGATCGCGCGGGTGTTTGACGCGTTCAACGATCCGCTGATGGGGGTGTTGGTGGCAAAGACCAAGACCAGGTGGGGAAAATTCAGACCCTGGCTGTTCATTGGAACGGTGACGAATGCCATTGTGCTTTTCCTGATGTTTGCGGCACCGCCTGCGCTGACCGGCAGCGGTCTGGTGGCATACGCGGCGGCATTTTATATCCTCTGGGGCGTGACCTATACGATGATGGATATTCCGTTCTGGTCCATGGTACCGGCGTTTACTGAGGGCGGTAAAGAGCGGGAAAATATGTCGGCTCTGGGGCGTACCTGTGCCGGTGTGGGTTCGGCCATTGTCACCATCATTACGGTGCTGGCGGTGTCGGCGTTAGGGAACGCGGCCGTGGGGAAGAGCACGGATAATCAGACCCGGAGCTTTGACAGTGTGGTGACCTATCTGGTGGAGATGGATGAAACGGGAGCGGCAACTGGAAATGTGAAGACGCTTGGGAGCGATGCCGGAGCGGTGACCTCTCTGCAGATCACGGCAGACCGCACACAGTTTACCCATGCGCTCTCTTTTTCAGAGAGCAATTGTAAATATGAGATCACCATCGGTGATACCGTTTTTAACAATGACAACAGTTCCATGAATTTTGCGTTTGATCCGGAGCTGTCCGATGCGTACAATCATGTGTTGGCGCTGTATCTTCCGGAAGAATCCTATGCAGCGGCATTCGGAGCAGCGACATCGGAGACCGGATCGGCAAGTGTGGCAGTGAGCGGCAGCCTTTCCTCCACCAAGGAGGTGGAGCGGCTGGGTTTCAAGTATTTCTCGCTGGTCGTGGCGGTGCTGTTTATTGTGTTTACCCTGGTGACCTGTACCCTGATCAAGGAGAAATCCACCGTGGATGTGCAGACTGCCAAGGTGGGCGATATGTTTAAGGCGCTGCTGCAAAACGATCAGGCGATGGCAATGGTGATCACGATCGTGTTGGTGAACTCCGCGGTGTATGTGACCTCCAATCTGCTGATTTATTTCTTCAAATATGATCTGGGCGGGGCAAACTGGCAGGCGAATTACACGCTGTTCAATACGTTCAGCGGCGGGATCCAGATCCTGGCCATGATGCTTTTCTTCCCGATCCTGCGGAAATTTTTTGACACCATTCAGATTTTTTATCTCTGTATTGCCTCCGCCATCGGCGGATATGTCATCCTGTTGGTGATGGCGCTTGCGGGAACCGATGTGGTGTATCCGTTCCTGGTACCCGGATTCTTTATCATGGGTGCGGTGGGTATCCTGAATGTGCTGGTGACGATCTTCTTAGCCAATACGGTAGATTATGGTGAGTTGAAGAATCACCGCCGGGATGAGTCGGTGATCTTTTCCATGCAGACTTTTGTGGTGAAGCTGGCTTCCGGGATCGCGGCGCTAGCGGCATCCATCAGCCTTTCCGTGTTCCATATCAGCGAGTCCGGAAACTCTTATGGGGCGGTTGACGGCAGCTTGGTGAAGGGGCTGCTGGCATCCATTGATGAGATCATAAGAAACGGTGCCACCGTGGTTTCGAACAGTTCGGTGATTGGGCTGCGATTTGTGATGACGGTGCTGCCGGTGGGCGTATTGGCGGTGGCATTGCTGGTATTCCGCAAAAAATACAGCCTGAACGATGAGAAGTTGGCGGAGATTTCCGCGCAGCTGGCGGAGCAGAGATCCGCAACAGATTAACCCCAACACGCTGTATGACAGGAGGCGCGTATGATAACAGTCACTCCCAACAAAGAATTTATTCTATCTACAAATACCACCGGGTATGTGTTCCGGGTGCTGCCTACAGGACAGCTGGAGCATCTGTATTACGGGAAAAAATTGCGCTTTCGGGAAGATTTTTTGGATCTGGAAGTGCTTCTGCCCAAGCGGGAGTTCGCGCCGGGCAATACGATCGCATACGACGCGGAACACCCGGCGTTTGCCATGGAGGACACCTGTCTGGAGGTTTCTTCCTACGGAAAAGGGGATCTGCGGTCGCCCCTTGTGACAATCTGCCATGGGGACGGCGGGCGCACATCGGATTTTCGGTTTGATTCTTATACGGTGGAGCCGGGAAAACCGGAGCGGAAGACATTGCCCGGTTCCTATGTGGGCGGCGATGGTACATCCGGCGGGAACGGAAATTGTGAAACACTCCATCTGGTCTTAAAAGAAGTCCATTACCAGTTCCGGATGGATCTGTATTATAGCGTGTTTGAAGCGGAGGATGTGATCGCCCGGTATGCGGATCTGACCAATGAGAGCGAGGAAGATGCGGTGATCGAACGGTTCCTCAGCCTGCAGCTGGATCTGGCGCCGGGGACAGAAAGTGCCTATGACGCCATATTTTTTGACGGTGCCTGGGCCAGGGAAATGCAGCCCTATCGCGTGCCGCTGGGACACGGTATGCATGTGAACCGCAGTGTGACGGGGACAAGCTCCAGCCGCGCCAATCCGTTTTTCATGGTGACGGAGCATAATACCACAGAGGATGCAGGGGTGTGCTACGGCTTTAATCTGGTCTACAGTGGGAATCATGCGGAGATCGTGGATGCCAATTCCTTTGGAAAAATACGAATCCTGAGCGGGATCAACGACGAGGGGTTCCGATACCGGTTGGATGCGGGGGAATCCTTTGAGGCGCCCGAGGCGGTTATGAGTTATTCGGACCGGGGGTGGAACGGACTGAGCAGTCATTTTCATGCCTTTGTCAGAGAACATATCATTCGCGGAAACTGGAAGGCGAAGGACGGACCCATTCTCTTAAACAGTTGGGAGGCGGCCTATTTTAAATTTGATGAAGGAAAACTGTTAAAGCTGGCGAAAAAGGCGGCGGAAGCAGGAGTGGAACTCTTTGTCATGGACGACGGCTGGTTCGGAGAACGGGATGACGATACCAGATCCCTGGGGGATTGGGAGGTCAATGAGAAAAAGCTTCCTGGCGGTCTGAAGGGGCTGGCAGATAAGATCAATGCATTGGGACTTTCCTTCGGCATCTGGGTGGAGCCGGAGATGATGAATGTAAACAGCAGACTCTATGAGGCGCATCCGGACTGGTGCCTGAGCAATCCTGAGACACCGCATTCCGAGGGGCGCAGCCAGCGGATCCTGGATCTGACAAGAGAGGAAGTCCGGGAGTATGTGTTGGAGGCCATGACAAAGGTCTTTTCCTCTGCCAATATTTCTTATGTGAAGTGGGACATGAATCGGATCTTCTCAGATGTGTTTTCGCAGACGTCATACCCGGAGCAGATGGGAGAGATTGCGCACCGGTATGTGTTGGGGCTCTATGAGATTATGGGGAAATTGACGGAGCGGTTTCCGGACATTTTATTCGAAGGCTGTGCCTCCGGCGGAAATCGGTTTGATCTGGGTATCCTGTGCTATTTTCCGCAGATCTGGGGTTCGGATAATACCGATCCGATCTGCCGGGCGGACATTCAGACCGGCTACAGCTACGGATATCCGCCGGAATGTGTGGGCGCCCACGTGTCCGCGAGTCCGAATCATCAGACCCTGCGTCGGACACCGATGAAGACCCGCTTTGCGGTGGCAGCGTTTGGCAGTCTGGGGTATGAGTGCAATTTCTGTGATCTTACCAGGGAGCAGATGGAGGAAGTGAAGGCGGATATTGCTTTTTATAAAAAATACCGCAGCCTGATGCAGCATGGCCGGTTTTATCGGGGCGGCAACGGCAATCTGGTGGAGTGGACCATGGTATCCGAGGACGGCGCCGAGGCGGTGGGAATGATGTTAAAAAAGCTGGTGACGCCGAATACACAGAGCGCGGTGTATCATCCTAAGGGATTGCTTGCGGATGCAAGGTATCACTTCACAAACCGGGAAGCGCCCTATGATATCCGGGATTTCGGCGACCTAGTAAACACGGTGGCGCCGATCCATATCCGGCCGGATTCATTGCTGCAGAACCTTGTGGCGAAAAAGGTCAAGCTCCCTGCGGAGAAGGAGGATTATACCGCATACGGGAGCCTGTTGTGTGATGCGGGTGTGCAATTGAAACAGAATTATTCCGGCACAGGGTACAATGAGAATGTGCGCTATGACCAGGATTTTTCCGCGAAGCTGTTTGTGATGGAGCAGGTGCGGGAATAAAACGGAAATAGAACAGAATAACAGTGGAAAGAGGTATGTGACATGGACAGTGAAGTGATGCGGGAAGCGGAAAAAACGGAGCGCAAACCCGGCAAGGTAGGCAATTTCTTTTTCTGCCTCGGTGTAGTCGTTGCAATGGTATTACTGCAGTTTGGCGTGGTGGTGGCCGGCATGATCCCGGTAGCAGTTAAGATTTATCTGGAAAATAAGGACAGTATGACCGTGTACATGGAGAAATACACGGAATATATCTCTACATCTTCGCTTATGACTTACCTGGAACTGATCTACGTGATCGTAGGGATCACTGTGGCAGGCATCTGGTACTATTTTGGGTATGTACGCAAAGCCAAAAAGGCGGGATGTTACCGGTCCGTGTGGCCCGCGCTGAAGCGTGGAAAGAGTGTTCTTTTCCTGCTGATGGGAAGTCTGGCCTGCTTTTCCGTGGCGGCTTTGCTTCAGGTCGGGATCAGCCTGCTGTTTCCGGGCACGGCGCAGGCGTTGGAGGAAAATATGGATCTGATGCTGGGAGGGGACGCATTCATCGGAATGATGGCAGTGGTCCTACTG
This sequence comes from Lachnospiraceae bacterium, assembly GCA_017476665.1. GTDB lineage: Bacteria > Bacillota > Clostridia > Lachnospirales > Lachnospiraceae > Acetatifactor. The sequence continues at coordinate 16,444 of JAFUZJ010000067.1, read as the reverse complement.
GCGCCGATTCATGAGGAACTGGTCATGCGGGGGATCATCCTGCAGCATTCCAAACGGGTCCATGGTATCGTGGGCTGCATGATCCTGAGCGCACTGCTTTTCGGTCTGTTCCACATGAACATCATTCAGGGGGTCTATGTGCTGCCCATGGGACTTTTCTGGGCGTATGTAGGGTATCGGTACAATTCCGTGGTACCCTGCATGATCTGCCATATGCTGAACAATCTCCTGGGTACGGTTATCGGCAGTCTGCTCGATCCGTTCGAGTATGTGATCGTGTATGCGCTGATGGCGGTGGTGTTTGGCGCGGTGACGGCAGTGATCGGGAGGAAAATGGAGTGGAAAAACGCCTGTTAGTATTCTACAAGACCCTGCCCTTTCGGCGGGGTTTTTTGATTGACAAATTTCTCGATATATTATAATATAAAATTACTTCAGATTAAGTGCATATTGCTATCCAAAGCTCAGCGGGCATTTCGCCCCCCAATTCCAAGCAAACAAAAGAAAAAACATGCGGATATGACTTACAAAAGATATCATTATGGCAAAATTTGCCGGGACAGAGAAAAAATGCGTAGGAACAAAGGAGGCATGTTATGACAAATTTTACGAAATGGAAACTTACGCCCGATGAAAGGCAGCTGCAGAGCCTGAAATTGTTTCCGTTCATTGACAGGGAGCAGTTGCCGGAAGCGTTGCGCAGCAGGAGACTGCGGGAAGAAGTCATGGCGGATATAGAGAAGGATCCGGTGACTTTAGGGGTTTTCCAGAAGCTGGCGCAGGAGTATCAGGAAGCCGTCGTACAGTTTTGCATGGGCAACCGAGGTATGAGTATTTTATATGATCCTTTTTTTAAACAGATCTTCAGAGAGGAGAAGATGGAGCGCCTGGAGAAGCTGTTGTCCCTGATCATGGGACAAAAGGTTACGATCGTGAAGGATATTCCGCTTGAAGTCACCAGGCGGGGAGACGATGCGTCGCTGATGATCATGGATCTGGTCGTGCAGTTGGAGAGCGGGGCCTATGTCAATCTGGAGATACAGCGGAATACACATGATTTTCCGTTTGAACGGGCGGAGTGCTATGCATCGGATATCATGGTGTACCAATATGACCAGTTAAAGATCGAGAACAAAGTTTTGAATCGGAGGATCAAGGAGCGAAATGCGGAGAAAGGAGAGGATGAGGAGAAGGAGAAGATCATAAGATTTGATTATCGGCAGATGCACCCCGTATATGTGATCGTGCTGATGAACAGCAGATCGAAGAAGTTCGATCGGTATCCTGATGACTATATACATAAGAGCATAGATGAAATGCGGTTTGACACAGGTTTGACAGAGCGATCCCTAAAGAATTACATCTATGTCTCACTTGATATTTTCAGGAAAATGGAACATAATGAATTAACAGAATTGGAGGCGTGGATGTATTTTCTGGCATCGGATAAGCCGGAAGATGTAAAGCGGGTGATTGAAAAATATCCTGAATTTATGAATCTGTATCAGGAGATTATCCGGTTTCGATATAATCCAAAGGAGTTGATGACGATGGTACCGGAAGCGATACGAATGATGGATGAGGGCTCTTTCCAGCTGATGATCGACAGATTGCAGGAAGAACTGGATACAAAAGTCGGTCAGTTGGCAGAGTTGACGGAGCAGAACGAGGAACTGACAGGTCAGAACGAGGAACTGGCAGGCCGGAACGAGGAACTGGCAGGCCGGAACGCGAAACTGAAGGATGAAAAACGGCAGATGCTGGTTGAAAATGTTGATAATGTCATGAAAAATTTTCATGTTGACTTGCAGACCGCATGCGCAGGATTGGGGACGACTGTGGAGACGTATACGGCTGCGAAAGAGGCAGTTGGGAATTTTAGGGCAGAAAAATAATAAGTTCAAATTGGGCAGCAAGCTGTACCGAAAGTGGTGCGGCTTGCTGCTTGCAGTTTGAGGAAAAACAGACAAATAATAATGTGACGAGCGGAGACGGAGGGATTCGAACCCTCGTGCCCCGGAGGGCAAACGCATTTCGAGTGCGCCCCGTTATGACCGCTTCGATACGTCTCCGAACGTGTCTATTCTATCGAAAAAAACAAATCTTGGCAAGTCTTTTCCTTACACTTTTTTCAATTTGCCTTAATTTTCCTGCAAAAGCCCAAATATTTTCTAAAAAAGTTATTGACTTCTAATGAGCGTTAGCATATACTAACTACGGTTAGGCGTTAATGATAAAGAAAATCATTAATCATTTAAAGGACATAGGAGATGTGCAGAGCAAATGGTTGCCAATATGCAAAAGGATATTATTGTGCAGAAATTAAAGGAACGAGGCTGCCGGATCACCAAGCAGCGGCTGATGCTGCTGGATATCATCCTGGAGGAAAACTGTTCCAGCTGCAAGGAGATTTTTTATAAGGCTTCCAAACAGGACAAAAACATTGGTGTCGCCACGGTTTACCGCATGATCAACACGCTGGAGGATGTGGGAGCAATCAATCGGAGAAACATGTATAAGATCGCCTGCGGAGAGGAGTGTGATATGGTTCGGGCATGTCAGGTAGAGATGGACAACGGATCCCGGGTGGAGCTGGCTGCGAGTGCCTGGCATGAGGTGATCAGCGAAGGTTTGAAAGAGTGCGGTTACATAAAGAATGAGCGGATTCAGAGCGTGTCCATTATGCCCTGTGCGTGTGAGGAGACATGAATGCAGGCATGCATTTATTTGTGGATTCGTTTCAAAACAGGGGGAATACATATGGTGCCATTAAATTTAGCGACGATTGGAGAAGAAAATATTATCAGGAAGATCGGCGGCAGCCCGGAGGTTCGGAAGCATTTGGAGGATCTGGGGTTTGTGGTCGGCGGCAGCGCCACTGTTGTGAGCAGTCTGGGCGGAAATGTGATCGTGCGGGTAAAGGAATCCCGCGTGGCGATCAATGACGATCTGGCGCGCAGGATCATGATCTGATGCGCAATTATATAATCCAAGGAGGAGAGATTATGAAGACATTGAGAGAAGCGGCCATCGGTTCCACCGTGAAGGTGGTAAAACTGCACGGCGAGGGTGCGGTAAAGCGCCGCATTATGGACATGGGTATTACGAAAGGCGTGGAGATTTATGTGCGCAAGGTGGCGCCCCTGGGCGATCCCATCGAGGTGACGGTGCGCAATTATGAGTTGTCCCTGCGCAAAGCCGATGCGGAAATGATTGAGGTAGAGTAACAGATCAAGGAAGAGTAACAGGAAGGAGAGAATGACAAACGATGAGTACGAAGATAGCCCTTGCGGGAAATCCCAACAGCGGTAAAACAACCCTGTTCAACGCGCTGACCGGCTCAAATCAGTTTGTGGGAAACTGGCCGGGCGTAACGGTAGAGAAAAAGGAAGGTAAGTTAAAAAAACATGATGATGTGACGATCACGGACCTTCCCGGAATCTATTCCCTTTCCCCCTACACGCTGGAGGAAGTAGTAGCCAGGAATTATCTGATCGAGGAGCGGCCGGACGCCATCATCAATATCATTGACGGTACCAATCTGGAGAGAAACCTGTATCTGACCACGCAGCTCACGGAGCTGGGGATTCCTGTGGTCATTGCCATCAACATGATGGATCTGGTGGAAAAAAACGGCGACAAGATCAACACCGCAGAGCTTTCCAGACAGTTGGGCTGTAAGATCGTGGAGATTTCCGCGCTGAAAGGAAACGGCATCATGGAGGCTGCCGAGGAGGCGATCAAGGCGGCAAAGGGTACCAAGACGGTTCCCCAGCATACCTTTTCCGGCCCGGTGGAGCATGCTATCGCGCATATTGAGGAAGCCTGTGTACATAATATGCCGGAGGAGCAGCAGAGATGGTATGCCATCAAGGTCTTCGAGCGGGATGACAAGGTGCTGGAGAAACTGAATATTGACCAAAAGACTATGGAGCATATCGAGGGTGACATCAAAGCTGCAGAGAAGGAGCTGGATGACGATGCGGAGAGCATCATCACCAACGAGAGATATGTGTACATTGCATCGGTCATCAAGGCCTGCTACAAAAAACACAATGCAGGCGGCATGACCACATCGGATCAGATCGACCGGATCGTGACCAACAGATGGCTGGGATTGCCGATCTTTGCACTGATCATGTTCCTGGTATATTGGATCTCCATGGTGGGCGTGGGCGCAGCTGCGACGGACTGGGCGAATGACGGACTTTTCGGAGACGGATGGCATCTGTTCGGCATGGGAACCGGCGAATATGAGGAAGTGGCCGAGGAGTATGGGGCAGCTTTCAATGCGGTGGATGCCTATATCGGCCTGGATACGGAGGAGGATTTTGATGCGGATACGATGCTGGCTGCCATAAAGGCGTTTACCAGTGACGAGGAGAGCGTAAGTTATACGTTGGAAGATGAGGAAACTCTGGAAGATTATGAGGTAGATGTGTATTTTGACAGCATTCCTGCGGACGCGGACGAGGAAGCAACCAACGCCATGTCCTATACGGATGCGGTGAGCTACTTTGAGGCAAACGGCTTTGATGAGCCCGATCCTGCGGATTACGGTGTGTGGGTACCCGGTGTGCCTGTGCTGGTAGAGGGGCTGCTGGATGCAGTCGGCGCGGCTGACTGGCTGAAGGGTCTGATCCTGGACGGTATCGTGGCCGGCGTGGGCGCGGTGCTTGGCTTTGTGCCCCAGATGTTGGTGCTGTTCTTGCTGCTGGCATTCCTGGAGGCCTGCGGTTACATGGCGCGTATCGCGTTTGTGCTGGATCGTATCTTCAGAAAATTCGGACTTTCCGGTAAATCCTTCATCCCGATGTTGGTGGGAACCGGATGCGGCGTGCCCGGTATCATGGCCTCCCGTACGATCGAGAACGAGAGAGATCGGCGTATGACGATCATCACTACGACCTTTATCCCCTGCGGTGCGAAGGTTCCTTTCATCGCCATGGTGGCAGGCGCCATCTTCGGCGGTTCCGCATGGGTTGCAACTTCGGCGTACTTCATCGGTATGGCCTCCATTGTGGTGTCCGGTATTATGCTGAAGAAGACCAAGATGTTTGCGGGCGAGCCTGCGCCGTTCGTTATGGAGCTTCCGGCGTATCATATGCCGACACTGGGCAATGTGCTCCGCTCCATGTGGGAGAGAGGCTGGTCCTTTATCAAAAAGGCAGGTACCATTATTCTGCTGTCCACCATCATTGTATGGTTTACTACCTACTTCGGCGTGGTAGACGGTGCGTTCCAGATGCTGGAGGAGGATCAGCTGGATTCCTCGATTCTGGCCAAGATCGGCGGGGCGATCGCCTGGATCTTTATGCCGCTCGGCTGGGGCAACTGGCAGGCAGCGGTGGCGTCCATCACCGGCCTGGTTGCAAAAGAGAACATCGTAGGCACCATGGGTATCCTCTACGGAGGCGGAGAGGAGAGTGTCTACCAGACACTGCATGCGGCGTTTACCGGCGTGACCGGATACTCCTTCCTGGTATTTAATCTGCTGTGCGCGCCTTGTTTTGCGGCAATCGGTGCCATCAAGAGAGAGATGAACAATGCGAAGTGGACCTGGTTTGCAATCGGCTATCAGTGCGGATTTGCCTATGTGATCTCCTTTATGATCAACCAGTTCGGCGGTGCGTTCACCGGACATGCGAACATCATCGGTGTGATCCTGGCGGCAGCGCTTCTGATCGGTATGCTGTATATGCTCTTTATCAAGAGATATGAAGAGGCAACCAAGCTCAAGACAGATGTGAAAGTCAAATAAAAGCAAGGTGATAGGATAATGTTGACTTGGGTTTATTCCAATCTGGGAACAATCCTGGTGAGCCTGGTGCTGGTGCTTATTGTAGCGCTGATCATCCGGGGAATGATCCGGGACAAACAAAAAGGAAAATCGTCATGCGGCGGCAACTGCGGTTGCTGCCCCATGGGGGGAGCGTGTCATGTACAAAACCATATTAAAGATTGACGGTATGATGTGCGGCATGTGCGAGGCGCATGTCAATGACGCCATCCGAAAGGCGCTGCCTGCCGTGAAGAAGCTGAGTACCTCCCACGCAAAAGGGGAGTCCTCGTTTCTCACGGAGGAAAAGCCTGATCCAGCAGGGCTGCAGAAAGCCATCGCTGAAACCGGTTACCAGGTGCTTTCGGCGGAAACAACAGAATATGAGAAAAAGAAGGGATTGTTCGGGATTTTCTGAACAGTCCCTTTTCGTTTGGCGGTTTTTGTGTATTTACTGATCTGTAAATTTTGGATGTATATTTTGAATTAAATATGGTTGATATTTGGCATATAAAATAGTAATATAAAAATACTTCTATAAGTGTATATTTTATCGTGGGCAGCTCGCCCGATATTCCAATACGGAAAATTTTTGTGCAGAAACTATGATGAAAGTGTAGTGCTCAAACGCAGTAATCAAATTCAGAAAGGAGATTTTTTATGGGAAAAGACAATGTTTATGATCAGGATAAGATTTTGGAGACGAAAGATAAAACAATGCCGAACATGGTGATGGAGCCGGCGTTTGCGTATCAGTTCGACCGGATCGGAGACAGGACGTTGGAGGATTATCTGGCGTTGCCGGAAGGAACAAGGGTGGAGATGATTGACGGGGTGTTTTACGACATGGCATCCGCGTCCTTTGGACATCAGGGCATTTCGGGAGAAATCAGGGGGGTATTTAGCTCCTATATCAAGAAGAATCATGGTCAATGTAAGACATATCAGGATGTGGATGTGCAGCTCTTTGGCGACGACAGGACGGTGGTTCGCCCGGATGTATTTGTGGTATGCGACAGAGATAAAATCACGCCTAATCGGCTGGTGGGGGCGCCTGACCTGATTGTGGAAGTGGTTTCTCCCGGCAATTGGAAAATGGATGTCTACCTCAAAAAGAAACAATATATGGAGGCGGGGGTGCGGGAGTATTGGCTGGTTTTCCCGAAAGACCAAAAGGTACAGGTCTATCGTTATGAGGAGAGTTGTATACCGGAGACTGTGGAGCCAAAGGAGTATACCTTTGCGGATAAAGTACCTGTGGGCATTTGGGACGGCAGATGCGAGGTGGATTTTGTGGAAGTTTATGCGGAAGTGAGGTTTTTGTATGAGGGATGATTTTCTTTTATGTAGAAATATGAGCGAATCTGATGTAGAATATAAGAGAGAAGGCCGGTAAGGCAAATTAATACGAAAGGGGAAATGGAGTATGGAGCTTGAGTTTTATCGTTGTGCTCACTGCGGACAAATTGTCGCGGTGGTTAAAAATTGCGGGGTGCCCATCATCTGTTGTGGCGAGCGTATGCAGAAGATTGAGCCCGGTACGACGGACGCGGCAGTAGAGAAGCATGTGCCCGTGGTTGAAGTAAAAGACAACCTTGTCACTGTTACAGTGGGGTCTGTGGCACACCCGATGGTGGCCGAACACTATATCGAGTGGATCGCTTTGAAGACAAAGGCAGGAAATCAGAGGAAAGCGCTGAAGCCCGGTGATGAGCCTAAGGCATGTTTTGCAATCTGCGAAGGTGACGAAGTGGAGGCGGCATACGCATACTGTAATCTGCACAGCCTTTGGAAGTCATAACGGAAAATGTAATAACAAATGGAATAGAGAACAGCTAAGACGGCTCCGAAAGTTTTTCGGGGCCGTTTGTTTCAAACTGTTTTACGAAGGATCTCTCCATGCTTGGCAGAGACTGAAAAGCCTTGCGAAAGAACCTGCGGTTGATATAATATAAGTATGATTGAAAAGCCAACCATGGGAAAGGGGATGTTGTGCATGGAAGAGATCAAATCCGTCCTGATCAAAGATACGACCAGAGAAGAGAGAATTCAGATCGTGAATAAGTCATTGGAGGTTTGCGGTCAGGAATGCGAATTTTGCAATGGGTGTGATAATATAGGCGGCGGAAGGGTTGAGACCTTTTATCAACCTTATATAGACGGGGAAAAGGAACTCCGAGAGATCAATGCGGAATATATAGCAGGAAGGGTGAAAGGATAAGACAATGATTCCGGATATTAACAGTTCGACAAAGGAAGAGCGAAACTTGTATATAGAAAATCGTTTCAAATGCATCAGTGACTGTGACAGCTGCGGGATATGTGCGATGTATCATAATGCGGATCCTGTGCTTGTGTACCGAGACTATATAAACGGAACCAGATCGTTTCAGGATATCACGGCGGATTATTTAGGATGAAAGCAGAAATTTGCAATAAAGTTTCTTTCTGTTTTCCCATGTTGTGTGACGCCCCATTTTGAGGTATAATGTAAGATGATGCGAAGCATCATCTTAACGAGGAAAACGCGAAGCGTTTTTCGAGTCTGGCCCGGCGAAGCATCATCTTACATTGCGGACATAAGGGATTAAAACATAAATGCAGGAAACACATCAATCACATGAAAACACATAAGGAGGGACCGTACTATGAAGAGAATCGGAATGTTGACCAGCGGAGGCGATTGCCAGGCACTGAATGCAGCGATGAGAGGCGTGGCGAAGACGCTTTTGAACAGCAAGGAAAAGGTAGAGCTTTACGGCTTTTTGGATGGTTACAGAGGTTTGATCTACGGCGATTTTCAGATACTGACAGGAAAAGATTTCTCCGGTATTTTGACAAAGGGCGGCACGATCCTGGGCACTTCCCGTACTCCTTTTAAGACCATTCAGGATCCGGATGAGAACGGTCTGGACAAAGTCGACGCCATGATGCAGAACTATTATAAGCTGAAACTGGATTGTCTGGTGATCCTGGGTGGAAACGGTACCCATAAGACGGCGAATCTGCTGCGCGAGAAGGGGCTGAATATTGTGACGCTGCCCAAGACCATTGACAATGACCTGTGGGGCACGGACATGACCTTCGGTTTCCAGAGTGCCGTGAATATTGCGACGGAAGCGATCGATTGTATTCATACCACCGCGGCTTCCCACAACAGAGTGTTTATCGTGGAAGTCATGGGGCATAAGGTTGGCTGGCTGACGCTGAATGCCGGTATGGCCAGCGGCGCCGACATTATTTTGATCCCTGAGATTCCGTATGATATTGACAAGGTGATCGAAAAGATCGATGAGCGTGTGGCCAGCGGCAGCAAGTTTACCATCATTGCCGTGGCAGAAGGCGCAATTTCCAAGAAAGACGCGAAACTTTCCAAGAAGGATTACAAGAAAAAGGTAGAGAGCCGCACTTTCCCGTCCGTATCCTATGAGATTGCGAATGAGATCCAGAAAAAGACCGGCAGAGAGGTGCGCGTGACCGTGCCCGGACATACCCAGAGAGGCGGAAGTCCCTGCCCGTATGACCGCGTTTTTGCAAGCCGTCTTGGCGCTGAAGCTGGCAGGCTGATCCTGAAAGGTGAGTATGGTTTCATGGTGGGATACAAGAATCGTGAGATCGTGAAAGTGCCTTTGGAGGATGTGGCAGGAAAACTCAAATATCTGTCTCCCGACGCAACTATTGTGCAGGAGGCAAAATTGCTTGGCATCTCTTTCGGAGATTAAGAAAGGGGGTCAGGATAGGTGGGGAGCGGCTTTTTTGAATCCTTTAACGATGAAAATATGACAAAATGGCTTGAAACGGTATTGCAGCCCGGAGAAAATGCGATTGCGTCCATTTATTGCATTTATAAAAATGCGGGAACCTTTATTTCCAGCGGAACATTCCCGGGATATTTTGTCATAACGGATAGAGATAGGATCGTGGGACATTTGGTTGACATCACGGGCGCAAACGACTTTAGTGTCAGTCTAATGGATGTGATTAAGATCAAAGTGAAACGAACATTAGTGTTCAAGATGCTATCAGTGTATATAGAATTTAGGGGGATCAAGAAAAAGGCTAAAATTAAATTTAATGCGCCGAAATTTTTGCGTGACGTCAAAGTACAGGAAGCAAACGTGATTTTGATAGAGAACAGATTGCAAAAACAAAAGTTATAAAAAGAGGAACGGAAACTTATGTCATACACAGCATTATACCGTAAATTTCGTCCGGATTCCTTTGCGGATGTGAAGGGACAGGATCATATTGTGACCACGCTGCGTAACCAGATTAAGGCGAACCGCATCGGTCATGCGTACCTGTTCACCGGGACGAGAGGCACGGGTAAAACAACGGTGGCAAAGATCCTGGCGAAGACCGTGAACTGTGAGAACCCTACAGATGACGGACCCTGCGGAGAGTGCCGTACCTGTAAGGCGATTGCTTCCGGCGCCAGCATGAATGTGATCGAGATTGATGCGGCGTCCAACAACGGTGTGGACAATATCCGTGAGATCGTGGATGAGGTGTCCTATTCGCCTGCAGAGGGAAAATATAAGGTTTACATCATAGACGAGGTGCATATGCTCTCCATCGGCGCATTTAACGCACTGTTAAAAACGCTGGAGGAGCCGCCCTCGTATGTGATTTTTATTCTGGCAACTACGGAAGTGCATAAGTTGCCGATCACCATTTTGTCCCGATGCCAGAGATATGATTTTAAAAGAATTTCAATTGATACGATCGTGGGACGCATGCAGGAGCTGATCGCAGCGGAGCAGGTGCAGGTGGAGGAGAAGGCTCTCCGCTATATTGCGAAGACGGCGGACGGCTCTATGCGTGATGCCCTGAGTTTATTGGATCAGTGCATTGCCTTTAATTTAGGGCAGGAACTGACCTATGATAAGACCCTGGATGTGCTGGGAGCAGTGGATACGGAAGTGTTCAGCAGGCTGCTCCGGCATGTGCTGGATCGAAATGTGACAGGCTGCGTGGAACTGTTGGAAGAAATCGTGATGCAGGGGCGTGAGTTGACACAGTTCGTTACGGATTTTACCTGGTATTTGCGCAATCTGATGTTGGTGCAGTCCTCAGACAATCTGGAGGATGTGATTGATATGTCCTCAGATAATCTGGTCAGACTGAAGGAAGAAGCGCAGATGGTGGATATGGATCGAGTGGTTCGGTATATCCGCATCTTTTCCGAACTGTCCGGGCAGATCCGATATGCCGCCCAGAAGAGGATTTTGGTGGAGATTGCGCTGATCAAACTCTGCAGACCGGATATGGAAGCGACAAAGGATTCTCTGTTGGATCGCATTCGTCAGCTGGAAGATAAACTGGAAAGCGGTGTTTTTGTGCAAGGGGCAGCCGGCATGGGCGCTCCGGGTATGGGGGCGTATGGTGCCTCGGATGGCAGCAGTCCTGGCGGCGGAAACGGCGTCGGCGGAGGATATTCCCGCCCGCAGCTTCCCAAGGCAATTCCGGATGACATCAGGGCAATCGTTGCTAAGTGGGCTTCCATCATCGGAAACGCCGATAATCCCATGCGCACTTATTTGAAGAGTGCACGCCTTAGTCTGGGAGCGGATGACAGTCTGCAGGTGGTTTTGGAGGACGGGCTTGCCGCGGATTATTTTAATCAGAACGAAGCGAACAAGGAACTGTTGGAGCGGATGCTGGCGGATTTCTCCGGCAAGGAAGTGGCGGTGACGATTCAGACGGTGAATGGGGAAAGAGATTTTGAAGACCATTATGTGGATCTTTCTCAGGTCATCCATATGGAAGTTGAGGAGGAAGACAGTTGAAAAATCCCCAAAAGTATCATAAAGTATAAGAGTGGAGGAAGGATTACAATGGCAAAACGTGGAGGATTTCCGGGAGGCGGAATGCCCGGCAACATGAACAATCTGATGAAGCAGGCGCAGAGAATGCAGCGCCAGATGGAGGAGCAGCAAAAGGATTTTGAGACCAAGGAGTTTACCGCGACGGCGGGCGGCGGTGCTGTGGAAGTGACCGTGACCGGCAAGAAAAACATTGTGAGTATCAAGCTGGCGGAGGAGATCGTGGACCCTGAGGATATCGAAACGTTGCAGGATGCGATCATGGCAGCGGCCAATGAGGCCATCAAGCAGGCGGATGACGAGAATGCGATGATGATGAGTGCGCTGACCGGCGGATTTGGCGGTCTGGGAGGTCTTCCGTTCTAATGGATCTTTACAGCGGACATATCAACAAGTTAATAGAGGAGCTTGCCGCGCTGCCGGGCATCGGCAGCAAATCCGCGCAGAGACTGGCTTTTCACCTGATCAATATGCCGGCGGACAAAGTGAACCGTCTGGCGAATGTGATGATGGAAGCCAAGGCAAATGTGCGTTACTGCAAGGAATGCTATACCCTGACAGACAGGGAGATCTGCCCGGTGTGTGCCAATGAAAAGCGAGATCATAAGCTGATCATGGTGGTGGAGAATACCCGTGATCTGGCGGCTTACGAGAAAACCGGCAAGTATGAGGGCGTTTATCATGTGCTTCACGGCGCGATCTCACCGATGCTGGGGATCGGACCTAATGATATCAAGCTTAAAGAGCTGATGGAACGCCTCAGAGGAGATGTGGAGGAAGTGATCATTGCTACCAATTCCAGTCTGGAAGGCGAGACCACGGCTATGTACATCAGCAAACTGATCAAACCCACGGGGATCAAAGTGACCCGCATCGCCAGCGGCGTGCCGGTAGGCGGAGACTTGGAATACATTGACGAAGTGACGCTGCTGCGCGCATTGGAAGGCAGAATTGAGCTGTAGTGTGGAAATCAACAGAAAACGAGGTGACATATATGTCAATTACCGTAGAAACGCGCCCCTTTGGGAAAACATCGGCGGGCGACGATATCATTCTTTACAATCTGAAAAACAGCAAGGGGATGGAGGCGGCTGTGATCAATCTGGGGGCGATCCTTGCCATGCTGAAAGTACCCGCGCCTAACGGGGAGATCGCGGATGTGGTGCTGGGCTTTGACAATGGGGATGCATACAATGACAACGGCAGTGTGTTCGGCGCTGTGGTGGGCCCCCATGCGAACCGGATCGGCGGCGCGGCGTTTGTATTGGATGGCGTGGAGTATCAGCTGGCGCAGAATGATAATGCCAACAACCTGCACAGTGATTATAAAAAGGGTTACCAGAATTGCCTCTGGAACGCCGAGATTGTCAAAGACGGCGTATGCTTTTCTCTGGAAGACACGGATGGAAATATGGGATTTCCCGGCAACAAGAAGATGCAGATCACCTATACGCTGGATGAGGAAAACGGTCTGACGCTGCACTATCACGGCAGCAGTGACAAGCGGACGCTGTTCAATCCCACCAATCACAGTTACTTTAATCTGGAGGGGCATGGGTTCGGCAAAATCGCGGATCACACGCTCTGGCTGAAGGCGGATCATTATACGCCGGTGGTGGCGGGAGCGATTCCTACCGGTGAGATCGCTCCGGTAAAAGGAACCCCTATGGATTTTACGACAGAGAAGCCGATGGGGAAAGAGATCAACGCAGACATGGAACAGCTGAAGCTGACCGGCGGGTATGACCACAATTTTGTGATCACAGGCGCGGATGGGACTCTGCAGCATATTGCCACGGCGAAGGCGCCGGTGAGCGGCAGAGTGATGAAAGTGTACACCACGTTGCCCGGGGTACAGTTTTATGCCGGAAACTTTATCGGGGAGCAGGCCGGTAAGGATGGCGTGGTTTACAACAAACGATATGGTTTCTGCCTGGAGACGCAGTATTATCCCGACAGCATTCACCATGAGAATTTTCCCTCCTGCGTGTTCGGCGAGGGCAGGGACTATGATTCCGTAACGGTCTATCGTTTCGAATAGTTTGTCGAGAAATTTTCTGAATACCGTGACAAAATACGATAAAATACCTCTCATATCAATGCTATGATGAAGCAAAATCGGTGCTTAGACATGGGAGGTGTTTGTATGGAATTACCAAAAAATATTACGCAGATCGGAGAAGTGGACAAGACCTGCAAGGTCTATGTAGAGGATTATGTGGTTTCTTACATAAAGCAGCTGAACAGGCAGGCGGAAAACAAAGAAATTTCCGTGGCGCTGTACGGAAAGCATGAACTGGAAAACGGGATTGACTACCATTTTATATACGGCGCTTGCAAAGTGGATCAGCTGCCCAAGGAAGTGCGGCATCTTTCCCAGGCACAAATGCAGGAGATTGAGCGCTTTCGAAGAAAATATTTTCCGGAGACAACCTTTGCCGGATATCGTCTGCTGAACGGTGAGATGATAGAGGGCTTTTACATATGTGATCGGGATATCTGCAGATATGTTGCGGGATACGCGCAGTTTTACGAAAAAAATGATGCCATGCTTGCGTATATGCTGGATGTGCGCGAAGAAATTCCACCGGAGTATGTGGATCAGGAAAAATATGAGAAAGTAAAGCAGCGTCAGGAGGAACGGCGTGCCGCGGCGGAAGCCACAGAGAAAAATGTTTCCTATACGGCAGACGCGGATCGGAAAATACTGAAATTGCCCACGTCGCAGAATTTGCAGAGAATGCGTCTGGCGGCCGTGGCTGTTTTTGCGCTTTTATGCCTGTTTGGGATCGCAACCTTCAAGGAGGAAACGGGAACGGCGCAGGAACAGGGCAGTCTGCTGGCAGTGAATGCGTCCGTGTCCGATCCGGAGGAGTTGCAGAAATCCGAGCCAAAGGATAAACTCGTCATAGAGGACAAGCTGGATGAGGCGCTGCAGGCGGAAAACCAGACAGACGGGGCGGACAGCAAAGCGCAGGAGGCAGAGTCTCAGGAGGCGGTTTCCCAGGAGACCGAGTCCCAGGATGCAGCTTCGCAGGAAGCAGAGTCCCAGGAGGCGGCTTCGCAGGAGGCGGAGTCCCAGGAAGCAGCTTCGCAGGAGGCGGAAACCCAGGCAACCCAGTCCCAGGCTGCGGAAGCGGCTGTCTCGGAAGCAGTAGCCTATGTGATCCAACCGGGGGATACCCTGATCGCAATCAGCAAAAGACAATACGGAACGGATACCAGAGTGCAGGATATCTGTGAAAGAAATAAAATTACGGATCCTAATAATATAAAGCAGGGGCAGGTGCTTATGCTGCCTCGGTAAAGTACGAGGTAATTTATGACAGAAATCAGAAGCTATATGAAGGAAAAACAAAAGAGGGATCAGGAACGTCTGAATTACAAGGACAAGATCATGCGCCACAAGTTACAAAATGTATACCGGATCCTATTGATTGTGGTTGTGGTTCTGGCGGTGATCGGAATTGTGATCTTGCAATACAACAGACATCTTTACACCGGGTATGACGTGGTTTCCAGTATTCCGCTGGATCTGACGTCGGGAACGATAGATGTGAGACTGCAGAATTGTATTCTTACTTATAGTAAGGATGGCGCGCACTGCACCACGGCAAAGGGAATTGTAAACTGGAACCAGACCTATCAGATTCAGGATATTAAGCTTGCCATCAATAAGAATGTGGCGGCTATTGCCAGTTATAACGGAAGAGAGATTTACGTGCAGAACACGGAGAAGCCGTTGGGAACGATCACGACCAACATGCCGATCCGTGATGTTGCCGTGTCTGCAAACGGAGATGTGACGGCTGTGTTGTCTGACAGTGACGTCATATGGATCAATACCTATGACACGGACGGCAAGATGCGCTTTACCGGTCAGGTACATATGCAGGAGACGGGATATCCGGTGGATGTCAGCCTGTCTCCGAACGGGATTCTTCTTGCCGTAAGCTATGTGTATCTGGATGCAGGCGAGATGAAGAACAATGTGGTCTTTTATAATCTGGGACCGGTGGGCGAGAATATGAGCGACCTGATCGTCAGCGCGTACTCCTATTCCGATCTGCTGATTCCCGAGATTTATTTTGCGGATGATGAAACAGCCTTTGCGGTGGGAGATAATCGTCTGACTGTATTCAAGGGAAATCAGACCCCGGTGGACGGCGCCGGACACATATTTGACAAGGAAATTCAGGCTGTTTTTTATGGGGAAAAATACGTGGGCCTGATCTTCGGGTCGGATGATGCGGAACATACCTATAAATTGGAAATCTATAATACGGATGGCAAAAAAGTCACCACCTATTATTTTGACCTGGATTATACAGACATTTTCTTTGAGGAAAAAGATTTTGTAATTTATAATGAAAGCGAATGCAGGATCATAACCTACGGCGGTACAGAGAAATTTAACGGAATGTTTTCAAAACCCGCGGAGCTGTTGATTCCGACGAACGGAACCTACAGATACACCATGGTGACGGCGACTTCCATTGATACGATCCAATTGAAATAAGACATGATGGAATGAGAAAAAAATCTTAAAAATATTTTTAAAATGCTATTGACAACGCAAAATGCATATGATATTATACTAAAGCTGTCGCTCAAAACGACAACAAGAACCTTGACAAATAAACAGCAATGCAACCCTGAAAATTCCAAACGTTCTGATCCCCCTCTGAGGGTCAGAGCGAAAAGAAAATTCAGAGAACAACGAACCAAGATTGAGGAAGCCTGAACCGAAAGGAAAGGGCGGAATCAAATCCGGAAAGCCAGATAACACTGGCGAGGAAAAACAATCATTTAACATGAGAGTTTGATCCTGGCTCAGGAT
>JAFUZJ010000066.1 GCA_017476665.1 Lachnospiraceae bacterium | reverse complement strand
GCCTGCGCCCCTGCGTCGCCTCCGCTCACACTGCTTTCCAGATTTTCCAGCCGTGCACTCATATCCGCAAGCAATGCCTGCAGCTGTTCCGCATCAACACCATCCGCTGCCGCGCCGCTGCCTGTCATGTCACCGCCTGTTCCCGCACTGTCCGCTGCTGCCGCGCCGCTGCCCGCATCTCCCTGCGGGACCGTGCCTGTGCCGGCCGCATCGGTACCGGAAAGCCCCTGCTGCAGTGCTCCCAGCCCCTGCTGTAACCCTTTGGCTCCGTCCGTCAGTTTGGACGCATAGATCGCAAGCTGATCCACACCGTCCACCAGCTCGTGGGTGCCGCTTTTCAGTTCATCCATCGCATCCACATATTCCTGCAGATAATCCCCGAACTCCCCTACGCCGTCCGACAGCTCCTTTGTGCCGTCCACCAGTTCCTTGGAGGCATCCCGCAATTCATCCATGTCATCGATCATTTCTTCGATGTCCTTCAGGTCGTCCGGATCAAAGTCCTCCAACAACCCGGGCGTAATCACCGTCGCCGTAAAATCCAGTTCAAAGTCCGTCACCTGCGCCGTGATCTCCACATAGTCCGGGATCTCGATGTCCTCAAAATCCTCCATCTCAGACAGTTTCAGGCTCTCAGCCAGCCCTGGGAACGCATATCCCACTGCAATCCGTTCCTCCCCCATGGAAAGCAGTTTCCCATTTTCTATCTCCACCTCGGAAAATACATTCTCCGGAAGCACCACCATGGAAAGTACCGTGAAAGGCACACAGACCTCTATGGCCTTTTCTTTGATAGGAACCGTCTTCTTCGCCCGATTGACATAGTCAAAGCGCATCTTCAGCTTCCCGCTCTGCCCCGCCAGATCCTTCGGCGCGACCTTCTTTCCGTTCAGTTCATAGCTGATCTGCATCTCCACCGGGAGCGCCTCCGTGGAAGTTCCCTCATAATGAATGTCTTCCCCTCTGTCCTCCCAGAACAGGGTGCCGTCGCCTGCTGTCCGGAACTCCTCGTCCCCCTCTGTATTTTTGATATCGTGCAAAACGGAATAATCCTCGATCTGCTCACCGCCTCCGGTTCGCAGCCTGGTTTCCACTGTGATCTTCTTCACCCTGCCGGATGCATCTGCCTCCACCTGCACATTTTCTTCTTTGTCGAATGTTCCGGTCTGCGCTGCACGCTCCACCTTTTCCTGATAGGTCTGTCCCTCATTCGCAAACACGACGTCCGGAACGGTTTCCTTTTTCTCTCCGCAGCCGGAAAAAAGCATACTCACTGCCAGCGTTGCCGCCAGAATTGCCCATTTTCTTTTTTGCCTATTATTTTGCATCCTGTTCCGCATACTCTCCCGCCTCTCAAGCTGCCCCGTTCCCGCCGGGACCCTCGGTCTATTCCACATTTTTTAACGCCTCATCCATGGGAACCTTCTTCACCTTCCCGTATTCAAAAACTGCCACCACCGCATATGTGACCACACCGATCACAAACATTTTGACATACAGATCCGCCGGCGCATAAAACGGTATCCATCCGCTCATCTTTGCCATCATCACGACCTGAAATAAAAGCACCATAAAGTGTCTTTCGATGGGCAGACTGATCAACAGACACAACACCACCACAATGGACGTGGAAATGATATACAGCCCGCTGATCTCCCGGTTGGTATAGCCCAGAATCTTTGTCATGGAAATGGACTGCGCGTTTTTCTCAATGATGATCTTTGACAGGATAAAGATAATCACCACGAAGATCAGCACCGCAAACCCGTCCACCAGATACATCATGCTTCCCATAGACACATCCAGCTGCCTGGAAATTCTAGTCAGTGCATCCAGATCGATCACTGTGCCGATATATACCTCATCAATATCCGTGATCGGCGTCTCCGACAGATACCCGCAGAAAAAATCCTCTCCCAGATCAAACACCTGGTTCAGATAGTCCTGTTCCATAAAGACAGCGATGGCGCCCATATAGTCATAAACCCCACTCACCTCGAAGACATAATATTTTTCCTCGTAATTTTCCTTTAAGTATATCCGGTCTCCCGGCTCCACCTTATATTTTTCCGCGTAGGCGGACGAGACGTACACGGTCTGTCCGATTCTGCCGATTGGGACATACCGGCTGTCCGGCTGCACGCCGTAACAGAGCACCGCCTCGCTCTTATACTGCCCCCCCAGCGTCTTCACGGAATAGGCGCTGAATTTCTCCGCTGTGCCATTCTCTGTCTCAATCTCCGAGCTGAAATTCAGCATTGCCAGCAGACTCTTTAATTTGTGTTTGTCGTCCATCACATCATACGGAACCTGCAAAATATACTGATATTGACACAGCATATTCTGTTCCATTGTCTCCTGAAAATGATCCAGGATCACCGGAAAGACCATGCCAAACATCAACAGCAGATTTGCCAGGATCACTCCCAGAAAAAGCACCAGATAATTGTGCCTGTTCTGCAGGATCACCCGCACCCGAAACCTGGTGAAAAATGGCAGCCACTTGGGCAGATAGGCGGCATACCGCTGTTTTTTGCTGCTCAGATTCCGACGCAGAAACTGTAACGGCGATAAGTGCAGCTTTTTCCACAGCACAAAGAATGTGATAAACGCCATCATGACCACCGGCACCACCGTGGTCTCCAAAAAAGCCTCCGCGTTCCACACCGTCACATAGGTAGGCAGGCTGTAGCTCCCGTAATACATAGCCGCACAGAAATCTTTCAGCCATGTATATCCCAGAATGTTTCCGATCAGTGCCCCGATCAGCGTCACAACTAACGGCATGGCCATATAATGCCGGATCAACTCGCCTCTGGTGTAGCCGGAGGCCCGCAGTGTCCCGATTACGGTCGCTTCCTGCTGGATCGTATTGCTGATCGTGATGCTGAATACAAACGCCATGATGACAATGATGATATAAAGCAGCACAACCATCATGGCCTTGTCTCCGCCCATGTCGTCTCCCGTGAACATGATCGCCTGGTTCTGATACCTCGGAATGAACGCCTTCAAATGCGTCTCGCCGTTTACCAGCTCCATCAGATCATCCGCCCGCTCCTGCTCTTCTCTTTCATCCGCAGGCGGCACATCATATTTCCATGCATAAGAATAAAACAATTCCTCCGTCGGATAAGCGGCAAACTCTTCCGCGCACACCACTGCTACGCCGAACTTCACCGCATCAAACATAGAGTCATTGTTATCCTGAAACAGACAACTGTAATCCGGCAGCGCGATCAGCCCCGTGATCCGCCAGGATCTGGTCTCGCCTTC
This sequence comes from Lachnospiraceae bacterium, assembly GCA_017476665.1. GTDB lineage: Bacteria > Bacillota > Clostridia > Lachnospirales > Lachnospiraceae > Acetatifactor. The sequence goes on along the minus strand of JAFUZJ010000066.1, from coordinate 17,109 downwards.
CAACACATCTCCCACCTGCAGCGTATTGTTGTCCGCATACATCCGGTCTATGGCGATCTCCCCGGGAGTCCGCGGTAAGGCTCCCTGCATCACGCACGCCAGATTCACCTGTGTCCGGTTCTCATAGATCCGCAGAGTGCTGCCTTTTTGCATCTCCTCCTCGATATATGGCTTCTCAAATATCTGCACCCCGAATGCCTCGATGGCTTTCTTTTGGGCACGGTTCATTTTTCCGTCCAAACGAAAGGCGCCGTCCTCCACATTATATTTGGTAAAGCCCTCATTGTAAGCGATGATCATGCTGTTGTCCGCCACCAGAAACCCGGATACCAATCCGATTGTGGAGACCAACAGGATAAAAATGACCGCATACTTTGCAAATTCCGTTTTCAATTCCCGCACCAGCCGCTTCCGCAGCGGATTCTTCCTTCTGACACCTGACATTTTTACCACTCCAGCTCCTGCGCCGCCACCTTGACCTCATTCTGATAGCTCTTTCGGATCTGCCCGTCCCTGAAATGTACGACATGATCCGCCATGTGCTTGATCGCATCATTGTGCGTCACCATGACGATGGTGTTGCCGTACTTCTGATTCACCGTTTCGATCAGCTTCAGGATCTCCTTGGAAGTATTGTAATCCAGTGCACCGGTGGGCTCATCGCACAGCAAAATATCCGGATTCTTCACAATAGCGCGCCCGATTGCCGTCCGCTGCTGCTGTCCGCCGGAAAGCTGGTTCGGCAACTTATTTCTGTGTTCATACAACCCGAGTATGTGCAACAGTTCATCCACATCCAGGGGACGGTCGCTCAGATACGCGCCAACCTCCACGTTCTCCCTGACAGTCAGATTCGGGATCAGATTATACATCTGAAAAATATAGCCCAGATGCTTTCTGCGATACTGCGTCAGCCGCTTCTCCTTCATGGCCGCCATACGCTCACCAGCAATACAGATCTCCCCCGCATCCGCCTGATCGATTCCCCCTATAATATTTAAAAGAGTAGATTTGCCGGAACCGGACGGGCCTAACAGCACGCAAAACTCCCCCTTTTCGATTCCCAAATCTACTCCTTTTAAAACCTCTATGCGATTTTCACCTTTTCCAAAGGATTTTCGAATCCCCTTTATCTCTAAAAACATGGTCTTCTCCGTCGTCCGCATATTTGAAATAACTAATTTTGGTTAGTTTCGTCTAATTAAGCAACAAATACGTTATCACACGTCCGTCGGAATGTCAATACCGTGTTTCTCAACTTTATCCTATATTGGGACAAAAAACCTCTCCTATCGATCAGGAGAGGTTTGCTATTTCTGATATTATTTTTTATCTCTTGTTACTGCTGTGCCACGTCTTTCATGGAGAAGCTGATCCTGCCCATCTTGTCCTTGCCCAGGCAGACAACCGTCACAACATCGCCCAGAGTGAGTACATCCTCCACTCTGTTGATCCGCTCTTTCGCGATCTTGGAGATGTGAACCATGCCCTCCTTGCCGGGAGCAAACTCTAAGAATGCGCCGAACTCCTTGATGCTGACAACCTTGCCCTTGAAGATCTGACCTTCCTCAAAGTCTGTGGTGATGATCTTCACCATTTCAACAGCCTTGTCCATCATATCCTTGTCAGTACCGCAGATGGAAACCATGCCGTCATCGGTGATATCAATCTTCACGCCGGTGCGGGCAATGATCTCGTTGATGGTCTTACCGCGCTGACCAACCACATCACCGATTCTCTCGGGATCGATCTGGATGGAGATGATCTTGGGCGCATAAGGGCCAACCTCCGGTCTGGGTGCTGCGATTGCAGGCTTCATGCAGTTATCCATAATAAACAGTCTGGCCTCACGGCAGCGTGCAATCGCACCCTCCACGATCGGTCTGGTCAGACCATGGATCTTGATATCCATCTGAATTGCTGTGATACCCTCTGTCGTACCGGTTACCTTGAAGTCCATGTCACCGAAGAAATCTTCCAGACCCTGGATATCGGTCAGCAGTACGAAATCATCATCTGTATCACCGGTCACCAATCCGCAGGAGATACCTGCCACCATCTTCTTGATGGGCACGCCTGCTGCCATCAGGGACATGCAGGATGCACAGGTGGATGCCATGGAAGTGGAACCATTGGACTCAAAAGTCTCGGATACGGTACGGATTGCGTAAGGGAACTCGTCCTCGGAAGGAAGTACCGGGATCAATGCTCTCTCAGCCAGTGCGCCGTGACCGATCTCACGTCTTCCCGGTCCGCGGGAAGGCTTGGTCTCACCTACGGAGTAGGAAGGGAAATTATAGTGATGCATATAGCGCTTTGCCACTTCATTGTCATCCAGTCCGTCCAGCTTCTGGGACTCAGACAAAGGAGCCAGCGTACACACGTTGCAGATCTGCGTCTGTCCACGGGTGAACATCGCGGAACCGTGCACACGGGGAATGATATCAACCTCTGCAGCAAGCGGTCTGATCTGGGTGATTTCACGTCCGTCGGGACGCTTGTGATCTTTCAGGATCATCTTGCGGACAGTCTTCTTCTCATACTGATAAATTGCCTCGCCTAAGATAGCAAGCCACTCCTCATTCTCTGCGAAAGCCGCCTCCAGCTTCTCGGTGATCTGGCGGATATTCTCCTCACGAACCTGCTTCTCGTCAGTAAATACAGCCTCCTCCATCTGCTCGGGCGTTACGATCTTCTTCATCTCCTCGAACAGCTCAGCGGGAACTGCACAGCTGGTATACTCATGCTTCTTTTTGCCAACCTCGGCAACGATCTTGTCGATGAATGCAATGATCGTCTGATTGATCTCATGTGCCTTGTAGATCGCCTCGATCATCTTCGCCTCGGGGATCTCGTTGGCACCGGCCTCGATCATGATCACCTTTTCTCTGGTGGAAGCAACCGTCAGATTCAGGTCACCCTCCTTCCACTGCTTCTGAGAAGGATTCACGATGAGCTCACCGTCTACCATACCCATCTGGGTCATCGCACAGGGACCGTCAAATGGGATATCGGAAATGCAGGTTGCGATCGCAGCACCGATCATTGCCACCAGCTCAGGACGACACTCCGGGTCCACGCTCATAACCATGTTATTCAACGTAACATCATTTCTGTAATCCTTGGGGAAAAGCGGACGCATCGGTCTGTCGATCACACGGCTGGTCAGGATCGCATTCTCGCTTGCCTTACCCTCACGCTTGTTAAAGCCGCCGGGGATCTTGCCCACTGCATACATCTTCTCCTCATACTCCACGCTCAAGGGGAAGAAATCAATCCCCTCTCTGGGCTTCTCGGATGCGGTTGCCGTACAGAGCACTGTGGTATCGCCGTAGTGCATGAATGCACAGCCGTTTGCCTGCTTGCCGACACGGTTTACGTCTACAACGAGCTTCCGTCCGGCCAGGTCCATTTCAAACTTCTGGTACATAACTCCTCCATTCTGCCGCTCTCATTGCGGCTTGTCTTTTCTTGTTTCATCTTTTTTATTTCAACGGAACAGAGGATACCGAAACCACTGAAAAAAACAGGACTGCAATCTTTCCTGCTGCTTTCAGTAATCTCGGTCAGGGTCTCTGCCCCGGAAATGAACTGTCAGAATGCACAGTGAAACACACAAAAGGAAGCGGAGTTACCATTTTGGATGACTCCGCTCCTCGCGCATACATTATTTTCTTAAACCAAGCTTGTTGATCAGAGCACGATATCTCTCAATATCTTTCTTCTTGAGGTAATCAAGAAGACCACGTCTCTGTCCGACCATCTTCAGCATTCCGCGACGGGAATGATGATCCTTCGGATTCTCTTTCAGATGCTCGGTGAGCTCCTGAATTCTTGCGGTCAGAACCGCAACCTGAACCTCAGGTGAACCGGTATCGCCAGGTGTTCTGGCATACTCATTCATAATGGCAGTTTTCTTCTCTTTGGAAATCATGGTAATTCCTCCTTTTCTAACTTGTTTCCTATGGGAATTTGCTTCCCTATGGGAACTTGCTTCCCTATGGAACGCCTGATACCAGGACCGGGTCGGAGTGTCCCAAATCTGAGCATCGGCTAAACCACACCAAATCAGTATAACAGATTCTATCTCAATTGGCAATAGTTTTTTTAATCATACAGGACACGCACACACTTCTTCGGTGTACGATAATTGTATTTGCTGATCCGGATACCGGTCTTAGGATTGCTTGCATGGATCACCCGTCCGCCGCCGATATAGATAGCCACATGATTGATGGATCCGCTGCTGTTTGCGTAGAATACCAGATCACCGGGCTTCAGCTCGGAAGCGCTGATCTTGGTGCCCTCGTTCGCCTGTGTTGCCGCATGATGGCTCAGCTTCACGCCATATTTCTTATAGATACTCAATACAAATCCGGAGCAATCGGCACCCTTTGTCAGACTGGTACCGCCCCATACATAGGGATTGCCCAAAAACTGCTTTGCGTATTCTACCAGATCTACGCGGACATCGGAAACGCCCTGTCCGTACAGGAGTTCCGTCATGGTGATCGCCGTATCCAGCTTTTCCTCCACTTTCACATACTGGGAAGCCACATATGCAGCCTCTCCGTCCATGGAGATCTTGATCCATTCTCCCTGATCTTCCTCAAAATCCAGCTCTTCGCCTTTTAACACCTGCGTCATCACCGCGCCGGTGGTGCTCGCATCATCGCGCACATTCAGTCCGTCCGTCTCCGCAATGACAACCGTATGCACCAGCTCCGCCGCTTTTCTCCTGGCATCCGGTCCCGTCAGCAGATAATCTAGGCTCACATATCCCTCTACTTCCCCTGACTGAACATGTGCCCAGCCGTCCTGGGTTTCCAGGATCTCGCAGACGGAATTCTTCGGCATCTTGCCGACCATTTTCCCTTCTGTGGAAGGAAATGCGCGAACGTTCAGATTACCGCTCTCCACATTTGCCACGCCGATGTTTGTATAACCCCAACTGGCACCTTTGCTCTGCTCCGCAATTAATACATATTCCTCTGCCGTAAGACTGGCATTGATCACCGATCCGACGCCTGCCGCCTGAAGTGAACTCACCTCAGCCGCAGAAGCCGCGATTCCGTCCGACATCCAAACGGCACATGCAACACCTGCGATTGCGAAAGCACTTACAGCACGATGAACCCCTTTTGAACTTACCCCCTGAAATATCTTCATGTGTACCTCTCTTTACAACTTTGTTACATCTATTGTCATATTTTTGTAACATTTCGTTTTTATTATACATACCCCTGATGATTCTGTCAATATTTACCTGTCGATTCTCTGATTTTTTTATAACGACTTTACTCCGCCAGTTCTTCCTCTCTCTCCGCCGTTATGATCGCGAACGCGATATTCGTGGCATGATCCGCCACTCTCTCCAGTCCGGACACGATGTCTGAGAAGATCATGCCGGCCTCCGGCGTACACTCTCCTTTACTAAGTCTGTCCACATGCATCTTCTGCAATTCACGCTCTTTTGCATCCACTTTCTTCTCCAGCTCGATCACTTCCTGCATCTTGCTCTCGTCGCTGTGGGCAAACATCGCGATGGCATCCTGAATGATCTTATTGACCATATCCAACATTTCGCCTAACTCCCTCTGGGCTACCTTGCTGATGGTCACACCGCTCTCCCTGCGCTCCTTGGCTGCATCCGCCACATTCTCCGCATGATCGCCGATGCGCTCAATGTCGTTCGCCACATGGAACAGCGCACCCAGACTCTTCAAGTCCTCAATAGGCAGCGTGGACTGGTTGATCTTGACCAGATAATCCGTGATGGCTCCGTTCAGGAAATCAATATTTTTCTCTACCTCGTACACTTCTTCAATGTCTTCCTCATCCAACGTGATCAGCGCATTCATGGCGCGGTTCAAATTTTCGTTGGCCAGATCCGCCATACGCTCCAGCTCCTTGATGACCTCGACCACTGCGGTGGCAGGATTGAACACCACTTTCTCACCAATATATTTCAGCTGGTAGCTCTCACGGTAATTGATCTTCCGATCCTCACCGGGCACACAGACCGTCGCCAGTTTGACGATCAGTCCGGAGAACGGGAACAGCACGATTACCTGAAAGATCTTGATAATGGTATGGGCATTTGCCACAAATCTTCCGTTGTCTCTGGAGATTGCCTGGATCATCGTGATCACCGGATCCATTGCAAACGCCAGGATAATATAGATCAACAGTGTACCAATCACATTGAACCAGAAATGGATCAGCGCAGCCCGCTTGGCGTCCTTTTTACCGGATAGAGAAGCCAAAAGCGCCGTCGCACAGGCACCGATATTGCATCCCAGAATAATATAGATACAGATGGGCAGGGTCAACAGATCCTGATTTGCCATGAGCAGCACAATGCTGACCGTCACCGAAGAACTCTGGATCACCGCCGTGAGCACCATACCCGTCAGTGTCGCCAGGAACGGATTGGTCAGGGATGCGAGGAAATCCACGATTTCCGGCATATTCTTCATACCTGCCATGGCGCCGGACATGGTCTTCAGCCCCAGGAATAAAATACCGAAACCGATCACGATCTGCGCCGCACGCTTTACATTCTGTTTTCCGCTGAACATTGCGATCAATACACCCGCAAGCAGGATGACCGGAGCAACCTCCGAAAGATTAAAGGATACCAGTTGGGAAGTGACCGTGGTACCAACGTTGGAACCGAAGATCACGCCTGCCGCCTGATAAAGATTCATAAGACCCGCATTTACAAAACTGACCACCATTGCCGTACATGCCGAGGAAGACTGGATTACCGCCGTAAAGAAAAATCCCACGATCATTCCCATAAACCGGTTGGTGGTAAAAAGTTCCAAAATGTGTCGCAGCTTTGCACCTGCAACCTTCTCAATGGACTCGCTCATGAGACTCATTCCGAACAGGAACAGTCCTAACCCCCCGGCCATTGTCAGCATCATACTCATCAAACTGTCTGTACTCATTCTACTCTCCCTGAATCCCTCCTCAAAGGGATTCGAATTCCATATCCCTTGGGATTCTTTCACTTTTCACTCTTATCTGATCTGCTCCGACTTTATTTTAAGCGAAAAAAAGGGAAGTTACAATAACCTTTTATTTTTTTTACGTCCATGGCAGTTATTTACAATTTTTTCTGTTTTTTTTGTCTATTTTTGCCCAAAAAAGAAATGTCACACTGCAGCTGTGCCTTGAGCCCGTCCATGCTGTCAAAGCGCTTTTCCGGTCTGTGGAAGGAATGCAGCGCCACCTCGATCTCTTTCCCGTAAATGTCCGCGTCAAAATCATACAGATAAGACTCCACGCCCATAACATGCTCCCGCGATACGGTAGGCTTATATCCCACATTGCTGATGGCCTGCCAGGTCTGCCCGTCGCAGCTCACTTCCGACGCATAAACCCCACAGGGCGGCAACAGCTTATCCGGAGGCGGTAGCAGATTCACCGTGGGGAATCCCAACGTCCTGCCGATCTGATTGCCCTTTACCACCGTTCCGCAGATCAGATACGGCGCACCCAGCATCCGCTCTGCGCGCTCCATATCACCCTGCTCCACAAGACCGCGGATCCTGGTGGAACTGACCTCCTCCCCGTCCACACAGACCTTTGGAATCAGACACATCTCATAGCCCAGCTCTCCGCTCAGAGATCGCAGCAGCTTCGCATCTCCCCTGCCGCCTCTGCCGAAGGACAGATCCTCGCCAGCCGCTATAAATTTGGCCTGCATCCTGCCGCTCAGATAACTGCGCACAAATTCCTCCCCGGGAATATCCGCTGTCTGCCTTGTCAACGGAAACTCAATCAACACATCGATGCCCAGCTGCGCAAACAATCTGCGCTTTTCTTCCCTGGTGGAAAGCTCCCTGCCGTCGGAAAATCCAAAGAGCACCGCCGGCGGCGGATCAAACGTAAACACACAGGTCTGCAGCCCCCTCGCCTTCTTTTTCAAAAGCTCCGCCAGCAAAACCCGGTGTCCCGTGTGTACACCGTCAAATTTGCCCAGCGCCACCGCTGTGTTATGATGTAATTGAAATTCTGTGGTCTCTCTGATCAATTGCATAGATTTTATCGCTCCAAAAACATTTTCACCGGCTGATAACGCTGCTTTTCCTGCCGATATGCATAAACACCGGCAAAACTGCCGTCCGCCCGGTAAAAACGGACAAACTCTCCCTCTGCATACTGCACCTGCTCTGCCGTCTGTCCGGTTTCGATCGCATTGCCGTTATCCAAAAGCCGTTCAAAAGCCTCCTGCACATGAAGCGCAGGGCACTCCGCAAACACGGCATCCACGGCCAGAACCACCTCTCCCACACGGTTCGCATCGCGCAGCTGCTCCAACTGTGCCAGCGTGATGGCATCCTCCAGCCCGAAGCCGCCGACTCTGGTACGCACCAGGCGCTGCATCGTGCCGCCGCAGCCCAGCTTCTCCCCAATGTCCGCGCACAAGGTGCGAATATAGGTTCCCTTACTGCACACAACGCGCATTTTTACCACAGGAAGCTGTATATCCAAAATTTCCAGCTCTTTGATCTCAACCCTGCGGGCGCTCCGCTCCACCTCTTTGCCGGCTCTGGCTAACTCATAGAGCTTCTTTCCGTCTACCTTCAGCGCAGAGTACATGGGCGGCACCTGGTCGTAGGCACCCACAAAGCTTTCCGCCGCCTGCCTCACCTGCGCTTCCCCACAGGTCACACTGCACTCCGACAGTACCTGTCCGGTGGTGTCCTGGGTATCCGTGGTCACCCCCAGCAAAAGCTCCGCCACATACTCCTTGTCCCTGTCCGTCAACATATCACACAACTTTGTGCCGCTCCCCAGACAAACAGGAAGCACACCTGTCGCCTGGGGATCAAGCGTGCCGGTGTGCCCGATTTTCTTTTGCCGCAAAATACCTCTCATTTTTGCAACCACATCATGGGAGGTAAATCCGGCCTCCTTATGGATGTTTATGATTCCGTTATACATAAATACTCCTGCTCAAACCGCATCCGTCTGCCCATCCAGCTGATTCTCGATGTGCAGGGACAGATTGTTCACACAGTCATGAAAGGTTCCCCTCATCGTACAACCTGCCGCTCTCGCATGTCCACCGCCACCGAAAATAACCGCCACATCCGCCACATTTACCATCTCATCCGAACGCAGACTCACCTTGTAATCCTCATCCTCCGTCTCATACATAAAGATGGCACAATGAATTCCTTCAATATTGCGCAGATGATTCACAATGCCGTCCAGATCCTTCGGCGTCACTCCGTAAAACTCCATGGTCTTGCGGCTGATCATGCTGACGATGCATCTGCCATCCATAAAACGTATGCTTTCCATCAAAGCCCGTCCCATGATCTGAGACTGTCTATACGTTCGCTCATAAAAAGTTTCCAGGATCAGTTTTGGAAAATCAAACCCATAGCCGATCAGTACCGCGCCCTTCCGCATGGTCTCCGGCGTGGTGTTGGAATACTGAAACACCCCTGTATCATGAATGATACCGGTATAGAGCGCCTCGGCCATATCCCTGTCAAGCGCCTCCTCACCGATCAGATCATAAATGATCTCACAGGTGGAACCGATCTCGGGCAAAACAAGATTCACATCCCCACATCCTTCATTGCTGACATGGTGATCGATATTGATCCGCTTGGAAGCCGCACGGAAATACTCCCCCGCATCCCCCAGACGCTCCTCATTGCAATCCAGTGCAAAATAGACGTCAAAAGGTTCTTCCGCTGGAAAATCCGTTACAATCTCACTGTAACCCTTCAGATATTCATAAATCTTCTGCGGTGATTCCAAAAACACCGTTACCTCTGTATCCGGCAGCATCTTCTTCAAATACTGCCACAGAGCCAGACAGGCACCCACACAATCGCCGTCCGGTCTCACATGACCGCTGACACCGATGCGTTTTGCCCCGCTTATTTCCTGTAATAAATCCATATTCTGCCTCACTCTTCGTTGTTGTCTCCGGACGTTTCATCCTCATTTTCGAATGCTTCGTCCTCCTCTGCTGCGCCACCCACCACTTCGTCAATCCGGTGCGCCATGTTCACGCCATACTCAATGGACTGATCCATGATAAACGTGATGTCCGGCGTATTCCGCAGATTGATGGTCTGGGCAAGCTGCCTGCGGATATATCCCTCCGCACTCTTCAAGCCCTCATAAGTGGACTTGCGTGCCTCCTCGCCGCCCAGCACACTGATCCATGCCTTGCAGCTCTTTAAATCCGGCGCCACCTCCACCGCCACCACACTGGTGAGCGGACTGATGCGCGGATCCTTGATGTCCCCCCGGATGATCTCGGCCAGTACCCGCTGCACTTCGCCGTTGATCCGGGTATTCTTCACACTATTTTTTCTCATACTTCATTCCTTTTACTTCATTACAAACAGCATTCTTCCCGCTAAAGTCTAGTTTTTCTGAAGCTGTGTACCGCAAGAATACGAAGTATTCTTGCCGATGAGGTCTAGATATTCTTATGTTGCGTACTATGCAACATTAGAACATCTCCTCATCGTGGTACTTCCACCATCACATAAGCCTCCACAATATCCAGTTCCTGCATCTGGTCAAAGCCTTCGAATACCAGACCGCACTCGAAGCCTGCCTTCACTTCCTTCACATCATCCTTGAAACGCTTTAAGGAAGCCAGCGCACCTTCATAGATCTGCTCGCCCTCACGGGTAATGCGAATCTTGCAGTCTCTACGGAACTCTCCGTCAAGCACATAAGAACCGGCTATGTTCCCGATCTGGGATGCCTTGAAAATCTGTCGCACCTCGGCATGACCAATGATCTTCTCCTCGTAAACAGGATCCAGCATACCCTTCATAGCAGCCTCGATGTCCTCAATTGCCTGATAGATGACCTTGTACAGACGGATATCCACACCTTCCTGCTCCGCTGTCGCCTTCGCGGTTGCATCCGGTCTTACGTTAAAGCCAATGATGATGGCGTTGGACGCGCTTGCCAATACCACATCGGACTCATTGATGGCACCCACGCCGCCGTGGATACATTTCACCACGACTTCCTCGTTGGAGAGCTTGAGCAGAGACTGCTTCACCGCCTCCACACTACCCTGTACGTCCGCTTTGACGATCAGGTTCAGTTCCTTCAGATTGCCCTCCTGGATCTGGGAGAACAGATCATCCAGAGACATGGCTGTCTTGGTCTCCTCCAGCTTCTTCTCTTTATTCTGAGCCAGATACGTCTCGGCAAAGGATTTCGCCGTCTTGTCATTCTCATGGGCAATGAACACTTCACCTGCGCTGGGCACATCGGAAAGACCCAGTATCTCCACGGGAGTGGAAGGACCTGCTTCTTTCACTCTCCTGCCCTTGTCGTCCACCATGGCTCTCACTTTACCGTGACCCACACCTGCAGAGATAAAATCGCCTACATGCAGGGTACCTTTCTGTACAAGCACCGTTGCCACAGGACCGCGTCCCTTATCCAGCTCCGCCTCGATCACCAGACCTCTTGCACGTCTGTTGGGATTTGCTTTCAGCTCCAGAATATCTGCGGTGAGCAGAATGGTCTCCAACAGATCGGAGATACCCTCTCCGGACTTTGCGGAAACCGGTACAAACTCTGTATTTCCGCCCCAGTCTGTAGCAATCAACTCATACTCCGTCAGTTCCTGCTTTACCCGCTCAATATTTGCGGAAGGCTTATCAATCTTGTTGACAGCCACAATGATCTCAATGCCTGCAGCCTTCGCGTGGCTGATTGCCTCGATGGTCTGCGGCATTACGCCGTCATCCGCTGCAACCACCAGAATTGCAATATCCGTGGAGTTCGCACCGCGCATACGCATGGCAGTAAACGCCTCATGTCCAGGCGTATCCAGGAAAGTGATCTTTCTCTCCCCTAAAGTTACAGTATATGCACCGATATGCTGTGTGATACCGCCTGCCTCCTTATCCGTTACATTGGTCTTACGGATGGCATCCAGAAGGGAAGTCTTACCGTGGTCAACGTGACCCATAACACAGATAACAGGCGGTCTCTCCACCAGATTTGCCTCGTCTTCCTCTTCCTCTTTCAGCAGTTCCTCGATGACATCGACCTTCACCTCTTTCTCGCAGAGGATATCGTACTCCATGGCAATGTTCTCGGCTTCCTCATAGGAAATCTCCTGATTCACCGTAACTACCTTGCCCTCCAGGAACAGCTTCTTGATGATTGCTGCCGGCTGCATCTTCATCTTGTCTGCCAGATCTTTGATCGTGATATTGTCGGGAAGGGTGATCACCTTGATCTGTTCCTCCACCACTTCCTTCTTCTCCGGCTTGATAAACTTGCCGGGCTTATTCTTCAGATTCTCCTGCTCCTCATAGATATAATCTTTCTTGGAACGCTTATTATCCTTCTCCTTGCCGATGCGTCTCTTGTCGTCATCGCGCCTCTTTTCCATATCTTTGGTGGGTGCTTCCGCAGCAAAACCGCCCTGGGATCTGCCGCCCTGAGCACCGCGTCTGTCATTTCTGCCGTCATTTCTGCCTGCGTTTCCGCCGCCGAAACCGCGTCCGGGTGCCGCACCCTGACCCTGACGGTTGAAACCGCCCTGTCTGTCACCGCTCTGAGGTCTGCCGCCCTGCATGCCGGGACGTCCCTGACCCGCACCGTTCTGAGGACGGCTAAAGCCCTGGCTCTGGCCTCTGTTATCGCCGCGATTCTCTCCGCGGTTATCTCTTACCGGTCTGTCCGATCTGTCATTCTGAGGTCTCTCGCCCTGAGGACGACGGTCTCCCTGCGGTCTGCCGGACTGCACATTCTCCGCATTCTGTCTGGATGCCGCCTGCTGTGCAGGTTGTGCCGACACCGTCTGTCTTGCAGGCTGCTGTTCCGCTGCAGAATGCTCAGGCTGGCTCTTGACCGGCTGGGGTCTGCTGTTCACCATCTGCACCGAAGGTGTCGGTGAAGGAGGTGTCAAAGGTTTGATCGGTGCATGCGGTGCCGGTCTTGTATGATTGCCATAACCGCCTGCATTTCTCCCCTGGTTATTGCCGGGACGCTGTCCGTTTCCGCCGTTCGGACGTCCGCCGACAAACTTATTTCCCTGAGAATTCTGGGAATTCTGGGGATTAAACACAAAACTGATATTCTTCTTTTTGGGCTGCTCCGCAGGCCTCGCCGCAGGAGCAGGCTTCACCGCTGCCTTTGCATCCTTCTTCTCCTCCGGATTCTCCTTCTTTGCGGGAGCTGCCTTTTCCTCCGTCTTTTGCGCCGGAGCTTTCTCCGCTGTCGGCTTCTCAGCCTTTTCAGGTGCCGCTTTTTCAACCTTTTCCAGCGCCGCAGCCTTTTCAGTCTTTTCGGTCTTTCCACCTTTTCCAAACGCCTTGCGGACCATATCCGCATCCGCTTCCTCTATGGAGCTGTTGTGTGCCTTGGCTTCCACACCCTTTTCATGTAAAAAATTTAATACTTCTTTATTTTGAAGATCCAATTCCTTTGCAAGCTCTGATACTTTAATTTTCGCCATGTTTACCTCCATTCTCACATTCCATCTGTCTGATGAGCGCCTCTGCCAATCCGGCATCACATATGCCCAGAGAAGACCGCATATCCTTTCCGATTGCCTTGCCCAACTCTTCCTTGGAACCGTACTCCCGAACCGGGACCCCATAAAATCTGCCTTTATCTGTGAACATCTTCTTGGTGTTCGCCGACGCATCCTCTGCAATGATCACCAACATGGCTGAAGCGTTTTTCACTGCTTCCAGCGTCTGGAACTCACCGCTCACCAGATTGCGTCCTCTCATCGCAATGCCCAGCAAAGATAAAACCTTATTCTGTTTCAAGCTCATCAAACTCCTTCTCCAGCGTGTCATAAACCTCACCGGGAATACTCATTTTAAAAGAACGTTCCAGTCCTTTATTCTTCTTCGCTTTCAAGAGACAATCTCTGTTCTTACAAACATATGCGCCGCGTCCGTTCTTCTTGCCTGTAACATCCAGGGTGAAAGTGCCGTCCTCTGCGGTTCTTAACACCCGCATCATCTCTTTCTTGCCCTTCATCTCGCCGCAGCCCACACATTGTCTCAATGGGATTTTCTTCGCCATGGGATCCGTTATGCCTCCCCGCCGTCCGAATAGTCCGCATTATCCTGATACTCCTCCGCATAGCCTTCCTCTGCGTAACCCTCTCCGTCATACTCCTCATACTCGTCATCAATATAGTCCTCATAACGGAAGCCGGGAGCATCCTTTGCCTGGGTCTCGGATTTGATGTCGATCTTGTATCCGGTCAGTCTCGCTGCCAGTCTCGCATTCTGACCTTCCTTACCGATTGCAAGGGAAAGCTGGTAATCAGGCACCACCACTTTGGCTGCTCTCTCATCCGGATCTGCGAACACCGCAACCACCTTGGCCGGTGCCAATGCATTCTGGATCAGGTTGCCGGGATTCTCATCCCAAGGCACGATATCGATCTTCTCACCGCGAAGCTCATCTACGATGGCGTTGACTCTGGCACCGTTCATACCCACACACGCGCCCACCGCATCCACATTGGGATTGTTGCTCCATACAGCGATCTTGGTACGGCTTCCTGCTTCTCTGGCAATGCTCTTGATCTCCACGGTCCCGTCCTTGATCTCCGTCACTTCCGATTCAAACAATCTCTTCACCAGCTCCGGATGCGTGCGGCTGACATTGATGCGGGGGCCCTTGGAAGTATTCTTCACTTCCACGATATAAACCTTGATCCGCTCCGTCGGGCGGAACACCTCACCCTTCACCTGCTCACTCTCGGTCAGCATGGCATCCGCTTTTCCCAGGTTGATGCTGATGTTTCTGCCCACATAGCGCTGTACCACACCGGTAACAACATCTTTCTCTTTTTCAAAATACTGATTGTAGATCACGTTTCTCTCTTCTTCGCGGATCTTCTGCAAAATCACGTTTTTCGCATTCTGGGTCGCGATACGTCCGAACTCTTTGGATTTGATCTCCACGTTCAGCACATCGCCAACCTTCGCCTTCTTGGAAAGCTGCTGCGCATCCTCCAGCGCGATCTGCAGGCAGTCATCCTCCACATCATCTCTGGTCTCGACTACTTCCTTCTGGGCATACACAAGAAAATCACAGGTCTCGCGGTCAATCTCAACCTTTACATTGTCAGACTTGCCAAAATGGTTTTTGCAAGCTGTCAGCAATGAGTTCTCGATCGCCTCAAACAGGGTTTCCTTGCTGATCTCCTTCTCCTTCTCCAAAATATCAAGAGCCTCCATCAATTCCTTGTTCATCATTTCCTCCATTCCCGGCCTTCGCCTATATGATAGATCATTTTTTCTGTGTTCGTTTAAAAATCCAATGCCAGCCGGATCAACGCGATATTCGTCCGCTCAAAGCTTCTCTCTCCGCTCTCATCCGTGATCGTTACCGTCTCACCGTCAAACCGTTCCAGCCTGCCTGCAAATTCTTTCTGCTTATCTACAGGCTTAAACAGCTTCACTTCCACATCCTGCCCGATGCTCTTCGCCAAATGTCTGTCCTTCTTTAAAGTCCTGCCCAGTCCCGGACTGGAAACCTCCAGGATATACGCATCCGGAATAAAATCTTCTCTGTCCAACACCTCCGACAATGCCCGACTGACGTTCTCACAATCCAGGATGTTCACACCGTCCGGCTTGTCGATGTAAGCCCGCAGATAAAAATCACTGCCTTCCTTCACGTACTCCACATCGTAGATTTCTACGCCATTTGCCTCCGCGATCGGGGCAAGCAGTGCTTCCGTACGCGATTCATAATCTTCTCTTTTTGACATCGCATGCCTCCCAAAACAAACAAGAAAGAGTGGCGCGCAACCACTCTTTTCTAGTCTACCTTTATGCTAAATAGAATTATATGGCAAAAATGCCGGATTGTCAACCGGTTTTTCGTAAATCGGCCTGCCCCTATTCTTTGGGTATGTATTCGCTGACAAGATTTCCTTCATGGTAAAGCTTCAGAAGTTCCTTGCTCTCATGCAGGATATCATATATTTTTCCATCGCAGACAACATATTCTCCCCTTGCGATCCGGGGATTCTTTTCATGCAACGCCGCAATGATCTCCGTACAGAGTGTCTTCTTTGCTTCGGTCGGCGCGCCAAAGGTCATAAACATTCCCTCATCATCCCGTGCAGATAAGATCACCATTCCCCATATGATCACTCCATCTTCTCTTTGCCCCATGCGCTGTGAATATCCCGCGGCAATAATATCGCTCAGTCGTCTCACATAGCAGTCTGTCGTAACAAAATAATTCTCCGTGATAAAGCAGGCCATCGCCGGCACACTCGATCCGTTTCTTTGAAAACCGATGATCTTGACATTGGGGGACGCCAGTTCCCGCTCAACCTGTTCCAATTCAGCTTCATCCGGTCCACCGTTTTCGCGAATGTATCCCATATAGGAGGTATCCCTCTTCTTTTTCAGATAAAATCCGCCTAAAAGCGTGATGACACCCGGCAAAAGTATAACCAAGCCAAAAATACGCATGCTCGCTTCCTTGGCCGCCACCACCATATATATACCAAATTCCCCCAAAAAGGCAAGCCATACAGCGCCTCCCGCCATAAGCCCGAACCCTAATCCTTTATTGCTTCTGAGCGCTTTCAAAATACTTCCCTTCTTCAAAAGATTTTGATAGACCTCTGTATCTGTACTTAACTGCATATGCGCTCCTCCTTTTCAATAATTATATTTTCTCTAAATTGCTTACTGTACCTGTGAATTCCAACATGATCCGCTGGCAAAATAATCCATCTTCCTCCCAATACTCATATGTGCCATGATATGTTTCCACAATCTGCCAAATACTCTCCATTCCAAAACCATGTCTGTCCGTCTCTGTTTTTCGCGTGTGGAGATTCGGATTCGTTCCTAGCACGGATTCCTTTATCCCATTTTTCAATCGGATCTCCATGTTGTTTTCCTGCGCCCGCAATCGGAAATCGATCATCCGCTCTGTTCCCTCCTGCCTGCAAGCCTCCAGCGCATTCATAAATAAATTGTCTGTCAGTCTCCCCAGAGTCATACTGTCCGGTTGCTCCATGTCTGCCACAGTTCCCAATATGACATATCCGAATGTGATGTTTTCCTCCCTGCACCTGGGGATCATTCT
>JAFUZJ010000008.1 GCA_017476665.1 Lachnospiraceae bacterium | reverse complement strand
GCGCATCACGCAGCACTGTTTCCGTAATTTTAATCGGTTTCTTAGCTTGTTCTGCCATTTATGATTTTCCTCCTAAACTTTATTTACATGCATCTGTGCACAGCTTTAGAATACACCGAAGATGGCCATGAAGGTTCCGGCTGCCACAGCCGTTCCGATCACGCCTGCCACGTTAGGCCCCATCGCATGCATCAGCAGGAAGTTGGTGGGATCAGCCTCCGCACCGACCTTCTGGGATACACGGGCTGCCATAGGCACCGCAGACACACCTGCAGAGCCAATCAGGGGATTGATCTTGCCCTTTGTCAGCACACACATCAGATCTCCGAACAGCACACCTGCCGCAGTACCGAACATGAATGCGATCAAACCCAGCAAAACAATCTTCAAAGTGTCCAGATTCAGGAACGCCTCTGCGCTGGTGGTTGCACCGACAGAAGTTCCCAGCATGATAACCACAATATACATCAAAGCATTGGATGCAGTCTCCTGCAGCTGTCTTACCACGCCGGACTCTCTGAACAGATTACCCAGCATCAACATACCAACCAAAGGAACAGTGGTAGGAAGGATCAGTCCTACAACCAGCGTCACGATAACAGGGAACAAAATCTTCTCCAGTTTGGAAACCGGACGAAGCTGTCCCATCTTGATCTGACGGGTTTTCTCTGTCGTCAGCAGCTTCATGATAGGCGGCTGGATAATAGGTACCAGTGACATATAGGAATATGCGGCCACTGCGATAGGTCCCATGATTGCCGTCTGTCCCAGCTTACTTGCCAGGAAGATAGAAGTAGGGCCGTCTGCACCGCCGATGATGGACACAGCCGCTGCAGCCTTATCGTTGAAGCCCATCCAGATTGCACCGAAATAAGCACCGAAAATACCAAACTGTGCTGCTGCTCCCAGAAGAAAACTCTTGGGGTTAGCGATCAGGGGACCGAAGTCAGTCATTGCGCCTACCCCCATGAAGATCAGGGAAGGCATGATCGCCCACTCATCCAGAATATAGAAATAATGTAACAGACCACCCACACCGTTGGCAGCTTTCCCCGGCTCCAGCATAATGTCGGGATAAATATTAACCAACAGCATGCCGAATGCGATCGGAACCAGAAGAAGCGGTTCGAATTCATGCCGGATGGCTAAATAAAGGAAAAAGCACGCAACAACAATCATGATGTAGTTTCCCACAGTCAGGTTAAAAAACGCTGTCTGGTGGATCAGATTGTTAAGCGTATTTACGATATAATCCATTTTCTGACCTCCTGTTGTTTGTTCGTGAAATCGAAATCCGCACTCTTTAGTTCATTGTTGCGAGAAGTGCGCCGGCTTCCACAGCATCACCAACAGCGGCATCAATACTTGCTACCGTACCGTCCTGAGGTGCAACCACAGGGATCTCCATCTTCATCGCCTCGATGATCACAACGGGATCACCCTTCTTAACAGCCTGGCCTACATTTGCCTCGATCTTGAAGACCTTACCTGCTGCACCGGCCTCAATTCTCACACTGCCTGCTCCGCCTGCAGCCTTAGGTGCCGCTGCGGGTGCTGCCTTAGGCGCAGCCTTGGGTGCTGCAGGTGCCTTTGCTGCTACGGGAGCGCCGGTAGATGCGCCCTCTTCTACAACTACATCATATACGTTGCCATTTACGGTAATGGTATAATTCTTCATGTTTATCTCCTTTCGCCGTCCTTGCGGCATTGAACTTATTTTTATGTTTTATTCTGCCTTATCAACTCTCTTAAAAAGCCTTGCGCCGTTTGATGGAACGCACCACAAATCCGTCAGTGGACGTCGCTCCTTCGCTGGCTGCGATCGCTGCCGCAATGACAGCTATCAGTTCCAGATCATCTTCCGTGCTTTCCTCCTGCTGTGCGATCTGTGCAACCGCCTTCTCAATTCCCGTGGTGGAAGAAGGCTGTTCTTCCGGCTTCTTTTCAAATGCCTTCTGAATCTTCGGAATAATATTGAAGCAGGAAATGATCAGTGAGATCAGGATCAGCACAATAAACACACTGCCCATACCGAGCAGGGTATTCATGGCTGCCTTACCCATGGAATCACTCATGGTGCTCACCTTGTTCAAAGATGCGGATTCCAGTGCATAAAACATATCGTTTGACACCACGATCTCTGCTGTCGCCGGAGCCTTGGTTCCCTGTATATTCACCGTGACAATGATCTGATCATCATCGATCACCGCCGTGGAATCGATCACCTGTCCGGGTCCGCCGATCTCCTCGTTTGCCTTCTCAAAAGACTCAAGCGCTCCCTTGAATGCATATCCGTTGGTTTCAATCTGATACGTCTGACCGATCAGGTAGCTGATCTCATCCGCTGTAAAATCATCGAAATAAGCCGCGCCATAATTGGCAACAATCTCCTGAATGGCAGGAACGTAATTGCTTTCCGCAAGGATCCTTGCCTTCATCATCTTCTGCTGCTCATACTCGGTCAATTCCTTGTTGCCGCTGCAGGCGGTCATTCCCAGAACGCTGGCGATCATACAGGTCAAAATCAAAAATTTCTTCATCTTACAATCACCCTTTCTAGACAGCGCCATGCTTTTTTAACGGACCGTCTTCACTCTTTGTAAACAGCATCTCAAAGGCACCGATCACATATTTTCTGGTATCGCCTGCCTCTACGATCTGATCCACATATCCTCTTCTGGCTGCATTGTTCACATTCAGGATCATCTTCTCATATTCCGCAGCCTTCTCATTGATCACATCCGCACCCTGACCGTCATACATGATCTTGGCAGCCAGCTTGCTGTCCATCGCGCCGATCTGCGCATCCGGCCATGCCATGGTGATATCCGCGCCGATCGCCTTGGAGTTCATCGCCACATATGCTGTACCGTATGCCTTGTCAAGGATCAGATTTACCTTGGGCACCGTAGCGTTTGCAAACGCATAGGTCAGCTTCGCAGCTGCTCTTGCGATCCCCTTCTCGGAATCCATGGTTGCTTCGTATCCCTTTACATTGGTCAATGTCAATACGGGAATGCCGAATGCATCACAGAAGTTCACAAAATCAGCCGCTTTCTCACAGCCCTGTCTGGTCAGCACCGCATCCATCTTCTCTGCAACCTTGCCGTCCTCGTCACAGATCTCACAGCGGTTTGCCACAGCGCCGATGGTCATGCCGTTCAGACGGATAAAGCCCGTTACCATCTGCTTTGCATAGTTCTTCTTCACTTCAAAGAAATTGTTGTCATCCGCAAGGATGGAGAGTGCCACCGAAGTATCCCCCGCACAGCCTGCGATCTCCGGATTTACCCGGTTCAGATCATCACTGCAGTCTTCTCCCGCATAGGACTCATTATTTGCAGGCAGGAAACCGATCAGCTCACGGATCTGGGTCAGGATCGTCGCCTCATCTGCAACCACATCCACAATGCCGCTCTCCTCTGCCTGGAATTTTGCGGAAGAAGAATCACACTTGGTGATCACATTGCCGTCCAACGCATTCGGTGCATTAACGAACAACTTTGCATTCTTCTCCTCCATAAAAGTAAAATCTGTCAATGTAGGGAACAATGCCAGACCGCCGCCGCAGGAACCCAGCACCGCCGTGATCTGAGGGATCACACCGCTGGCAGCTGCCTGCTTTGCGTAGATGGTTCCGAATGCGGCCAGCGCATCGGTTCCCTCCTGCAGTCTCACACCTGCGCAGTCGATCAGACCGACCACAGGTGCTCCTGTTTTCATTGCCAGATCATAAATGTTTGCGATCTTCTTTGCATGCATCTCGCCGATGGTTCCGTTCATCACAGAAGCATCCTGGCTATATACATACACAAGATTTCCGTCGATCACTCCGTAGCCGGTGATACAACCGTCCGAAGGAGTTTCCGTCGGCTTCAGATTGAAATCAGTCGCTCTTGCCGTAACAAGTCCGCCGATCTCAACGAAACTGTTGTCGTCGAGTAAAGCAGTGATCCTTTGACTCGCTTTTGAAGTAGTACTCATGCTTTCAGCCCTCCATTTATCCTTTAAAAATATATCCTTAGACACATTGTTTTGATTATAACACAAAAAAAGCAACTCGCCTAGCACGAATTGCATTTTTTTCGCATTTTTTATATCCAGAAACGCCGCAGCACCTGTTCCACGCACCACTTAAGATCCACAGCCTTCACACCCTTCCCCGTGACAATCGTCTCTGTCAGATAGGTCTTGCCGTCCACGCTGTACCGCACGCCGCCCACCCGGGTACCCGGTTCCACAGGCGCCTCCAGCACCCGCTTCACATCATAATCCACTTCCACCTTTTCGTCTTCCCGCATAAGAACTTCACGGGTACCGGTATCCTGCCCTGCCTCCTCGTCATGCCGCTCCAAAATTTCCACCGACACGCTGACTTCTCCGGTCAGTGCATCTGTCTGCGCATTTTCCACCGGGATCGGCCGCAGCACCGATTCATCAAAGACGGCATCTGTTCCGCCGATCTCGCGCTTCACAAAATTTTGCAGGCCATACTCCATCAGTTCCCTGGTGTCACTCCACTTGTAAGTCTTATTATTCGGCCAGCCGCATCCCAGCAATGTCACAATAAATGTCCGCCCGTCGTCCTCCAGCGCCCCCACATAACAATATCCGGCTTTATTAGTATAACCGGTTTTGCCGCTGAACGCTCCGTCCATCATATGCAAAAACGCATTGTGATTCACGCAGCTCACGTTTCGTCCGTTTTCATAAAAGGAATAACTCGGCGCGGCAGTGATCTCCCGAAATACATCCCTTCCCGGGGATTCCTTCACGCAATATGTCATGATCCGCGCCAGATCCGCCGCAGTTGTGCAATGCTCCTTCTGCAGGATCTCCCCCGTATCCGTCTCCACAGTCTCCGTGGCGTCAAGACCGTTGGGCGTAATGAACCAGGTATCCCGGCATTCCAGTTCCCGCGCTTTCTCATTCATCAGATTCGCAAAAGCCTTTACCGCCATTTTACTCTCTTCCGCCGTATACTCCGCCACGGACTTCTCCCGCAGTTCTTCCGGCAGATACCGGCTCCCCAAATGTTCCGCCAGCACCACGGCGGTATCATTGTGTGATTCCAACATCAGGGAAAACAAAAGACTTCTGATTTCATATTCCTCTCCCCGCTGCACGGAGAGCTTCACCTTGGGCATGGAGGCCGCATAAGCGGAAACCGCTGCCTTTTCATCCAGATCACAGTTTTCCAGGATCAAAATACAGGTCATGATCTTGGTCGTACTGGCCATTGCCAGCGGAGAATATCCGTTTTTTTCATATAATACTCTGCCCGAATCCGCATCCATGAGCACAGCTGCCTGGGCGTAAAGAGAGAGCTCCTCCGCCTCCTTTGCCTCAGATACCGGACAACTGTTGCCCGCACAGAATTGCGTGATCCATACAGCTGTCGCAAGGCAGCAAAAAAAGCCTCTCATATGACTCCAAAACTTTCGATCCAGCATTTTTATACCGTTTACCGCATGCTTTGTTCATATATATGAGGCTTCCCATACTGATTATGTATCTTTTTGTATGCCGCAAGATCAAATGTCCAGCTTCAACTGCACTTCCGCTTCTGCCTGCGCCTTGAATTCCTCCAGCTGTACCGGATTCAGCTCCGGCAGTTCCTCCAGACTCTTTACCCCAAAGCAGCGCAAAAACTGTTCCGTCGTACCAAACAACAGCGGTCTGCCCGGTGCATCCAATCTGCCCAGTTCCGTGATCAGGTCATACTCCAACAGCTTATTGATCGCATGATCGCAGCTGACCCCTCTGACTTTCTCAATCTCCACTCTCGTCACCGGCTGTCTGTACGCCACAATGGATAATGTCTCCATGACAGAGTCCGAAAGAGAAATCTTACGCGGTGATTTTGCAATCTTGATCAGATACTCATAGGTTTCCGCCTTGGTACACAATTGTACCGCATCGTCCAGCCATGTCAATACAATCCCTCTGTCCTCCCCGAGATACCCTTCCTCCATCTCTTTCAGAATGGCTTTTGTATTTTTCACACTCTCACCAATCACTTCCGCGATCTTGCTGACTTCCACAGAATCCCCCATCGCAAAAAGAATTCCCTCTATCACAGCTTTTGCCTTAGTTGTCTCCATGCCTGCTTCCTCCCTGGCATTCCGCCCATGATCACACCCATCACATCGTCTGATTTACCGTCCAAGTTCGGCTTCTACGCCACATTGGAAGTGATCATGATATCATCAAAAATATTCTCCTGGGCGATATGGATCTTGCCGGTTTTCATCAACTCCAGAATGATCAGAAATGTGACAATGATCTCCGCTTTGCTCTTCTGTTTCTCCAAAAGCCTGCGGAAGCTGAAGCTCTTATGTTCCCTGGCATATGCCTCCACATAGAGAGTTTTCAGATCCATGTCGATCTCCTCTTTCTCGATCTTGCCGTACTGGCTTCGTATGGGATCGATCTTATCCTCCTGCTTGCGGACAACCGACTTAAAGATCTCGTGCAGTTTACTCAGTGTCATATCTCCCAGTAATTGCTCATAGTTGACCGGCGGTCTGTACGCAGACACCTCATCCGGTAGCAGCTGCTCCCTGTAGAGACTGCGCGCCGCGTCCACCTGCCTGTCCCGCAGTTCCATGGACATATACTTGCACATCTTATATTCCAGCAGCTTCTGTACCAGTTCCGCTCTGGGATCCTCCTCTTCCCCTTCCTCATTGACCTCCTTGGGAAGCAACATACGGCATTTGATATCCAAAAGGGTCGCCGCCATGACGAGGAATTCACTCATCACATTCATATCCTCGGTCTCCATCTGCTTGATGTAGTCCAGATACTGTTCCGTGATCTCCACAATCGGAATATCATAAATATCAACTTTATTCTTCTCAATCAAATGAAGCAGCAGATCCAGCGGACCCTCAAACGCTTCCAGTTTTACCGATATAGCCATGATCGCCTCCAAACAACAAGGTATATTTTATCAGACTTCCGTCCTAAAATCCAGTACCAAAAGTTCTCCCGGATTAAAAAGCCGAAACGGGATTGTATGGATCCCCAGTCCTCTGCTGACCAGCATAACGCTGTCGTCTTCCTCAAATTTTCCGCCGTCATATTTGGGAAAAAAACGGACATTGGGCGAAGCAACTCCCTTCCCCCAAAAAGGGATCCTCACGATCCCACCGTGCACATGCCCTGCCAACACCAGATCCGCCCCCCACGCTGCATAACCGGGAAAATAATCCGGATTATGCGCGATCAGGATACTGTAGGAAGACTTTTCCGCTCCGCCAAGCAACTCCTTCAGATACTCCGTATCCATGGACTGCACCTGAAACCGCTGATAATACAGCTTGTCTATCTCGACTCCGTATATGGTGATCCCATATTGCGGCAGTTCTGTATGTTCATTGACTAACAGGCATACCCCCGCTTTCTTCAGCCCTTCCGCATACCGTTTTGCCATATCCCCATAGACACCGGGATAGAGTTTCAGCCGGTGCTCATGGTTGCCGTTTCCGTAATAAACAGGATATTCCGCAGTCAATTTTTCCAGCAGTTGTAGTGCGGTATCCAGTGTTGCACCCTTTTTGGCAGTCAGAAGATCCCCTGCGATCAGAATAAAATCCGGCTTGGCTGCCCGGATGGCGTCAAGCAGGATCTCATTGTCTTTTCCGTATTTTTTATTGTGAAGATCCGCCAGTACCACCGCGCGGCAGGCTTTCTGAATGCGGGAGTCCGCAAAGGAATACTCCCGCACCACAAACCGATTGCTGTCATAGATCATCACCCACAGACAGATCAGGATCAATACAGCCAATATCACCAACAGTACATTCCACATAAACAGATACCTCTTACGTTAAGCCAATTCCATCAAACCAGAAAAAATCCTACCACACGCTTCAGACAATCCCGATATCCCGCTTTTGCCACATCCTCCGCAGCCAGGATCGCCACACTGCCGATCTCATTTCCGTCCAGAAAATATTGTGCCTTACCGATCTGTTCTCCCGCCTGCAGCGGCGCTTCCAGCACTTCCGGAAGCTCGATCCGCTTCTCCACCTGCCCGAGTTGATTTCCGTTTGTATCCAGATAGCGGAACTCTCCCTCGTATGTAACCGGTATGTTTCTCGTAATACCGCCATGGACAGAAATCTGCGGCAATGCATCCTGATTTTCGTCCACATAGAGATCACATACGCTGAATCCGTACTGCAAAAGGACCTGCGCATCCTGAAAACGTCCCTGCCCGGTGTCCGCGCCCATAATGACCGCGATCATATCCAGGCCGTCCTTGTTTGCGGTGGCCGACACGCAAAATCTGGCTTTGCTGGTAGAGCCCGTCTTTAACCCTGTCGTGTAAGGATACTGCTTCAGAAGCTTATTGGTACTGCTCAGGGTAAAAGTGGATGCCCCCTGTTTTGTCACATGCGTGATGTCCTCCATCCAGATGGATGTATATTGATAAATCTGTGGGTGTTTTGTGATCAGTTCTCTCGACATGACCGCCACATCCCGTGCTGTGGAATAGTGATCATCCGAATCCGTGAGACCACAGCTGTCCACAAAATGGGTATCCGCCATGCCAAGCTCTCCGGCTCTTTTATTCATCTTTTCCACAAAAGCATCCTCGCTCCCCGCAATATGCTCCGCCACTGCCACACAGGCATCGTTTCCGCTGGACACCACGATACACTTGATCATCGTCTCCAACGTCTGTATCTCTCCCTCAGCCAGAAACACCTGCGAACCGCCCATTCCTGCGGCATGCGCGCTGACGAGCACTTCATCTTCCAGTTTGATCTTTCCGGCATCCAGCTGCTCAAAGGTAAGTAAAAGCGTCATGATCTTGGTAATACTCGCCGGGCTTCTCCGCTCTGCGGAATTTTTCTCATAGATCACTTCCCCGGTAGACGCCTCGATCAATATGGCAGAAGGTGCCGTAAGGTTCACCTCTGCCCTGACCGCAAAGGACGGTCCACAGACAAGTATCGCTGCAACCAAAAGTCCGGATATGAGTTTTCCGGTAATTTTTCTCCACATAAAATGCCCCACTCCTGTTTTCTTTCTAATAAAGAATATGGGAATGGAGCATTGTATATGCCTCTTTCTTTATCGATCAAAAAAAGCAAAACACTTCTCGATGATATGATATCCCTTCTCGCGCAGATCAACATGAAACACCTTGGCAAGCTGCCAGATATAATCTACAACCACAAATGCCAGTGCAATCTCAATTAAATGAATGCCTGTCCGATAATTTACCCTGTCAACAAGCCAGTAAATACCGGTATTCACAAACTGTATGATCCCCACTGCATAAAATCCCCACGCGATGGTGCTCTCCAGGCAAATGATCCCTTTATAGTTGAAAGGTTTGTCGTTATAATCCCACCAGAGTTCTCCCAGGAAACGGATCATGCCTTTCCCGACAATGTACTCAAATACAGTGGCAAATATCGCACCGATCACATATACTTTTATATAATGCCCCTTCAACGGCGCCAGTAAAAAGTACGCTGTTGTTGCGCCGAATCCGTAGATCGGACAGAACGGACCTTTGGCAAATCCTCTG
Source organism: Lachnospiraceae bacterium (assembly GCA_017476665.1). Taxonomy (GTDB): domain Bacteria; phylum Bacillota; class Clostridia; order Lachnospirales; family Lachnospiraceae; genus Acetatifactor. The sequence continues at coordinate 41,089 of JAFUZJ010000008.1, read as the reverse complement.
TTTGTCAGCCTGCGATTGCAGATTGACATGTAAATGGACTCCACCAACCACCCCATCATACTGTACAAAATAAATGCGGCCAGCAGATGGTAGATATCCGTTCCGAGTAGCTCTCTACTCCACATTTTAATCTCTCCCTCACTACATCTTGTGGTTTTTTAAACCATCTCGATGGATAAACTACAAAATCCCCGGTCGAGCCTCGGCCAGGGATCTGCGTTTTAGTTGTATTTACGTTTTCTTGCTGCCTCGGACTTCTTCTTACGCTTTACGCTGGGCTTTTCGTAATGCTCTCTCTTACGAATCTCCTGCTGGATACCAGCCTTTGCACAGCTTCTCTTGAAGCGGCGCAATGCGCTGTCCAAAGTCTCGTTCTCTTTCACGATTACGTTAGACATTCCACACCTGACCTCCCTTCAGTCCCTCTAGTAACATGACTGATTGGGTTATTCTATGTATCAAGAACCCATACACATTACACATTATATCACAAAATTCCACAACGTCAACTGTTTTTTATAAATTTGAAGAATAAAATTTGCAGAATAAATTACAGACTAATTTTATCCGGGCTCTTGCGCATATTTTTTGTATAAGGCAGTATGATCGTAAATGCACCGCCAGGAGCCGTGTGCGCCTGTCGTTACACAAATATATTCTTTCCCACTCTGATCAACGCCTAAGCTCACAGAACAATTTCCGGACTGATCCACAAACCCGGTCTTCCCACACACAACCTCGCCTCCGGTATCCTGATCTTCGATCCGACGCAAAAACCAATTGGACAAAAGAAGTCCCTCTGGATGTTCCGCAGTTACAGAGGTTGTATAAGTATGCGCGCTCAGCACTTCTCTGCACAGTTCATTGTCCAGCGCTGCCTCCATGATCATTGCCATATCGTAAACCGTGCAGTGATGATCCTTGTCATAAATTCCGACGCAATTGGTAAAATGTGCGGTATCCGCCAGCCCCAGGATCTCCAGTTTTCGATTCATCAGCTCGACAAACGCCTCATGACTGCCGGCAACATAGGTTGCCAGTCCCACCGCAGCCTCTCCGCCGGACGGCAGGATCGTTCCGTAAAACAGATCCCGCACCGTCACCTGCTCATCTTTCTCAAACCCCGCATTGCTGCAGTCGTGCACATAGCTGTAATCCGTGCACTCTGCCGTAATGGTAAACATGTCATCCAGATTCGCAATATGCTCCGCAGCAACCAATATTGTCAGCACCTTTGTCATAGAGGCCGGATTGATCACCGTACGGCAATCCCGCGCCACCAGGATATCGTTGCTCTCACGCTCCAAAAAAATCACATTGCTGCTGTCCACCTCGGGCGGCGGCGCTGCCGTCCGGCTTGTCTCCTGCGCAGAATATTGCTTCAAGGAAACGGTGGGCAGCATTTTCTCCGGCAATTCCGACTCAGAATTGTCGTTTTGTGCCTGATCCGATTCCGGTTCTCCACCAGTCGCTTCATCGGTCTCTGTCTGCAATGCCGCCGCAACAACAGCCGTACCCGCATCTATCTCCTGTGTCTTTCCCGCATCCGCCCCCGACGCTTTCCCCGCCTGAACGGAGAAAGAAACTGTATGCACGATCACGGTAATCCCCACCGCAAAGATCACCAATGCAACCGCCAACACCGGCAGCAATTTTTTTATGAGCTTCTGCCTTCGAACCGCCTTTTCCTTTTCCAGGCGCATCTGCTTTGCACGTGCTTTTCGCCTGCGTATCCGTTCCAGCTCTTCTCTTTCCGCTTCTGTTCCCACTGACAGCTCTCCTGTAATATCAATGATCCAATGCCAACTCTGTTATGCCAGCTGTCCTTCCAGTACCTTCGACGCCTCTGCGATTGCATCCGGAATACCCGCAGGATTCTTACCGCCTGCCTGTGCCATGTTCGGACGTCCGCCGCCGCCACCGCCGACCAGCGCAGCGATTCCCTTGATGAGATTGCCTGCATGGGCACCGGCTTTCACTGCACCGTCCGTAGCCATGGCAACCATATTCACCTTGCCGTCCGCCTCAGACAACAGTACAACAACGCCCTCTCCCAGCTTGTCCTTCAACTGATCACCCAGATCTCTCAGACCGTTCATATCCACACCGCTCACACTGGTTGCAAGCAGTTTTGTTCCCTTAACATCCTTCACCTGATCCATTACATCGCCCAGCGCATCCTTCGCGGCCTTGCTCTTTAAGGACTCGTTCTCTGAAGACACCGCCTTCAGCTCCGCCATCAGATGTTCGCACTTCTCCACCAGCGTATTCGGCGTCGCCTTTACCTCTTTCGCCGCACGCTCTAATGTTTCCTCCAGACCTCTGTAATAAGCAAATACGCCGTCTCCGGTCAGCGCTTCAATACGTCTCACGCCGGCAGCAACACCGTTCTCGGAGAGAATCTTGAATGCCGTGATGGACGCGGTATTTGCCACATGGGTACCGCCGCAGAACTCAATGGAGAAATCTCCCATGCTGACCACGCGCACCTTCTCGCCGTACTTCTCACCGAACAGCTGCATAGCACCGGTCTTTCTGGCTTCCTCCAGGCTCATTACCTGAGTCACCACAGGGATTGCCTCCGCAATCTTCTCATTGACAATCTGCTCTACCTTCGCGATCTCCTCCGCAGTCATGGCCTGGAAATGACTGAAATCAAAGCGCAGTCTCTCCCCGTCCACATAGGAACCGTTCTGCTCCACATGGGTGCCCAGTACCTCGCGCAAAGCCTTCTGCAGTAAGTGTGTTGCGGAATGGTTCTTGCAGGTATCCTGGCGCAGCTTCGCATCCACCGTCAGAGTGGCTGTATCCCCCACCTTCAGCATGCCGCTCGTCACGACACCGATATGTCCCACCTTGCCGCCCAACAGCTTGATGGTATCCTTCACCTCAAAATTGCCGTCCGCCGTACTGATCACGCCGTGATCCCCGCACTGACCGCCCATGGTGGCATAGAAAGGCGTCTCCTCCACGATGATGGTGCCGACCTGTCCGTCCGTCAGCGCCTCCACCAGCTCAGTCTCCGTGGTGAGCACCGTGATCTTGGAATTATGCTGTAATCTGTCATAACCCACAAACTCCGTGGTGATAGAAGGATCAATGGACTCATAGACCGTCACATCCGCGCCCATATAGTTAGTCACCTTGCGTGCTTTTCTCGCCTTGGTCTTCTGCTCCTCCATGCACTGCGCAAATCCCACATGATCAATGGTAAAACCCTTCTCCTCCAGGATCTCCTCAGTCAGATCCATGGGGAAACCATACGTATCATACAATTTGAACGCATTCTCACCGGAGAGCTCCTTCTCGCCCTTTTTCCCCATCTCATCTTCCATCTCAGCCAGGATCGACAATCCCAGGTCGATGGTCTTATCAAATTTATTTTCCTCCTGAGTCAGAACAGTCAGGATAAACTCCTTCTTTTCCTCCAGCTCCGGATAGCCGTCCTTACATTCGTCAATGACAGTCTTGCTCAGCTCTGCCAGAAACTTTCCTTCAATGCCAAGCAGCCTGCCATGTCTTGCCGCGCGGCGGATCAGACGGCGCAGCACATAACCTCTGCCTTCGTTGGAAGGCATAATACCATCACTGATCATAAAAGTAGAAGAACGGATATGGTCTGTGATCAATCGGATGGACACATCTTTCGCATCCTCCACCTGATATTTTACACCGGCAATGGAACAAACCTTGTCCCGGATCGCCTTCATGGTATCGATATCAAATACAGAATCCACATCCTGTACCACCACGGCCAGTCTCTCCAGCCCCATACCGGTATCAATATTCTTCTGGATCAGCTCGGTATAATTGCCATGTCCGTCATTGTCAAACTGTGTGAACACATTGTTCCACACTTCCATGAAACGGTCGCAGTCACAGCCCACCTTACAGTCGGGCTTACCGCAGCCATATTTGATTCCTCTGTCATAATAGATCTCGGAACAGGGACCGCAGGGACCTGCGCCATGCTCCCAGAAATTATCGCACTTTCCGTCCGCATCCCGGTAAAAACGGGTGATCTTCTCCGCAGGCACACCGATCTCTTTCGTCCAGATATCAAACGCCTCATCGTCCTCACTGTAGATAGACGGATACAGTCTGTCCGGGTCCATGCCCACATGCTTGGTCAGAAACTCCCAGCTCCACGCGATCGCCTCATGCTTGAAATAATCTCCAAAGGAGAAGTTTCCCAGCATCTCAAAGAAAGTCAGATGTCTCGCCGTCTTACCCACATTCTCGATATCACCGGTACGCACACACTTCTGGCAGGTAGTCACACGCCTCTTAGGCGGGATCTCCTGGCCCGTAAAATAAGGCTTTAACGGCGCCATACCGGAATTGATGATCAATAAGCTGTTGTCGTTGTGCGGCACCAGCGAAAAACTCTTCATTTTCAGGTGTTCCTTGCTCTCGAAAAAGTCCAGGAACATTCTTCTCAATTCATTTACACCACGTTTTTGCATTGGTTTTTCCTCCAAAAAAACTTGTAAATTCAAAAATATCTTTACACATTATAATGATTTGAACGTCGGTTGTCAATCCGCGCCGTCCGCCTTTCTCTACAGATCGTCCTCATCCGAGATCAAGGCATTCAGTTCCTCTCTCGCGTCCTGAATCTCATCGTGGTCGCCCTTCTTCAGGGCAGCCTCAAATTTCGTGATGTAATGATCCAGCTTCTGCCTGCGCTCTCCAAGGGATTCCTCATACATCCGCTCTGCCCTTAGCAGCACCAGTCTGTTCTCCTCATAATCCCTGGGCTGGATCTTCAGATATGCCAATTCCTCCATACGCTTCTGAATCTCTTCCTCCGTCATCTGGTTCGCGTCACCCTTGATAATCATCTTCTTGGAAATCCCGGTGGAAACCACCTTGACCTCCACCTCCAGAAGCGAATTGATATCATAAGTGTAGGTCACATCCACAGATTCCTGCCCCTTCAGGCCCTTGGGCACCTCGATTTCCAGTTCTCCCAGGTACAGATTGTTTCTGGCGAACCGGCTCTCGCCCTGCAGTACCCGCACCCGCACGGAAGTCTGATTGTCCCGCACCGTGTACAGCCGTTCCGTCCGACTTGCAGGAATCACCGTATTCCACTCGATGATCGGACAGAATCTTCCGTCCTCAAACTTTCCTTCCTCATATTCCACGACCACTTCCGTTCCCAGGGTGAAAGAACACACATCCGTCAGGATCACCTCTTTGACTTCTTCCCTGCGCTCTTTCATGGCGGCCTGTACCGCCGCGCCAAGCGCCACCGTCTCATCGGGATTCAGCTTGGTATCCGGGAACTTTCGAAACAGCCGGATCAGGAAATCCCTGACGATAGACAATCTGGTCGCGCCGCCGATCAGCAGAATCTCGTCAATGTCAGAAAGCTTTAACTTGGCATCCGCCAGACTCTTTTTCACCGGTTCTCTGATTTTCCCCAAAAGCTCTTCACAGGCTTCCTCGTATTCTTTGGTGGTAATCTGAACTTCTTTTTTCTCCTCACGATACAGGAAACTCATGGTTACCGTCGCCTGCTCATTCAGTTCCCGTTTGGCTTTCTCCGCCGCATTGGTCAGGCGTACCTGCTCCTTCTCATTCAGCTCCGAAAGCTGCAGATTCGCCTTTTTCAAAAAAAGCTTTGCCATCTCCTGGGTAAAATCTTCCCCGCCCAGATAATTGTCGCCGGCAACCGCACGCACCTCCAGAATATTGTGGTACAATTCCAGGATCGACACATCAAAAGTACCACCGCCTAAGTCAAACACCAAAAAGCGGGTATCCTGGGTCTTATCATAGAGCCCGTATGCCACCGCCGCAGCCGTCGGCTCCGAGATCATACGCTCCACCTTCAAGCCCGCCAGTTCCCCGGCGCGCTTGGTCGCTTTCCTTCTTTTATCATCAAAATACGCCGGCACACTGATGACTGCTTCAGTCACTTCCTCGCCCAGGAAAACTTCCGCATCCTCCTTTAAAGCCCGCAGCACAAAGCTGGAGAGTTCCTCCGGTTTAAACAGATGCCCGCTTAAATTATAAGTACGCTCGGTCCCCATGCTGCGCTTAAATGTCTCCGCAACCGAATCCGGATACAGGCTCATCCGCTCTTTGGCGGTCTCCCCCACATATACCGTACCTTCCTCATCCACGCTCACCACAGACGGAGTCAGATTCTTCCCCAATCTGTTGGGAATGATCTTTGGACCGTCTTCTGTAAAATAAGCCACCAGACTGTTGGTGGTCCCCAAATCAATTCCTACGATCATAATGATTCTATACCTTTCTCCTATACTTACTTTAACACAGCCGCTATTGCCTGCATATATTCGTCATAGGGCTGTACTTCCAGATTTGAGGCAAGTCTCGCTTTCGCCTCAACCAGCCTGCCCTGTCGTCTCAAAAGCAAAATTTTTGCCGCTTCCAGCTCCTTGCAGCGCTGCAGCAAACAAAAGTCGCAGATTGCACAACCCTTTTCCTGATCCAGAAGCTCCTGCAGCCATTGATCGGTCTGATCAAAATAGAATGCCAGAAACTTTTGCATGATCTTTCCTTTCGGCATGTCATGATAATAGCTGACCGCCTTTTTCTCATCTTTCTGCATCCATGCCTGCAATTTCTTTGCATACTTCCGACCGGTTTCTACCGCGCCGTGCAGGATTGCCGCAAAGATCAGATCCTCCAGACCGTTTTTGGATTCTCTGTCCTGAAGCATCTGAAGCCGAACCTGCTCCTTTAACAGCGTGATCGCCAGCTTTCCGTCGCCGACCCGCAATGCTTCCCAGCCCGCCATGCAGAAATAATCCATCGTTTCTCTGTTCACATGATTCCGGAATCCAAACGCTTCCTTTAGCATATTTGGATAGGGATCGGCAATCTTCTGCTCCCGCTTCCATGCCTCCAGCAGCTGCTTTACCCGCTCATATTCTCCCGCTGTATTCCACATCTCTGCCAGCGCTTTACGGTATCCGTCGTAAAATTCCGTACCTGACTTCCGATAATAGGCCGTCAGCTTCCTCGCAGCTTCCTCCGGTCTGTGCAGTCTCGCCAGGCACTCCGCCATATCATCATAATGACTGGTATCCTGATCCGACTGTTTTTCATAATAGTCATAGTTTGCGTACGCCTGCTCATTGTCCCCTAACAGCAGATATAATTTCGCCATGCTGCAGTACAGAATGTTCTTCCACTCGCCGTCCTCCGCATACAGAATGGCCAGCTTGATATGATACAATGCCTTCTCATACTCTCCCTGCCTTCTGTAGACATAACTCATATTGCTGTGAATATAAGGGTTGCCCGGTTCCTCTCCCAGAGCCTTGTCATAATCTGCAAGCGCTTTGTCATACTGTCTGGCATCCTTATAGAACGACGCCCTTCTGCTCAGCATATAGGCACCGGGATACCAATACAGGTATTCTGTAATCAGGGGCAGTCCTTTCTCATAGAAAGCCATCTCTCCCTTTCTCACCCGGTCCTGATAATCTTTCTGGAATTCTTCCAGCTTTTTATCCGCCTCATCCGTGGTGGGCGGTTTTTTATCCATCTGATACCGGTATGCCTCCAGATAGGGACTCTCAATCTGATTTTTCTTGGCCTCAGCCAACAATTGCTTTAACTGATCATATTCCTTCAGATCCAGATACACCTTTGCCAGATGCTCATAGGCACGGATATAGGAGGGAAATTTCTGGATACAGATCTGCGCATTCTGAACCACCCCGGACGCATCCCACTGTCTGCGGTAAACCTCCATGGCACTTGCCGCCGCGGCATAAATCTGATAATCCTGGATCAGCCCTGTGGAAATCTCCAGACTGCGCTCATATTCCTCCATCTCCATCAGGATCTGCGCTTTATCGATCAAAATCCCGATATCCTTGGACGTGTGGGTCTCCACAGCCTCAATCTGCTCGATGGCTTTTGCAAACTGCGCCTTGTCCTTATATCCCAGATACCGGTAAGACTGCATCCTGATCATATAGGACTGCCGGATACGGTCCTCATCCTTTTTCCGCTCTTCCTCCGTCTCGTCTCTTTGCAGCTTCGCTTTCAGCTTTTCCTCCCAGACATCGGACATGGCAATGGCATCCTCATATTCCGCCTGCTCCACCAGAAGCTTAGCCAAAAGTCCCGCGTATTCCGCCTGTTTCTCCTCCGTGATATCGTTCTCGATCTCCTTGGCCAGACGAAGTCCCCTGCTGGTGGCGCCGTCCTGCAGATAGCACCAGCAGAGTTCCAACGCGGACTCCCAATTATTATTCCTGCGCCAATTGTTCCACAGATCCTGCTCCAGCATGGCATTGACCTTGGTCAGAAGATCCATGAACGCATCATCCGCGCCCAGCGACAAAACCGCTTCCGCACACTTTTTCGCCTCCTGGTATTTCCCGGTATCATAATACCATCCGGTCAGGCGGACATTCGCCATATAATGCTTCTCATTGCGCTCTTTTAGCTTCAGATACAGTTTGGCTGCCCGGTCGCGTTTCTCCTGCTTCCACAGGACCTCCGCCGCATGATATCCCACCATATCATCCGCAGGATACTTGGCGTACAGTGCTTCCATCAGGTCTGCCGCTTCCTGCTTTTTCTCCTGAAGCATCCAAAGGTATGCCCGGCAGATCTCCATACAGGGATGATAGATTTCGAGACCTGCCGCTTCCTCTAACAGCCGCTCCGCCTCCGACCCATTCTCTTCCTGAAGCGCCTGCCAGCAGTCATCGTAATAATTCAGGAACAGATCATAATCCGCATCGTCCGCTCCCTCAAACTGATCGAACTCGATATCTTCTCCCCGCTCGCAGCGGCTCACCACAAAATTAATAAAATCCGCCGGAAACAATTCCCTGAGTTCCGCCGCATTCTGGGCAAGCCCCATCTTCTTATCAAATACCTTCCACACGTCCCCCGGAAGTCTGAAGTGATCCATCAAAAAACGAAGCAGCTTATTTCTGCAGTTCTCTTCCTCTTCCAACGCCTGGAAGATATCGTCGTCGAACAGTTCCTCCCACCTGGAAACATCCTTTCGGCTTCGCAGACTGCCATATAATTCTGCCGCCTTTTCCATCCACAACCCGGAAGGCGTGGTATCCCGCAGTACCTCCTGCTCCTCATCCGACTCCTCTTCGTCGATATAACTACAGGCTCTCTCATACGCTTCGCGCAGACGCTTAAATCCCTCCGGATCATCTTCCGGATTGGTCACAGTCAGCTTCTCTCGATATGCTCTTTTGATAACTTTTTCGTCCTTCGTGGGCTCCACCCCAAGGATCAAAAAGCACTGTTTTACGTCCATAAACCATCCTCATCTTCAAATAGAACGAATGAAAGTGAAAGGAGAGCAGAAAACATTTCTGCTCCCCACCCTTTTTCTTTTAGAATGTGAACTTATCAGCAAAATAAGCATCCAACTGGTCGATGGCAACTCTCTCCTGCTCCATGGAATCCCGGAATCTGACTGTCACACAATTGTCGGTCTCAGAGTCGAAATCGTAAGTCACGCAGAACGGTGTACCGATCTCATCCTGACGGCGGTATCTCTTACCGATGTTTCCTCTGTCGTCAAACTCACAGTTGTACTTCCTGCAGAGCTGTGTATAAATCTTCTCCGCACCCTCATTGAGCTTCTTAGATAGCGGGAGCACACCGATCTTCACCGGAGCCAGTGCCGGATGGAAACGCAGCACCGTTCTCATATCACCGCCCTCCAGCTCCTCCTCATCGTAAGCCGCACACAGGAAAGCCAGCACCACGCGGTCCGCACCCAAAGAAGGCTCCACCACGTAGGGAATATATTTCTCATTGGTCTCGTCATCAAAATAAGTCAGATCCTCGCCGGAGGTATTTGCATGCTGCGTCAGATCATAATCGGTTCTGTCCGCAATGCCCCACAATTCGCCCCAACCAAACGGGAACAAAAATTCAATATCCGTCGTACCCTTACTGTAAAAGCTGAGTTCCGCCTGATCATGATCGCGCAGCCTCATCTCGTCCTCCTTGATTCCCAAAGAAAGCAGCCAGTCACGGCAGAACCCTCTCCAGTACTGGAACCACTCCATATCCGTTCCGGGCTTACAGAAGAACTCCAGCTCCATCTGCTCAAACTCTCTGGTACGGAAGGTAAAGTTACCGGGCGTGATCTCATTTCGGAAAGATTTCCCGATCTGTGCAATACCGAACGGCAGCTTCTTTCTGGAAGTTCTCTGCACATTTTTGAAGTTCACGAAAATACCCTGTGCCGTCTCGGGTCTTAAGTAGATCGTGCTCTTTGCCCCCTCTGTTACCCCCTGGAAGGTCTTGAACATCAGATTGAACTGTCTGATATCCGTAAAGTTATGCTTGCCGCAGGAAGGACAGGGAATCTGATGCTCTTTGATAAAATCCTGCATCTTCTCCTGCTCCCAGCCGTCCACGCTGCCCTCTAACGCAATTCCCTTCTCTGCGCAGAAATCTTCGATCACCTTGTCCGCACGGAAACGCTCATGACACTCTTTACAATCCATCAAAGGATCGGAAAAGCTGCCCAGATGCCCGCTGGCCACCCATGTCTGGGGATTCATCAGGATTGCACAGTCCACACCTACATTATAGGGATTTTCCTGCACAAACTTCTGCCACCATGCTCTCTTCACATTATTTTTCAGCTCCACGCCAAGGTTACCGTAATCCCAGGTATTTGCCAGACCTCCGTAAATCTCGGAACCGGGGTAGATAAACCCTCTCGCCTTGGACAGTGCCACAATTTTCTCTAACGTCTTTTCCATCTTTCTTTCCTCCTCTATCTGTCAAGCACGATCACAGCCGGGTATCCGTCCTCAGATACACCGCTTGTATCAATGCTTCCATCCTCCATCATTTTTGCGCCGTCGCTGATATAACTGACCTTATAGGGACAATACACGAGGGTTGCCCCCTGCAGCAACACAATATGCTTCGACAACATACCGCCTGTCTGATCGGTCAACTGATCCGCGGCAAGCTTTTCGTCTCCCGACGCCGCGGTGAGTATCTGATCCTCCGCAGGCGCATATCCGGCGTTTACCGCCTCTTCCACAGTCCCGTAAAACAGGATATCCCCCATATATTCCGAATAAGTCCGGGCATTCTGAAACGCATACGACACGATCACCGCGCTCCCTCCATCCTCCACCGTTCCGATCTTCAGCAGACTGACCGGATTGGTCTCTGCAGGATGTTCCCTGTTATAAGTACTGACCTCTTTCTGTGCCATCACCGACAGATCATCCAGTTTATAATAATCCTTGTCAAATACATCCACAACATGGGCGGTAACACTTCCGTCCTTGTCTATGATCAGACTGTTCTTCGTCACAGTATCCGGCACTTTTGCGGCTTGATCACAGCCACTTAAGAAAACAAAAGCCGCCAACAACGCTATCCACTTTTGATTATGTATCATCCGCATCCGAATCCTCTGACACCTCATTTCAACTTCTTACGTTTTTCATTCCCATTTTGGAACAGTTATTCAAATTCTATCACAACGTTTCCAGTATTTCAAGACTTTTGAATGTATGCCCCACAATACGATGCATATATTCCCGCGAAATCTGCTGCAGTTCGGCAAGAACCTCCTCCTTCACCGTAAAGTTGTAAAGTTTTTCCACTGGACTGAAGGCAATGTAGTCTATCGTATAGACAGTGGAGTCCAACAGCTTCCTGTCCGTGGGCACACCCGGAAATTCCCCGTTGATCACGATCGCTTTTAATTCATATATACACCGCACCAATGGATTCGGCAGACTCTCCGCAGCGAGCGCCCGCATAGATTGGTACAAAAGCTTCAGCATCTCCCGCTCATCATTGTTCTCCCTGGTATAATAATCCGCGATTTCCGTGAAATACATGCCGTAGTAAGCGCCCTCGTAATCCGCCATCAACGCCTCAAAATAATTGCTGATATCCGCATCCGTCATTGTATAAGAGCTTCTTCCGGCATACAGCTTAAAGGTACCGAACACAAAGAGATTGGTGGCAGCCGCAAGTCTGCTACCGGGTTTCCTGGCACCCTTTGCAAAGGCGGAGATCTTCCCTCTCTCTTTCGTCAGCACGCAAACCCGCCTGTCATATTCACCCATGGGTGATTGTTTTAAAATCATTCCCGTCACTTCGATGATTCCCTGCATATCCGGACCTTTCCCGATAATCGGACTTGCAGCCGGCGTCCCCCCCGGACCGCCGGCTGTTCTTTTCCTTATCCCTATCTCTATCCATACTCTTATAGGACAAATAGTCCTCAATCTTCCCCGAATTTTCAAACTGCTTCCAGTAATTTTCCATCCGCATCTGTGTTTCCTCCTGCCTGTGTCATATCCACAGATAGGTTTTGCACTTTGATAAAATTTATACGGAGTACGCGTTACGGTTATTCGGTTCTTTTTCCCTCTTTCGGATCATATCCGAAATTTTTCAGCAGGAAATCACTGTCCCGCCAGTCCTTTTTCACCTTCACCCAAAGCTGCAGATTTACCTGCATTTCCAGCAGATCCTCAATATCCGGCCGCGCCGAAGATCCGATCTTTTTCAGCATCTGTCCGCCCTTCCCGATGATGATACCCTTGTGGGAATCCCGCTCACAGATGATCGTTGCCTCAATATGACAGATCTTTCCATGCTCTTTCATGCTTTCGATACTGACCGCAATCCCATGCGGAATCTCGTCCTCCAGGAGACGCAGCGCTTTCTCCCGGATCAATTCCGCCACGATCTGGCGCATGGGCTGATCCGTCACCGTATCCTCATCGTAAAAGGGCTGCCCATAGGGCAGATACTTCACAATACACCGCACAAGTTCGTCCGTATTGTCGCCTTTCAATGCAGACACCGGCACAATTTCCTGGAAGTCCATCTCCTTCCTGTAGGTATCGATAAACGCAAAGACCTCATCCCGCTTTACCGTATCCGTCTTATTGATGACCAGGATCACCGGCGTTTTGGTCTTCTTCAGCTGCTCGATGATGTGCCGTTCTCCTGCGCCGATAAAATTTGTGGGCTCCACCAGCCAAAGCACCACATCCACCTCATTCAGGGTCCGTTCCGCCACATTCACCATATAATCGCCCAGCTTATTTTTGGACTTATGGATGCCCGGCGTATCCAGAAAGACAATCTGTGCATCCTCCAGCGTCAGCACCGTCTGGATGCGGTTTCTTGTAGTCTGGGGTTTGTTTGAGGTGATGGCGATTTTCTGTCCGATCAGATGATTCATCAACGTGGATTTCCCCACATTGGGACGTCCAATCAGCGTCACAAACCCGGATTTAAAATTGGCGGAAACAGTGCCCTCACTCATACCCGTCTTCTCACTTTCTCTCACTGCTTTCTTCTTTTGCTTCTGCATTGACAGCCGATGCCGCTGCTTTTTTCTTCTTGTTGCGGCGTGATATTCCTTTTATGATCAGTACAAATACAGTCAAAACGATGATCACGATCTCAAAATAAGGAATATTGATTCCAAACCAGATCATAAACTCCGTGAATCCGGTCTTAATGTCTTTCAGACTTTCTTTGAATCCGTTGACAAAACGCTCCCATGCAGTCTCCTCCTCTTCGATCACCGGAGTCAACTCTTTCACTTCCTGAATATTCATGTGCACGGTGGAATAGTCTACCATATTGTCATAAGTGCGCAGTTGGGACTCCATGCTCTCCAGCTGATACCGCACCGTTGCCATACGGTCTTCCAGTGTGATGATATCCTCCAGCGTCTCTGCCTTCTCCAGGAACTCTTGTAATCTGTCCATCTCCGTCTGCAGAGATTTTTTGCGGCTCTCCATATCCACATAGGTTAGTGTCACATCCTCCACGCTCTCCCCGCGGCTGATCACATTTCCCGCCTCGGATACAGCGTCCAGAAAAGAATTCAGATTCTTCTGGGGAATACGCACCGTCAGATCGGAGCGTTTGACATTGGTGCTGTACTGATTATAACCATACCGGCTTCCGTTATAAGTATCCATGCTCTCTATGTAGCCGCCCAGTGCATTCACCTGATTCTCCACAGCCTCCAGAAATGCATCAAATTCTTTGGTCTCCACAGAGAGATTTGCATTCCGGATCAGCTTGCGCGCTGTGTTCTGCTCACTGGTACTCTGGGATTCCGTCACGGTGCCTGCGTTGCCGGTGCCGGATGAAATACCGCTGTTATCTGCCAATTGACTCTCCATTGCAGGCGCATACTCCGCCGCAGATTCCGCCATCTCGTAAGAGCTGAAACTGTCCGTGGCATAGCCATAGTCCGCCGCTCTTGTGGCACTCTTACTGGTCGACGCCGCCACCCCGTTGGTATATCCCTGCAGAGCCATATCGGACCTGCTGCTGTCGGAACCGCACGCCGCTGCTCCCAATAAAAGTATCGCACAAATTCCTGCACTTAAAAATTTCTTCCACTTTTTCATAATCTTATCCTCCCTTTGCCTCACAGCTCTGCTGCGTATTTGCATCTACCTACTAAGACGAGGTTCAGGCAAAAAGGTTCTCCAATTTTTTGAAAAGTTTTTCTTCCTGTTTTAATTTACCTGCATTTCCCACCACACAGAGGCAGTCATCCTCCATGAATGCCTTGATATATGCGGAAAGTCCTCTGATATCCTCCGCCGTGGCAGACAGGATCTCGTCCCGCTCCTTCTGCAGCATCTCTTTGGTCAGTCCGGTCATATAGGCACTCAGTCCGTAAAGTCCCTTTGCCGCCGGATTCATGGGCATATCCAGATCGCTGATCGCCCCGATGATATACTGCGTCATCGTGCGCTCGTCTGCCTCATAGGCCGCGATGGTCTCCGCCGCCTTCTCATAAACCTCCAGAGTCTTCTGCAGATTTGGATCTCTGTAAGACACAAAATAACTCTCACCGGTCCGTCCGAAACGGCACATACAGCCATATGCTCCGCCCTTCACCCGGACATTGACCCAGAGATATTCGTACCCCATCATCACCCGCAGCACCCGCAAAGCTCCGGTGTAAACCAATCCCTTCTTGGCAAAATTACCCGCCCGGCAGACATACTGGATCTGTCCTGCCGTCATAAAGCCTTCATTCAACCGCTCGGGCACAGGTTTATAAACCGCTTTTTCAACCGGTTCCGTATAGAGTGCCTGCTTTAATGCCGCCACCGGCGCCTCCAGACGTACCAACTGCGCCTCATCCCCCACAAAATCCACCATCAGGTTTTCCGGACGGAAGATCATCTTCGCCAACATCTGCATCTTCTCTGTCAATTCTGCTTTGCGCTCCTCAAAATGCCCTTCACAATCCGCTACCAGACGATAAAACGGCACGCCGGACAATTCCTCGCTGAGCATGCCGGATACGCTGCCATAAGACATGGCTCTGCCCGCTGCCACCGAATGCCCTGCCGTCATCATCTGCGCCTGCATACGGGATTTAGCCTCTGCCAGAATCTCCTTCAGACGCTTTTCATCCGTGAAATCGCTGGTCAGCATGATCTCCTGCATCAGTGCGATCGCCTGATCTATATTTTCATAAAGCACCTTGGTCTTCAGTTCCAATGTCAGCGTACAGATATCGGGATCATACACCTGGCTGTATGCATTATTCACCGCTGCCATACCGCCGGTGACCAGATTCGTCTCGTTGAAAAGATCTCCATAGCTGTAATTTGCCGTGTTCAGAAGTCCCAGGCACCCCTTAAACAAGCCGATATACCGGACATATTCCCCGGGAATGTGGTCCAGATTGAAGCTCAGCCGCAGATACCCGATCCCGTTGGTAAACAGATTATGATACAGCAGCTTTGTATCCCCCAGCATCCGCTCCTCCACAACGGGCGCCGTTGCCTCTTTCTTCAGATCACCACGCTCCAACAGAGGTATCTTTTTCAGGTCCTCCGGATCGTCCTCCGTCTCCTGGAATTCCCGCAGCTTCTTTTCCGTCTCCATGATCTGGCGGATCTCCTCCGCAGACATGGCAGCCTTTTTCGCCGCAAGACTCTCCGCCAGCTCCTGCTCCTTCTTTGCCAGCAATCCTTCCACCGGCTTTAAAATAACCACGCTGTAATGTCCGTTTTCCAGCAGATACGTTCGGATCAGTTCCTCAAAATAGCCGGTCTTCACCTTTTTCTTCAGACTGTCAAATACATCCAAAAGCTCAATATGCACAAAAGGCTTGTTTTCATCATACAGCCAACTGTCCAGCATCTGCAGTCCATACATCAATCCCTTGGGATAGGAACCGAAATCCGCCTCGCGATATTTAAATTCATAATAGTTCAGCGCAGCCCGAAGTGCCTTCTCATCGAACCCCTCCGCCGCGATCTTTTGAAGCACTTCCCGGATCGTATCCAGAAATGCCTGCTGCCTGTCCAGAGAAGTTCCCTTTGCAATCACGCTGAAATACGGCTGTCTGATGCCACCGTCCCAGATACTGTACACATCTTTTCCGATCCCGCGGTCCACCAGAGCCTGCTTTAACGGCGCCCCCGGAGCGGAACAGAGCGCATAATCCAGAATCTCAAACGCCATACACAACTCATTGTCCGTGCTCTCGCCCACAGAATAATTCAGCGACAGATAAGTATTCTCCTCCGCACTCTCGCCCTCATTCAACGGATATTCTTTTACGATTACCCCTGCCGTCATGTCCGGTGTTTCCGTTCCGATCTCGGAATCCACCTTGAGCGCATCAAAATCCGCCAGATAATGTTTATCAATAAAGTCCAGCTTCTCCGCCATATCCATATCACCGTACAGATAAATATAACTGTTGGACGGATGATAATATTTCCTGTGAAAATCCAGAAAGTCCTCATATCTAAGCTCCGGGATCACCTCCGGGTCTCCGCCGGACTCCACGCCATAGGTGGTATGCGGATACAGGGAATTCATGATCGCCGTCTCCAACACATCATCCGCCGAAGAATAAGCCCCCTTCATCTCGTTATAGACCACGCCGTTGACCGTCAGCGGCGCATCCTCGCTCTCCAACTCATAATGCCAGCCTTCCTGCCGGAAGATGGCTTCCTTTTGATAAATATTCGGATAAAATACCGCATCCAGATATACATGCATCAGATTCTGGAAGTCTTTCTCATTACAGCTTGCCACCGGATACAAGGTCTTGTCCGGATAAGTCATGGCGTTCAGAAAAGTGTTGAGCGACCCTTTCACCAACTCCACAAACGGATCCTTCACCGGGAACTCCCTGGAACCGCACAGCACCGAATGTTCCAGAATATGCGGCACGCCCGTGGAATCCGTGGGCGGTGTGCGAAATCCGATATAAAATACTTTATTCTCATCATCATTCGAGAGGAGCGCCACCTTCGCACCGGTCTTCTTATGCCGGAGCAAAACGCTCATACTGTTAATATCCGTAATCTCCCTCTGCTCTATAATCTCATATGCCGAAAGGTTTTTTACTCCCTCTGCACCTGCATATTTTTCCATAGTCATGTCCTATTCTCCTCTCCTATTAAAATCCCTTATGATCAGAATCCCATCAGTGACAATTTGCTCACCGCCAGTTCCTTCACCATCAGCCCCATCTGCTCCTTTTGCGCTACGCTCAGATGTGCCAGCTGCTCCACCGACATGGTCTTGGTGGCATACTCCTTTGTCACCCTGCCGCCCATATGTTTCTTCTCCTGGATATAATTCACCTTCACCTTTGCTTTGAGCTGCCTGTATATCTTCACCAGAAAGCTTTTCTCCTCCAGATAATACAGGTGGGTTTCCAACGTATCCTCCGGATCGGACTTCGGTAAAATATAGCGTTCCACCACAAGCTGAAATTTAAACGGGATCGACTCATCCGCCAGAATCTCATCCATGGTATACTTGCAGCCCACATAGACGGTGGAAACATCCTGCATGCAGTATTTATAATCCTCATAAACCGTCTTATTCATCCGCCAGATCCTCTAAATCTTTAATCTGGAAGCCGCTGATCCGCATGGCCTCTCTGATCCTGTTCTCGCTCATACCGCTCTCTTTCGCCAGCTCTGCCACCGTTACTTTCCGTCTGAGTTCCTCCGACAGCGCCTTCGCCGCATCCGCCACCTTGTTTACATGATCCTCCGCCTTTTTATCCGCTTTCCGGTTCTGCACCGTTTCAGCGATATGCTCCTCCATGGCGTCCATGATCATTTTACCGAGCATTCCCTGGGCTTCCTCCGGCTTCTCCAGACTGCCTAACATTCCGACGCCAAAGGAAAGCGCCAGATTGCCTTCTCCGATCAGATCCTCCAGGTAAACACCCTGCCCCGCATACAGCTTGGCGATCTCCGCCACATCTTTTAAGTAGATCTGGGTCAGCAACTGTTGGGCACCGGTATCTCCCGCCATCGCAGAGATCGTATGCGCCAGAACCTCACCTTCGCTGTACTGCGGCAGCGCCGCGATCTCCTCCAGATATCCCTGCAGATAATCTTTCTCCTCATCCGTCAGATAATCATCCGGATCCAGGGGCTGTCCCAGCCCTATTTTATGCTTTAACAGATAATCGTATACCAGCTGCATCTGTTCGCCGGACAATTCCAGCTCCGCGAACGCCTCCTGCACCTGCTCTTCGCTGACACAGTTTCCCTGCTTCTTTGCGAGTGCCCGCACCTCCTGCAGCTTCTGCGCAAACAAAACTTCCTGATTCATATCGTTTCCTCTCATCCAATCTTATGTTCATGCGTAAACAGATGATCCTGACAATACTCGCAGCTTCCGGCACATTTGGAGCAATACCGAAACTCCAGATTCGGATCGTCCGCATCCGTTCTGCCGCAGATACAGCATCTGTGGCCGGACTGTTTCTCCCCGGATCTCACCTGCTGTTTGAACACAACCTTCCGCTTCACCTGCTTCGGATTCAGATAGGACAGATTCCTGCTCCGCAGCCAGAAGATCAGGAAATTCAAAAGCGACGCCCCGATTGCCACCATGCCGAACCACCCTAACGGTGCCGCCACATAAAACTGCACCATCTGGAATACCAGCAGCGCCGCATAGATATACCCCAGCCATTTCACCTTCACCGGAACCACAAACATCAGCAGCACCACATTGTCCGGATAGGTTGCCGCATATGCCAGAAAAATTGACATATTGATATAATAGGTGCTGAATAACGCGGAACCCGCCGCAAAAAAAGCTTCCGTGCTGGTCATGGTCCGAAACGCGGAACCGTAGGACATACTGTAATAGGATTTATAAAACTCCCCATACAGTTCCAGCGTGTCGCTTCCGAAGATCAGATAACAAGCCCCCATACATACAAAACTTGCGATCAGCGTGATCAGCACACCGCCCCAGATATACGCATTATAGCGATAGGTTCCCCAGGTCCGCTCCAAATTCGTACCGATGCTGTAATAGAAAAACAACATGATGATCGTAAACACGTCGAAAGAAGCCGGCGGACTGATCAGCCATGTAAATACCCGCCACACCTGTCCGTGTAGGATCTGATACGGGTCCAACGTGAGATACTGCATAAACACGGGATTAAAATACTGGATCACATACCCCGCCACATAGCACATCACCAGAATCAGGGAAAGATTCGGGATCGCATATTTTCCAAATTTCCGCTCGAAATCAAACTTTTTATTCTTACCCATACTAACCTCTTACTATCTCTGTACTTTTGCGTAAATTGCGCAAATTATGTTTTATTTTAACATGCCTGGAATCATAAGTAAACCGACCATTTTTTATTTTTGCCCATTTTTTACAAAGATTTAATCTTTGCCATATTTTTCTTTCATATTTTGTTCGTTGCATTTTAAAAATGAATGATGTATACTAACTGAGTATGTCATTTTGTGGCGATTTTTCAGGAAGGATTGATTTTATGAGTAATTCCAACATGCATGCTGCCTGCGGTATTGATATCGGTTCCACCACCGTAAAGATTGCAATCTTGGATGAACAACATCATATTTTGTTTTCCGACTATGAGCGGCATTATGCCAATATCCGGGAAACACTGCACTCATTATTACAAAAAGCTTATGAAGAACTGGGTAATCTGACGCTGCATCCCATGATCACCGGTTCCGGCGGATTGACGTTGGCAAACCATCTGGGGGTACCGTTCAACCAGGAAGTGATCGCAGTTGCCACTTCCCTGCAGGAGCTCGCTCCCAAGACCGATGTGGCCATCGAGCTGGGCGGTGAGGATGCCAAGATCATCTATTTTGAAGGCGGCAACGTGGAACAGCGTATGAACGGGATCTGTGCCGGCGGTACAGGCTCCTTTATCGACCAGATGGCGTCCCTGATTCAGACAGATGCCGCGGGCTTAAACGAATACGCCAGAGGCTATCATTCTCTGTACACAATTGCTGCGCGCTGCGGCGTGTTTGCCAAAACAGATATCCAGCCCCTGATCAATGACGGCGCTACCAAGGAAGACCTGGCCGCCTCCATCTTTCAGGCTGTGGTAAACCAGACTATCTCCGGTCTGGCCTGCGGCAAACCCATTCGCGGACATGTGGCTTTTCTGGGCGGTCCTTTGCACTTTCTGGATCAGCTGAAAGCGGCTTTCATCCGCACTTTGAAGTTGGACGACGAGCATATTATCGACACGGACAATTCCCACCTGTTTGCGGCTATCGGCTCCGCATTAAATGCCAAGCAGGAAGTGTCCTTTACCATGGAGGAAATGGTGAAAAAACTTTCCTCCGAGATCAAAATGGAATTTGAAGTGGAGCGTATGGAGCCCCTGTTTGCCGACGAGGATGCCTATGAGGCGTTCAAGGCGCGCCACAGCAAACATCATGTTGCCACCGGCGATCTGGCTTCCTATCGGGGCAATGCCTTCCTGGGGATTGACGCCGGTTCCACCACCACCAAGGTTGCACTGGTGGGCGAGGACGGACAGCTTTTGTATTCCTTCTATTCCAACAATGACGGAAGCCCTTTGAATACGGCGATCCGTTCTTTAAAAGAGATTTATACCACCCTCCCCGAGGGTGTTAAAATTATGCGCTCCTGTTCTACCGGCTATGGCGAAGCGCTGATGAAAGCCGCTTTTCTTCTGGATGACGGCGAAGTGGAGACCGTAGCACATTATAACGCTGCCGCATTCTTTGATCCGGAGGTGGACTGCATTCTGGACATCGGCGGACAGGACATGAAATGCATTAAGATCAAGAATCAGACCGTGGACAGCGTACAGTTGAATGAAGCCTGTTCTTCCGGCTGCGGTTCCTTTATTGAAACCTTTGCAAAATCTCTGGATTACAGCGTACAGGATTTCGCACAGGCCGCTCTTTTTGCGGCGCATCCCATTGACCTGGGCACCCGCTGTACGGTGTTTATGAATTCCAAGGTAAAACAGGCGCAAAAGGAAGGCGCTTCCGTATCGGATATCTCCGCCGGACTCGCCTACTCCGTGATCAAAAATGCGCTGTTTAAGGTGATCAAGGTTTCCGATGCTTCGGAACTGGGCAAAAACATCGTGGTTCAGGGCGGTACCTTTTACAACGATGCGGTTCTGCGCAGCTTTGAAAAGATTGCGAACTGCGAGGCTATCCGTCCCGACATTGCCGGCATCATGGGTGCGTTCGGAGCAGCCCTCATTGCCAGGGACAGATATGAGGAAGGCTACGAAACCTCCATGCTCTCCTATGAAAAGATCTGTTCCCTGCAATTTGAGACCAGCATGGCCAAGTGTAAGGGCTGTACCAACAACTGCCGCCTGACCATCAACAAGTTTTCCGGAGGGCGCCAGTATATCTCCGGCAACCGCTGCGAGCGCGGAATCGGCGGCAAAAAGAACGCGAACAATGTGCCGAATTTATTTGAGTATAAATTACACAGACTATTCAACTACGCTTCCTTGGACGCCGACAAGGCTCCCAGAGGTGTGGTCGGTATCCCCAGGGTTCTGAACATGTATGAAAACTATCCTTTCTGGCATGTGTTTTTCACCGAGTTGGGATATCGCGTGGTACTCTCCCCCAGCTCAAACAGAAAGATTTATGAGCTCGGGATTGAATCCATCCCCAGCGAGTCCGAATGCTACCCGGCCAAGCTGGCTCACGGTCACGTGACCTGGCTGATCCGCCAGGGCGTGCAGTTTATCTTCTATCCCGCTCTTTTTTACGAGCGCAATGAGTTTGAAGATGCCAACAACCATTATAACTGCCCGATCGTGACTTCCTATTCCGAAAATATTAAAAACAATGTGGAAGAGATTTCTTCCGGAGAGATCTATTTCCGCAATCCTTTCCTATCCTTCCGCGACGAGGTGACCGTTACGGATGCGCTGTGCAAAGAATTCACGGAAATCTCCCGGGATGAAATTTCGGCAGCGGTTCACAAGGCATGGGAGGAACTGGCCGCAGTCCGCGAAGATATGCGCAAAAAGGGCGAGGAAACCCTGCAATATCTGAAAGAAACCGGCAAGCGCGGTATCGTACTGGCGGGAAGGCCCTACCATGTGGATCCGGAGATCAACCACGGTATTCCAGAGCTGATCACCTCCTTTGACATTGCCGTACTCACAGAGGATTCCATCTCCCATCTGGGCTGCCCGGAGAGACCGCTGATCGTGTCCGACCAGTGGATGTACCACTCCAGACTTTATGCTGCGGCAAGCTATGTGCGTACTGTAGACAATCTGGATCTGATCCAGTTAAACTCTTTTGGCTGCGGTCTGGATGCCGTAACCACCGACCAGGTGAACGACATTCTCTCCGGCTCCGACAAAATTTATACCTGCCTGAAGATCGACGAGGTCAATAATCTGGGTGCAGCCAGGATCCGCATTCGCTCCCTGATCTCCGCGATCCATGTGCGGGAACGCATGCACAAACAGAGAACCATCCGTTCCTCCGCCATTGTAAAAGTACCTTTTACGGAAGAGATGCGGAAAAATTATACGATTCTCTGTCCCCAGATGTCACCGATCCATTTTGAAATCCTGCAGCCCGCGATCAATTCCTGCGGCTACAATTTCGAGGTATTGGACAATGACAACAAGCATTCCGTGGATGTGGGTCTGAAATATGTGAACAATGATGCCTGCTATCCTTCCCTTCTGGTGGTAGGACAGCTGATGGAGGCACTGCAGTCCGGCAAATACGACTTAAACCGGACAGCCCTGGTCATCTCTCAGACCGGCGGCGGCTGCCGCGCCACCAACTACATTGGTTTCATCCGCCGCGCGCTGCAAAAGGCAGGCATGGAGCACATTCCTGTAATCTCCTTAAATCTGGGCGGCATCGAAACCAATCCCGGATTCCATCTGAATGCGGATCTGTTGCTCCGTGCAGCTCTCGGAATCCAGTTTGGCGATATCTTTATGCGCTGCGTTTATCGCATGCGCCCCTATGAAGCCACGCCCGGCAGTGTGGATGCCGTACACCGAAAATGGTTAAAAGTCGTACAGGATTTTCTCTCTGCCAAGCACATTAACCTGTTGAAATTTAACGGGCTTTGCCGAAAGATCATCCGTGATTTTGACAATATCCCGCTTTTAGATATCCGGAAACCCCGTGTCGGTATCGTAGGTGAGATCCTGGTAAAATTCTCTCCTGCCGGCAACAATCATCTGGTGGAACTTCTGGAGAGTGAAGGCGCTGAAGCCGTCGTACCCGACCTGATGGATTTCCTGCTCTACTGCTTCTACAACCAGATTTACAAGGCAGACCATCTGGGCATGAGCAAGAAGACCGCCCGCAACTCCAAGCTGGGCATCTGGGCCATTGAAAATGTACTGCGCGCTGCATCGACGGACGAGTTCAAAAAGAGCAAACACTTTACACCACCCACTCCGATCAGAGAGATTGCCGGTTTTGCAGAACCCATTGTAAGCATCGGCAATCAGACCGGTGAAGGTTGGTTTTTGACCGGAGAAATGGTGGAATTGATCCACGATGATGTTCCCAATATCGTCTGCACGCAGCCTTTCGGGTGCCTGCCCAATCACGTGGTGGGCAAGGGCGTCATCAAGGCATTGCGCAAGGCATATCCGGAATCCAATATCGTAGCCATCGACTACGACCCCGGCGCCAGCGAGGTAAATCAGTTGAACCGCATCAAACTGATGCTGTCCACGGCCCAGAAAAATATTGACGGCAGGAACCAAAATAAAAACAACAAAAAACCTGCCTGATCGAAATAGGAATCTGTTACACAAAAAGAGGCACCCTATGCGGATGCCTCTTCTTGTTGTTTGCTGTCCAGAAACTGCTGTAGCGCCTGCGCCACTTCATCGGGTTCCAGACCGTATTCCTCGATCATTTCACTTACTGACTCCAGTTCTTTCAGCCGTTTTGCTTCCAATAATTCAGCCAGTTCTGCCTTCTCCGACTCTATTCGTGTGAGCAGCGCGTCAATGATCTCCTGCTTCGCCTCGATCTTCTCATCCAGGCTCTTTCTCTGTCCTCTTGCCATAACAAACCTCCTTATGCTTGGTTCTCTTATCATAGTATATGGACAAGACTGGCAGATTATTCCTGTTTTTTTATTTTGTCCCAAAAATCCGGTCACCGGCATCGCCGAGTCCCGGCATAATATACGCATTCTCATTCAGGCAACGATCCAGATTTCCGATATAAATCTCAATGTCAGGATGCGCTGCAGAAAGTCTCTCCACCCCCTCCGGCGCCGCAATGATGCACATAAATTTGATATGCCGGCCACCATGCTGTTTGATAAAGTTTACGGCCTCTACCGCCGAGCCGCCCGTTGCCAGCATAGGATCCAGCACAACGATCAGCCGCTGATCAATGGGATCAGGCAGCTTGCAATAATACTCATGCGGAAGATGTGTCTCCGGATCTCTGTAAAGCCCGATATGTCCCACCTTCGCCGAAGGCACCAGCGCATGGATGCCGTTGACCATCCCGAGTCCCGCCCGCAGGATCGGAACGATTGCCAGCTTTTTGCCGTCAATAGTAGGCGTCATACACTTCTCAATGGGCGTTTCCACCTCAATATCAACCAAGGGCAGATCCCGCAATGCCTCATATGCCTCCAGCATTGCGATCTCCTCTACCAGACACCGGAACTCATACGTACCGGTCTCCATGTCCCGCAGCCTGGATATCTTGTGCTTGATCAGCGGATGCTCCATAATGGTTATCTTCTCATTGTCTTTGTAGTGCATTTTTATTCCTCCTTTATCTCCGCTCTTGATGTGCGGCAAAACTTTTTGTTTCATCTGTATTATGCATTATGCCTCATCACATAATCCGCCTGAATCTCATCCAGTATTCTCTCCTCATTCAGGCATTCTTCCATAACCGCCGCGGAAGCACTGGATCGTGCGCAGCTGACCAGCTTGGACATCACCTCAAAGTTGAGTTTGGTTCCTGCACTGTCACACTCATATCGCACCGCACGGTTCTTGGCCACTCCGAACTGCCCCGCGACTTTCACCGCATCTATATTGGCCCCGAGGAAAATAAATTCCCAGTGGAGCTTACGTTTCTTCTTTTCCACCATTTTCCTGACCTTGTCATAGGTGTACTCTTTGCTGGCGTTCTCCATACCGTCCGTTGTAATAATAAACAACGTCTTCTCCGGCCGCTCCTCTTCCGGCAGTTCCTTCTGGAGTTTCCCGACGCGATGGATCGCGCCGCCCACAGCATCTAAAAGCGCCGTGCATCCCCTCACGTAATATTCCTTCTCTGTAATTGGCTCTACTTTTTCCAGTGCTTTTCGGTCATGTAAGATCTCTACCTGATTATCAAAGAGTATCGTGGAGATAACAGCCTCCCCTTCCTCTTTCTTCTGCTTCTCCAGCATAGAATTGTACCCGCCGATAGTCTCTGTCTCTAACCCAGACATAGAGCCGCTCCGATCCAGAATAAATACGATTTCCGTCAAACCTTTCTTCATAATACCTACCTCTCTTTCCGCAGCTCATCTGCTGCTTTCTTTGTTTCTGAGGTAAGTATATCCTGTTTTCCCATGTTCCGGGTCGCCTGCCAGGCGACATCTGCCGTTTTACCGGTTTACTCTCCCAGCAACGGTTGATCGTGTTCGAAAAGTGCCAGATTGATCGTATAGGTGTCATACACCTCATGTTCGATAAAATATTCCACAATCAGATCAGACACACTGCTGGGTGACAACGCATATCCCGCCCGTCCCAACAGATCCTTTGTCTCGTCCAGATTCAGCTTCAGCGCCAATGCAAACGCCACTGCCGTGATCTTCTTGGGCTGATAGGCCGGATTGCTTCGGATCTTGGAAAACAGTTTGCGGTCCACATTCGCGCGCTTGTATACTTCCGTATCGGTATATCCCTTTTCGTCGATCAGGCGCAGCAGACTCTCCTGCCAGGTATCCGCCACCCGATCCACAATATGATCCAGAGATCTCATCGACAGTGCAGACGCCGACATCGCCATAGGGGCGGATTCCCGTTCACATTCCACAAATCTGGCCGCCTTCGCAGCCCCAAACAGCTTCGGCTTCGGTCTGACTGCCTCCAGACGAGCATCCAGATAAGCATCCAGCTCGACATCTCTCCCGCCCAACGGTGCGACTCCATCCGGCACTACGAGCAGCACCTGCAGCTCGGTCTCCTCCCGCAGATCCCGGCACACCGAAACGGCTGTCTCCACATACTCCGCCGCATACACTCCATCCGCATCCTGCAGATCCAGGGTCACCTGTTCTGCCCCCTGCTCCGCCGCATCCCGCAGTGCCGTATCACAAAAAGACCGGAAAGCAGCACAGTCTCTCCCCTGCCCTGCTTTCCATCTCAAGATTCGTTCATGACCGCCCGCTCTATCTACCGTATCCGCATTTTTTCTGATGATCTGAAACGCCATAACTGCTCCTTTGCCTGTTCGGGCCTGTTACTCTCCTTCCGGCACCACATAACGGATCTCCCTGATCAGCTTGTCCCCTGTGGCATCATAAGCCACAGGAACGACTCTCAGGATTTCCACAATCTGCTCTGTGTAACGGTTTTCAAAATCAGACATGCAATCCATGCTTAACACTGTTTTTTTTATTATACACGAAAATATAGCATATGGAAAGTCCCAAAACCATCTCTTATTTGCCATAGAAATACTTCCTTAACAGGTATTACTACCCCATTCCCCATAACGATCTGCCCATTATACCTGTCAATTCTGCTAATCTTACCCGTCACCGTCTCATATCTGCCACCAGCCTTGCGTTCATTAGGTATGAAATAAGTGATCTTTACTTCCGGCGGTTCTTCCATGCCCATGATCTCATTCATCCGGTTATCCAGCACCTCTAATTCAGCCTCATCTAAGATGATCCGTTCCTCCGTGAGTCTCTCGGTTTCCAGTACCGCCTCCTCATACCCGGATAGAGCTGCGAATGGGGAGAACTGCGCAGCCCGTTTTTCCATGCTCATACGCAGGTGTCCCACTGGCTCCGGGTGTGGAAAGTTGATGATGTCCCCATAGTCCCCATATCCCGTATCATTCATGCCTTATGCCCTCCTATCTGTTCGTTCCGTTCTACTGTTGTAGCGCCTTCCAACAGATCCATTCCCTTTATTACGGCATTCTTCCCGTATCTTGCCTTGATAGTCAGTATCGCTCTCTGCAAGTTCCTTTCCCTCTCCAGTTCCTGCTCTAATGCATTACGCTCTCTTTCAAGCTGTGCATAATCCGTGAACAGATCCAACTGCCCTACCTGCTCTTTTATGATGATTTCACTCTCCGGCAGGACTCTCCCCGCTGCTATGATAACCTTGCGTATCAGCAGACCAGCATCCACGATACACCTGTATAACCCGACTGCTCCTTCCGTTAGTATCCTTGTGGACGAAACCGGATATGCCAAATTCCATGTGCCGTGTGCATGTTTCGGTACAAGGCGTCCGTAATGATCCAAACAGATCTCACCTCTATAACGCTTTCGTACAGCGGTGTCCTGAAAACTCTGGCCATCATATCCTATCGTCAGTACAATCTGATCCGTTACAAGCCGCTTGGCTACAAGATCCATCGAAAGCTGCTCTGCCATCTCTTTTACTATGATTTCCCCCTCTGAATAGGTATAGGGCCGCTTCAGAACCTGTCCGTTGCTCAGGCTGCTACTCTCTGGGACGTATCTCTTGATATACTCCATCGTACAGGGTTCCCAGCCCCACGCATGATCAATCAGAAGCTCCGCATTCACCCCGAAAACTTTATAGAGCAGCTCCTGGTTCCTTTTTGAACATTCCGCAACGTCTCCCATTGTGAGAATACCATATTTCATCAGCCTCTTTTCCGTACCATGACCGATCCGCCAGAAATCCGTGAGTGGCATATGTGACCATAACAGTCTTCGATATGCACTCTCATTCAATTCTGCAATCCTCACGCCGTCCTTATCTGCTGGAAGATGCTTG
Organism: Lachnospiraceae bacterium; assembly: GCA_017476665.1. Lineage (GTDB taxonomy): Bacteria > Bacillota > Clostridia > Lachnospirales > Lachnospiraceae > Acetatifactor. The sequence continues at coordinate 12,792 of JAFUZJ010000008.1, read as the reverse complement.
GCAACGATGTCCATTGCCACTTTACACAAGTACAGATTAGTGCCAATCCCTGCCGTAGCTGTTATCCCTGTCTGCGATAAAACGTCCCTGATCATAGAGATTGCCAACTCATGCGCCGTCATATGATACGTGTCAAGATAATGAGTGACGTCCATGAAAACTTCATCGCAGGAATACACATGGATATCCTCCGGAGCGATATATTTCAAATAGGTCCTGTAAATATCTGTACTATACTTCATATACAGTGCCATTCTAGGAACCGCCACGATATAGTCCAGTTCCAGCGCCGGATCACCGTTCAATTCCGTTGTGATATATGACTTCCCGGTAAATGTACGCTTAGGTGCTTTATACCGCCGTTCTGAATTGATCGCTTTTACTGCCTGGATGACCTCAAACAGTCTCGGGCGCCCCGGTATCCCATAGATTTTTAATCCCGGAGATACCGCTAAACAGATGGTCTTATCCGTCCTGCTCTCGTCTGCCACCACAAGATTTGTGGTGAGCGGATCAAGCCCTCTCTCCACACATTCCACGGAGGCATAAAAAGATTTCAGATCTATTGCGATATAGCTACGTTCTTCCATTCCAATTCTCTCCTTTCTGTGTGGTGTTTTTATTATCGAACGCCTGTTCTATTATGTCAAGATATAAAATTTGCCAAAAAAGAAACCGAGGACTTCTGGCATTTTCTTGTCTGGTGATAATTTGATTACTTTGTCTTATTATATAAAAAAGCAGTGCCCCATTCTGCTTTTTTATGGTATGATAAACTAAATAAATTCTTTATCATACAAGGAGACCGGAAATCATGAAGAAGAAAATATGCTTATTGGTCTTAGGCTTATCTCTTGCCCTCTCTGCCTGTACGGAAAAGGCGGACAGTGAAAGTCTTGTGACCGCATTATCAAGTGCAGAGGAATCCACGACAACTGAACCTGGTACAGAGGAAACTACCGTTGTGAAATCCCCTACAGAAGAATCGAGCGAAGAAAGTTCTTCTATGGAAGAATCTACTGCCGAGGAATCCACTTCCACAACAGAAACAACTGCCGATACTACCGCAGGCACTCCCTCCACTCCGGAAAGCAATACTGAAAGCACAACTACCCCCTCAGCCAAAGCCAAGATGGATTACTCCGAATATGAGAAGGAAGAAGGATTTAAGATACTTGAAGATGGTTCCTGCGAGTTCTATGTTGATGGGTATAGAATGTTTGTGCTTACCGAGGTTCCTTCTAAGATTAACAACTACACCGGGACAGGAGAAGGCCCTGGTATCCACATGACTACAAATGATAGCTACAACAATCAGCTTTACAAAGATTTTATAGAGGATTATGGCTGGAATCAGCGCACTTTCGTAGAATGTGACGGGATCATCCTAAAAGCAGTCAGAACATATGGTTTATATAATTTGAATGTACTTTGTGATGGGTGCGGTATTGATGGAATTTCATCCAGTAGGTTCATGCAGGCTTATCTCAAAGTATCTAAGATGGAAAATGGTGGTTTAGAAGCTCACAATGCAACTGTTCCCGACGATTATCAAATCCCTGTGACTTCTTATAAGAGAGACAGTTTTGACATAAATGATGAGCATCTCCTTGCATATAGAAGTATCTATAATCAAATTGTGTATGAGGCTCGTTATGGCAAGGGTGCATATACCCCTGGTGAAGCATACTCTGATGGACAGGGTGACGGACTAAAACTCTCTGAGAATAGAATCGCTCATACAACTTTGGCGAATAATATTGTATTTGAAATTTATAGAGAAAATGACTATTGGGTTCTGAGAATGAATCAGAATTTGAATGACAGCATGTGGAATTGTGTACTCAATATCATTCGGTTAGTGAACCCTGATGCTGATTTACTATACAGTGTAATTTATACTGATTTTTATGAAGGTAGTGAATATATTGCAGATTGGGATATTTGGTGTCCTGTGGGGAATTCTCAAATTTATCAACCTGATAATACAGGACTTGGTTATGCTATTTATTATTTTAAATAAAACAAAAGAGCTTGCTATTGAGGATATATAGCAGGCTCTTTTCGTGACTCGTAACCATCTCTGAAAACAGTCTTACAACCTTTATACCAAGCTACGCAAAAGGAATAAAAAACCTGAATATCTTATGCTCAAATGTTCAAACAGAAAAATTCTGCTAGATCCACATCCCCTCGAAATCCACCTCGTTCAGATCGTACGGCGTCACCTGATACACGTAGTAATTCAGCCAGTTACTGTACAGATTATTGCTATGGCTCCTCCACTGCAGCAGCGGTTTCTGCGTCGGATCATCACCCGGAAAATAATTGTACGGTATCTGGATATTCAATCCTTTATTCAGATCCCTTTCGTATTCATTGCGCAAGGTATAGCGGTCATACTCCGGATGCCCATTGATAAAGATCTTCCTGCCGCCCTCCGCAATTGCCAGAAATACGCCTGCCTCCTCCGACTCCGCCAGCACGGTCAACTCTTTGCAAGCATGGATTCCCGCCGCAGGAGTCTCCGTATGTCTGCTGTGCGGCGCCAGAAACACATCGTCGAATCCGCGCACCAAAGGAATCTTCCGGTTTGCCACTTTATGCTCATACACCCCGAACAGCTTCCGGGGCAGTTGCCTTTTGTTAATGCCATAATAATAATAAAACCCGGCCTGCGCTGCCCAGCAGATATGAAGCGTGGAGGTCACATGCTTCTCCGCCCAGTCAAAGACCTCGCAGATTTCCTCCCAGTAGTCCACCTCTTCAAAAGAAATATCCTCCACCGGCGCTCCCGTGATGATCATTCCGTCAAATTTTCTGTGCTTCACCTCATCAAAGGTGGTATAGAATTTGTTGAGATGGCTGGCCGGTGTATTCTTGGAGATATGATTTTTCACATTCATAAAAGTCACATCCACCTGCAGAGGCGAATTGGATAGCGCCCGCAGAAGCTGCAGTTCCGTATCCTGCTTCACAGGCATAATGTTCAGAATCAGCACCTGCAGCGGCCGAATATCCTGATGCATTGCCCTGTTTTCATCCATCACAAATATATTTTCATTTTCCAGAATCTCCTTTGCAGGCAGATCACTCTGTGTCTTAATCGGCATGTTCCGTTCCTCCCTATCTGATTGTTGTCAACTTTTTAATTATTTTCCAGATACCGGGCCATAAAGTCTTCCTCCGACAAAATCGCTACGCCCAGCTCTTTCGCTTTCTTGTTTTTGGACGAATTGGACGTGATGTCATTGTTGATCAGGCAGGTGGTCTTTCCCGTCACACTGCCGGTCACCTTGCCGCCCTTGTCCTCGATGACCGCTTTCAGCGCATCCCGATTCTCATAATGATTCAGGCCTCCGGTGATCACAAAACTCATCCCCGCAAGCGTCTGACCGGAAGCGTTCACCTGCGGCACTTCCAACCGGATCTCCGCAAGCAGCGCCTCCATTCTGCGCAGCTTCTCCTCATCGTGCATATAGTCATAAATCGAGCTGGCAAGCACCTCGCCCACGCCCTCAATCTCACTCAGTTCCTCCACGGTAGCCTTCCGGATCTTATCCAGATCATAGTCGAAGTGTTTACATAGCAATTTTGCATTGGCCACGCCAATCCCACTGATCCCCAGTGCATAAAGCACTCTGGAAAGCGTAGTATTTCTGGCAGTCTCGATACTCTCCTGCAGATTCTGATAAGACTTTTCTCCAAAGCCTTCCATCTGCGTGATCTCATCTTTATAGCGATCCAGATGAAACAGATCCGCAAATTCCTGTATAAAACCTCTGTCTATAAACTTCTCCAACGTCATCTCGGAAAGTCCGTCAATATTCATGGCATCTCTGCTGACAAAAAGCGTAAACGCCTTAATATGCTTTGCAGCGCACTTCTCATTGGTACAATACAGAGACTGCACATCATTCATCTGCTGAATGCGGGTCGGCTGCCCGCAGACCGGACACACCACAGGAATTGCCAAAGTATCACTCTGCGTCAGATTCTCCGCAATCTGAGGAATGATCATATTCGCCTTGTAAACCGTGATCTTATCCCCGATTCCCAGCTTCAGACTGCGCACAATGCTGACATTGTGTACCGAAGCCCGGCTCACAGTAGTCCCCTCCAGTTCTACCGGCTCGAAGATTGCCACAGGATTGATCAGCCCGGTACGACTCGCGCTCCACTCCACCTCCAGAAGTGTTGTCTCCCGAATTTCATCCGCCCATTTGAACGCAATGGAGTCTCTGGGAAACTTGGCCGTGCGTCCCAGCGATCGCCCGTATGCGATATCCTCGTACAAGAGCACCAGCCCGTCGGACGGGATATCATACTCCTTGATCTTCTGTTCAAAATAAGAGATCTGATCCAGGATCGTATCCGGCTCCACCAGATAATGCTCCACCACCTGAAATCCCTGTTCCTTTAAAAAATCAAACTGCCGCATGCGGGAGTTCCGAAAATCCACGCCCTCTGCCTGCACCAGATTAAAGGCAAAAAACTGTACATTTCGTTTCGCTGTAATCTCGTTGTTCAGCTGTCTCACGGACCCGCTGCACAGATTTCTCGGATTCTTATATTTATCCGCTTCCTCCGTGATCTCCTTATTGATCTTCTCAAAATCCGAATAGCTGATCACCGCTTCCCCCCGCAGCACCAATTCGCCCCGATAAGCAATCTGCAAAGGGAGATTCTGAAAGGTGCGGGCATTGTTTGTGATCACCTCGCCTACCTCACCGTTGCCGCGGGTAACCGCCTTAAACAGCTTACCGTCCCGATAAGTCAACACGATCGTGAGCCCGTCCAGCTTCCAGCTGAGGATTGCCGGATGCCCCTGCAGCCAGTCTTTCAGTTCTTCTCTGTCCTTGGTCTTCCCTAAGGATAACATCGGCGACTCATGACGCTCCTTCGGCAGTTCCTCCACAGCCTCATATCCTACATTTACCGTGGGACTCCCTGCCAGAACAATACCTGTCTTTGCCTCCAACGCTGCCAGTTCATCATATAAAGCATCATACTCATAGTTGCTCATAATTTCCCGGTCTTCAGCATAATACGCCCTGGAAGCCTTATTTAATAGATCCACCAGATATTTGATCCGCTGCAGTTCCCCGGATTCATTCTGCACTGAATTCTGTTTTTCCTGATCCATGATCTCCTCCCGCCATACCTGCACGCCTATATAATTCCATGCATTCCTGCTCATTCAATTCCCGATACGCTCCCGGTTTCAGTCCATCCAGAACAATATTCATCACCCGGGTCCGCTTCAACTGTACCACCTCATACCCCAAGGTATTGCACATTCGCCTGATCTGCCGGTTTAACCCCTGTGTCAGAACAATCCGGAATGTATATTTTCCCATCTTTTCCACTTCACAGGACCTGGTCTGCGCTTTTAGCTCCTTCAGGTATATTCCGCCTGCCATACGCTGTAAAAAGATTTCCGTCACTTCACGGTCCACTTTCACCACATATTCTTTTTCATGCTGATTTGCGCCACGCATCATGGCATCGATCAGATCCCCATCATTTGTCAGCAGCAACAGCCCCTCTGAATCCTTGTCCAGACGCCCTGCATAAGTCACACGCACCGGATACCGGATGAGATCCGTAATGATCCGCTCTGCATGGGCATCCCGCTCCGTGCAGGTGACTCCCACCGGTTTATAACAGGCAAGTACCACTTTTTTCTGTGGTCCCATCACCCGTTTTCCCACCTGCACCTTATCCTGTTCGGATACTGTCTGACCCATCTGCGCAGGGACTCCATTCACCAGCACTTTACCGTCAGCGATCAGCTTATCCGCATCCCGCCTGGAGCAGATACCGCACTGTGCCAGATATTTATTCAACCGCATCGCACTCATACAATTCCAATTCCTTTATATCACAGACCTTGGGGATTCCGTCTCCCTCTGTCAGTCCCCGCTTCGCTGTCTGATCCGCCAGCTCATTGTATGCAACTTTACTGTGGGCCTCCACCTTTGTGAAACAGATCCGGATACTTTCTCCCCATTCCCGCATGGAATGCGCATATTTCTGTGTCAGCTCCGTTTTGCTGCGCCAAGCTCCGGTAACCCACTTCTCAATTCCTTCGTAGTCATAGCATAACTCAATTTCCTTGTATCCATTCTTCATGGCTGTCTTCACCGCGTACATCGCTCCCAGCATTTCCCCTGTCACATTGCGATGCTGCAACGACTGCGGGTTATTTCCGTTTCCGTAAGCAATGCGTATCTCATGCCCGGGCAGCAAAAAGACACAGCCAAACGCATATTTCTGCAGTCCGTCATGGTAGCTGCCGTCCACATAGGTTAAAAGTCTGCCCGGTGCAGTATCATACTCCGGTAGCGCAACGCTCCCCTTTTCAGCCTCTCCCCCTAGATATGCCTTTGCCTCCGCCATCGTGACAAACCCTTTGTACTCCGCTTTGGGAAACCCGTCCACACATTCCTTGCATGCCTGCCAGTTATCATAGATTCCGGGAGTCTTCCCGACTTTTACCGCATAATATTTCTTTGCCGCCATCTGGATTCCTCGTATCACAAAATAGTCAAGACTCCTGCGGATCATCTACACCCGCAGGAGTCCTTTCACGCTTTTTTCTATCTGATTCCATCAAGACCCAATTTCCGCACCGGATCAGCCTTCCGACATATCCACACTGTCTTGCGAATACTGCAGCAATGTATCATAAGCAATGATACCGTCTTTACACAGTCTTGTCAGGTAATCATTCAAAGTACACATACCCTGTGCCGCCGAGGTCTGCATCACGGCCGGCAGCTGTGCGATCTTATTATTACGGATCATATTCTTCACTGCATCGTTACCAACCAGAATCTCCATTGCTGCGGTTCTGCCTCCCTTTTCATCACTTCTGGGAACCAGCGTCTGTGCAATGATACCCTGGATCAGGTTTGCCACCTGTCCCCGTACCTGATCTCTCACTTCCACAGGACACTCATCAATGATACGGTCAATGGTCTGTGCCGCACTGGCCGTATGCAGCGTAGCAAAAACCAAATGTCCTGTCTCGGCAGCGGTCAGCGCCAGCGAGATTGTCTCAAAGTCTCTCATCTCTCCGATCAGGATCACATCCGGATCCTCACGAAGCACACTCTTCAATGCCGCTCGGAAGGAAGGTACATCACGTCCCAGCTCTCTCTGGTGAATGATTGCCTTTCTGCGCTCATAGCGATACTCAATCGGATCCTCGATCGTTACAATATGACAGGCCCTGCGCTTGTTGATCTCGTCGATCATAGCTGCAAGTGTAGTTGTCTTACCGCTTCCGGTTGCCCCTGTTACCAGCACCAGACCTTTTCTCTTGGTCGCCAGTTCGTTTAAAATGGGAGGCATCTCCAGTTCTTCCAGAGAAGGCACCGTGGTATTCAGCAAACGGATTGCCGCTGCTGCTCTGCCGTTCTGGTGGAATACGTTCACACGCTGTACCGATCCGTCTGTGGTCTCAAAGCTGAAGTCCAGATCCAGACCTTCCGTACTGAACTGTCTCTCCTGCTCCGCAGTCAGAAAAGAGTGAATCAGACGGTTTACGCCTACATCATCTCTCTCACCGTATTTTACCAGTTCACCGTTGATACGGATCATCGTAATATCCCCTACCGTAAGGTGAATATCCGATGCTTTCAGTTTTCTCGCTCCGTTGATCCATTCTTCAATATCCATTATCGCCCCATCCTTTCCGCCGTAGGCTGCCAATTTACAATTTGTAAAATTTATTTGATCCGAAATTGAATTCCACTCGCAGAGAGATAAACGTCCGTGGATTCATTTGCAATACGCTGATTAATCATACCGAGAATGTTCCGCTTCGCCAAAAGGAACGGATCTTCAGGAATATTGGAGAAACCGGTCTCCAGTGTGATGACCACCACATCTCCTTCTATCAGGCGGGCTTCCGTGTGCAGATTCATGATATCTTCAATGATCCGCTTTTCAATCGCCTTTTCCATCTCCCAGTCCAGATCTTCAATATTCGGACACATTTCCTCAATCACCACATCCACATACAGATCCAAACTGTCAAATACTGTAAATTTGTGTTTGTCACACAAGGAACTTGGCTCAGAAGTTACATTTTCATGAATCTCCCACTCTACCAGATTCTTCTTATTGCTGTATTCAATCCGGTTTTTGGTATCGCTATCCAACTCCTTCGGACAGATATAGAGGACATTGTCACAAGCCGCAAATTGCGATACAGCCCATCTTGATTTACCGCTGGCGCCGCCGCCAGTTACAAGAATTGTTCTTGCCATAGTACCTTCTCCCTTCTCCTTTCGAAAACTCCCACGTATAATTAATTTACCATTATTTAGTGTCAATGTAAATAAAAAATTGTGTTATTATTTTCACGCAACAGTTCAGCCAGGCAAAGAAATGTGCACAAAAAGACTGCTTGCAGGCTTTTTTGTGCATTTCTTTGCCTGAGATGAGCGCCAATCTATGAGCAAAACGCGGCTGCGAAGCAGACGCAAAAGTGCGAAGCACGTGTTTTGCGAATGGCGCGGGCTGAACTGCGCGGTGCAGGCGCGCGGGCTGAACTGTGGGCGCGCGGGCGCGGGATCACGTCACCTTCCTTACTTTTCGATATGTCCAAGCCAGATACAGATTCCCCGCGATTGCCGTGATCACCCAGGAACATACAAACAGCAGGTACAGCGACGTAGTGGTCCGAAAATAGGCAAATACCGTGTAAATCCACGTCACCCGGAACACACATGCCCCAAAGATCACGATCACCATGGGCACAAAGCTTTTCCCCAGGCTCCTTGCCGCCGCAATGGAACAATCCATAAAGGCGGAAACACAATAGGAAAGTCCCATGATCGTAAGTCTCTCCATCCCGGCTTCCATCACCGCTTCTTCCGCTGTGAAAAGCCCCAGAAAATGCTGTCCTGCGGTCACCAGCCCCAGCCCTAAGATCAAACCGCAGGCGAAGGCATAAAACATGCTGATAAAATAGCTTCTCTCAACCCGCTTCCACTTCTTCGCCCCATAATTCTGCCCCATAAAACTGCCGCAGGCCGTATAAAATGCCGCCATCATGTCATAGACCAGATTGTCTGCATTGGCAGCCGCCGCATTTCCCGCCACCACCGTGGCATCAAAGGAATTCACCCCCATCTGTACAAACAGGTTCGCCAGATAAAAAATACCGTTCTGTAAGCCGGACGGCACGCCAAGCTGCAAGAGCCGCACGGCCTTGTCTCTGCTCACCCGTATCTTATCCCGCTTCAATCCGTAAATCTCCCTGCAACGGAACAAATGCCGCAGGATCAGAACCGCGCTGGTATACTGTGAAAGGATGCTGGCAATCGCCACTCCCTCCACATCCATATGACACACGATCACAAAGAACAGATTTAGGATCACGTTCATCACACCCGACACAGACAGATACAGCAGCGGCCGCTTCGTATCCCCCGCCGCGCTCAGGATCGCATTGCCAAAATTATAGACCGCCAGGGCCGGCAACCCCAGCAGATAAATATGCAGATATTTCGCCGCCCCGTGGATCAACTCCGCTTTCGTATGCAGAAGCTCCAGTACCGCCCCGGTCGAACCCACTCCGATGAACATCAGGAATATTCCTGCAATACCGCTGATGATCAACGAAGTGTGAACCGTCTCCTCTGTATCCTTCCCATGTTTCGCACCAACCGTCAGCGCCACCAGCACATTGACTCCACTGGACAACCCGATCAACAATCCGGTATACAACGCCACCAGCGTTGTGGTAGACCCTACCGCTCCCAGCGCCATCGGTCCGGCGAACCGTCCCACTACTGCCACATCCGCCATGTTGAACAATACCTGCAGCATATTCGACGCCATAAGGGGCAAACTGAAAAACAGAATCTGCGCCAGGAGATTTCCGCTGGTGAGGTCATTTGTGTTTCTGCCTGCCACCTTTTGCTGCTTCATTTTATGTTCATCTGAATTTACTATCTGTTGAACTCCCCGCTTATTTACTTGTTGATCTATTTGTTGATCTGCCTGTTGGTCTGTTTTCTGATCCATCTGCATTTTACTGATATCTATTCCCTGTTACACACAGAAACACTTGTCCATCCTTGATCCGATAGCAAGTCTTTTCCCCTCTGGGCAAAATACCTGTGTGTATCTCATTTCCTTTCTCATCATATAGATTGCCTTGTTTTACTGAAAATGAAACAGTCCCGTCATGCTCTATGTGCGTGACCTCCAGTATTACGGTTCCCAATGTTATTCTGTCACCCTTTAAATACTCCTGTTCATACACAAAAGCATCCGACATATCAGAATTAATTTCACCATTCACTAAAATCGTGGCCCATGTATTTCTGTCAAAATAATGCTTTACCGACACAACTGCGCCGATCACCATACATATCAATAAACAGATCAATATCAGGCCTATGATCGTTTTTTTCTTGTTCTTATTCATTTCACCGCCTCTTCATGCCAAAACATCAATCCACATAAGTAATTATAGCGGATTCCCTATAAATTGCAAGGATTGCAAATATGTCACCTTACGCATCGACAGATGTAACACAAAAGAAGCCCTCAGGCTTCCCCCCAAGGACTTCTTCCATAAATTCAGCATATTATGTCATGCCCGCATATTACGTCCTGCGTTTCATCCGAAATTTACTGCGCGATGATCTCCGCCGCCATTGCAAACATTTCCTCCGCGGGCACTTCTCCCTTCGTGCAAAGCAGATCATAGAGCACTCCATCCTGCTCCCAGATCACACAGCAAACCTGATTCTCGGAAACCTCATCAGCTCCCTCAGAGATAAAATAATTGTCCTTCTCCAGATTTACCTTGTCTTCTTCCGTCAATTCATACCCTGCGGGAACCCATTTATAAGTATCCAGATAATACTTCAGCGTCAGACCGTCAATCTCCTTTTGTGCCACAGCCTCTCTGACCTTGTCCCCTTCCGCATGTTCCGCACCATCCATACAAAGGCTCAGATCATACGCTCCCTCTTTCTCATACTGAATGGAAATTCCCGCGTACTCTCCAATCACCGTACCATTTTCCGTATGATCCTGTTCATACGTAACAGACATCTCCTTAAACTGATACCCATTCGAAAACTTTTCTACAGCCCTCACATCCAGCCCTGTCTTTGCCTCCACCTTCTCAAGTTCTGAAAATGCTGTGTATTCGCCCGGCCTAGAGCCTCCTGTGACATAAGCGCGCCCTGTGGACGCCACCCCGATCGCCCCGAATGCCATACACGCCGCTGCCACCAAAACCACTGTTTTCTTTAAGCTAAACTTCTTCATATTCTGTTTTTCCTTCCTTTCCCTGTCGGCAAAAATCTCCGCCATCTGCGCCTTCAGGCGCTCATTCAGTTTGTTTTCAGGTGCCTCCGGAATTATGTTTTGAGTCAAAAGCTGCTCCAATCTCTCATCTGTCATATCCCTGTTCCTCCAATTTCTTTTTGATCTGTTTCCTGCCCATAAAAAGCCTGCGTCTTACCGTCCCCTCAGGCACCTTCAGGATGCCCGCGATCTCTTTCGTGGAAAGCTGCGAAATATAGTGCAGACAGATGGGGATACGATACATTTCCTCCAACGTCTCCACGCATTTCTGCACCAGCTTTTGCTCCTCCGCCTTGATCATCACATCCTCCGGCAGGGGATTTTGCCAATCCACAGCCTCCTCGCCTTCCTCCGCCCGCTGTTCCACGCTTTCGAAACAGATCAGACGGTTCCTGCCGGCTGCTTTCCGCTTTTTATTTTTCCACAGATGGACTGCAATGGACATCAGATAGCTCTTGGGATTCTCCCTGATATTGATCTTCTCTAACTTTGACACGGCGGTCAGGAAGGTCTCCTGATACAAGTCCTCTCCATCCGGCACACTCCCTGTCAGATACCTGCAAAAAGCATAGAGTTCCCTGCCATATGTATCCACGCAAGTTTCCAGTTCCTCGATTGTCACTGAATCTTCTCCTCGTGCTGCACGCTTTTGTCTTTCACATCATCACTTCATTCCGGTTTCCCCGGGCGCCTTGGGTTTACACCTTACACTTGATTATTGTAACGGAGCAAAAAAATGTTCACTTTCACAGCAAAAAACGCCATACCTTTATCTGCTATGACCTGACGATAAAGGTATGACGTGTCTCCTGCTACTAGACGGCAGCAGGCGTCTGTTTATGAAATTTATTGTGCCAATCCTTCCCACCAGCTCTTCAGATCAAAGCATCTCACATTGGTCCACATGCGGTTGATCCGCTCATTTCCCTCCGCATCAAAATACGCCATGATCACGCTTCTGTCCATGACTTCCGCCGGCGGGTACTGGGCAAACAATTGTCGCCTGGTCTGATCCTCACTGGTCACGATCACCGCATCCTCATTGTCGAAGAAATAGCAGATGTCATATTCCACCAGATCCTCCCCGTCCGTCTCCTCCGGGTCCGCCTCATAACACCAGTTCACATAGTCCAGCACCTTCTCGCTGTCCCCGCCCGCGATCACAGCCGTATACCCGATATACATCATATTCCGCACCGCGTTTTCCGGCATAGAAAGGAAATTCACAAAAGCCTCCGCCGCCTGCTTTTTCTCCGGTGCCTCCGAGATGCCGTCCTTTAACATCACCCAGCCGTCAAACCACAGGTTCGTAGACTCCTCCGGTGCCGAATAGCACAGTTCCACGCCATCCTCCTCCGCCTGGTCAATGGTGTAGACCGCGTCCCCGGACCACTGCTGGTTCGCCAGCACTTTGCCGGTCACCATGTCCGCCTTGCCGCTGTCGGTCTC
>JAFUZJ010000065.1 GCA_017476665.1 Lachnospiraceae bacterium | reverse complement strand
TGGTCACGCTTGATTACGTGTGCACACAATGCTCCGGTAATGCAGCACCGCTTCTGTATTTTCTGGCCTGCCTTTTCCTGCCGGATGGATTCAAATATAGGAAAGAGAGATTCGAAAAATGATCCACACGGATTTCAACAGGAAGGAGCATGGTTTTGTCGGCCATATGGCAGAGCCAGATTCGGGAAGTGACAGAGCGGTCATTATTGTAATGGGCGGAGAGCAGAGTCTGCTTCCGGGAATTAAATTTGCGGAAAGATTTGCGGATTATGGAATCATAGGGCTTTCTGTCTCGCTATTCGGTGCGGATGGCTTGCCGGATTCCCCGAATGCGGTGCCGATTGATATGTTTGTTCCGGCGGTTCAATATCTCCGTGAGGAAAAGCATATCGAGCATATCAGTATTTACGGACAATCCATGGGTTCGATTTTTGCGGTGATGGCAGCACAGTATATCGGTGGCTTCGAGAATCTGATCATTGTATCGCCAACCCATGTTCCGTTTGAGGGAACACAGAAAGATAAGAAGACTATGACCGGCAGAAGTGTTGCTACGTGGAAAGGAGCAGATATTCCTTTTGTTACGGCGGATTTTTCTGCTATAAAAGCAGGAAAATATTACAAAGTATCGGGTCTTTCCTATAAAGTGACAGGGATGTGGATTGCTTATAAGAAAGCATATGAGGAAGAGAAAAAAAGCAGCCTTGCCATGCTCCATCCTGAGAAAAGCGGCGCGAGAGTCCTTATGATCGCGGGCGATGAAGATGAATGCTGGCCGGCCGAGTATTCCGTAAAACTATTACAGGAAAACCTGGAAAAAATCGGATATGAGAAGGATGTTAAAGTAATTATATATCCTCATGGCAGTCATTTAAACGGTCTTATGCCAAACAGAAAACGCGAAAAGAAACTATATCGCATGATTCCGTTCATTGGCCTGATGTATAAGACATTTGGAAAGTACAGAAGACAAAATCTTTCTTATTTTGAAAAATCGGAACGGGAAATAATAGATTGGATAAGGCGGTGATACCTATGAAATATCATATAGAAAAAAATACCGTACAGGAGACTTTGATCATACCGTTGTACGGGCGGAAAGTATGCTCTGATAAATTCCCACATCTGTTCAGGAATCCGGAGGCTGAGCGGATATGTAACATGTTGGATTATGATTTCGAGGAAAAGGGCAAAAAGATGGAATCCGGCGCCGGTCTGTTTGGAGCACTGGAGGTTGCCCAGAGACAGTATAAGTTGTAGGGGGTATAACATTGATATGCCGGATGTGATCACGGTCAGGAATGAGATCCTTCCCGCCGGTGAACGGGAGACGAACATTGCCTGTGATCTGAATGACTATAGTTGGATGGGGCAGATTGATGCTTCGGAAGGTTCTGTCTTTTATGCATCCGGAGTGTTTTATTATTTCAGGAAAGAGGATGTGAAAAAACTGTTTCTTGCGATGGCAGAACGGTTTCCGGGCGGTGTAATTGTGTTTGATTCCTGCAACCGTAGAGGCGCGAAGATGATGACAAAGACTTGGCTGAAAGAGGCAGGCATTAAAGACGTAGATGCCTTTTTCTCCCTTGAGAGTAAAAGTGAAATCGAAGAATGGAGCAGGGAATTGTTTTCTGTCAGCGCAAGGAGTTACATGCGGGGATACAGGGATATATACAAGGAAGTGAACGGTCTCTATAAGCTCATGATTCAATTCTGCGATCGTTTTGTAAATATGCAGATCATTAAGATAGACCTGAAGTTTATCGGGAGGTGAAGAATTTATATGGATATAATGCATCCGGCTGCGGTGATCGGTACAAATGCATGGGGCAGCGAGACCTACGGAAAACTGGTTCGCGGAAGCTATGTTGACGAATCGACGATCAGGGAAAGCGTGGAACTTGCAAAGAAGAAAGATCTTCTGATCTTTGATCTTGCGCAGGACTATGGATTCGGGAAAGCGCAGAAGATGATCGGAGAGTTTGGGACAGATGATATTATTCTTTCGTCAAAGTTCACTCCGATGAAGGGATATAAACCCGGTCAGGTTCGAAAATCCCTTGAAAAGGATCTGTCAGATTTTCAGCGGGAATATGTGGATATCTACTGGCTGCATCTGCCTGCGGATATAGAGGAAAACCTCGGTGAAACAATAGAGCTCTGCCGCGAAGGAAAGATTCGTCATATCGGGGTCTCAAATTTTAACCTGGATGAATGCAAAAAGTCTAAGGAAATACTGGACAAGGCAGGGATTCCCCTTTACGGAGTTCAGAACCATTACAGCCTGATAGCCAGAGATTGGGAAAAGAACGGCGTCGTGTATTGGTGCAAAGAGAATGGAATATCTTTCTGGGCATGGGCTGTACTTGAGGAAGGGATGCTTACAGATCCGAGGGTAAAGACGCCGAGATCCATCATGAAGATTCTGTTCAACAGAAAGAAAAGAAAGCTTCATTCTCTTTATGTGCTGATGAACAAAATCGGGAAAAGGCATGAAATCACCATCCCGCAGGTAGCTATGTCATTCGTCAGTTCAAAGGGAATCGTACCAATCTGTGGTTGTAGAAAACCTTATCAGGTGGAGCAGCTGTATGAGGCGACAAATGTGAAGCTTAGCGACAAGGAGATTCGGCTTCTTGAAGAAGAAGCTGACAGGCTGAATGTGAAAATACTCGGGGCAGATATGTTCCGATTTGCGGTAAGGAAAAAGTAAAGGCGGGTAGATGAAAGAATATAACGGAGGAGAGTATGGATTTTGGATCGATTGATGTGAAAAAAAGAATTTGAGTTCTATGATTGGGTAGCGCCCCGACAGACAACGAAAGTTATGGGGAAGGGTTTAAGGATAATGTCAGTATGTCTGATGCCATAGCCGAGCTGATCACCGTCGTGAAGGCAGAAAATGTATATCTGTGGGAACAATCATACGGTAGGACATGTACTAATCATTGAAACTGAAGATATTTAATGACTTTATGGAGGGGCAGGGGTTATAAAATGAAATATGATAAACCACAAAATGCGTTAAAAATCGGAATATTCGGTGCGGTGCTTACATTAATAGGCGACATGCTGATCGGCGCTGCAAAGTTTCCTGACGGCGCCAATATGCTTGAGGGGTATTTCGCCATTGCGCTTGAAATGCCGGTGTGGAGACCAATACTTGGAGGAATGATAGGTTTTCTTGGAATCAGTCTGGAATTTTTCGGGCTAATGGCGATCTATCCCCTGATCAGGGAAAAGATGCCGAGAGGCGGGGCTTTTTATAAACTGTCTGCATATGTCTATCTTGCAGTAGCAGGAGGTGCGGTTCATCTTCCCTGCGGAACGTTTATGTGGATCTATCAGTCGGTTGCCGGGGTGTCTGGACGGGAGGCAGGATATGAGATTGCACTGAAATATCTGCTGTATTTCCTGATTCCCGTGGCTGCAGTATTTATGATTTTCTTTATTGGATCAAGCATCATTCAGTTCATTGCATTTGTGAGTGGGAGAACTCCGTTTCCCAAATGGTACTGTGTATTCAATCTGGTAATCGGGACGATACTGATCAATTCTCTCAGGAAACTGGGCAACACGGCGCTGATCAATGGAATCGGAACCTCGAATAAGAGCATAGGAGCGATCGTCATGTTCACGGCATTTCTCATTGGTTGGGAAAAATACGTCGGAAAGGATGGAAACAAATGAAAGCAGATTATAAGAACTGGGTGCCGAAGGGAATGATATATGGGATGCTTGCCGGGACAGCAGGGTTTGCCGCGGCATATCTGGGAGCAGGAAAGCTTATGGAGAATGCCTGCAGGCCTGTCCGTATTGGAGCAAAGGGTGTGATCGGCGCAGGACTGCTCGGCTGCGGCGCAATGACTGCATGGTGTATTGTGGCGCATAACCGTTTTTCTTACGACGGAGAACGGCAAATGTCCAGGCAGATTGTAGAGGGCACAGCGGAATATATCACGTTGCCTGAAGGAGGTATCGGACTGGATGTGGGCTGTGGAAGCGGTGCACTTACCATTGCCTGCGCAAAGAGAAATCCACAGGGTACATTTGTCGGAATAGACCGCTGGGGAAAAGAATATGCTTCGTTTAATAAGGAATTGTGTGAGAGTAATGCCCAGGCGGAAGGGGTTTCTAATGTGAGCTTCCAAAGCGGTGATGCAATGAAATTAAATTTTGATGATGAAACATTTGACGCTGTGACTAGCAACTATGTTTACCACAACATAACCGGGGTGGACAAGCAGATGCTGCTCAGAGAGACACTACGTGTTCTGAAAAAAGGCGGAACCTTTGCCATCCATGACATTATGAGCAGATCACGTTATGGCGATATGCAGAAGTTTATGGAAGAACTGAAATCTGAAGGCTATGAGGAAATAAGGCTGATACCGACTGACAACGGTATGTTTATGTCGAAGTTGGAAGGTATTCTTATGATGCTGGGCGGCTCATCCATTCTGGTGGGAAGGAAATAAATAAACAGGAGCGGAGGATTTTTATGGGCAAACAGAGAGAGGTGCTGGTGTTCGGGGCCGGCGTGATCGGAGCATATCTTACGCACGTGTTGATACAGGGCGGTAATAAAGTGAGCGTTCTGGCAAGGGAAAAGCGGGCGGAGAGCCTGAATAAAAACGGGCTTGTAATTTATCACCATCTCCAGCGGAAGGTCACCAGGGATTTGGTGGATGCAATAACGGATACGGACGGCAGAGCTTTTGATGCAGTATTTGTTGTTATGCCGTATCACAAGTTGAAAGAAGCACTGCCGCAAATATACAGGCTCAATACAAAACTGCTCGTTCTGGTGGGGAACGACCTGTCGCCGGCAGAGATGGAAGAGAAGATCCGACAGAATGCAAGCGGGATCAAAAAGATCCTGTTTGGGTTTCAGGTGTCCGGAGGCAAGAAGGAAGAGGACAGATACATCTGTGAGAGGTTTGGCGGCAGTTACATGGATCTCGGACAGCTCCATGGCCGGATCAATGATAAGATGCGCAGATGGATAGGGAAAATGTTTGCCGGTACGAAATATAAACTGAACTGGCAGGATGATATGGAAAGCTATTTGATCTGTCATCCGGCCGCAATACTTCCAATCGGATATCTGTCATATATCTGTGACGGCAATCTGAGAAAATCTACATCTGCCCAAAGGAAGATGATGTTTGAGGCTTCACATGAGGCTTACGAATGCCTGAAAAAGAAAGGAATCCCTATATACCCGAAGGGGGATGACAGGTTTTACGGCGACGGGGCGAAGGGGAAACTGATGAAATTTCTGTATTTCATTATGGCAAAGTCGAAGATTGGTGATCTGATCGCATGTGAGCATTGCCGCAACGCCGTATCTGAAATGGAGGAGATTGATCTGTTTTATGGGGATCTGCTAAAAGAGTGTTCAGCTGAGGATCTTGTCACATGGAACAGATTAAGGGGACAGATGCCTTCATGGGAAGCGCTTCACAGAAAATATGGCAATTGACAAGAGAAATCAAAATGGATAAGTATACGACCCAGAAAAAGAAACGGAGGATAAAAATGCTATTAACGATCATACTTGCGTTTTCAGGATGCGCATTACTGTTTTTGATGATATGGGAAGCAACGGTTACAATGCCATTTTCCGCGCTTGCAAAGAATTTTCCTTTGGATGTACAGGAGAAGCTGAAGCCCCGGCTTGACAGCATGCCTCTCACGCCAAAGCGCATCATTGGCGGGATCATTCTTGTGATTCTGATCCTTGCCTGGTTTGGGCTGTTTATAGTAGCCGGAGTTGACGGTAAGGCGCACGGGTTTAGGTATTGGGATTATGCGATACGGTTTTTGATCATTGGCGCAGCAGTGAAAGTGTTTGATATTGTAGGTCTGGATTTCTTCCTTCTGACAAAAACAAAATTCTTCCAGCATTATCTGCCGGAAACGGAAGGATGCAAGGGGTGGAAACAGTTTGGATATAACAGGAAACAACAGATCAGGCAGTGCATCATCATTCCAATCTGCTGTCTGTTGTCAGCGCTGGCATTTGCGTATCTTGTGTGAGAAGGCAGACTGGAGATCGGAGAAGAAGGGATTGTTTGATGAAATATAAAACACTTGTATCAAGGCACACGATCAAAACACTCCGTGAATTCATGGAAAAGGAATATGGTTCCGGCACAGATGAAGTATGGAGAACAACCGTAAAACAATATAAGATGTTTGCTAAAAAAATAGATGATTACGGGGGAAAGAGAAGTCCCCATGTAACGCAGATCAATGACGCGATGTTTCTACTGGCATTTTGCAGTACCGCCCCAAAAGAATATACGATAGAAGAATTGGAACCGTTATCCTTTGAGTTGTTTATGTCGTCATTCAATACCTTGGGCAGGATCTTTACTGCGAAGAAAAAATGGACCATGGATCTGCTTGCGGTCGTATTCCGGTTATCGCTGGATCAGGACAATAAACATGCCAAGTTGTATCCGGCTGATTTTCATGCGGTTAACGAACCCTATGACCGGGAAAACAGGGTGGTAAAGTACTGTTTTACAAGATGTCCCATTGCAAATTTTGTTAAGGAGAACCATCTGGGGAAGTGGATGCCGCTCATGTGCAACTGTGACCATATGGGTCTTGGGAAAATCCATGCCGGCTTGATCAGGGAGGGCACTTGTTACACAGGAGACAAGTGTGATTACTGCATTGTCTCGGAGGATAATGCACTTATGCAAAATTATGTATTGGTAAGGAACGAGGATGGCCTGTTGGTCAGCAAAAAAAGGAGCCGGGAGGAAATATAAACCATGCTTTTGACAGTATTTCTTGCAGTCGTATTTTGTGCGGCGATAACGATAATGCTTTTGGCAGCAGTGGCCTTTATTCAGGATAAGAAATTTTTCTCTTCAGCGCCCAAGGAAGCGCAGGCGGTTATTAAGCCAAGAGAAAATGAATTATTTTATGGCGCCAGAGTCATCGGATGGACGCTCATGGTATTCAGTATTCTGATGATCCTCGGTGTGGGAGTGACATCCATCTGGGATGGCTTCAGGAGTGGCTATACATTCTGGGAATTCTTTTTTAGGTTTGTATTGATATTCACAATATACAAAATCTACGATATGATCTGCTTCGATTACTTCCTGCTGATAAAGTTTAAGTTTTTTCAGCATTATTTTCCGGAGGTTGACAGCGTATATTCCGGAAGAAAGTATGGATATAACATTAAGAGCCAGCTGCTGAAGCTGCTTGTCATATTCCCGGCGGCCTCTGCGCTTGCTGCGTGGATCTGTACGCTCTTTCAATAATTGTAAGGGAGACGCTGCACGGGATGAATCGTTGAACTTTTGACAGATTTGTGATAGTATTCCATTTGGTCACATGAAGTGATCAAATCGGAATATTATAAAAGGATCAGCGTGAAGTTTAATGATGGGTGGTAAATTGAGATTTATAAATGACAAGCGATGGGTGGGGGTTCTGGTCTCGGTGCTGTTGACAGCAGTATTTGTGGCAATATCACTGGGGGTAAATCGTTTTATACATGGCACACCCTGGTTTTTATTCAGCAGTTTTTTAAGGCTGCTTTTTGGATCAGCAATTTTATTGATCATAAAAAAGATATATCACATAAGCATTTCAGAGATATTTTCTTTTAAAAATGCAAGGGATGCTTCTGTTGCAGCAATCGGATTTATCGTATATTTTCTCTACTATGTCGTTTTGGTATGCATAGGAGTAAAAGGAATCAGCGGACTTACGGCCGGGCTTCTGATTTCGAAGGTTATTTTACAGCAGTTGACAACCGGTTTTTATGAGGAATTGAATTATCGCTTTTTGATCTGCAGAGGCTGTTTTTATTCAAAGAGAGGTTTTGGGACGAAGCTGATATATGCCCTGTGTTCTGCCACAATCTTTGGCGGGTTACATGTGATAACCGGTTGGGATACCTATACATTTTTACAGACCGGTGCAATCGGATTTGCTTTTGCTGTGATTTATCTGCAATCAGAAAATATCGTTTTACCAATGGCGCTTCATTTTGTCTATGACGTTATAGCAAATATGACCGGTTTTGTGGAATGGAATCATTCTGTCCTGTTCACAAATATGAACTCTGTTTTTGAGGTAATGATAGCTATCATGTTTATTCTGTCGGCGGTCATGCTTATGAGGAACAGGAATAATCTTTAAGATGGATATCATATAGATTTTGTGCAGGGGGTGAGATAATGCCAAGCATTCAATATAAGATGATAAGCGGCTTATTCAAGGTGATCGGCGTGAATAAGATGTTAGACAAAGAGGGAGCGGATTTTGACAAGCTGTTGGAGAATTATAAAAAGAAACAGAAAAATCCGCTGAAGATTCCATATAAAAAGATGTCATCAAGATTCCTGGGGACACTCATTGGATTTCCGATCCTCGCCGCTGTTTTGGCAGGCGTGATGCAACTGATCATGTGATAGATTGAAGAAAGGTGAAAGAAATGAATGAAAAAAGATTAAGCAAAGTATTTATATTCGGCTTCATCACTTTGATCTTATGCGGTGTCGGAGACTGGCTTATCGGATATGAACCAAAAGGCGGTGAAGAACTGGTATACGGAATAACACGAACAACCATAGCATCTGTACCGACATGGTTTTATATCCTGTCGATGTTCTTCGGTATACTGTCGGGATTTGGCTGTAACTATTTTGCGCCGGCAATGGAGGAAGTTGTCAAAGACAGCGGAGTTCGAACCGATTCTAAGATGTTCAGGGTCTTTCATTTCAGTCTGTCATCTGCACCGTTGATGTTTGTTTCTTTCCATACGGCCTGCTGCGTTGTTCTTCTTTTCATCCAGGCTGGATTAAGGGCAGGGATTGATACGGCTTCTGCAAATGATGTGTTCTTTCTTCCAATCGCAGCCTCGCTGCTGCCGTTCACGATCTGGTGTTTCCTGTGTGATATCCCGGCTACGGTAGCCTATATATATTTTGTCCTTACCGGCAGATTGAAGCTTCCCAAGATAGCCGTCATATGTGCTCCCTTTTCGATGAGCATATTATCAAAGATGATAGGTGCGGTACTTGTTGCGATCGGAAGCCCTTTTGTTTTTATGGTGGCTTGCGGTGAGTCATGGGGATGGGGCTTTATGTGTCTGGCATTTTACTTTGTCGTGAAAAAGGGAGATAGGAGTCGGCAATGAAGATGCGGTGAGCGTTATTGCAGAGTTTTTCGGTAGAAACTGGCGGGTTTTACGGAACCTATTATGAAAGTCCTGTAAAGACAACGGTCAGAATATGGAAGGATGACCAGATTTATCGTAAATACAACATTTAAGGTGATAAAAATGCTGAAGAATTATAACAAGGAAGGTCAGAAGCTGCCGTTGTTCGGTGTAGGACCATATATGGTCTGGGGAATGGGGCTTATTACATTGTTGGGTATTATTCTTATCGGATATGTTTTAAGGGCCGGATATCTAGCTGCTCCATGGATAATGCTGTTTCGAATGAAAGGGGTATTGCTTCTTGCCATCGGTGTAGCCGTATGGTTTATTGGGGCAGTCCGTTCTGATATGGACAATAACATAGAAAACAATAAGTTAAAAACCGACGGCATCTATGCATGGGTAAGAAATCCTATGTACAATGGAAGCCAACCAAAGATAAGAAGTGACGAAAGACTGGGGAGAGGATATTTGCGCTGTATTCTTCGTTCCCCGATCAGCCTCCGGTGAATGAACTTCAGCCGTTTGTTCAGGGCCTGTTTATGGGTCCCTTTTCAAAATTGGGAAAGATTTTCAATCTGAACAGAAGTGCGAATATGCATCTTATAGATTTGATTATTAAGCGGTGTTGCTGCGCTTTCTGATGTCTGTCCTAGTCTGCAGTGGCAGTAGAAACCACTTGACAAGGCTCGGTTAATATGGTTAACTAGTATAAGTTAATACCATTTACTAAGGAAATAACATTTTGCCAAGAGATAAGAGTGAAACAAATGCAAAGATCATAACGCATATGAGAGAGGAGTTTCTTACTTATGGTTATGAGAGAGCTTCCCTGAACAGAATCTCATCAAAAGTGGGGATTACAACAGCGGCGTTATATAAGCACTTTCGAAACAAGGAAGATATGTTTTATTTTCTTGTGAAAGATACCCTTGATGATTTGAGGGAAATGAATGCGGCAGGACAGCGGGAAATGGAGTTGAATCCGGCGTACAATCCTTTTGAGCCGGGATATGCAGAAGCGCTTGTTGATTTTATCTATGAACACTATGAGGGATTTAAGCTTTTAATCTGTTGCTCGGAGGGTTCGCCATATGAGTCCTTTGAAGAGGAGCTGATCAGGATGGAGACGGAAACCAATAAAGAGTATGCCGGGCTGCTTCAGGACAAAACAGGCAGGCGGTCAATCCTTACGGACATGGAGTGGCATCTGCTGTCAACGGCATATATACATCTGATATCGGAGATTGTACGGCATGATATGCCAAAAGAGGATGCGAAAGGGCATATGGAGTTTGTATGCAGACTTCTCTATCCGGGGTGGAAGGAACTGCTTGGAATAAAGGAATAGTCAGGTAACAATGGAAAAGCTTGCGTATGCAGGTTTTTTCTTAGTTAATAGGTTAGTTAAGACTAACCGAAATCATTAACCAAAGGAGTGATAACAAAGATGAAAAAATGGAACGGAAAAAACACTTTGTGGATGTTGATTTATCTGGTGCTTTATATGGCCGGAACTTTCATAACCTGCGTGCTGGGGTCCGTACATCCGATCATGTTCGTGTGCTACCAGATTGTTGCGGGTATCTTGTTATCGGGAATAGTAGTCACTGCATTTAATCGGATAAAAGGACCGGGAGTGGCAGCGGGTTTTTCGTTAGGGATCGTCCTTGTATTTATCCTGATAAACGATGTGAGTGCCTGGCATATCATTCCCCTTATTGTGATCGGAGCCATCGCAGAGATCATTCGCGTGGTTACCAAATACTGTTGGACGGGTGATGTGATATCCACAGTGGTAATGACGTTCTCGACCTTTGGTTTTTACGGTCAGATATGGTTCAATAGGGATTTTACCTATTCGGAGGCAGTCG
>JAFUZJ010000064.1 GCA_017476665.1 Lachnospiraceae bacterium | reverse complement strand
GCCTCCGCAAAATACCGCTCATCTTCCTTCATGGCAAGGGAATCCTGCTGGTACTGTGTCAGTCCCTTTTCTTTGATCCGCGCGATCTCCTCGCGCTCCTCATCAGAGAGACGCACGGAAGAACCCGCAAAACTTGCCTCTTTCTCTTTCGCCAGAAGCTGCAGTTCCCTCTCCTCATCGCTGTCCGCTGCGACTCGGCTGTTCTTGCGGAATTCCTCGCGGTTGTTCTCAATGTCCTGTATGGACCGCCTGTACTCGCCGTTCTTCTGCTAAATACTCTTGCTTCTTCTGATTACAGCAGGCGTATCCATACCACCATACCTGATTATTCGATTACATTAATCGCAAAAACATATAACTTCCCTTTTGCACCAACCTCACTCAGCCATATTTCCCCTTGCTGCCCCATCATAATGCCCTGATAATTACAGAACATATCAACGCATGTTTCATCTGAAATATCCTGGATAAATTGATCCCCGAAATCATAATTCGCCATATGTTGTACAAATGCATCTGCATTTTCTATCACCTTATCATTTAATCTGATGGGATAAAAAGTTACCTCTGAAAGTGCAGCCCAGTCTTCATCTAACAGATAGGCTTTCACATTAGATGCAAATTGCTCCACCTCATCAGACGGAACACTGGTTGCCACCGAATATGCACCTGTATCCACTGTATCAACCCGGACTTCCGAACTCCGTTCCGGTTCCGCTGTATCAACCACAACCGCAAAACTCTCCTCAGCCTCCGCTGTATCTGCCACAATTTCAGAACTTTGCACTGCTTCTGTCCTAATATCAGCCAGCGCTCCATTCTCCGTATTACTGCCGCAACCCATGAACACACACATTCCTAAAATTACAACAAATCCTATTTTCTTTCTCATCATCTTCTCCCCCTTATTGAAGTACTTCCACTTTCTTCCAATATATATTTTGATCCATACATTCCATTACCATATATTCTTCATCATGGACAGAGGTTCGATATAACGTGATCTCCTGCTCTCCGCTGATCGCACCGTGCTGATCCACCACCACTCCATGATATATAGAATCACCCTCTACAATCTGTCCGACAAAATGCGCTCCCAATCCAAGCTCAAATTCAACATTTAAATTCTCGTCCAATGTCAGCCTGGCCCCCGCCGAGAAGTTTCCAAACAGATCACGAACGGATTCCGAACCTCCGGTGTGCTCATCCGTGATTCCCACATCCATGACATAGGTACCATACAGTGCATCATCATTCCCTGATAACGGAGCCGCCGCAAATGCCACCCTCACAAAGCCGACTATACCCGTCACCGCAATCAGACAATATACCGCCAGCCTTCCGCTGGATCTCACCCGGCTCTTTTTCATAATCGCCCGAATCCTGCCGGGCAGAGCATTGGTGCCAAAATAACTCACAAGAAAGGAACTGTCCTTCGCTGCCTCTAATGTAATCAATGTGAGTGCATATTGCTTTCTTTCATCCTCATTTGTCGCCTTTAACACTCCTTCATCACACGCAAGTTCAATGTCTTTATTTATGAAATATGTCATCAGCCATACGAGAGGATTAAACCAGTGCAGGCATACCACCAGATAAGAAATCATCTTTCTCAGCGTATCAAGATGACAAATATGTGTCCATTCGTGCTGCAAAACATAATGCAGACCTGCTTCGTTCTCCAGATCACAATCTGCCGGAAGCAATATCACAGGTCGCAGGACTCCATAGGTAAGCGGTGAATTGATCCCCGGATAAAAGCGAATCCGATAATCTCTTTTCAATGGGTGTGCATCTCTCCATCCCCGCAGGTATGCATTCTGCTTTTCCCATGCGAAAGAAAATCTGCGATAACTTACTATGTATAGTGTAATCAATGCTGCCAGAAGCAGCACAAAAACCACGAGCCAAATGACAATGAAAATTCGTTCCGGGGTGGCGGCATCTATTTTAGCCGGGGATAATTTTTCTACAACCGACCCCATTTCTCTGACATCCATTTGCAGATTACCTGTATTCTCCTGTACAAAATTACTGACTAACATCATTCGACTGATCGTTTCATTTGACCCAAACATATCAAAAACCTTGCTTGGCAGAGTCCATTTCATCAGTGCTTCAAATGGAAAAAGTAATCGAAGCATTACAAGATCCCACAACAGAAGAAAAGGTCTTTTCGGGCAATAATCAATTATAAGCACATGTACCGGAATGATCAGCAGAATCATAAGAGCCGCTGTCACTTCTATCCTTAAAACCATGCTGTCACCTCATTTTATCTTTATATTCTTACTATCAGACGTTCTCTCACTTCAGCTTTTCAACCATATCCACAAGTTTTTCTATTTCATCATCGGACAGCTTCGTCCTTGCCAACAGGGAAGCAAATAATTTATCCGTCTGACCGTTAAACATTTTATCGATCAATTCATCTGTCTCTATGGATTGAATTTCTTCTTTAGAAACCAATGCTTCACAGGTAAAATTAGGTTCCGTCCGTTTGATTGCCCCCTTCTTAATACATCGTTTAATCAATGTATAGCTCGTATTGATATTCCAGCCATATTCTGCATTCAACACATCTGAAATGTGTTTTGCCGTACAAATACCCTCATCCCACAAAACATTCATAACCTTTATTTCAGAATCCTGTAATTTCCCCTCCATAAATACCCTCCTTACGCATATAAGACAGTAGTAGTATGACTTTATACTACCACTGTCTTATACATTTTGTCAAGATAATTTGTAAATTGACACATCATCCTCTATACCGGCATGTCTTTCATCTCGAAGTCCTTGCCCTTGTAATTCCAGAGTGCACAGCCAATCCCGCGCTTCGCGAACACTGCCCGGATGTCAGCCAGCCAACGCTTCTTGTCCTCCACATCAGCCAGATCGATCACGCCGTACTCCCCGCAATAAAGCGCCCCTGGTCCTTCTCGGCCTTCTCAATGGCCGGGGCAAAAATATACGCTCCTGCCAGTTCCGCCGTCAGGCTCTCGCCGGCATCCCGGTACTCTTTTAACGTCTTGGGATAGCTGATCCGGAAATCTGAGGACATGCCTTCCACCCAGTACGCGCCCTGATGGGTGAAGATTATGGGCTCATAGCAAAGGAATCTGATGCAAAAAGCAGTTTCAAAACATTACCTCCCATACGCGATCTACATTTAAAGATTTACGAAATTATATTTATGATGTCAAAATACTCATCAATTTTTGCCTGAGCCTCTTCCTCAGTCATGTCATAATGTGCCATGAGGAGATGTCTCACAGTCTCAACTGTGCAATCCTGTGAAAACTTGTCACGCACCATATCTATTGGATCCATTTACCTGCTCCTCCCAGCTTATTTCGTTTACGATCACTGCTATTGATAATTATATCACCGTCGTTTTCCCTATGCGTTCATCTTACACAGTGAAACATCCAATAATCATACCAGAAAAAATTTTTCTTACACATTCCGATCCACCGCAGCGCCCTTGATATCCTCCTCAATGAGCTTCATCTTGTTCATCATATCTTTAATTTCCTGCTGCGCCTCATTCATACCGGCTGCACCGGTTCCCTGCCCCCGGGTTGCCTCCAGGATTTCTTCCGTGAATTCCTCCTGCTCTTTCTTCCGTTCCTTCGCAGCATCGACCTTCTCCTGAAGTTCCTCCCGTTTCTCGGCCTCCTCTTTGGCGGTTTCCTTCTTCTCCTCCAGTTCCTCCTCGATATGATCCTTTGCCTCACCCACAAGCAGGTTCACAATATCCCCGGAGGCTTTCTGCATGATCTGCTCCGCCTCTTTCTGCGCATCCGTCATGGCATGCGTTTTCAGACGCTCTATCTTGGTTCCGGTGATGGTTGCATTCTCGGTCTCGATCTCCTGCTCTCCTTTATGGATTGCCTCCGCAAAATACCGCTCATCTTCCTTCATGGCAAGGGAATCCTGCTGGTACTGTGTCAGTCCCTTTTCTTTGATCCGCGCGATCTCCTCGCGCTCCTCATCAGAGAGACGCACGGAAGAACCTGCAAAACTTGCCTCTTTCTCTTTCGCCAGAAGCTGCAATTCCCTCTCCTCGTCGCTGTCCGCTGCAACTCCGCTGTTCTTGCGGAATTCCTCGCGGTTGTTTTCGATATCCTGTATGGAGCGCCTGTACTCGCCGTTCTCCTGCTGTAGCTGTCGGATTCTCTCGCGCCTGCCCTCCAGATCCTGATCCATCTTTCTGTCGTTTGCAAACACGTCCCCCACCAGCTTCAACGCCTGCTTCTGCGCCTGCGCTTTCTTCTGTGCCACGGGATCAAAGACCGCCTTCAGACCGCTGGCGTCTACCGACTTGGCACTTCCTGATCTTACTCCGCCGTTTTCCTGCCCTGCGCCCGCACCATGCCTGGCTCTCGCCGCCTCATCGCCCATAAAAATCGTCGTATTATGATTTACCTTCATACGCGCCCTCCTTAGCCTGACAGAACCGTTTCCAACTATCTTTTATATCGGCAGGTTCGTCCCCTTTACTTAGCGCATTTTCTCTATCACCATCTTAAAATCACACAACTCATTTCCCGCGCCAATGGTCTTTGTCCGAATGAATTTCAGCCCCGGCAGGTTTCCGTATGTATAAACGTCATTGTCACAAAACAGAATATTGATCTCGGGACATCCCAGCTCCGTCAGATACTTGTGATACGGACACGCAGTGATGTCCATGCGGAATTCCCCTTTTGTCTTCGGGTAAAACACATTCTGAAACCCGGCCGTGGGACCAAACATCTTGTGACTCATTACCCCCCACATTTTCAGGAAAAAGCTTTTAAATCCGGGGATCCCCGTCATCTTCGCGATTGTCTGCCCCATCTTTTCTGTCCGGGCTTTCATAACGACTTTCATGATATCAAAGGCTTCCTCCGGCGCCACCTTCCGGATGGACAGATAGATTGCCGCTGCTGGGAAAATAAAGGAATCCGTGTGATTGCTCACACCTTTGGGCAGATTACTGTAATCCCGATACATTTTTGCCAGACGCTTATGCGCCTGCTTCCATACCTTTTCACTGTCCTCCGCGGACAGCCGCCTGTCGATCTCCTCCTTGAACGCCTGCTTTCCCCTCATGACCTTCCTTACATTTCGCATCTGTCCGTCCTCCTCATCTGTCTGTCCGCCCTATCTATACCGGCATATCTTTCATCTCAAAGTCCTTGCCCTTGTAATTCCAGAGCGCACAGCCGATTCCGTGCTTCGCGAACACCGCCCGGATGTCAGCCAGCCAACGCTTCTTGTCCTCCACATCCGCCAGATCGATCACGCCGTACTCCCCGCAGTAAAGCGCCACCTGATCCTTCTTGGCCTTCTCGATGGCCGGTGCAAAAATATCCTCAAAGAATCCCTCACCGATCTCACGGATCCCCTCTTTGTACACCGCTCCTGCCAGATCCGCCGTCAGGCTCTCGCCGGCATCCCGGTACTCTTTTAACGTCTTGGGATAGCTGATCCGGAAATCCGAGGGCATGCCCTCCACCCAGTACGCGCCCTGATGGGTGAAGATCATGGGCTCATAGCAATGGAAATTGTAGACGATCCTGTCGTCCACAGGCACCTCCAAAAGCGGCACGCTCAACACATTGTTGTAGCACACACCGCCCACCACGATATAACTGGCCGGTGCAATGCTCCGCATCATCCTGATATACTTCTCCAGCACCTTATTCCACGCATCCGCAACCTCCGCCAACACCACTTCATTCAAAGGCTCAAACGCCACCTGCTCCGGATACTCCGCAAACCGCTCTGCGATCTCCTTCCACAGATCCAGAAACCGCGCCTGCAGCGCCTCATCATAGAAAAACTTCTTCCTGTCCATGTCCTTTTTCAGCGGATCAAAGGAATAACCATAGCACTCGTGCAGATCGATCAGCATGTTCAGCCCGTACTCCTCACACCACTCGCGGCAGTCAAACAGATGCTGAAATCCGGTTTCCTTCCAGTTTCCGTCATCATCCTGCAGCACATTGTAATCCACCGGCACACGCACATGATCATAGCCCTGCTTCGCAATCTGCGCAATGTCCTCCTTTGTGATATAGCTGGCAAAATGCGCCTCATCATACTTGTCAAACTGAGAGATCCAGCCCCCTAAATTGACCCCCTTTTGAAACCCCTTAAATACCTTCATATTGCTTCCTCCATTCCAAACACTTTATTCTTATTCTAAATAAATTTCATAAACGCATATAGCGGCAGATTCACAAGCCACTCCTGCTCCCTGTAATCCGCCATGGATATCCGCACTCCCTTATCCATCCCAAATTTGTCCACAAACGCTTTTAAGCTTTTCGCTTTCAGGTTTTCTTCCGCCTTCACCTCCACAGGAATAATGTCTTCTCCTCTCTGGATCAAAAAATCCAACTCTCCTCTGGAATTCTCCGCTGAATAATACGCCGGCATGATTCCCATATCCGAAACAAACTGCTGCAATACATACTGCTCCGTAAGCGCCCCTTTGAACTCTGTAAAAAGGCGGTTGCCGTCAATAATGGCTTCAGGCGGCAAATTTCCCATAGCGCCCAATAATCCAATATCATGCATGTATATCTTAAAGGCCGACAATTCTTCGTATACCTTCAATGGCAACCCGGGCTTTTTGACCCTGTGCACCATGTGGATCAGCCCGCAATCTTTCAGCCATTGGAGCGCAATTTCAAAATCTTTTGCTCTGGCTCCTTTTTCAATCTGTCCGTATATAAACTTTCTGTTTTCCTTCGCCAATTGTCCCGGAATCGCATCCCAGACCTGATACAATCTCGGAATCAAAGAAGGCTCTGCATGTTTGGCAAAATCCTGTCTGTAAAAATCCAAAAGATCCTCCTGCTTTTGCCGACATTTCCGAAAATCCCTGCTGTCAAGATATTCCTGCACCACCTCCGGCATTCCACCCACAGCATAGTAGCTCCGCAGCGCTTCAATAAAGAACGACTTCATGGCACAGATTACCGCCGGATCTGCGCCGTCTAATATATCATCCATTCCCTTCTGCCCCGTTGCATAAAGGAATTCCCTGAAAGACAAGGGATAGAGCTCCTTCCGCTCCAGTTTCCCCACGGGAAATGTGGTCCCTTTTCTCAGCGCAATCCCCATAAAAGAACCTGCGGCTACAATCGCATACTCCGGTGCTTCCTCACAAAAATATTTCAAAGCAGCAAGCGCTCTGGGCTCCTCCTGCACTTCATCAAAAATGATCAGTGTATTTTCGGAATCGATCTCTGTTGCATACACTGCTGCAACGGCTGGAATGATCACCTTGGGATCTAATGTTCTCGCAAAGAGATCATGTAATCTTGCATCCTTATCAAAGTTAATATAAACCGTACGCTCAAACGACTTTTTCCCAAACTCCCGCATAAGCCAGGTTTTTCCGACCTGTCTTGCGCCGCTTAGCAGCAAGGGCTTTCTGTTCCGTTTTTGTCTCCACGCTTCTAAATCTCTCATCAAAAAACGTTCCATATCCTCCCCCTTGTCTGCTCCTATTCTTTCCTGATTTTGTCCAGTCACATCATTATATTAGTGCAAAAAAATGTAATAGTCAACATTTTTAAGGACGAATAAATGTTATTTCTCGCATTTTTCTGCACGAAAGTCTTCCATTCTCATAGCCACACTCTTTCATAGCCGCCCCGGCAGACAATACTGATACATATACAGCGCATCCGTATTCTCCTCCAGCACCCGCATTAACGCCTCCACCGGTCTTGCGAGATTATCATGGTAATCATATTCATCATTCTCCGGGATCACATGAAACGCCAACACCTCTTCCTCCAACGAAAACTCCGCATGGATCTTATCTGTATTTCCCCTGGCATCCAGTCGGATCCATTTGTCCAATGCAGACACATACACCGTGTTCAGGGAATGAATACAATACCCCGTATCCGGCGTATCGCCCAGAGTCAATCGCTGATGGCTGAAGCCGCAGGGAACGCCGTTCGTCCGAAGCAGCGCCGCGAAGAGATTGGACTTCGCCCAACAGATGCCCACGCCTTCCCTGAGCACGTCACTGGCCGAGACCGTCACCCGCTTATCCTGCACATCCCAGGAATGTTTGATCTCGTCCCGCACAAAATAATAGGTACTTTGGATCAGCTCGATCTCCGTGCTGGAAACGTTTCGCAATTCCCGGGCTTTCCGTTTCACTTCTGCATTGTCAAAATCAATATATTTTGAGTTCTCCAGATATTGCAACATTGTTTCCCTGCTCATACACCTCTCCCGTCTGCCGGTCCATTTTTCTCATCTTAAATATTGTTGATAGTGCCCACAATTCATCCAATACTCCAATTTCTGCAGGATCTCCTTCTTTGATCTGGATTGGAATACCTCCAACGGCTCATCAAATGGTCTTTCATATGTTTTGTCAATCATATATAAAACATATTCTCCCGAAAGCTCCATAGCTGGATACCATCCCAAATCTATCAACAGATTTCTGTTTTCTAACTGCAATAAGTCTTCTACCAATTCATAGGCATATTGGTCACCGTCCGTTTCAGGGTCATATTCCGAAAATTGATTATATACCACAGTCCAACCTGCAAAAATTCTTAACGGTTGCAATTCAAATTCCTTCATCTCTTCCTAACGCCCCTTTGCAAAACAGATCCTGATATAATCGTCCTCGTCAAGCCCTCTCTCCGGCGCAGTCAGCTGATCCCAACCTTCATGCGTAAATATCGCAAACCACTCCATATCATCATCAAAACAATAGATATCTTCCGGGAAGAATCTCTCTGTCTCCCAGTTTTCAAACGGTTCCTGCCATTCTTTCAGAATCCTGTCCGCAAGTTCCCCTCCGCTCACCTTTAGCACAGCATCTTTGGAAAATTGGCATGCAAAAACACAGGGCGAATATCCCCTGGTACCAGAATGAATGTCCTGCATTACATATACCGCATCCTTCATCCTCAGATAATCGCAAGCTCCTTCCATGGAACACTCCAATTCATAGGACTCATTGCCCTTCAGGGTTTCCCAAAGATACCCTTCATAGCATGCCCCATCCTCATATTGGTGCAGCGCAGCGATTTTTCTCTCATACCAGGATGAAGCCTTATTTACAAAAGCATTGATAAAATCTTCCCTCAAGCGAACCGCTTTCTCGTGTTCTATCTCTACATACTTCATTAGTTCCGACACATTCCATTCCTCCAGGAACTTATCCTTTTCTGACCTTTGCTTTATCTTGCTTTCATCTTTGCTTTATCGTACCATATCCTCACGTGCATAACAAGCACGAACCATTATAGGATCGCTAAATTCTTTGATCCATTTTTGCCACGCTATCTTTTCAGCTTACATTCTTGCGTTATTGAGAAAAAATCGCAAATTCTTCAAAAATCAAAAGATTGCATTTGCTTTTTCATATCACTATACTAAGATTTGTAAATAGACATACGGACAAATCACACGGCCTACAGTCTGCAAAAAAATGATCAAAGAGGTGTTATACAATGCACATACATGAATTCGGTAATACACAAAATCCTGTCATCCTGCTGCTCCCCGGCACCTGCTGCTTTTGGAAAGGAAATTTCGGACAGGTCATCGAGCCTCTCGCCCAGCACTTTCTGGTGAGCGTGGTGGCATACACCGGTTTTGACGAGAATGACACGGAAGATTTCCGCACCGTCACGGAGGAAGTGGAACAGATTGAAGCATATGTCATACAGCATTACGACGGTTCCATCCGCGCGGCGTACGGCTGCTCTCTGGGCGGCAGTTTTGTTGGGCTGCTTACAGCGCGCCACAACATCCATATGCAGTACGGCATCCTGGGCAGTTCAGACCTGGATCAAGCCGGCGCGTTCAAAGCAAACCTCATGGCAGCCATCATGGGGAAAGTCATCTACCCCTTTATCCACAACGGCTATTACACCTCGAAATTTATGCAGAAACGCTATGAAAAACAGATGGCAGATCCCGATCCGTACAACAGAGCCTTCGTGGGAATCACCGGCAGGGACAAATATGATATGAGTTTTATCTCCAAAGAAAGTATCAAAAATCAGTTCGCGTCCGACCTGATCACGCCACTGCCTCTGCAGATTGACAACGACGAGACCGAAATCCATATATTCTACGCAAAGAAAATGGGGGCAAAATACCTGCCCCGGTATCAAAAGCATTTTAAAAATCCGATTATACACGAACAGGATATGCGCCATGAAGAGTTTCTCGGCGTATACCCTCAAGAATGGTGTGAACTGGTAAAACAGATTTGTTTATAACACACCCAACTGTGACAGCTTTGTCAATCTATTGAGACAATATATGTATTTTCAAATATTCGCTACAAAAAATGTAGTTATATGTCTAATATTCGTTCTAAAAAATGTAATTTATTCAGCAATCTGTTGGTCGAAGAAACTGATAGACTTTGCATCTCAAACATGATATACTTAACACACCAATACACAGAGGAGGTGAAAACATGGCATTAACAAATGAGGATCTTCAAGCAATTGAGCAATTACTGGAACCCCTCCGGCAAGAAATACGAAGCATTCAGCTCACGCTTGAAAATGAAACAAACCGCAACATTAAATTGATTGCAGAAGGACATCTTGATTTCAATCGTAAACTTGACGCCGCCATTTCTTCAACTCTTCCTTCAGTTTCTCATACCGCAGCCGCTTTTCTTCCTTTGCAAAATGCACTTCCCTGAGTTGCTCCGGATTGTCCTCATAATTTAACACTTCGTTTCCAAACTGCTCACTGGTGAGATCAAAGACGCAATCTCCTACCACATTATAGCAGTGATAGTTTCCGCCGGGTCTGAGAATGCCGCACACCTTGCCGCCAAAGATATCCTGCGCCAGAAAGGCCGTGATGGAACACTGTCCCAGCGTCTTATTCTCTGCGCTCCAATCTGCCCGCATGCGCGGCGCACAGGTGTCCGCACACCAAATTTCAGAAAGTGCAGCATACAGATCCTGCGGGGTATGAATTCCCGGGTATTCTCCGGTGACCGCAGGAACAGTTGCATGCTCCCAGCCATAGAATTTATAAGCCTTTTCTGCTTTCTCTGTCATTCATTTTCCCCTGCCTTTCAATCTAAATTTTCAATGGACAATTGCAAACTCCCTATTTCATCTTTCTCCCAACACTTTTATTATACCAAAAAAAAGAGAGCTTTCAACTCGAACGATTCGAAACCATATGCTTCAGCATTCTTTCATTCTGTCCCCAAAATCCCCCAGCGTTCCTGCGCCAATCGGTACAGCTTCTCAATCTTGTCCCGGTTTTCTTCATAGAGTTTCCTGGTCTCCGTCGTATTCTCCACACTGTCCGTCAGATTCATCCGCTCATCCAGCATCGCAACATGCCGCACCGCCACCCGCAGCGTACCGTTTTCATCCGGAACCAACTCCCAGAACCATGCCGCGACTTCATAATCATGCAGTCCTCTGGGCCATATAAGCAAACTGACACCGACCTCCTCCGGCCTGCTCCGGTCCACCTTCTGTTTGGGACCTATGGAGAGATTGCCTGTCCACGCCGGAAAGCCATGCTGATAGACACCATACTCTATCCCGTTTTCCTCTACAGTATGGCTTCCGGCTGGAAATCCCGCCCGAAAAGGTTCATAGCGCAAAGAAATGTAAGCGCTCCATGCGGCACAATACAACAGAAATAACAGGAGCAATATGAAAATGATGTAGGACAATTTCTCCTTAACGGACATCGTATCTTCTCCCTCACTTACTCCAATATGGATCATTCAAATACGAATCATCCCGCACTGAGAGCACATTTCCGTCCAGATCCCAGGTCATCACAACTCCGTTTTCGTCATACATATAGATCTCGCCTTCCCCGCTCCCGTATAGGAAACTGTAGTTATGCGCAGTGTCACCCTGTTTCCGCGCGGCAGACTGTTTCGCTGCCTCTAACACATAAGCCGGCACATCCTGGGAAGCAGTGCTGTTTTCAGCGTTCCATACTTCCTTCCCGTTTATAGCTAACTTGGTCTGCCCCTCAAGATCATACTGAAACAGATAGCTCTCTCCTGAATTATTGTCTACCTTGCTTCCATCTGCAACAGCATAATAATTCAGATTCAACACCTTTTTACCGTACTTGTACTCGCAGCCGCCACCTTTTGAATAAGTGGGCGCCTTCGTTAACAGAAAAATCCCCTCTGCGCCATTGTATTCATAATAATATAGTCTATCCACCTGCACCTCGTCCGCCAAAATGCTTACCTGGCGTTGTGCGCCGCAGCCCGAAAACGTCACAAGCATCATCAGGAACATGGAAAGTACTTTGCTGCTCGCTCCTTTACCCTTTTTTCTTTTCGACCCCTTTTTCACCATAAATGCAATCTCCTCCCGATCCGCTTTTACCGAAAGATTCAGATGCATGCGCTCCAGAATCTGTTTGGCTGCAGCAAGACCGATCCCGGAATTTCTGGAGGTTCTGGCATCATCACCGATCACATAAGGTTCCCAGAAAAGCGTCGGCTTCTTCAAGAATTTCTCCACCGGCTGCCACTGATTCTCAATGGTCAGTCTATCCTTCGTAAAACGAAGCAGAATCTCGGAATCTTCCAGACTATATTTGCAGGCATTATTGATCAGATTGTCCACTGCCATGGAAAGCAGGACTTTATCCCCATACAATATAAGGGGTACGCCATCATCTTTGCCCGCGTTGCCGTTATCTGTCCGACTGCCCGCTCCATCTGCAGTCCTCTCAAACTTCCAGATCAATCCCCGCTTTCGCGACAGTTCCTCATAATTACGCACCAATTCCCTGCAGAGTGCCTCCACATCGATCTCTTCCTCCATGACAGGCTGCCCGCCTGCATTGGTGCGAAACAGGGAAAGCAACCGCTCGGTGCGCTGATCCATATGATCAATCTCATCCATGATTTTCTGCTCATATAATGGTTTCTTTTCCTCCGACACGCCGTAAAGCAGATTCTCTGCGTAACTGCGCTGAATCATAAGGGAGGACTTGTAATCGTGTGCCAACGCGTTGGTGATCGCCCGCTCATACTCTGCCTTTTGCAGTTTCCTCTGCTGGAGGAGCGTGATCATAGTCGCAATGAACACCGCCACTAACGCAATAACAAGCCACCCCAGACAGATGACCGACTGCAGAAAATGACCGTAATCGCTAATTTCCCCTTTACACAGCAGATATTCTCCGTCATTCAGAATATACTGCGTTGTTTTCAGATATTTATTTCCGATTTTTGCCTGGGAGGATAGCATTTTGGCGGCATCATATTTCTCCCCGGCGGTATGTCCGACTAAAACCTTTTTGGTATATTCTTTGATCTCCCGGTAATTCGGATCGGTAAAATCCTGTGTCTCATCCAACCACTCATAGGATACATCTGTCACGAGTTCATCGGTTGTAATTTCAAAATCCGGCGTTCCCTCAAAATTCAATACTTCACCGTCTTCTTTTGTCACCAAGATCTGCAGCGGATAACAGATACCGTCATGTACAATATACTTTGTCATCTCCATGGTGTGACTCTGAAACGGCAGTCTATCACTCATCTCAGATTCCCGCATCTCAGATCCTATCTGCGTAAGATCCTGCAGATCTTCCTCCGAAAAGCAGGCTGCCATATCTGCCAACACCCATTTTTTTTCATGATGAAAAACAGTATAATTCCCCGGCAACACAATATTTCCGTCCTTGTCTGCTATCCACAGAACAGTGGCAAGGTCATAAACGGAAACGCCGCTGGGCTGTACCTTATCATTCACAGCCTGATAATACACATTCCACAGATCTTCATTGGAAGCGACAATACTGTTTTCCTGGATTTCCTCCATGGTGCCCGCAAACCGTTTCTCCGTCAGATCCGCAAAATGCGCCAGATATGCCGGTGCGAT
Source organism: Lachnospiraceae bacterium (assembly GCA_017476665.1). Classification (GTDB taxonomy): domain Bacteria; phylum Bacillota; class Clostridia; order Lachnospirales; family Lachnospiraceae; genus Acetatifactor. The sequence continues at coordinate 84,559 of JAFUZJ010000064.1, read as the reverse complement.
CAGGTCACCCCCATTCTGCAGCACCCAGTTTTCCACCACATAAGTGACCACAACGCGATACAAGGCACAGACGATCAGCGCGAGAAAAAGTGCTGCAACCCAGATCTTTCCGTATTTTTTCCGATTGTTTTTCATTGCGCTCCTTTCTGACCAAACCGATAACCCAATTTGCGTATGGTGGTTATCTGCATTTCGGAGGCTTGAATGGCTTTGCGAATATTTTTGATGTGATTGTCAAGACCCCGCTCCGTCATCTCACTGTCGTAGCCCCATGCTCCGACGATCAGACTCTCTTTGCTGATAAGACGGTTCGGATGTTCCAGAAAATAAAGCAGAATATCATACTCCTTGGGCGGCAGCGTAAGCGCCTCGCCCCTGAGGAAAATCTTTCGCTCACTGCGATTTACGGTCAGATCCCCGCAGGTAAACTCCTCCTGCGCGCCGCCGTTTAAACGGTTCAGCAGGGCACTCATCTTCGCGAACAGCTGCGCCAGAGAAAAAGGCTTGACCAGATAATCATCCCCGCCGCTCTCGTAACCTTTCAGGGCATCCTCCTCGGCAAACCGCGCGGTCAGGAAAATGACCGGTGTCTGAATCCCCTGCTTTCTTAAGTTTCGGCAGACTGCGAATCCGTCCATGCCGGGCAGATTGACATCCAGCAAAATCACGGCATAGTCCTCCTCCGCCGCAAGCTCTGCGCCGTCCCTCCCGTTGTCCGCAATATGAAGCGTCCACTGTCCCTTGCTTTTATTGGTCAGATATTCCTGTATGTTCTCCGCAATATCAGGATCATCCTCGATCAGCAGAATCTCCGCTTTGATCGCCATTACAGCATCCTCCTTTGTTTTGTCAGATACAGAATACCATACCAATGTATTTTTAATGTAATCTTTACTGCCCCTTGATCATGCGGACGCACACTTCGTCCCCTACCCGCACCTCTCTGCCTTTCTCCAGATCAATATAGCAATTGCACTGTGTCAGATTGGAAATCACCGAGGAAGCGTGCACCGGGGAAGGCAAAGTCACTTCGCCGTTTTCATAGTATGCCCGCAGAAACCTTCTGGCATGATTTTTCTTCGGATATGGGGTTTGCAACACCGCCGTCCGTTTCCGGGTATCGAAGCTTTCGTGCCCCATCATTTTCGCTGCCAACGACCAGAAATAGATCTCAAAATTGACAGTTGCCGCGTAAGGATTTCCGGACAGACTTAAAATAATCTTGCCGTCCTTGACGCTGCCGGTGGTGGGGGTGCCAGGCTGGATATTTGCTCTGCGAAACAGGATATCCGCTCCCAGCTTTTGCAGCACCTCCGGGATCAGGTCTTTCTGTCCCACGGACACGCCGCCGGTGGTGATGACCAGGTCTGAACACTCCAACGCCTTCTGCAGTTTCTGTGACAAAATATCTATCTCGTCCTCACAGATCTGCATGGCAGAAACCTCCAAGCCTTCCCTGCGGATGGCGGAAGAAAGAATATAAGAAATGTTATTGTAAATCTTGCCGGGCTGCAAAGGCTGCCCCACATTCATCAGTTCCGAACCGGTACAGAGGATTGCCGCGCGCAGAGGCTTATAAACCTTTACTTTTTCAATACCCACCTCTGCCAATAATCCGATATGCAGCGGCGTCAGTCTGGTGTGTGCAGACAGCAGGGGCTGCTCTGCCTGAATATCCTCGCCCATTTTGCAGTAATTCATATACGGCTTGGTGTCGGTATAGATGGTCACGGTATCCTCACCATAATCCGTGTCCTCCTGCCGGATCACCGCATCATATCCCTCAGGGATAAACGCTCCCGTCATGACACGAACCGCCGTATTTTTCTCATAGGAAATTTCCTCATAATCTCCCGCCATCAGCTTGCCTTTTACGGCAAATTGCACGGGGCGCTCTCTGTCCGCACCTGCAAGATCTGCGGCGCAGACCGCATAGCCGTCCATAGCGGACTTCGGGTAGGGCGGCACGGAAATCTGTGCTATGACCTCCTCCGCCAGCACTTTGCCTGTGGCCTCCAGAATAGGTACTTCCTCCGCCGGCTGTGCCTTTGCATATTGTAAAAGTCTTTCCAGACATTCTTCAATTTCAGGTGTTTTTTCCTGTGCCATGTTAGCCTCCGCTTCCGCCTGCAGTCTTTCCTGTCTTGTCTGCGTTTTATTTCTTACCCATGAATGCATCCAAAACATTGATGCGGGCCGCCATCTTCTTTAGGGCCGTGAGTTCACGACGCATGTAATTCTCCAACTGCTCCACTTCGTTCGCATCGAAGCCTTTGTTCTGCGTGATCCTGCATCCGGGAATCTCTCCCTCCGCTGTGCGCTCTCCGTCTGTGAAAGAGACATACGCCACTTTCATCCCATTCTTTGTACACACAGGTGAAACCGTCATATTGATCGTTCTATCTTCCATATGCAGATTCCTCCTCTGTCGCTGTCAATCCTGTCAATCATCGTCATCTGCCGGAGCAGGTTCCGCCGGGGGCGTCTGGGTGTTTCGGTGAATCACCGCCGCATGTCCCTTATAATTTGTCCGATGCAGGTAAGTCCTCTCCAGGATCTCGCCGTCTTTCTCCAGAACAATATCTGTCGTCCAGATACTGCCATTGGTAGCATTTTTCGCCACAACTTCCTCGCCGTAAGGCACTGCCGGATCTTCCACATAAGTGGGTGCCGGCGGATCCAAAAGAGACACCTGCTTGGATTCCATATAACGCTTCGTTCCCTCCTCCAGGATCGGCACACCGAAAATCTCCACATACATGGTACGGTTCTGGAAAGACGTACGGATTCCCACAGGCACCTCACTCGTGTTCGTGAACACGAAGTCCGGCTTCCTATAGCTGACTGTGGCATCCTGGCCGGGCGTCACATAGGTAGGTTCATAAGAATGTCCCGTTCTTTCGTTGGTCTGCAATCCCGCTGCGATCACCGCGTTATAAAGTGTGCTGGACACCTGGCAGACACCGCCGCCGTATTCCTGCACGGTCTCGCCGTTGGCGTAAGCTGCCGCCGGTTTATACCCCTTTGCCGCGGTACGCTCTCCCACCACCGTGTTATAGGAAAACTGCTCTCCGGGCTGTATGATCTGTCCGTTCACTGCCTCGGCAGCCAAGCGGACATTGGTATTGCGGTCCTGATTGTTCGTTGTGGTCGTGGTATAGGAACCAATGACACGATAATCCGTCGAAAGGATCTGCGGCTCTACCGAATAGGCATGCGCGGTAAGCGCCGCCTGATAATCCTGACTTTCATATGCATTTAAGATATCTGTTTTCAGCTTTTCTTCATCAATTTCTTTGCCGTCCACTGCCTGGGAGAATTCGAAAAGTCCGCTGCCCGCATTGTATCCTGTTATGACACAGTTCTTTGCAGGTACACTCCACTGCGCTGCGACCTCAGAAGCCAGACTGGCCGCGATCTCACTGATATCCGGCAGGCCCAGCTCATACCGGATGACCACCTGCTCTGTCTCTTCTTTTCCGAAAAATTTGTTCCAGAAAGTTTTTCTGTCCAATCTCTCCTGTACCAGTTCGGCATCGTTGAAAGCTCTGTTGACCACCGTATTGATTGCATCCGTGAACGGATTTTCAATCGGCATACTCTGCTCATTATAGGAAACGGTCATGTTCCAGGCATACTTATCTCCTAAAAATTTCTTTGCCTGCTCTCTGGGCATATCGGAAAGGTTCTCGCCGTCCACATAGATCAGTACCGTATCCACTTTGCTCGCCGCACGGATCTGCTTCTGAATTATGAGCACGCCAAAAAGAAGCAGGAAAAGGGCAGCCGCCGCGATCACGCCTACCGTGATCCTGCGGTAAAGCATTTTTTTGCGCTTTCGGCTGTTTTTCCTCCTGCCGGACTGGTTTCTGACGGCAGATTGGTTCCTGCTGTAATTCTTTTTTCCGGTTGTTTTTCTGTTGGTTCTTCTGCTTGTGTTTGCCATTTTATATCCTGTTCCTTTTTGCCCTTTTCCTCATCGGGAGATTCAGGTCCTGTAACCGTCGCCCCAATTCATCATCCTTTGCAATAAACTCTAAATCTTTGTCCATTCCACCCAATGCATGCAACACCGCTGCATAAGTTCCCATAGAAACCGTGGGCGTTCCTTTTTCGACTGACCACAAGGTAGCACGGCTGATCCCGGCTCTTTCCGCAACCAATTCTACCGAAAGATTTCTTCTCAATCTGGCTTTTTTTATTTGTTCTCCCATGGTAGTCAGTATTTCTTGGGTTGCAGGCATTATCACAACCGATTTTTTGCTCATAAAAACTCCTTTTGTTTTTTGCGTTCATCTATGTTTAATATATTAAACCATTATCTACATTTTGTCAATTATATTAAACATAGTGCGGGATGTATTTCAATTTACAACGTTTCAATTTACAATTTACACTTTCATACTCAAAGAGCTCCAACTTAATCCAGCCAAACAGCTCCCTCATCATTCATTTCCTCATTCAAATTATTGTATGAATGAATTTCCATAGATCATTTAAAGAGTCCTCCCTAAGCAAATACCCCTCCATGTAATCCCTGGGGATATCCTCTTTCCAGCACGCTTTAATAACCCTGTCTATTTCATTTATGACTTCCTGTGCAACCATAGTAAAACATCCTCTTCTATTTTTCCCGCCCCACTTTAATATATCTATATTTTACTATAACCACATGGCGACGACAAGACGCTTTACAGATTCACTTCTTTTTTCGCAACATCCACAATCTTTTCTCCCAACACATCCCAAAAGATACCTTCTACCTCTTCCGGCTGAAACATGGGAAACATCTTTAAGATTCCCTCCAGATTGATCCCGCATCTGCACATAGTCTCTACCGCTCTTTTATCCTGTACATGCATTATTTGTACCCCCTTTTGTTTTATCCGACTCTTACTCCAACCTGCCCAGGCGTCTGCCTGACTCCTGAATCCTATTATCCACAAATCCAGTACATTTTTATGGACTGATACATAAAATTCTTTTCTTGTGGCAGCTTTTACCACATTCCCCAATATGTAGCGGTTGCACTTAATGAACATATGTTCTATAATAGACTCAAACATACGTTTGGCGTATAGCAACATTGTTTAAAAAGGGAAATCAGGTTTTGCAGAAAAGCAAAGGAGGAATCTCGTATGTATGATTATAAGATCATTGCTGTTGATTTTGACGGAACTCTCTCTTTTGGGGAATGGCCGAATGTTGGGGAGCCGAATACTCCTCTGATCACTTATCTGAAAGACTGGAAACAGGCCGGAAACAAAGTGATCCTATGGACCTGTCGTGCTGGCGCGGCACTGGAACTTGCTCTGTCCTGGTGCCGTGAACAGGAATTGGAATTTGACGCAGTGAATGACAACCTGCCTGAGATCGTGGAATTTTACGGAAATAATTCCAGAAAAATCACCTGTGACTATTATATTGACGATAAGGCGATGCTTCCCGATACCCTGTGCGGTTGCTCTTTTTAGATTGCTCTTTTTAGGTTACTCTTTCCAGATCCGTCAATGTCGGACTCATGTTTTATGTTTCTTTTTTAGTAATGGCTTCAGTTTCTTATAGATCGCGCTTGCCTTTTTGCTGTCCTTATACTTCTTTGAAAGACCGTTGCAGATGGCCTGCTTGGTTTTATATTGATTGAATATCAGAAGTACGTCTTCGGGGTTGTCATCTATGGAAAGTACACTCTTTATTTCTTCCACAGTAGCCATATCATGCTCTAAGACTTTGCCTTTTTTCTTCTTTGTGCCGGATTCAGAATTCTGCTGATCGTTCCCATCAATATTTGCATTCACTTTTTCCTGTACAGGCTGCACAGATCCGGACGCACAGATCCGATCTACCGATTTGCCCTGGTTTTTCCAGTAATCACAGAGACAATCAAAGCCTTTATCATTCGATACGATATGGTATTTAGCGTTTCCGGTATCCTTTCCCAGCAAATAGCCCAGATAAGAAGCCAATTGGAAATCCAATGCATTCTTGGTACCGGTGACAACCTTACAGCATAACAGTTTCAGATTCCGTTTCAGCAGGCTTTCCACAGCCTCCAGCGCAATATTCTTACATTGCTCTGAATAAAAGATCACCACCTCGTCTCCCTCCTTGGTCCCGGGCAGATTTTTAATATAGTCAACTTTAACATTTTCATAATCTATCAAATAATGGTTCATTAGAAGGTCTCCTTATTCTTTTACAATAATTGTCATCATATATGTGGAATTCTCCGGAATCTCCTCGATACCGTAATATACTTTCTCCTGTGCGGTGCCGCAATCTGCTACCGCATAGACCTTAACAGGGTATTTCAAATCGAGTAAACACTTTTTGACAGCAGGCAGAGAGCCGGCACATTTCATAATGATCTTGGTACCGGATAGCGATAGCGCCATCTCCAGATCCTCAATATCTGAAATCACATGCAATGAGGAATCTCCCTCGCAAAGCGAAATCCCAAGCCTTGCTGCGCATGCGCAAAACGAGTTGATCCCATTGATGATCCGGACTTGTACATTGTCTTTTTGAGCTTGCTCCGCAATAGAAGCAAAGGTGGAATAAACGGTCGGATCTCCGATTGTAAGAAAGGAGATTATCTTCCCCTCTGCCAGATATTCTTTCACAGATTCATATATTTCCTGATGTTTCTTTTGCAGTATACTTTTATCCGTTATCATCGCAAAGTCAAAACCGATTATCTGCTTTTGATCTATTTCCGGGACGGCTGCCCTCGCAATCTGATACGCTCTGCACTTTGTTTTGTCTTTTCGCGGCAGACAGATCACATCTGATTCTTTGATACATTTCACCGCTTTGATGGTCAGCATATCCGGATCCCCGACGCCGACACCGATTCCGTTCAGCACACCAGTCTTAGTCTCCATATCCTACAGCCCCATTACCTCGCCGTAAATCAAGACGGCGTTTCTGACACACTCCTCACAGGGACATAGCACTTTTCCGTCCGTGACGGTTTTTAAGTCTTTGCACTTTATCGCGCCGCACCTTTCTCTGAAAGTCTCCTGCATCTTACGTGTAACCGCAAGCGTTCCTTTCCCTTCCGTCTTCAGTCCCGCCATCATACCGGCACCGATCAGCGCGCCGCACGTTGCCTCAAGATTTCCCATTCCTGCACAGAATCCCGCGGCAATCTGTTTTAACTGTTCTTCCGAAATATTCGTCTGATCAGCGAGTGCAGCCGTGACTGCCTGGGAACAGTTATAACCTCCCGATGTTTTCAATTGCACTGCTTTTTCAGCTCTTTCCTTCAACTCCATATCTCGTTGCTCCGTTTCTCTCTTTCGCACAAATAGGCTGCTTTCAAGGAAAAAAGCCCTGAAAACTGATATTTTCAAGGCTTTTCCTGTAGTGGACCATAGGGGGATCGAACCCCTGACCTCCAGATTGCGAACCTGGCGCTCTCCCAGCTGAGCTAATAGCCCTTGACCTGTTTTATCATAACAAATATGCCATGAAAAAACAAGTGTTTTTTTCGCCGCTGCGCGGCTTTTTCGCACACTTCGTGTACGGTTTTCTCTCCGCCTGCGGCAGTTAACCTCGAAAGCCCGCCGCTACGCGGCTCTTTCGTGTGCTTCGCACACGGCTTTCTCGGTAAACGTGCAAGGGAAACAAATAGCGCTTCGCGCTGCTTGTTTCCCTCTTTGCACGTTTACATCATTCCGCCCATGCCGGCACCTGCGGGCATTGCGGGTGTATCCTCTTTGATATTTGCAACAACGCTCTCGGTGGTGAGCAGTGTGCTTGCCACGCTGGTAGCGTTCTGCAGTGCGCTTCTGGTAACCTTTGCAGGATCCAGGATACCTGCTTTCACCATATCCACGTACTCCTCTTTCAGCGCATCAAATCCTACGCCTACCTCGGCATCGCGCACATGGCTGATGATCACGCTTCCTTCCAGACCTGCATTTGCTGCGATGTGGAACAGAGGGGCCTCCAGAGCTTTCAGCACGATATTCGCACCGGTCTTCTCATCGCCTTCCAGTGTTTCCTCCAGCTTTGCAACCTCTTTGGATGCGTGTACATATGCGGAACCACCGCCGCAGATGATGCCTTCTTCCACTGCTGCCTTGGTCGCTGCCAGAGCGTCTTCCATACGAAGCTTTGCTTCCTTCATCTCGGTCTCGGTTGCAGCACCCACACGGATCACTGCCACGCCGCCTGCCAGCTTTGCCAGTCTCTCCTGCAGTTTCTCTTTATCGAAATCGGAGGTAGTCTCCTCAATCTGCTTCTTGATCTGGTTGATGCGGGCACTGATGGCATCCTTGTTGCCGTCGCCGTCCACGATCACCGTATTCTCCTTCTGAACCTTTACGGATTTTGCATGACCCAACATATCCATGGTAGCATCCTTCAGCTCATAACCAAGCTCGGAGCTGATCACGGTACCGCCGGTCAGGATTGCGATATCCTCCAGCATTGCTTTTCTTCTGTCGCCATATCCGGGAGCCTTCACTGCAACCACATTGAACGTACCACGCAATTTGTTTACGATCAGAGTGGTCAGCGCCTCACCTTCTACGTCCTCAGCGATGATGAGCAGCTTCTGACCGGACTGTACGATCTGCTCCAGGATCGGCAGGATCTCCTGAATATTGGAAATCTTCTTGTCTGTGATCAGGATCACAGGATTGTCAAGAGTCGCCTCCATCTTATCCATATCGGTTGCCATGTATGCGGAAATGTATCCTCTGTCAAACTGCATACCTTCTACCAGATCCAGCTCTGTCTGCATGGTCTTGGACTCTTCGATAGTGATCACACCGTCGCCGCTTACTTTCTCCATTGCATCGGCAACCAACTGTCCGACTTCCTCATCCCCTGCGGAGATAGCTGCAACTCTCGCGATATGCTCCTTACCGTTTACTTTCTGGCTCATCTTGGAGATTGCTTCCACAGCACAGTCGGTAGCCTTCTTCATACCCTTTCTCAGGATGATCGGGTTCGCACCTGCTGCCAGGTTCTTCATACCTGCATTGATCATTGCCTGTGCCAGAACGGTTGCGGTGGTGGTACCGTCACCTGCCACGTCATTCGTCTTGGTAGCAACTTCTTTTACCAGCTGTGCGCCCATGTTCTCAAAAGCGTCTTCCAGCTCAATTTCCTTTGCGATGGTCACACCGTCGTTGGTGATCAGGGGTGCTCCAAAGGATTTATCCAATACTACGTTTCTTCCCTTCGGTCCGAGGGTTACTCTCACGGTATCTGCTAACTGATTTACGCCGGATTCCAATGCTGCTCTGGCGTCTGCGCCATATTTAATCTCTTTTGCCATTGTTTTGGCCTCCTTCTACAATCTTTTATAATACTTTTTACTGGATCACTGCCAGAATATCGCTCTGCTTTACAATGATGAACTCCTCATTGTCCAGCTTTACTTCTGTTCCTGAATACTTGGAGTAGATTACGTTGTCGCCAACCTTAACCTCCATCTTTACTTCCTTGCCGTCGATCACACCGCCGGGGCCGACTGCCAAAACTTCTGCCTGCTGGGGCTTTTTCTCATTCTGACCGGGAAGAACGATACCGGACTTGGTCGTCTCCTCTGCTGCCAACTGCTTCAAAACAACTCTGTCGCCTAAAGGTACTAACTTCATGATGATGCCTCCTTATATTTCATTTTGATTTGTTTTTCTTTGTTTGTTAGCACTCTTTTTGTTCGAGTGCTAATCACTGAAATATATATTAGTTTTATGTGGATTCCTTTGCAAACAGATTCAGAGATAACCAAGCTTAATTTTCTTTGATTATCTCTGATTTTCTCAATTTTTCTTCCGTTTTCTTTAACTAATCCGAAAGTATGGATTTAATAAATAATTTAGATTCATGCCCACGCGTCCTGGCTCACCGGAACCCGGATACCGGCTAACAGCATTTGATCCCATAAAAACCACTCTCCCGTGGAGGGCTTGTTGCGCAAGGTGATAGATCTGGCCGAATCCGCACCGCCACTGCGCACCAACAGGATCTTGTATCCCTGATCCGCCATAGGCGCTTTGCTGTCCTCCATTTCTATTACATAGGGCACATCCGGTGTATAGTCATTCTGCGGCGTCGCACCTTTGAAGTAGGATCTGGGAATGTAATCTTTTCCGTCCATAAAACGGTCTCTGATAAACTGTTTGTCCATGGGGGACAGCGGACGGGGACCACGCAGGAAATCCAGCATCCGATGACACTCCTCCCTGTCTCTGGGATAGACGCACAGCGCCGCAATCGTCAGTGCTGCCGTACCCTCCGGCGTCTTCAGATTCGCTTCGGGAAGCGCTTTTAACTCCTCTAAGTTCTGGGGCAGACTGTTCCATGTGATCTTGTATTCCATCGTATGACCTCCTTTATGAAATTTACAAAAATCCGGCGGAAAATTTGACTCCTCCGCCGGATCATTCTCTTTTGTATGATAACTATAATTTAGCACTTGATCTCCAGGTATCCGAGTAGCTTGCTCATATCGTAGCTGTCCATCACGCCCAGATTGGGATCATAGAACTTTCCGTCAAAATGAAGCAGATAATGGCTGAAACGCCCCATCTTCTCCATCATAATGCAACACTTCGGCAGTACGGTATCTCTGCCCTCGGTATAATTGATGATATCGGTATGGTCAATGCCATAATAATTCAATGCGGAGATCACACGGCCCATGGTAGCCTGCCACTCTCTGCAGTCCATAACGGTCATAACCTCTGCAATCGTCACACCTGCAAGCATTGCCACACAGGTCTGTCCACACAGACCGTCCTCGGGCTGGATGATGATGCCGATGCTGTCGATCTTGCGGATGGGGTTATCAAAGCTGTAAGGGCTGTTCTGGTCCATACGGATCAGGGAACCATGTACATGAAGCAGGATCTTATGGCGCTGTGCAAGATCCACACTCACCATGTCCTTCTCATCAACATGGATATAATATTTACCTTTCTCCAAAGGTCTTAACTCACAATCAATGATCTTGTTGTCCAGCAGAATGTCCGCCTGAATTACTTCTCTCTGCTTACAAACCTCCCAGATATTAAAGGGAATCGAAATCCAGTATGCATCCTCTTTCTTTTCGATCTTAGATTCAAAATAGTATCTCATAATTCCTCCATTTCCGTCCGCCCGCATTTTAGCAGTACGGCTGTTTTCTGCTATTAGAGTAATTGTATCAAATAATGTTCTGAAATGGAACAGTTTTCTTTTAATTTTTAAAAAATTTTGATATACTGTGTTAGACGTATTGTAAGAAACACAGACTATCGCATAATAAGGGGAAATAATCATGGCATTCGACGGTGTGACCATTGCAAATATTGTATCGGAATTAAAAAAGGAACTGCTGGAGGGCCGCGTGTATAAGATTGCGCAGCCGGAAGCGGACGAACTGCTGCTCACGATCAAGACCAGGGACGGACAGCGCAGACTGGTGATCAGTGCCAGCGCCTCCCTCCCTCTGATCTATCTGACAGAGAGCAATAAACCCAGTCCCATGACGGCACCCAATTTCTGCATGCTGCTGCGCAAGCATCTGCAAAACGGGCGCATCACATCGATCACCCAGCCGGGACTGGAACGCATCATCCATATCGACATAGAGCATCTGGACGAAATGGGCGATCTCTGCCGCAAGACTTTGATCGTGGAGATCATGGGCAAGCACAGCAACATCATCTTCTGCGACAACGAAAACCGCATTATCGACAGCATCAAGCATGTTTCCGCCGCAGTCTCCAGCGTACGTGAAGTATTGCCGGGAAAGACTTACTTTGTGGCGCAGACCCAGGAGAAACTGAATCTGCTGACCACGGATTATCAGACCTATTATCAGACTGTGTCCGGAAAAGCACAACCACTGTTCAAAGCGCTGTACGGCAGTTTCACGGGGCTTTCCCCCATTCTGGCCCAGGAGCTGTGTTACCGCGCAGGCTTAGACGGTGAAGCTTCCACTGCCGCTTATGCGGAGAGCGCTTACCATACGCTTTATCTGGAGCTGGAAAAACTGACAACGACAATCCGGGAAGAAACCTTTACCCCCTGCATCGCCTACCGGGGCAAACAACCGGTGGAATATGCAGCCGTTCCGCTGACCATGTACGACGGCAATGAGGGGGATCATCTCGTCCCCTGCGGCAGCATGTCCACCCTGTTGGAGACCTACTATGCAGAAAAGAATACCCTCACCCGCATCCGCCAGAAATCCGCGGATCTGCGTCATGTGGTGCAGACTGCTCTGGAGCGCAATGTGAAAAAATACGATCTCCAGCTCCGCCAGATGCAGGACACCAAAAAGCGCGAAACCTACCGCATTTACGGCGAACTGCTGAACACCTACGGATACAGTGCGAAACCCGGGGACAAGTCCATCGAAGTGCTGAACTATTATACCAACGAACCTTTGACAATCCCGCTGGATGAGACTTTGTCCGCCACCGACAACGCCAAACGTTATTTCGAGAAATACAATAAAATGAAGCGTACTTATGAAGCATTATCCGAGCTGACGCAGGAGGTAAAATCAGAGATTGACCACCTGGAATCCATTGGCGCCGCTCTCGATATCGCATTGAAGGAAGAAGATCTGGTGGAAATCCGGGAAGAACTGGCGGAAAACGGCTATATCAAGCGTTCCGGTGGCAAGGGCAGCAGGAATCCCGGCAATAAAGGCGACAAAACCGGCAAAATCAAGATCACCAGCAAGCCCTTTCACTATCTGAGCAGCGACGGTTTCCACATCTATGTGGGCAAAAATAATTTCCAGAATGACGAACTGACCTTCCAGTTTGCAAACGGTAACGACTGGTGGTTCCACGCCAAGAAAATGCCCGGCTCTCACGTAGTGGTGAAAACAGACGGCACTACCGAACTGCCCGACCGTGTCTTCGAGGAGGCGGCGAAACTTGCTGCCTACTACTCCAAGGGACGTGGCTCCGACAAGGTGGAAATCGACTATATCCAGAAAAAGCATGTAAAAAAGCCCGGCGGGGCAAAACCGGGCTTTGTAGTCTATTATACCAATTTTTCCATGGTGACGGACAGCGACATCACAGGTCTGAAGCTGCTTGAGCAATAACCGCTCTGATTCCCCTTTACTCACTTGTCTCCCGCAGCGTCTCCACGATGCTCTTCCTGTCCACCTGTCCATACAGGATTCCCGGTATCATCCACCCCAACAGCAGGAATACCGGGAGTGCGGCAAGCGCCGGCCACACCGTAACATGCGGCTTGAAGAACCAAAACACAGTCTGCATCAGATTCCCCAGGAGCGGATTGCCGATTAGTGCACACGCACACGCCGCCACCGCCGCTAAAATCGCATAAAAAATTCCCTCATATACCAGCATATCTCTCAGTTGTCTTCTGCTCATCCCCACTGCGCCAAGCACTGCAAATTCCCGTTGTCTGGCAAAAATTGAGGTCATAATGGCATTGAAGAAATTCAGAACACCTACCAGTCCCACGACACCGCACAAGGTACCACCCACCAGTGCAAACATTCCGCGAAAGCCTTCAAAATCCTTCCTCGCTGTCTGCTTGCTCTCATACATCAGATTGACCTGTTCCTTCTCCGTAAGCTGCGCCAGATAACTTTCCGCCTTCGCCTCCGCTTCCGCGTCCGGCGTATCAAACAGATAAAACAAAGGCGTCGCCTCCTGCCCGCTGTCCCGCTCCAGCACCTCCACCGGAAGGATGCCATCGTATCCCGCTACGTAATATCGGTATCCGATCGCATGCGGCCGCCTTACCAGCGCACACACCGTGTAATTCACCTCATGCTCCCCCACAAACCTCGTCTCGATTTCCTCCGCCGGCGTTGTCCGGTCTGCCGGTTCCCCATTGCGGCGGTCGATCCATTCCAGCTTTTCCGCGTATACGATCGGCAGTTCCTCGCCCACTGCGGGATAACATTCTATCTTCTCCGGATTGCCATAATCATCCACCATGACAGCCAGTGCAACGGCATGACTGTCCGTCTCATACAGAGGCGCCAGATCTCCCTCGATCACCTCCAGCTTCGCAAACAGCTCCGGGTCAAAGCCCTCCAGCTGGATGTAACTCTGTACAGCGTCTCCCCGCTTTGGCATGGTTTCATATCGGGAATCCAGAATCTGCATATTGTTGTCATAAAAAGGGGCATTGAGCTGCCGCCACGCTTCTTTGGACATAAAGCAGCTTGCAATGCTATTGTTCTCATAACCGCAGCCCGACAGCACCGCCTCCGTATTTTCCCTGATCCTGCGGATGCTGTCCTCGGAAATATATCCCCCCTCCGTCCGGTGGAATTGAAAATAATCCGTGGTGCTGACAATAAAATCGCCGCAGATCATATGAGAAAGATAAGTTTCCCTATCCATCCCCGTCACAAACAACACCAATCCATTCAAAAGCACCACCGCAAGCGCCATGGAAACAACCACCAGAACCGTCTTTTTCCGGTTTCTGCCCAGGTTTGCAAGCGCCATCTGCCAGATCTTTGCCTGCTGCCCGCTTCTTCCTATCAAACGCCGGATTAAGCTTCTTGGCTTTCCAAAAGCCTGTCCGATATTTTCCGTATACCGCACGGCCTCCACCGGCGAAACCTTTGCCGCCATCCTGCCCGGTTCCGCACAGGACAGGAATACTGTCCCCAATGAAAACAGAGCCGATAAGCCAAAAATCCAGGGCGAAGCACTGCCCGTTACCGTTTCGATCCCCAATGTTGTGCTCCGTAGAATCGCAGGCATCAGCAGACAGCCTGCAATATATCCCAAAAGCAACCCTGACGGAATCCCCGGCACACACAAAAACAGTGCCTGATACCGCATCATCCTGCCAAGCTGTGTCGGCGTGACACCAATTGTTTTTAACAAGCCATAAAACCGGACATCACCGGATACGGAAATCTGAAAGATATTGTATATGATCAGATATCCCGTAAAAAACACCAACACCAGAAAACAAACCAGTGCCAGTAATGTCCCCGTATCCATCTCCTGTAAGAACTGTTCCGAGGTGTAACCCCAGTTCACGCCGATATCCACGTAATCCGCCGCGTCACCGCTTCCCTCCGCATTCTCTCCGGCATATCCCAGATCCGCCCGTACCTGTTCCATCTGCCCGCGGATATCAACGGATGACTTCATCATCACATTCAGGTCCGTACGGAAAGGATCCATTCCCTGCGCCATCGCATCCTTTTCCACCTCTTTGACATATTCTGCGGAGACATTCACGTAATGCACCGGCAATAGTTCGTCCTCTTTCCAAAAGCCCACTAACGTAAATGTATCGGATACCTCCGGTCCGGTCTGTTCTTTATCAAAAATACAGAATGTGATGGGGATTTGCGTCCCCAATTTGGGTTCTATGCCCATAAGCCTTAACGCTCCTGTATCCATGGTGATCTCATCTGCGTGTTCGGGCAGCCGCCCGGTGGTCGGCCAGGCATAGCTCCATCTCGCACAGTTTTCATCCATGAAACTGATCTCGGCATGTTCCTTCACAAAAGCGCCCTCCCACACAGTACCGATCACCGTTCTCTCCCCGAATGCCTTCACCAGCCGGTGTGAGACAATGGCGGCAGCCTGTTCCTCTGTCACATCTTTAAATGCCCCATGGCTGTATCCGCCGACCTGCCGGAACTGATATTCTTCATAAGCGGCGTTCAAAGAAAGCAGTACTGTAAAAAGTGCGGTAAACAACAGCGTAGTCAGACTGATCGCGATCACAGCAATCCCATTTCTCTTCCTGGACGCCTGAAAAGTTAGAAAGCTCAGTTTCCGAATACATTTCCGGTTTCGCACCTGCAAGATTCCGCTCATGCCTGCACCTCCCGATCTGTGATATGTGTTTCTCCTGTGCGTCCTCCCGAAATCTGCCCGTCCTCGATCCGCACGATCCGGTCTGTCATCTGCGCCGCTTCCTCATTGTGGGTGATCATCACGATGGTCTGGGCAAACTTCTGTCCCGTCACCTTTAAAAGCCCCAGTACATCCTGGCTGGTCTTGCTGTCCAGGTTGCCTGTGGGTTCGTCTGCCAGAATGATCGCGGGCTTCGACGCCAGAGCTCTGGCAATCGCCACTCTCTGCTGCTGTCCGCCGGAAAGCTCATTGGGCATGGCCCCCGTCCTCGCCTGCAAACCAAGGGTATCGATCACCTGCTCCACAAACTTTCCATCAGGCTTTGCGCCGTCCAGTTCGATCGGCAGCACAATATTTTCATACACATTCAATGTGGGCACCAGATTATACGCCTGAAAGACAAAACCAATCTTGCGCCTGCGGAAAATGGTCAGTGCCTCCTCTTTCAATGCAAAAATATCCTCCCCGTCCACAAACACCTTTCCGGATGTGGGTCGATCCAGCCCGCCCAGCATATGCAGCAGCGTGGATTTACCGCTTCCTGAGGTACCCACCACAGCCACGAACTCTCCCTGTTCCACTGAAATGTTCACGCCCCGCAGGGCATGCACCGCGTTTTCTCCTTTTCCGTATACTTTCTTTAAATCAACTGCGCGTAAAATTTCCAAGACAAATCCCTCCGTATTCAAGTTATACCTATCATATCACGGGATTCTTTCCAGATTCTTTCAAAATAAAAAAGAAATTATGACAGTTTTGTAAGATTTTAGAATTTTGTCTCATTCCCTGGGCAAAAATACCGAAAATATCGAACCTTCCCCCGGCTTAGACTTCACCTTGATATAGCCGCCTTCCGCAGATAAAATCTCCCGCACCAAATACAGCCCCACACCGACTCCCTCCTCGTCCTGAACCGTCTGAGAGCGGTAAAACCGGGCAAAGATCTTTGCCTGATCCTCCTCGGAAATGCCGATTCCGCTATCCTTCACATCGATCCGCAGGAACATCTCATATGCGGAAACCGAAATCGCCACACTGCCCCGATCCGTATATTTGATGGCATTGTCCACCAGATTGCCGATTGCCTCCGCAGTCCACTTCGGATCAAAGAGCGCCGTCGCACCCGTTCCCGCTTTTTCTTCCAGAATCAGCAACAGCCCCTTTGCCATGGCTTTTTTCCTATAGGAGGCGCAAATCTCCTGTAACATTGGCTGCACCGGCTCCTGTTTGAGGCACAGCTGCAAAATACCGTTCTCCAGCCGTGACAGCTTCACCAACGCATCGATCAGAAACCGCAGTTTCTCCGTCTGTTTCTGTATCGCAGCCGCATTTTCCCGGGCAGACGCGGGAAGCTCCTCTTCCGCAAGTAATTCACTGTATAAGAGCAGATTGGCGATGGGTGTTTTGGTCTGATGGGAAATATCTGAGATGAGCGTCTTGATCTTGTCCTTTTCCGCCTCCACATTACGGGCGGAGATTGCCGATGCGGAAAGCAAATGGGCATACTTTGTCTCCAGCGCGGACAGTCTGCTCTCATCATAGACCTCCAAGATATCCTCTCCCGCGCCTGCGCGATCTGCCATGTCTTCCAATGTGTCAAAGGTCTTTCTGATGCGCCGGAACCCAATCCATAGGACAAATCCCGCTCCACAGACCATTAAAAACGATATTCCTATGATTATGCCATTCATTGATTTTCTGTCTTCTCCCACGTGTATCCGACACCATATACCGTTTTGATGTATTGCCCTGCATTCAGCTTGTCCCGCAGCCGTTTCACCGTGACTGACAACGCATTGTCCTCCACAAATTCCGCGCCGTCCGTCCAGATCAGATCGATCATCCGCTCCCTGTCCACCGTAAGTCCTCTGTTTTCCACTAAAATGCGCAGTGCTTTCTGCTCGGTCTTGGAGAGTTCTACCGCCTGCCCCGCCACCGTAAAGATCATCCGGGGAAAATCAAAAACATAGTCACCGATCCGATAAATATCTGAGGCCAGACTTTCTCCCGGCTCCCCATCCTGCCGGGATTCCGACAACATCCCTATCTTTGTCCTCCGCAGCTGGGTCTCAATCCTTGCCCGCAGAACAGATAAAGAAAAAGGCTTCGTGATATAATCGTCCGCCCCCTTCTGCAACCCTTCCACAATATCAGAATCCGTATCATTGGCAGTAAGCATAACGACCGGGAGCTGCGGAAATTGCACTTTTATTTCCTGCAAAAAGTACAATCCGCTTCCATCCGGCAGATTAATGTCCAAAAGCAGCAGATCCGGAACCATACAACCCATCTGCTGCCTTGCCTCTGAAATGCTGTGACAGGAGACCGTCTGCCGTCCATCTGTATGCAGTGCTTTACATAGCCCTTTATTCAGTTCATGGTCATCCTCCACGATAAGTATTTGCGTCTGCATTCCGTTTTTCTCTCCAATAGGCATTCCATGCGCTACCCCAAGTATAACCATCATATATACTTGTATTCCACTGTAAATCTTCAAGATGACTCTCGTCATAAAAAGGATTGGGAACAATTACATAGTTATCGTTGGGATTATCATCATCAAGACATATCGATATCCAGAAACAGAAGAACCAGTCAAGGTCACTTCCCAGCTTCGTCTTATTCTCTGTAACATATCTGTTATACATATCGAATGCTACAGTGATACTGTCTTCCTCCTGCGTAATGCTTTTCTGAATGACAGTCGAGTCCAGATAAAATCCTTTCGTAAACCACATACTTGAAGCCAATGAATCCATGCAGTCATGGGTATAAACCGGACTCTCCAGGTCATAATCACATGCAATCCACAGATCATCCGTTGAGACCGGATCGTCAACGTCATTCCTTATAGTAACCGAAACCGTATAATGCTGTGGGTTGCCGGGTTCTTCGCCAACATAAGATTTCTCGATCTTGACGCTGCTCTCATCAATCATAACATTTCCTTCGACGGTCTGAGGTTCTATTATTCTTCTTTTTTTATAATTTTCTTCGGCATGAAAAATATCCTTTGATGCATCATAGAAGGGGTTCATGATTCCTGCGTAGTTATCCGGGACAAACCCATCATCATATTCGATTGCTGCCCACGCATGATCATAAGACGCCGCATCCTGACTGTGCAGTTCACCATCTGTTATCCCCTCAAAATATATGGTACCTGTCGCGCCTTCTTTGATCTTAATTTCTCCCTTAAAATACGGGGTAAGCCCTCCGTCATACGCAAAATTTGATACAGATTTTTGAATTTCATTAATATTATGCTCCCCGTCAAAATAGTAATAGATGGGGATCGTTGTGTCATGCTTAAAGGTTCCGGAAATCTCAACAGGAATGGTGAATTTATAAATCTCTCCGCCTACAACCCGTCCAAAATTTTTTAAATCCGGATCATATCCCATATCCTCTATTTTCATACCGGATTTCACGATCCGAAGGCTGACATCCTCATCGTGGTGCTTTCCCCCAGAGAGACCGCAGCCCGTCAGTGTGAACAAAAGCACCATGACCATGAATACACTCTTTTTCGGCAAACCTCCTGCCATTCTTTCAAGGTTTTCCATGATACCGCCCAAGTCAAGATACCTCCATGCCAGCGCACTACATCAGCCTGCACTTCTTCGCCACCTTCACTAACAGATGCCCTTTCGGGAAGCCCAGAAGCTCCTGCTCGTCCAGTCCGCCGAATTTTAACATCGCCACAAAGTACACCACCACTGCCACCGCCACCGCAGGCAGCACTGCAATCCGCATGGACAGTCCTGCCAGGCGCAGCCCCTCATAGATACCGAAAGCCACCACGCCCATGAGCAGCGCTGCCAGTGCCGGAACGCCAAATGTCTTCTGATATTCCTGTTGATAGCCGATGGCACGTCTCACCGCCCACTGATTCAGCACACACATCATGCCGGAATACAGTGTGTTAGCGATCGCCATGCTGTAAAGATCCAAACCTGTATAGCGCAAAAGTCCATACACCGCCGCCGTCTGGATTGCCAGCGCAATGGCCGCATTGACGATAGGCGTATTCACTTTTCCCAGTCCCTGCAAAACAGAACTGTTCAGCGTAGACAACGCGTAAAACACCACGGACAAAGCCAGTGTCATCAGCAAAAAGCCGGCCTGTGTCAGGGTTTCATCCAACTGGGACGGAAACAGCAGCGCTGTAACCGGCTTCGCCAACACAAAGAGCCCCACCGCCGACGGAATCGAGATCACCATCGTACTCTTCACAGCCACCCCGATCTTCTCCTTCGCCTCCTCCAGCTTGCCCGACACAATGTAGGAAGCCACCGACGGGATCACCGCGGACGCCATGGCCGATGCAAAGGCGATGGGAATCTGGGCAATGGTCTGCGCCAGACCGGAAAATACGCCAAAATCCGTATAAGCAGCTGTCCTGTCGGTCCCCAGGACTCCGGGGATCCACTCCGTATACATCTTCGCATTTACCACATCACTGAGATTGTAGATCGCCGTGCTTAAGATAAACGGCGTCACGATCAAAGTGATGGTTTTCACGATCATGCCATAGGACTCCGTTCTGTCATGCCTGTCATTGGCAATCCGCTTTAAGATCAGCTTCCGGTTGATCCCATACACTGCCGCTACAAACAATAACGCCACAAACACACCTGCCCCGGTTCCCAGGGCACTTCCCATGGCACCGAAGGTGGCACGTCTGATCTTCAACGCCTCATCCGTGGGCATGTCCAGCGTACCGATCATATGCCGGATCAAAAAAACAGCCGCCCCCACACTCACCACCGCATTGGCAATCTGCTCCAGCACCTGGGACACGGAGGTCTGTACCATACTTCTGTGTGCCTGAAAATACCCGCGCAGCACACCCAATATCCCGTAAATAAAAATCGTGGGTGCAAACACCTTCAACACGGAAGCCGCCGCCTGTTCCTCCAGAAACCAGTTTGCACCGAAGAACAATAACAGGCTGGCCACACCGCCCACAACCAGCACATAAGCCATCGCACACTTGAAAATCCTGTGGGCATTCCGATACTCCTTCACGGCAAGCTTCTGCGCGATCACCTTGGAAATGGCGGACGGTATGCTGTAGGAAGATACCAGCAGCACAATCGTATAAATCTTATAAGCGGACTGATAATATCCGATTCCCAGCACGCCGATCACAGCAGTTAAAGGGCTCCTGTAAAGGAGCCCTATGATCCTGCTTATGATGCCTGCTGCAGCAAGGATGCCTGCCTGCAGGACAAAATTATTGTCTTGCTTCTCTTCCGAGATTTTGATTCCTAATTTCATTTTAATACCCGATCAACCAGTCGTACATCTCCTGATATTTTCTGGCAGATACGCTCCAGGAGAAGTCTGCCGCCATGGCCCGGTCAACAATCTTGTTCCACTCACGTTTTCTGTCATAGTAAACCTGCTCCGCGTACCGGATCGTATTTAACATCTCATGCGCATTGTAATTCACAAACGAGAAACCCGTACCCGTGCTTTCATATTCATTGTAAGGCTGCACCGTATCCTTAAGACCGCCGGTCTCACGCACGATCGGCACCGTGCCGTAACGCAGCGCCATCAGCTGACTCAGACCGCAGGGCTCAAACAGCGAAGGCATCAGGAACGCGTCACAGGATGCATAGATCTTGTGGGACAATGCCTCCGAATAATAAATATTCGCCGAAACCTTGTCACCGTATTTCCAGTCAAAATGACGGAACATATTCTCATAACGCTCCTCGCCGGTTCCCAGTACCACCAGCTGAACGTCATCCTGACAAAGTTCATCCATCACATAAGCGATCAGATCAAATCCCTTCTGATCCGTCAGTCGGGAAACCACGCCGATCATCATCTTCCGGTCATCCTGGCGAAGTCCCAGTTCCTCCTGCAATGCACGCTTATTCTTCACCTTCTCCTTGCGGAAGTTCACCGCATCGTAGGTTTTGACAATATATTTATCTGTCGAAGGGTTGAACTCATCGTAATCAATTCCGTTCACAATACCGCGCAGATCACCGCTTCTGGCACGAAGCAGTCCGTCCAGTCCCTCGCCATAGAAGGTCGTTTTGATCTCCTCCGCATAGGTATCGCTCACAGTGGTCACCGCATCCGCAAACACGATGCCGCCCTTTAACAGATTGGCGTCCTTGTACGCCTCCAGCTTATCCGGCGTGAAGTAATACGCGGGAAGCCCGGTGATGCTCTGCACATCCTTGGGACTCCACTTTCCCTGAAACTTCAGATTATGGATCGTGATAACGGATTTTATCCCCCGATAGAAATCTCCGTCATGAAACCGCTCTTTCAGGTAAACAGGGATCAATCCGGTCTGCCAGTCATGACAGTGGATCAGATCCGGTCTGAAATCCACCACAGGAAGCGCCGACAGCACTGCCTTACAGAAAAATGCGTACTTCTCGATCTCCCAGATGGGATCGTCCCCGTAAGGTTTGAATCCGCCAAAATAGGACTCATTGTCAATAAAATAATAATGTACTCCGTCTACAACGGACTCCAGGATGCCCACATACACATTTTTCCAGTTAAAATCCATGTAAAAGTGCGTCACATACTGCATTTTATCCTTCATCTCCTGCTTCATGCAGGTATACTTCGGGATAAATACACGCACATCATAATATTCCTTATCAATACACTTAGGCAGAGACCCCACAACATCTGCCAAACCGCCCGTTTTGATAAAAGGAACCCCTTCTGATGCTGCAAATAATATTTTCTTCATTTGAAACCCTCCCAAGTAAGATACTCTAATTATACACTATTTTCTCATACTGGAAAAGTGTTTTTTTCATTCTTGCACCTATTCTTTGTAGGAAAGCCGGATATGGTCCGCGATCAGTGCAATAAACTCCGAATTTGTGGGCTTTCCTTTGCCGATATCCACCGTGTAGCCGAACAGCGCGTCCAAAGTCTCCATGCGCCCTCTGCTCCACGCCACCTCAATGGCATGCCGGATCGCCCGCTCCACGCGGCTGGGCGTGGTCTGGAACCTTTTGGCAATGGTGGGATACAGGATCTTCGTGATTGAACTGATCATCGACGCGTCCTCCACGGACATCATGATCGCCTCCCGCAGATACTGGTAGCCTTTGATGTGCGCCGGCACACCGATCTCATGGATCATATTCGTCACATCCTGCTCCAGGTTATGCTGTGGTCCCTTTTTGACAGGCTCCCGCGGAATCGTCTGCCTGACAGCCTTGTCCGCTCCGCTTTTCACGGAGGGTACCGTGATCATGATCTGGAATTCTTTGTCGGCATTCATCAGATTATCCAAAATTTTGTATATTTTTTCATTATCCTTTGCAGCGGTAATGTTTAACTGTTCCATAAAACTACCTCCGACCATACTAAATTTTACCAATTCATTATAAAATAACAGCCATTCTGACATCAACTCCAACTCACCGCAGGTTTTGCGGCGATTGTCATTTATCCGACAATTTGTAGGATTTTGCGGCAAAATTTATGGGGAAATCTGCACATTGCCGCAAACGGATTTTGGGTGTATACTGGAATCAATCAATTCAACAGCGAGGAAAACCATATGACCAAACAGGAGATCAGTGAGATCAAGCGACTTCTCACCATCAAGAAATGCTCCATCACCCGCATCTGCGGCTGTTATGTGGATGGAGAAAAAAATAAAAAAACGCAATTTGCACAGTCTTTTCTGAATTTGCCGGAAGAAGAAATGTTTAAATATTTTGACATTCTGCGCAAAAATCTGTCCGGACGCCTGGGCAAAAATCTGCTGGATCTGTCCTTTCCTCTGGAATCGGAAGCAAGCGGGGGCACCCAGAATTTCATGCTCCGCCTCCGGGACAGCAAGCTGAAGGACGAAATCCTGCTGGAGGCTTTTTATGACCGGGTGATCGAGACTTATGAATACGTGGGAAATTATCTGATCCTGCTGATCCATGATGTCTATGACGTTCCCGGCAAAACTGCCGACGGGCTGGATATGGACGATGCCTCCGATGAAGTCTACGAATACATCATGTGCTGCATCTGTCCGGTGGAACTCTCCAAGCCCGGACTGTCTTACAATGTGGAGGAAAATGCGTTTCAGAACCGGATCCGCGACTGGGTCGTAGGCATGCCGGAGACCGGCTTCCTGTTCCCCGCTTTCAACGACAGAGGGGCCGATATTCACAGTGCCCTCTACTACTCGAAAGATGCGGAGGAACTGCAGGAAACGTTCATGGACCAATTGCTGGGCTGCCCCACCCCCATGTCCGCTGGTGCCCAGAAAGAAACCTTCCAGACGCTGATCGAGGAAACGCTGGGAGAAACCTGTGAACTGGAAATGGTGAAAAATATCCATGAAAAATTTCAGGAGATGGCGGCGGAACACAAGGAAGATCCCGCGCCTCTTGTATTGGATAAAAACGAAGTAAAAACCCTGCTGGCAGGCAGCGGCGTTGCCAACGAAAAACTGGCAGAGTTCGACACTTACTATGATACCGCCGCCGGAGATCAGACCACTCTCTACGCCAGCAACGTGTTCAGTTCCCGCACTTTCGACGTGAAAACGCCGGATATCGTGATCAAAGTAAGTCCGGACCGCACGGATCTGATCGAAACCCGAGAGATCGACGGCAGAAAATGCCTGGTGATCCAACTGGACGGCGAAGTGGAAGTAAACGGCATCCGCGTGCGCGGATCAGGCTCCGCCGCGGGCACAGACACTGCGGACACAGGCGATATCTGACAGGTATCTGACCTTATTTTACGGCAGACTTTCCGACAAACACAGCGCGCCATATCCCACTCTGTCATTGGGGTAGGCGCGTTCTCCGCGCAATCTGCGCGCCCCCGCCCGCAGATACGCCTTCACTTTCTCACCGTACAAAAAACGATCATTTCCCCGCACAATTCCCCATTCCATCAAAAGTGCCGCTGCTCCCGCCGCTATGGGCGCGGCAAAAGAAGTTCCCGTGACGGGCACATAGCCGCCAAACAGGTCAGGTGCCGAAACATTGACTCCAGGAGTCACAATATCCGGTTTGACAAGCCCAGCCGTCACCACACCGATCGTCCTGTCCTCATCCGCATAGCCCCTTCCGGAAAAATCCGCATAGGCATCATATAACGCGTCATAAGCTCCCACCGTGATCACTTTTGCGGCGGTGGACGGGATCGTCAGTGTCACCTCCGGCGTCGGTGTAAAGAAAAAAGTTCCGGCATTTCTGGCCGCTCCATCCGACAGATACAGATAATACTGTCCCGTCACCACGCGAACCGGCTCCAACTCGATGGTCCAGATCCCACTGCTGATGTAAGGTGTGCCCTCGGGCAAAAACTCCAGATAAAGTTCCTTTGCCACCGCGTAAGGTGCCGGCTCTCCCTGATAGGCAAGAATTTTTGTATCTTCCAGAAAAACCGTATACTTTCCCCCGTTGATCGGAGCAGTCATCTCCACTCTGCGTCTGCCGGGCGATACCAGATAGATCCGATATTCATCACTGTAGTTCTGCCAAAGCTGCAGTCTCAGATTCTGCTCATAATTTGCCACGGCAAATTCCTGTCTCGCGGTCTGCCCATCCTGCACTCTGCCCGCCGCATGACCGCCATTTGCGCCTTCATTCCCACTTCCCACACAAATGACGGTTCTGCCGATTTCTGCCGCGTTGTCCAGAAATCGCTCCAACAACGAACTGCCGTCATGGGCACCGTAACTGTTGCCAAAGCTTAAATTGATCACCAAAGGCATCCTCAGAAGCTCCGCTTTCTGTAATCCCCATGCTACGGCCCGCATCAATTCCGTGGTGCGGGGAAAGCCAAGCGGGTCCGCAGATCCCAGCTTCACAATCAGGTACTCCGCCTTCGGCGCGGCTCCCTCATAGCCGCTTTCCGGATTCGCCCCCGCAGCAATTCCCGCCACGGCAGTGCCGTGTCCGCTCACATCCAGACTGGGCAACAATCGGAATTGTTCCTCCGGATTAGCCGCAAGCAGCGCCACATCGATCTGTGCAGCAGAAAATTCCGCATTCAGGGTCTGATCCCACAGGAAGCGAATCCTGGTACTTCCGTCCCCGTTGCGAAAATCCCGACGTTGCCAATCAATCCCGCTGTCCGCAATCAGCATCAGCACGCCGCGCCCGGTTAAAAAAGGCGATCCCTGTGTGACCGCAGTGAAACAGGCTCTGTCTGCAGACGCAAAGCCGAAGCCTCCATTCCCAAAAAAGCCGTCCACAGAATAATAAAAGCGTTTGGGCAGTTCCATATATTCAATCTCTTCCAGCGCCGTCACCGTATCCACGAGAAATTCCGGCACCGTGAGGATCGCATATCCCGCAATCAATATTTCCACCCGGATCTGTGCGTCCGGGCTTTCCACACCTGCCACCGCTCCCCGCAGATCTCCGTGAAACTTTACGATCATCTCCCAGCTTCTGGTTTCCGGGAGGAATCCGGCATTCAGATTCTCCGTCTGCTCCCGTTCCTCCTCCGGGGTCTCCAGCGCAAGATTCAAAAGATTTTCCCGTTTTTGTTCCATCATCTGCCCCCATATGCCGTTTGACCATGCAAGGCTTTGCAACTGTCACGTTATCCTATCATATGTTTTGTTTTCCTCATTGATGCAGTAAATTATGCGCCGGCTTTCCCAATCCGGAAAACTGCATTTGCGTTTTTCCACGGATTCCGTGTATAATAAAAGAAAAGAATTATTTGAGAAAGGCAGGGAATCATTATGAGCACAAAACACCCCATTCCGGGTACAGACGGAAATCTTTATATTCCATATGATCAAAGGACCGGTAATTCTTCTACTGTTTTTTTCACCAGAGAATTAAGTCCGGCGGGTCTTCAGAAAATCTATGACCGCGTCAGTGCGAATCTGACCGGAAAGATCTGTGTAAAACTCCACACCGGCGAGGCGGAGGGCCCCAACATCATTCCCCGCCCTTGGGTGAAAGAATTATTTGCGGAAAAATTGGCGGATGCAACCATCGTAGAGACAAATACCTATTACGAAGGCAGCCGCTATACCACCGAGGCGCACCGGGAGACACTTCGGATAAACGGTTGGACTTTCTGTCCTGTGGACATTCTGGATGAGGACGGCGTTGCCAAGCTCCCGGTTAAGAACGGCAAGTGGTTTGATGAAATGCATGTGGGCAAAAATCTACTGAACTATGATTCCATGCTGACGCTGACTCACTTCAAGGGGCATGCCATGGGCGGTTTCGGCGGTTCCAACAAAAATATCGGCATCGGCTGCGCGGACGGACGCATCGGCAAGAAAGAGATCCACACCACTCCCGGCCAATCGAATATGTGGAATATTGCCGAGGAGGAACTCATGGAGCGTATGACCGAGAGCACCCATGCTACCGTGGATCACTTTGGCAGCCGGATCTCCTTCATCAATGTGATGCGAAACATGTCGGTGTCCTGCGACTGTGAGGGGGCCGGTGCGGAACCTGTGGTAACACCGGATATCGGCATTCTGGCTTCTCTGGACATTCTGGCCGTGGATCAGGCATGCATCGACCTGATCTACCACCTGCCTTTCGGCGGCGGCAAAGCAATGATCGAGCGTGTGGAAACCCGGCATGGACTGCGACAGCTATCCTATATGAAAGAACTTGGCATGGGGAATGACAGATATGCCTTGATCGATATTGACAACGGAGAGAAAGAAATCACTGCGGAAGAAGCCGTGGCGGACGTTCTCCCGCAGTGGAAGCCTGATGCTTATAATACATTCAAGGGAAGAAATCAGATTTGATCCCATTTCGTTTTTATTCCCGGAAAAATTCCTGCAATACTTTTACGGCATAGGCGGTGTCCAAGGCACCGCCTGTTTCTACGGCAGAATGCATGGCAAGCTGCGGCATACCGATGTCCACAGAAGCAACCGGCACATGTCCTGCGGAGAGATTCCCCAATGTGGAGCCTCCCGCGATGTCAGACCGGTTGGCATAGGTCTGATACGGCACGCCTGCCCGTTTACAGAGAGCCTTCATCTTTGCGGTGGAAACCGCATCCGTAGTATACTTTTGTCCGCCGTGATACTTGATCACTATGCCGCTGTTCAGATAGGGACGATTCGTCGGATCCGCTTTCTCCGGATGGTTCGGATGCACCGCGTGGGCGTTGTCCGCCGAGATCAGAAAACTGTCTGCGATCCACCGCTTCATAAGCGTTTTCGCACTGTTTTCTCCACAGGCGCCGCACAGAGCTTCACAGATCCGCTCCAAAGTATCTTCCAGAAAAGTGGAATCGGCTCCCTGCCTGGTACGGCTCCCCACTTCTTCATTGTCAAAAACAGCACAGAGTGAAATAAATTCCTTTGGCGCGGCAGTGACAAATGCTTCCATGGCCGCGTACACAGACTGTAGATCATCCAGTTTGGGGGACAGCACAAACTCACCGTTTCGTCCGAATATCCGCCCCTTATCCCTCACATACAGGAAAAGATCATGCCCCAATATCTGCTCCGGCTGTACACCGACAGCCTCTGCAATCTCCGCCAGAAACATCTCCTTCTCATTCGCATCTTTTTCATTCGCATCTTCCGCGTTCCCGTCTTCCGCTGCGCCGTTCTCGGCTCTTTGCTGCACATCTCCGTAAAGCGGCAGCATATCAATCTGCGGATTGTACTCCACTCCCTTGTTCATATCACGGTTCATGTGGATCGCAACATTCGGGATCACCAGCGTATCCCTATCCAGATCAACCAGCCTTGTCACCAGCGCTGCGCGCCCCGTTTCTTCTGCCTGTTCCTCGATCACCACTCTTCCCGCAACGGAAAGGGGTCTGTCCAACCAGGTGGACAGGATCATCCCGCCATATTTCTCCGTATTCAGTTTCAGATATCTCCTGTCTGTCACCTCCTCCGGATGTTCCTTGATCTTAAAAGTGGGCGAATCGCTGTGGACAGCAGCCATATGAAATCCCCTGCACGCTCTGTCCTTCCCTGACTGCGGCACACAAAATGCGATCAGGGAGGAATCATTTCTGGTCACAAAATAGCTTCCGCCCGGTTCCACCTTCCAATTTTCGGTTTCACTCAGCCGCAAAAAACCTGCTCCCACCAACCTTTCCGAGAGATTGGCTATCACATGGAACGGACTGGGACTCTTGTCGATGAAGGCCAGCATTTCTCTTGTATAATCTATAGACTCCTTATGCTTTTCCATAGACAATCCCCTCTGCCAGCTTGTCCGCCTTCTCCTGTCCGCAGAACAGACCGCCGATCGCAAGTCCGAAATCAATGGCTGTTCCCATACCTCTGGACGTCACCACATTGCCGTCGATCTCCACCGGTCCCGCCGTCACCTGCGCCCCTTCCAACTGACTCTCGGAAGAAGGATAACTGCACGCCTTTCTGCCCTTCAGAATCCCTCTATGCCCGAAAATGCTGGGAGCCGCACAGATCGCACCGATATACTTTCCCGCCTGATAAAAGGCATCAATCTGCGCCATCAACGGCTCACAGGCCTCCAGATTCTTCGTTCCCGGCATGCCTCCCGGCAACACCAACATATCATACTCCTCAAAATTTGCCTGTGTAATCAGCTTATCCATCTTTACTGCAATGCCATGAGAACCCGCTACGATATCTTCCCCCGTGACAGACACCATATCGATGGAAAGCCCCAGCCTGCGGCAGATATCCACCACCGTGAGCGCCTCTATCTCCTCATAGCCCGCTGCAAAAAAAACCGCAATTTTACCCATTGCACATCCCTCCGTTTCACCTGTTATTTCACCGGTTCAATCTATATTTCAGTATACACATTTTCTCATGCATTTTCAACACGGGGTTGGTTTTTTGCGATGGTTATGATAAAATAAAACATGCAAAGAAAAACAAGCGGCTGCGAAGCAGACATTTGTTTTTCGTGCATGTTTTAACGAGGAAGCTGATTTGCGAAGCAAATCAAAAGAGCTGCGAAGCAGCGGGCTTTCGAGTTTATGATAGAAAAACAAGCGGCTGCGAAGCAAGAGGAATCATAAAATGGAAATCGAGCGAAAATATCTGATCAGAAAGTTACCGGATAATCTGAAGGATTACCCGTGTCACCACATAGAACAGGCCTATCTGAATGTAGATCCTGTGGTCCGTGTGCGCAAAGAGGACGACCACTACTATATGACCTATAAAGGGCGTGGCATGATGGCCAGAGAAGAACATAATCTGGCTTTAAATGAAATGTCCTATTATCATTTACGGGAAAAAGCAGACGGTAACATCATCTCCAAAAAGCGCTATCTGATCCCCTTGACGAATCCGGGATTCAAAGAAGGCTTTCCCACTCCGCCGGAGGATTATGCGCTGACGATCGAGTTGGACGTGTTCGACGCCCCCTTTGCCCCCTTGATCATGGCGGAGGTGGAATTCGGCAGCACAGAAGCGGCGGATGCTTTCCTGCCCCCTGACTGGTTCGGAGAAGATGTGACCTATCGCAAAGAATATCATAATTCTTACATGGCGATGAAAAAACTATAAGAGCCTTACAGATGATCTTTATCCGCCAAAGCTGCTCATATATCCCCCTCCTCTCCCTGCTGAAACTATTTTTTCTTTCATGACAAAAGAGTCCCCATGGCTTTTCGCCCCGGGGACTCTTCCAATCTTATTTCGTTTCCGTGGTTTCGGAAGGCTCCGCCCCAGACTCAGTTTCCTTCGTCGGTGCGCTGGCAACCTTACCGCCCAGGAATCCTGCCAATACTGCTGACAGATCCACACCGGTGGATTCCTTTAAACCGTCTGTCACCTGCACCACCGTACCCATGACATCCTTCATCAATCTGGAGGAATTACCGTCGCCGTACATGGTGATCTTATCTACATTGGACAACGGCTCCGCCGCATTCTTCACCACCTCAGGCAATGCCTTGAAGTACATCTCCAGCACAGCAGCCTCGCCCATCTTGGTCATAGCTTCCGCCTTCTTCTCAATACCTTCCGCCTCTGCCAGCGCCTTGGCACGGATTGCCTCAGCCTCCGCTATACCTTTGGCACGGATACCCTGTGCCTCCTGCTCCATGGTGTACTTCTGCGCCTCAGCAGTTGCCTTCAAAGCCTCCGCTTCCTTCTCTTTCTCAAACTTCTCAGCCTCAGCGTTCTTCTGACGTTCGAACAGCTGTGCCTCGGAATTCCTCTGGATCTCGTAAAGCTGTGCATCTGCCTTCTGCTGTCTTGCAAACTTTTCAGCCTCAGCTTTCTTCTTTACCTGTGCATCCAGAGACTGCTCCATTACCTCAGCCTCTTTCTGCTTCAGGAGGATCTCTTTCTCCTGTCTCGCAATGTTTGCATCCGCGGTAGCGATCTCCACGGATTTACGCTCAGACTCCTGCTGAATCTGATAGGCAGCATCTGCGATTGCGCGCTTGGTATCTGCCGCTTTCTGCAATTCCGCTTTGGTGATTGCCAGCTCATTCTCTTTCTGGGCAATCTGCGTATCCGCGATGATCTTGGCCTCCTGTGCCTCCCGCTGGGCATTGACCTGCACAATAGATTTCTCCTTCTGAGCTCTCGACTGTGCATTGGCAATCTCCAGTTCACTGCTTACCTGGGCATCATTTGCCTCTTTTCTCGCATTTGCCTGTGCCTTGGCGATCTCTTTCTCACTCTCCGCACGGGAAATCGCAGCGTTCTTCTGAATTTTTACGATGTTGTCCACACCCAGGTTCTCAATGACACCGTTTCCGTCCACAAAATTCTGCACATTAAAACTTACAATGTCCAGACCCATGGCTGCCAGATCGGGCTCCGCATTCTCTTTTACCAGCGTTGCAAATTTCTGACGGTCGGAAACCATCTCCTCCAAGGCCATCTTGCCGACGATCTCACGTACATTACCTTCCAGCACTTCTCTCGCCACACGGGCAATGTACTCCGGCTTCTTGTTCAGGAAGTTCTGTGCCGCCAGTCTCAGGGTGTCCGGCTTGTCGCTGATCTTGACATTGACTGTCGCATCCACGTTAATATTGATATAATCTGCCGTCGGAACCGCATTGGAAGTCTTTACGTCGATTGGGATCAACTGCAGATTCAGTTCATCCTTCCTCTCCAGGAACGGAATCTTCACTCCCGCTTTACCGATCAGAACCTTGGGATTCTTCCGCAAACCGGAGATAATGATCGCTGTATCCGGCGACGCTTTTACATATCCGGTCAGGAAAATGATAAGGATCAGCAAAACCACAATAACAATAGGAATCGCAGTAACAAATAATGATAAATCAGGCATTTCTCTCTTGTCCTCCTTCACCTTGTACTCTTCCGTACAACTTTGTCATTTTGTAGATCTTCTTCGCCAGTTCTTCCGTCAGCGCCTCAGACGCCATACGCCACTTCCAGTTCTCGCCCAGCGTGGAGGGAATATTGATGCGCGCTTTGTTATCCAACTCTAGCCAGTCCTGCATTGGGATAATACACAGATCCGCCACACTGGCAATCCCCGCACGAATCATCTCACGACACAGCTTTTTGTCATTCTTGCAGTGCAGGTATTTTCTGGCAAATTTCAGATCCTTCCCCCGCATCTGACGGATAAAGCCCACCGTCGTGTCATTGTCATGCGTTCCTGTGTATACCACGCAGTTGTGGTCATATTTGTGAGGAAGATACTCACTCTCCCCCTCTGAGTCAAATCCAAACTGCAGGATCTTCATATTGGGAAATCCGGTGCGTTTCACCAGTTTTCTCACACTGTTCGTCATGAATCCCAGATCCTCGGCAATGATCCTTTTCTTACCCAGCGTTTTCTTCAAAGTAGAAAACAACTCATATCCGGGACCTTTCAGCCACTCTCCGTTCACAGCCGTAGACTCACCATAGGGCACCGCCCAATACTCATCAAAACCTCTGAAGTGATCGATCCGCACCACATCATACAGTTCATAACAATGGGCAAACCGCTGCATCCACCACGCATATCCGGTTTCTCTGTGATAATTCCAATCGTAAAGCGGGTTTCCCCACAACTGTCCGGTCTCCGAGAAATAGTCCGGCGGACACCCCGCTACCGCCGTGGGATATCCCTGCCTGTCCATCTGGAAAAGTTTCGGATTCGCCCAGGTATCCGCACTGTCAAAGGCCACATAGATCGGAATATCTCCGACGATCTCTATGCTACGCTCGTTGGCATACTGCTTTAACGCTTTCCATTGCGTAAAGAACAGATATTGCTGGAAAAAATAAAAATCAATCTCGGTCTGCAACTGCTTCCGATACCGGTTCATAGCCGCCTTCTTCCGCCTGCGGATATCCTCCGGCCACTCAATATAGCACACACCGCCAAAGGAATCTTTCACCGCCATATACAATGCATAATCTTCCAGCCAATCTGCGTTTTTCTGCTTAAATTCCCCATAACTCTCCGTTTGACTGATCGTCTCATAGCCACGTTCAAAGGCTTTTCTCAGCAGAGGAAATCTGGCATAATAAAGCTTCTCATAATCTATGGACAGAACATCTTCTCCAAAATTACAGGAATCACATTCCTTCTGCGTGAGCAATCCATCCGCAACCAACATCTCCAGATCGATAAAATACGGATTTCCCGCAAAAGTAGAAAAAGTCTGGTAGGGCGAGTCCCCGTAGCTCGTAGGTCCCAACGGCAGGATCTGCCACAGTGTCTGTCCCGCCTTCTCCAGAAAATCAACAAAACGATAGCTTTCTTTTCCAAATGTCCCAATGCCATATGCAGACGGAATACTCGCAATCGGCATCAATATTCCCTGTTGTCTCATGTGTTGTTTTCCTCCTGCTTCATCTTAAACTTCCTGTCATACATCTTCTTATCCGCCCGCCTGGATGTATCATTGATATTATGATCGATCCGGTTATCGAACATATCATAACCGTAAGCGATTCCCATCTTGATCTCCGGATTCCTCTGGTTGCGCTGCACCACCAGTTCCTCCATCTGCTTCATCCGCTTGTGGCAGGTCTCCAGGGAAACCTGTTCCATCAGCACACAGAACTCGTCTCCGCCCATCCGATAGCACTGCCCGATATCCTGAAAGGTATCCTTGATGATATCCGCACATTCCCTGATGTAGATATCCCCCTTCTCATGACCCAGAATATCATTACACTTCTTCAGATTATTCAGATCAAACACCGCAATGATACAACGTTGCGGCGAAAACTCATCCCGGTTGGTATAATCCGCATATGCCATGCGGTTGTTCAGGCCTGTCAGCTGATCGTGATATGCTTTCTGCTCAAAATGCTTCGCCTGCACGCCGATGCTGATCAATTCCTTGATGGCCTTTATGGAATCCAATCCGAGGATCACCGTATAGATTGCAAAACCCAGGATTGCAAAGAAGCCACTTCTGTTGCTGTTCACTGTATAATAAAATGCCATATCCAGGATCACGCCGACTGCGCAGATTGGTAATACGATCATATGCAGCCGCAGCTTTTCCGTCATCCCCCTGTGCCGGATCTCATATAACGCCATGCCGAAGAACAATGCCAGAAGCGCAACAATCTCCAGATGCACCACCCACAATGTTTCCCGCAG
Organism: Lachnospiraceae bacterium; assembly: GCA_017476665.1. Lineage (GTDB taxonomy): Bacteria > Bacillota > Clostridia > Lachnospirales > Lachnospiraceae > Acetatifactor. The sequence goes on along the minus strand of JAFUZJ010000064.1, from coordinate 50,217 downwards.
ATCAAGGATATTAAATATCTGCAAAAGCGTCGTGATCAAAGCGATTCCCATGGATGCACAAACACAGATATCCCAAAACTTTCTGCTGCGCACACCGATATTCAGACCTTTGACAAACAGAATAAACGGAACCATTCCAAGATGCAGCAGAAAAGATGGCACCAGATACATTGCATGCCGGCTTGGGAACAGCAGATACGCAATCTCGCTGTCCGTCAGCTTCCACAGTGCAATGATAATGGCAAAACTCCCCAGCATACTGAGATTGCCTTCCACTTTCTCCACATCATTGTGATGATAAAATTCATACACAATAAACAATATCCCCAGCAAGATGCAGATAAAACAAATGAACAGAGCCGGAAGCTGCTGTAACAGCACATGCAAAACGATTTCAAATTTCTCTCCATAATAGAAGGTCGGCTTCTTTGCTGTCATTCCCTTATAAACGGGATAAGTCACAACCCGAATCTCACTGCCTTCCTCGCCTTCCTCAAAAGCTATGCTGTTCCAGACTCCTCCCGGGGTCTTCCCAAATTTATTGCCCTGCGCCGGACAGATATAATAAACCTGTACATCATCCACATAGACATACACATTCTGATGTTTTGTAAAAAAGACTAATTCCCGGTAAGTCCCCGTTACCTTATCGACCGGAAAGCGAAATTCCTGCCTGATACCGGCCGGAGCCTGGGGATCTTCATAACGCTCATATTCATAATTTTTTATTGTCTGATATCCATGCCTGTACTGCCTGCTGGTCGTATATACATCATACTTACTCCATATGCGGAATACCACCAAGAAGAAAAGTACCGCCAATACCAGATACAGAATAAATGTATATTTCTTAAAGTATCCCCTCATACATTTCCCCCCCCGCTCATTATACCATTTTTAGTGGGTGGGATGCAATCCCTATAATCACTTGATCAGATAGACAAAATATCCGGCATATCCCAACAGCATCAAAATGCCGCCCACGCGCCCCAGCTGTTTCTTCGGGATCACACAGACAAGGAGCAGGATCATCGCAGCCACCGCTACAATACTGTCTATCATAAAGTTTGCACTGTAAGGCACCGGCGTGATCAGCGCAGTGGTACCCACTACAAACAAAATATTGAAAATATTGCTTCCCACGATATTGCCCACCGCAATGTCTGCCTTTCCCTTGATTGCAGCTGTACAGCTGGTCACCAGCTCCGGCAGTGAGGTCCCGAACGCCACAATGGTCAGTCCCACCAGACGCTCCGACATTCCGAAACTCTTAGCGATCGCAGTCGCCGCATCCACAGTGATATCGCTTCCCCATACGATCATCCCCGCACCAATCAGGATCATCACCAGCATTTTCAGGATGGACTCTTTTTCATCCGCTTTGGCAGCTTCCTCAATGGCATCCTTGTCCGTCTTGGACACCCATACCAGATAAGACAGATACAGGATCATAAATACCCACAGGATTCCCCCCTCCATCCGGCCCACCTGATTGTCCATCAGCCCCATGACAGCCAAAATGACCGTAATCGCAATCGTAAAAGGCATTTCATACCGGATCGTATTCTTCTTCACCGCGATGGCCCGGATCACGGAGGTCAGTCCCAGGATCACCAGCACATTCATGATATTGCTCCCGACCACATTGCCGATCGTGATGTCCGCACTTCCCTTCAAAGCCGCAGAGATACTCACTGCGGCCTCCGGCAGGGAAGTCCCCATAGCCACAATGGTGAGTCCAATCACAATCTGCGGGATTCCGAAACGATCCGCCACCTTGGATGCTCCTTCCACAAACCAGTCGGCTCCTTTGATCAGCATCACAAAGCCCACCACACTCAATACAAACTGAAGTATCATTTCCATCTTTTCCCTCCTGTTACCAAATCCATAAACTAAAAATAAGACTTTCAGCACAAATGTGCTAAAAGTCTTGTTCTCTCAATAGCCGTTTACAACTGCCCTGAAAGTGTGCAACCACGACACAATAAAACAGACACTTCTGCTCTATTGTCGCCGGGGTATGTTGATTGCACGCTTGCAACTACTCCCTTTTAACTGAAGTCAGCGTATCACGTTTTTTTCGCCCTGTCAAGTCGGTTTTTCGGGCTTTCCCTCTTTTAAAGTACAGGCACAGGACTCCAATTGTCAGCAGTGTGACAAGCTCACTGATCCGCCAGTAGAAGGGACTTACAAAACAAACCTTCACACCGCCTGAATATCCGGGTGGCAGGATCACTCTGACAAGATAATTATCTCCATAACATACCTGCAGCTTTTCTCCGGTATCTGTTTTAGCCTGATATCCCTTATAATACAGCAAAGGAAAATCGATATAACTTTCTTCGCTGCCTGTATTTTCACAAACCAAATTCACGGTAAGATATTGTTTTGCATACTCCGTTATTCTAACATGTTCTCCGGGAACCGCCCCCGCAAAAGAAAGTTTTCCTTCATCCACACCGTAGATCAAATATTCCGCACCTGATATATACCCATATCCCATTCCGCCTTCATTGTATATGCGCAATTGATAATCTTCTTTACATGTAAACTGCCACACACCATAAGCGGCCGTACACATACTAAACAGCGCCAATACTGCTCCGATCAGATACGTAACTCTTTTTTTTCGGAATATCCACAGGCAGCATCCAAAAAGCATGGTCAAAAATACCATTGCCCATCCCAGGAAACGATATGGAAACTGAAGGCTGCTGATCAACACTGCCGGTAACTCTCCCCATTTCTGAATGCTGTTCCATGGGAAATTCTGCAATGTCATACATAGCATGATCAATGCAAACACAAAAGAAATTTCAGCCGCCCGCCATACAGTCGTACTCATATCTCTGCCGACTATCTTCCACCAGATCCATACACCCCCAAATACCCCTAACGCCAACAAACCTACATATCCCGGACTCAGTGCCACTACATTCTGAAACCCACGCTCTTCAAAACTTTGAATTTTCTCATCAGACCATATGTTTACAAGCATCTGTGACAAATAAAGTCCTCTGTCCTGTATAGTTCTGCCGGAGGCGTGGCGGATCCTGATATCCTGCGTCAGATAATAATCCAAAAAAGGAACGATATACCAAAAGTTTAAACCTATTACTGCCAATACTGCTTTTACAAGTGCCGTAAACACCGGCGTGCGAAACACTTTTCTGATACAGATCACGCAAAACAGGAGCATTAAAAATAATGTAATCTCACAGGTTAACACATGCGTCTGAATAATACCGGTATACCCCAGTGCCAAAGGAATCCATGCTTTTCTGCCCCGATCATTTTTCCCCGCAAAAATACAGTAAACCCCATAAAAAATAAGCGGAAGGAATGTGATCGCGCTTCCCTCTCCGACCGCATTGACGATAGCCACCCGATACAATCTCATAATGGACAAAGTATAAAATCCACTGCACATAAGCCCAATGCGATTATCCCTGAATATTTTGCCAAAACAGTACCATGCGATCCAAGCAGTCGCAAAATTTAGACAAATGCAATAAACATTGTAGGATGCGGTGATCGGGAATCCTGCAAGTCTGAGCAATGCAGGAAGATAAAACAGCGCATCACAGTAAAAAATGCCGCTGGCGTATCCATGTCCATACAGCCATTCCGGCTCGATCCGGATCGGAAATTGCCGGGCAAGAATACTGTCCTTCACCCCTTCTATTCTCATAAGATGATAGGTCAGATCCGCTCCGCCATACATATAGCCGCCCAACTGCGAAAGCGAAGCCATCAGGGCAATCCCAACCAAAACAATACCGGTCAGCCAAGCCTCCGTCGCAATACCATACTCTTTTTGGTAGAAAAACATTGCTATCCCAGCCATCCCAAGTGCACCTGCAAAACACACAAGCACAAACCGGATACTCCATAGTTTACCGGTATTTCGTATCAATAAATTCCCGGTTTCAACATAATATCCCCCCACATAATCAGCTACGACCTGCAAGTCATCCGTCGGCTGAAATAACCATAAATAAAACGTAGTTTCCGCTCGTCCCGCATAAAAATGCTCTCCATTTGTCAAAAGAGTTCCTGCATTTACGGAATCATCACGAATATTGCAATATGCAGAATAATCCTGATCGGTGCGATAGTCGAGAATGATCTGATAAACTCCCGGCTTTAAAGATATATTTTCAAAAATTGTTCTCGTCCCACTATCTTCCGGCGCAAATACATAGCCTCCATCGAACTCCTGCACTGACCTGCTCACGATCAATTGAAAAAAACAAATACAAAGCAGGATACAAATCACTCCGATATATATCCAAACTGCTTTTTTCTTTAAAAGGCTTTTCGCAAACGGATGCATGTCTGATCAATCCCTCCTGCAAGGTTTTTGTCGATAACGCGTACTATATTTTATACTAAAACAAAAACCCTGCATCCGCAAGGTTTTTGTCGATTTCAATATTTGTAATTTATACTGTTTCGCCGGATTATTCAGCCTCTGCATACTGTGCTGCCAGAGAAGAGATTGTGCCGTCAGCCAGCTTCTTTTCGATCGCTGCATTGATCATGTTCAGCAGCTCGGTGTTACCCTTCTGAACTGCGATCGCATACTCTTCGCCCTCAAATGCGGTGGGATCCTCCACGATCTTCAGACCCTGATTGTCGCTTACATACTTTTCTGCTGTTGCAGAGTCGATCACTACCACATCACACTTGCCGTTTACAAGCTCAAGCACTGCCTCTGTACCCTTCTTGAACGCCTCGTAAGGATAACCCATCTCGTCCATGCAGGTCTGTCCGGTGTAACCCTGAATCACACAGATCTTCTTATCTGCAATATCAGAAGCCTTGGTGATATCAGAGCCTTCCTTCACAATCATCACCTGTGTTGCAGTGTAGTAAGGTGTAGAGAAATCAACGCTCTCTTTTCTCTCATCCGTCACAGTCATACCTGCGATCACCGCATCAATCTGACCGTTCTGCAGAGCTACCAGCAGAGAGTCAAACTCCATGTTCTCGATCACAGCTGTTTTGCCGTTCTCCTCAGCGATCTGTTTTGCGATTGCCATATCGATTCCGTCATACTGACCGATCACACCGTTTGCAGCCACAAATTCAAAGGGCGGAAACTCTGCGTTTGTTCCGAACTTCAATTCAGTGCCTGCTGCGGGTGCCTGTGCCTCGCTGCTCTGGCCTGCTGCCTGAGAAGCTGCATTGCTGTTACTGTCACCTGCACTACCGGAATTGCTGCATGCCGCAAATACACTTACAAGCATTGTCATAGCAAGTACCAGTGCTGCCAATTTTGTTGCTTTTTTCATAATATCATCCTCCTCGTTATCGCCGGTTTCCTCACCGGTCTCTAGTAATTATACCAATTTTTTGACCAAAGAAAATCCGCAGAATATCCAATTTTCACTTGAAAACAAACACTTCTTAAAGCACTTTGCTCAAAAAATTCTTCGTTCTTTCGTTCTGCGGATTGCCGAAAACCTCTTCCGGCGTGCCGCTCTCCATCACCACACCCTGGTCTATGAACAACACTCTGGTGGCCACTTCTCTGGCAAATCCCATCTCATGCGTGACGATTACCATGGTCATACCGGATTTCGCCAGATCCTTCATCACATCCAGTACCTCTCCCACCATCTCCGGATCCAGGGCGGAAGTGGGCTCGTCAAACAACATGATCTCCGGGTCCATGGCAAGGGCTCTCGCAATCGCCACGCGCTGCTTCTGACCGCCGGAGAGCTGCGCGGGATACGCATTCTCCTTCTCCGCCAGATTGAGTCTCGCAAGCAGTTCCCTGCCGAGCTTAATCGCATCTTCCTTTGTCATTTTCTTCAAAAGCACCGGTGCCAGGGTAATATTTTCCATGATAGTCAGATGCGGGAACAGATTAAACTGCTGGAATACCATCCCCATCTTCTGGCGGATCCGGTTCACATTCACCTTCGGATCATTGATCATCTCATCATCCACATAGATCTCGCCCGCCGTCACATCCTCCAGCAGGTTCAGGCAACGCAGAAACGTACTCTTTCCGGAGCCGGAAGGACCGATCACCACGACCACCTCGCCCTTTTCAATATGCTCGTCAATCCCCTTGAGAACCTCCAGATTCTCAAATGTTTTATGCAAATTTTTTACCTTAATCATTCCCTGTCCCTCTTCACCCAACTGTGTATATTACCTTGCATCCGCCTTCCGCAGCGCTGCCTCAATCCTGTTCAGGATCAACGTCAGAATCTTAATCAACACATAATAGATCACTGCCGTTCCGATCAAAGGCATGAATGCGATAAAGGTTGCGCTCTTGATAAAGTCGCCGGCCTTCTGGATATCCATCAGGCCCACATATCCCACAATGGCCGTCTCCTTAATGAGCACAATAAATTCATTACACAGCGCCGGGAAAATATTTTTGATCGCCTGCGGGATCACGATGCGGCTCATGGTCTGATACGCATTCAGCCCCAGGGATCTGCCGGCTTCCGTCTGCCCTTTGTCAATGGACATGATGCCGGCCCGGATAATTTCAGACACATACGCTCCGGAATTGATGCCAAAGGCAATTGCCGCAATGATCCACTTATCCAGATGTACCGATGCAAAAATCACAAAATAAATGATCATCAGCTGGGTTACGGAAGGCGTTCCGCGGATCACGTCCGTATAAATGCCGCCGATGATCTTCAGCAGCTTGTGTTTCGACAGATTGCAGATTGCTATGATCATGCCGATAATGATACCGATCACAACCGCCAGAAGCGACACCTTGATCGTCACGCCGATACCGCTCAAAAGCAGCTTGTATCTGTCCTCTTTGATAAAACATTTATAAAATGTACTGCCAAAGTTCTGAATCCATTCAGTCATCTTTGTTTCCTCTCTCAAAATACTTTGCATTTTTTGTTGATTCCTGCAATGCCCGCATCACAGTATAACATATGGGACCCTTGCTTGGAAAGCAAAATCTATTTGATCCTTTGAAAATCTTCTGTCCGGGGCACCACATCACACACAATCAGAATATTTCCCTCCACCCGAAAACGGATGTCAAATCCCGCAAACGCCATGCCATATACATAATCCGGCTGTTTATTATATGCAGCGCGCGGATCCTGCGCCAGCACCGCCCAAGCTGCCTGTCTCTTTTCCTTTGGAAGACGATTCAGAAGTTCCTGCGGGAAAATCACCTCTATGCAATCCTCCTTATGTGCCTGTCCAAATCCACCTTCCGCTTCCGGATGTGCATCCGCATAAGGCAGATAAGGTTTGATATCAAAGATCGGCGTGCCATCCAAAAGATCCACCCCCGAAACGATCAGCTTCGGCGCATCTTTTCCCGCAAGGATCACCTCCTCCAACTTCACACAGGAAAGTCCGATGGAATTTGGTCTGAAAGGAGAACGCGTGGCAAACACCCCTTTCTTCTCCTTTCCTCCCAATCTCGGCGGATAAACTGTGGCTGACCAGTTCTCCTTCCTTGCCTCGGAAAATTCCCAGAGAAGCCATAAATGCGAGAATTCCTCTATTCCCAGAATTGCCTCTGGTCTTCGAAATTCCGACTCAAATACAATCTCGCCTCTCAACTCCGGAACCAGTCCGCTCTGTCTGGGGATACCGAACTTGGATGAAAAATCTGTATAAATTTTGGCAATGACATGCAAAGTGTTTTCCGATAACGATGTCCGCAACTTGTTTTCCCCTTAAGATTCTCATGAACTACCAATACGTTTTAATATAATTTCCTGAAACAAAAATGGAACCCCTGATCTTATAAGGGGTTCCCACTTTTTATAAGAGCTGCTGACGGGAATCGGACCCGTGACCTCCACATTACCAATGTGACGCTCTACCGACTGAGCCACAGCAGCACTCTCGGAGACGCTTGCGCAATCACCGTTCTTGATTATAGCAAACGCCTCCAAGATTGTCAACAATAAATTTTCATCTATTTCTTTCCTATTTGTTTCGCCGCTTTCTGACACACGCCAATGCGGCCCCTCCGGCAGCCAAAAGTATAAAAAGCAAACCTGGCACTTCGTCTGACTTTTCGCCTGTCTGAGGCGATTTACAGACAACTTCCTCCGCTATTGCTTGCTCCCCGAAATCATCAGAAGAATCATCCTCTTCCGTATCATTTGCCGTTTCCTCAGGTGTTGTCACATCGTTTTTCGGCGTTATCGTGAATGTAGCGGGTATATATTCCACAATATAATTACCCTGATTTACCCCACCTTCAGGCGTTATAGCATACTGCCCCACCTCTTCACCCGGCGCACGTCCTACCTGATAACTGATGGCATCACCATCCAACAAACCTTCTACCTTGGAGGTCAGTTCCGGATCCTTTTCACCTTCCACTTTGGAATTATCTATCGCAGTCACGACAACTTTTCTGGGGATTATCTTCACAAAGGATAAGACTGCCTCTGTCGACTGCGGATCTGAGTTGACATTAGTAATTCTGACTCTTACCTCTGACCTGCCGTCCTCTCCCGTCGTAACATCTGTTACCTTCGGTGGCTCTACAGTCCATGTCTGTCCGCCATCCACACTGTATTCCACAACATCTCCGGGAAGAAGCTCATTGTCATCCACCATAACCGTATGCTTGTCGCCATCATATTCACCGGTATAGCTTGTTACCTTGATCCCGGGTCTTATAGCCGGCGTAATCGTAAGCGTGGCGGGCACATAAGTCACCTTGTAATTCCCCTGACGTTCTTCTCCCGCCGGTGTGACCGGATAATCTCCTGCCACTGAACCAACAACTGCAGTTGTACTGATCGTATAGTCTATTGTATCTTCTCCGATCGTTCCCGTTACCGTGGCAGTAAATTCGGGAAGTGCTTCCCCATAGCCTATAGTTTTATCGTTCGCGGTTACCGTTACTGCCTTAGGCGTAATCACAATCGTAACCTGCTTGGTAATAACACCGGGTGTGGTATTGGGATTGGTCACTCTGATATCCACTACAACAGCCCCATCTGTTACATTTGTTTCCTCGGGCGGTTCTGTTGACCAGGTATTTCCTCCATCAATACTGTACTCAACCAGATCCTCCGGCAAAGTTCCCGTTACTATCACGCTGTGTGAATCTCCGTCGTACTCTCCCGAATAGCCCGTTGCCGTAACATCAGCTGGATTGCGGTCTATTTCCCCTATGGTGAGCTTTCCGTTTTCTGTATAAACAATATAATTACCCTGTATCCGGTTCGCGGTCAGGAAAATCGTATACTCGCCCGCCGGTGAATCATCTGTTGCGTCTGTTGACAATGTGTAGGATATTTGTCCTTCTTCCCCCGGGAGTGTTGCCGGCGGTGCTTCCAGTTCAAAAGTATCCGGTATGACCTCCCCATATTGAAGTGATACATCTTTTGCTTTGATATATACCTCGATCGGAACAATTGTCACGGTTGCCATTACCGGATCAGAATAGGTAATTCCCGCTCCCGGCGCTTTTAAGAGTCTGATTCTGCTTCCCGCAGGCTTCACGGTGGATGCATTTCCCACTCTGACATAAACCGGTATGGCACCATTTGTTATATTGATGTAGGTTGGTGCTTCCGTGGTCCATCCGGTCTCGCCATCAAGACTATACTCCACAATGTCCCCTTCCATCAGATTCGTTACTGCAACCGTATGGGACGCCGCATCATATACACCATAGTAATCGCTGACCTTAAATTCTTTCGTTCTCTCAATCGGCGTTACAGGCTTATCTTCTTCCGCTACGCTTTCACTCCACTGCGCATATAGTACGACGTTTTCTGTCACAGGCATCATAAAGTCATATTCGTTTTCACCTTCCCGATCTGTTGTCCACTTTACAAAGGTATAAGTCGTTGTGATCGTCTTGGTATCGGTTTCCGTAACCTTCGGTGCAACTGTCGGACTGCTCGCAGGCTCTGTTGCCGTCTCACCGTCTTCTACGGTCTCATCAGCAGGCATATCACTTGCCGCCTTGCCGTTAGGATCATAGGTCACGGTATGTGAGATTGTAACAGGTGCTGAAGTCACCGTTAATGTTCCGTTCTTTCTTGTGATATTATAATTAGCAGTCACGTCATGATCCGATGCGTCCACAATGACGACATCTCCTGATCCCGTTCCGATCACATTGGGACTGGAGCCTACCTCTGTCTGGCTGCCGCTGACCTTCACGGTCTTTATACTCTGTCCCGCTGCCAGCGTTCCATCTGTAAGCCGGTAACTATTGTCTGTGAGGGCTGTGCCATCATAAACCTTATCCTTACTGCCGGCCGTCAGCTCTATCGGTCTCGCATTTACGGTAAGTGTTCCGTTCTTCTTCGTGATGGCATAGTTACCTGTCACATCCGCACCGGAACCGTTCCTGACCACAACACTCACCACTTTATTCTCGGTATTACCTACAGTTGTCAGGCTTCCACTCAACTCCACCGCCTCTGTGTCGCCGGTTACAAGCCCCGCTATGCTGTAGCCTGTATCTGCTGCCGTCAAAGCTGTTCCGTCATAGACTTTAGCCGCGTCCTTTGCCGTAACGGTAAGCGCCTTCTGCGTTACTTTTAAGGTGCCTTTGGCTGAATAATCAACCTCAAAATTTGTAGTCACATCTACGTCGGAACCGTCCTTGATCACCACCGATGCAATCTCATTGTCCTTTGTTCCCACATTGGTGATGGTGGAATCTGTTGTCATCGTAACTTCCAGTGTGTAGCCACTGGGCAGGCTTGTTCCATCCAGGAATGTATACGACGCTTTCGTAAGCGGAGTTCCGTCGTACCCTTTTTCCGCGTCATCCGCCTTAATGACCACTCCCCTCGGGGTAATCGTGAAAACTCCCGTCTCATACTCAACGGTATAGTTCGGATTTGCCGTTGCATTTCCGCTTGCCGTCATACCATACGTGCCTACACTCTCTCCGGTTGCTCTTCCTACCGCAATTCCCGTAAGAATCGTCTTATCCAGTGCCGTATCGGTGGCTTTATCCTTTACCGTATAGTCAAAACTGGAGGGATCGTTCGTTCCATATACTTTCCCATCATTCACAGGAGTCACGATCACTGTCTTTGGAGTAATGTTTAAAGCACCCGTTTTAATGGTAAGTGTATAGTTAGTAATCTGAGACTTCTTAGCCTCCAACTCTGCATCTGAAATAAATATTTTGTAACCGTCTGTATTGACATCCTCCCCTGTTTCTCGGGTCAACGTAAATCGAGGATCAACATCACTTTCCACCAATCCATTGATGGTATACGTAAAGTCGGGATCAGCCTCACCATACACTTTACTCTTATCATCTATTGTAACAACCAGAGGTGTCGGAAGAATCGTAACGGAAGGATAAACCGACTTTTTATTGGTGTATTCACCAAAAAGAGAAACAACCTCACATTTCATCTGGTGTATGCCGACATCTTTAAAGCCCTTTTCAAAATCCGCTGCTGTAATTTCTCTCCAGCTATCAGTTGTTTTTAAATCTTCTGTTGGCTTTCCATCCCCATCTGTGGATCCGGTATAAATATAATATGTTTTACTGGATATCACCTCTTCCGCAAGCGCTTTGATCTGGGTTAAATACTCATCCTTCAGCGATCCGTTATCAATCTGCATGTCTACTGTAGTACTGTGATAGTCACCATCATATATACGGGTTATATTATCGGCGTCTATAGACATCCAAAGTGCATCCAACGTATAATCATTAGTTGGATTGCCTGTTCCATCACTTGTTGTATATACAAATTCAACCGTATCACCGGCATATCTGACCTTTGTTGGATGCGATTCATCTCTTTTCTTATCAAACCAACCTATAAAAATGTACCCCTCAGCATCCAGTTCAAAATCCCTTACTACAAATGTATTTCTTGCAGAATCATTTCCGTTATAATAATGACTATTATTATTCTCATAGTAAACGGGAGCCAATCGCGAGGTAGCACCTATTTCAAAATCATCTATAGGGTCACTATTCTTTTTCAGCAAAATGGTTGTGCCGGTCAAATTCATGTTATACCCGACACGTCCCTTACCTGCGATTTTCCCCTCATTGTTTAACTTATCAAAGACAGCACGGTAGGTCGTATTTGTGATTTCATCCCCGTTCGGAATAAACACAGGATCAGTGGATACATAAATTTTCTTTTCCTCACTATACCAACCCGTAAACACATACGTATCATCCACAGGCTGAGCTACGGAACCGGTCGGAATATCTCCGTCTGTCAGATAATCATAGGCATTCGTCACAACACCGCCGACACCGGCAACGTAGTGAATCTCCGTGTCACAGGAGACAGGCCTAAAATAAACAACAAGTGTATTTCCGTCCTTACCAAAATAAGTTTCAAAGCTCTTTGGCTTCACAGCAGAGGTATCGACTTCAACCCCGTTAATAGCAATATGTCCACTATATTCATAATCGCTGGCCCCTGCCTGAAGTGTCAACGTTCTATTCAGGACTCCATCAAGTGTATTCGTTTTATTTTCAGAACCCAACCATATAGATCCCCACTCCGTATTATTAACGGTGTAATACACTCTTTTACTGCTATTGTTCGTAAATACAGCCGTGTATACAGCATCGCACACCAAAGTTCCCTCGGGAACAAATTTTTCCTTATAGGACACCACTTTTCCAGTTTTATCCATCCAATACAGAAATCCATAACTTCTCTTTTCTGCGGTTGCTCCGACTGCTGTTCCGCCTTCAATCACACTTTCACTGTCGGAAACTCCGCTGGTACTTCCGGCAGTATTCTTTTTTACATAACCACCTGCTTTATCGCTTACTTGATAGGTTATGGTAAAGGTATACTTATCCCGGAATACGGCGGTGTAAACCATGTCTCGCCTGATACTTGTGTAATCCGGCACAAAGGCAGCATCTGTGGATACCACATTCCCATCCTCATCTTCCCACCTGGCAAATACATATCCGTCATCCGCTGTAGCTGTTGAACCGATAATATTCTGGTTGTTTCCGACAACAATCTTATCATCAAAGTTACTTACCGAGCCGAAGCCCTCTGCTTTATACTGTATAGAAAACAAATAGTCCTTGGGTACAAAATAAGCAATCAACTCATTTCTGCCTTCGTTTAGCGTCTCCGCAGTAAGATAAGATCTGATTGCCCCTTTCGTTGTGTCACCTGCGTTCCTCAACTCGTCATCGCTGAGAATCTTTCCATTCAGCATCCAATACTGAAATTCATACCCGTCCAATGCCGTAGCCTGAATACTATAGCCTAATGGCAGATAAACAATTGCTCCTTTACGATTTGAATCATCTAATCCCTTATATTTGATATTTCCATAGTCATCCACGTTTACAGACGCTACAATATAATGGTCTTCTGTGGTCTGTATAAAAAATGCCGTATAGACTGCTCCATCATAAATCTGTGTGCCGCTTGGGACAAAAGTGGTTTTCTCCGAAACCAATGTCCCCTTTTGATCATCATACCACCCGGCAAACCGATAGCCGTCTTTAATCGACGATACTGTTACACCTTTTGCGCTTCCGCTTTCATAAACCTTTTCTGTGACCGTTGCTTCATTGCCTGATGCTCCGACTAAATTAACAGACCCCCTATTTGTACTCTGACTCTTGTATGTGATGGTATACTGCTCTTCCTCCACAAAACATGCTTTATATGTCAAGGTTATATCTTCCGTTATCTCCGGGAGTGTAAAATTTGTAGGAACAATTCTTGAATTGGTACTGATCTTATTACCGTCTTGATCTTCCCAATGGCTGAATTTATATCCGGTTACAGGCACAGCAATAGAACCGTCTGCAGATTCACCCACTCCCACAGTCTCCGTGGCAATAGAAACCGTACCGTTTTCATCACTCTCATACTTGAACGTATATTTTGGATTCTCCTTAAAAACTGCAACGTATGTAATATCTGATGTAGGAACATCTACACCTGTGGTTGCTCCTGGCTTAAGTGTTACTTCTTTGGATACAGGTTCTGCCCCCTCACTACCTACTTTGGCTTCCTCATACCAGCCAACAAACTGATAGCCCGCCTTTGCGGCTGCAGTAACCCCTGAAATATAAGTTCCCTCGGAATAAATATAATCCGATGCATATGTTCTTTCTCCAGCTCCGTTATTAGCTGTTGCATAATTGAATGCCGGAACTGTTCCGCCGGATATACTTCCGCCTTCGCCGGAAATATATCTAATATGCACCGATGGATTGACTGGCTCATACATGATTACAAATGTTTGACCCCCAAGTATTTGGTCTGGTTGGATTGAAGTGCCCTGATCGCGAACGTTTGTCCCTACCAATGTTCGGTCATAATACCAACCAACAACTTTCGTATTATCTTTATTCCCCCCTTGACGTTTTATCTCCTTACTGATTCCAGCCCCAACTGCAACATCCAGATGAAACTTAAAATAGCGATGTGCCAGATTGTTAAATTTTTCATCTGCCTCTACACCGGCGGCAATATCATCCGTATTATTATCTTTATCACCAAAAGACAGATTTATCCCATCATCCCTGGCAATGTCATTAACCGTAAAATACACCGTGCAAGTTTCAGCCGCCCGAACCTTCAATCTACCCAGGTCACTTCCGCACAGCATAAGCACCTGCAGCATCGCCAGAACAAATGCCAGAATCCTTCTTTGTACTTTTTTATGTATATTTATTGCTTTTTTGTTCATCTTACTTCATTCCCCCAAAGTATCCCGAATTTTCTATGAAACTGTAATATCCAAAAAACTTTATATAAGATAGTTTATAAATTAACAATATCACAAAAATTGTGAGATTTCCATATGTTTTTATATGGTTTTATATGGTTTTTCATGATATTTTCTGTCTGAATGCTTGCCTGGAAGCCCTTTCAGGGCATACAAAAAGGAGCTGCCGCCGTTTGGCTTACAGCTCCGCTTCCTGCACCAAAACCCCCAATTCTCTCACCAGTGTGGCAATCATGCTCATCGCCTTTGCCCGGTTCGGCATCGTGATGTCCAGAAAACGCTGATCCCGCAGAGTTACTCTGACGCTATAGGTTCGATAAAGTGTAATGGCATGCTTGTACTTATGTCTTTCCATATACAGGCTGATGCAGGCGATATCAGCGCGCATAGGTGCTCTCGGCGTCGCACCGTCAAAGCAATACAAAAATTCTCTGCCCAGCCGCACAAATGGATTTCCCGACAATTGAACCGCCGAGGAGTAATCCTGTTCCACCTGATATAGTTCATATCCGGACCGTTTTATGTCATCCTTGATCCACCGCATCCGGATACCGGCAAACACCAGCACCGTCCAGATCAGCATCCAGCCCGCGGTCAAAGCACCGAATCCAAAGAGGATCAGATATATTTTCTTCTGTTGTGTCATGCCTGAACCGGGATTGGAGAGTACCGCAATCTTATAGGGAAAAATAACGCTTCCGTCGATCTGATTGCCCTGCACGGAAAGAATCCCCATACTGAAACCCTGTTTTATCATCGCCCAGTATTCTTCTTCGTTCATGCCGTCCACGAGCCCAACCAATTCCAGAGGCTGCGCTTCTTTTCCCTGGGCGGTCAGCTCCGCCATCCGATCCATCTCATCGCGATAGCTCTCGGGCATGAGTACCATCATATAACAGATATTTCCATCTGCATCCTCCACTTGGATGGCATAGCACAGAGTCGCATCTTTTCTGTCGGTCCGCTCCAGAAAGAGACCGTAATTTTCAGACAATTCCAGTTTCACCATCTGATCTCTCTGTCCCCGGACATCTTCCAACTTAAACTCAGTGTAATCCAGCGGTTTATCCGCAATATAATACATCCATCCGCCTACAGCCATGATCAAAATTCCCAACGTCAGATATAAACAAACGGATAGCATTGACTTGCGAATACTAATCCTTTTCAACGTTTTTATCATGCCTGTTTCAGCTCCTTCAGGATTCCCGCAATAATAAGCTCCCGCATCCGCTTGGTATCTATGTCAAAGCTCTCCTGGGTAGCGATACACATCATATAGGTCATCACTTTACAAAAGACCGCATAGAGCACATATTCCACCGGCAGTTCGCTGCTTATCTCCCCGGATTCCATACCTCTCCGGATCATTTCACCGAACAGCTGCTCCGGCAGCTTTCTGCCGATCTCCGTCTCCCGCAGTTTCTCCCGAATGATGGGACTGTACTTGGAATTATCCGTCGCCCCGTGAACGAACCGGACAAAACAGGTTTTCTGCTCACTATCGCCATCCAATTGGTCGAACAGCAAATGAATCTCTTCCTGAAAACTGGCAACCCCCCTCATGGTCTCCGTCATCCTTTCCGCCGTCTGCCTGACATAGAACAAAAACGCGCAAGCGATGATCTCTTCCCTGGAATCAAAATAATCGTAAATTGTCCCTTTGCCGATACCCGCCCGTTCCGTGATGGCCGAAACAGAAATATCGTTGATATCTCTGCCCTCTCCCACCAGTTCCTGCACGGCGCCGTAGGTCAGGAGCACCTTGGACGGAATATCCTCCACGGACTCAAGTCCTGTTATTTTACCCATATTATTCCGCCTCCGCTACTCTCTTCCGAAACCATCCCCGACGTTTCTTTTTGCTGCTTTTATCCAGGATCAGATAAAAGCTGGGAATCAATAACATCGTCAGCACTGTGGATGCGATCAATCCGCCGATGATAACCACTGCCATACCCTGCATCATCACGCCGTTGGTTCCCAGCCCAAGACTAAGCGGCACCATGGACAGAATGGTCGTCAAGGTCGTCATCAGGATCGGGCGCAGACGCACACAGCCGGTCTCGATCAGCGCATCCTCCACCTGCATCACCGTCTTCATCTGGTTTGTGGAGTCCACAAAAAGGATACCGTTATTTACCACGATTCCCATCAGCATCAAAAATCCCATCAGCGAAACCATGCTCAGATTCTGTCCCGTCAGATACAATAATCCGAAGGAACCGATCAGCGCAAAGGGAATACAGGTCATGACCATCAGCGAGAACCGCGGCGACTCAAACTGCATCGCCATCACCAAAAATACCAGGAACACTGCGATAAAAATTGCCTTAGCAATCGCATACAGTTCATCGTACATCATATCGTTTTCCATGCTCGCCACCAATGACACACCATCCGGCAGGACAACGTTCTGTGCATAGGTATTGATCCTGTCCTGCGTTTCAAACTGGGTCTCAGAATTCAGTGTCGCCGTAATACTCACACTGTACTTGCTGTTCTGTCTGGAGATACTCTCCTCGCCTTCCGTATAGACTGCCTGCGCAATATCTCTGAGCGGGATCATGGTACCAAATGAAGTCGTCAGGTTCAGATTCATCAGCTGGTTCAGATTGTCATACTGACCTTCCGGATACTTTAACCACACCTCATATTCAGAACCTTCCTTCTTGATTGTCAACGCCTTGGTGCCGCCTATCACGTTGTTTAAAGTCATACCTACCTGAATCGGTGTCATGCCATACTGCATAGCTTTCAATGGATCCACATCAATCTTTAATAAGGTGGAAGCATTTGCCAGGGAATTGTCCGCCTTCACAACGCCTTCTAACCCACGTATGCCGTCAGTGACCTCTGCTGCAGCCGCTTTCAATGCCTCCATATCATAACTCACCAGATCGATTTCATAACCGCTGGTGCTCATCATGGAACTCATACTGTTACCGCTGGACTGCACAGTGATATCTACACCTGTCATGGTTGCTCCCAACGCGTTCCATTCGTCCACCACCTGCGCCGTGGTCTTCGTTCTTTCTTTCTTCAGATTCGCAGAAAGGGTAGCGCCGCCCACGGACATGATACTGCTGCCACCCACAGAAATGGTATAACTCTCCACATCCGGATGGTTCTCCGCGATCTGCTCCCACTCTGTCATCACCTGGTTCTGTGTCTCCAGATTCGTGCCAGGCCGGAACGTCATGGACACTGCGACCACGCCCTCATCCGCCGACGGCATCATCTCCACGTTCAAAAGCCCCGCCAACAGGAAGGACCCGATCAGAAGCAAAACGGAAACAAACAACACCAGTTTCTTTCTATGCAAAATCTTCGGCATGATCTTCCGATAGCCGTTTGTGATTTTTTTCAGCAGTTTATCAACAGGCAGATCCTTTTTTTCCGTCGGCTTAAAGATACAGAAAAACAACGGAACCAGCATCATTGCCGCGATCAGGGATGCCACCATTGCCACCACGATGGTCATACCCAGTTGGGAAAACATCTGGCCTGACAGCCCTTTCATGGTCGCCAACGGCAGATATACCACGATGGTAGTAATCGTAGATGCAATGATGGAAGCCATCACTTCTTTTGCGCCCAAAAGCACTGCGTCATGTATACTCAATTCACCCCGCTGGGTTCTGAAACAGCTCTCAATGACCACAATGGAGGAATCCACCATCATACCGATGGCAATAACCAAAGATCCCAGCGTTACGACATTCAGGGAAAATCCCATCATGCTCATCATGATCAAAGTGAACAGCAGCGAGATCGGCATGGAGGAACCAACGATCAGGCTGGCCTTGAAATCTCCAAAGAACAAAAACAGCACGATCATCGTCAAAATCACGCCCAAAATCAGCGTCTCAAACACTGCGGTCAAGGAGTCTATGATCGACTGACTGGCGTCATAAGTGATATCAAACCGAATAGCCGGATTCTCCGCCTCGATCTTCTTCAATTCTTTCTTCACCGCATTGCAGACATTCACTGTACCGAAGCTGCTCTTATTCTGGATACTGATACTGACATTGTCCATGCCGTTGTATCGGCTTAAAGAGCTCGCCTCCTGTGTGGACATGGATACCGTGGCCACATCCTGCAGCGTGATCACCTGCCCATTTCCGGTCATCAACGGCACTTCTCTCAGCTTCTGCACCGTATTGTATTCCATAGTCGTAGTCACAGCCACATCCTGCGTTCCCTGACTCACACTGCCTGCAGGATAGGAAAAGTCCACTGCTGCCAGGAACTGTGCAATACTGCCCATAGTCAGACCGTACTGATTCATCAGCGTGTCGTTCAGTTCCACGCGAATATACTCCTCACCCCCGCCGCTGACCTCCACCTGCGCCACGCCGGAGATAGATTCCAATTCCGGCACCACAGATTCATTTACCACCTTCAGCAGATCTACATCACCGGTCTCGATGGCAGACAAAGACATACATGCCAGACTGCTGATATTCATCTCAATGATCGTGGGTTCCCCCGCATCATCCGGCAGGGAGAGCTGTGCAACTTCCAATGCCGCTCGCAACTCATCGTGGCACTCGGTAATATCCACACCATACTCATAAGTAAACAACACCAGACCGTAGTTATCATAAGATATGGTCTGTGTACTGTCTACGCCGCTCAAAGCGGAACCGGCATCCTCAATCACGGAGGTGACCAGTTTATCTACACTCTCCGCATCTGCGCCGGGATAAGTCTCCATCACGATCAGCATCGGCAGTTCCATGTCCGGAATCAACTGCAATTTAAATCCGAAGATGGAAGAAATACCAAACACTGCCAAGGCCAGGATGATCAACATACAGGAGACCGGTCTTTTTAATGCAAGTTTTGTCAAACCCATCTCTTACTTTGCCTCCTGCGCCTCGTGTGCTGTGATCTGCACACCGTCCATCAGTCTGGGAGACCAGCTGGTGACAATCTTTGTCCCCTCCGAGATCCCGTCCAGGATCTGAATCTCCTCATCGTTGAAAATACCTGTCGTAACATAAGTCTTCACTGCTGTCCCATTGTCAACTACATAGACATATGCACCCTTATTGTCATAGTAAACTGCATCGTACGGAATGATCAGATCATTTTCCGCCTTGTAAGTCTCACTGCTGATCTTCACACTGACACCGCTGGGCAATTGCTCTCCGTTTGCCTGCACCGCAGCCTTCACCTGGAACAGACCCGTCGCCTGATTCACAGCATTTGCCACTTCCGTGATCACACCGGTATACTCCACACCGTTTCTCTCCACGATGATGTTCTGTCCTACAGTAAGCGTATTTTTCACCGCCTCGCTGACATTGTATGTAACATTCATGGTATTATCATTAGCGATCACATAAGCCGGAGAAGCAGACGTCGCCATGCCGTTCACTTCCACATTCTTGCCGGTCACCTTACCGGAGATCGGCGTCGTTACCTGATAGTAAGAAAGTGCAAGCTCTGCCGAATCCACACCCAATCCCGCAAGCTGTAAGCCGGTGTTCAACTGCTTCTTTGTGTCTTCCAACACATCTCCCTGTGTCAACTCCTTGGATTTTTTTGCCGTTTCATAGGCCTGACCAGCAACTTCCATTGCCTTCTCAGCCGCATTTAACTGGGGTTCAATCTTGTCTCTGGTTGTCTTCGCTTGGTCTCTTTTGGATTTAAGATCATCCACATACGCTTGATTAATCACTATATCACCGCTAGATACAGATGTCAGACCTGCCGCTTTCGCCTGATCCCAGATCTCCTTAACTTTTTCATAAGCTTCATCTGCTTGATCATAAATATCATCTATCTCATCATATTGATCGGCTATCGCCTTCCACTGGGCTTGGGCTGCCACATACTGTGCTTCCGCACCACTGATACTGGTATCCAGCTGCATATTTGCCGACTCCTGCTGGGTCGTCAGTGCGCTGTCTGCCTGCAGCTTCGTGTTGTTGTAGGTCAACTGCGCCTGTCTGAGCTGCAATTTGGCACCACTGTCATCAATCTTGAACAGCACATCTCCTGCCTGTACCTCATCGCCCACCTCAAAAAACGTCTCCGTCACCGTTCCCTGGGCCAGCGGAATGATATACACAGACTTCTCCGGTGAGATGGTTCCCACAAACTGATTGCTCAAAACCAGACTTCCCTTTCCGGCCGTTTCCACGTCCACCAACACGGCTGATGTACCGGCAGTCTGCTCCTGTGCGGTGCTGCCGCAGCCGGTGAGGCAAAGCCCGACGCCAAGCACCAGACCGATCATGCTTTTACTCTTCCTTTTCATATATTTACTCCTTATGTCAAACATTCCGTCCGACCGGTCGGTCGGAAAATACATCCTCGATTATACGCACTATATTGGTGAAAGTCAATAAAAGATATTGATAGAATTTATTAAAATTACAGAAAGAACCTTAGATAAAATGCACAGAAAGGATCACAACATTTTTCGGATCTTGCTTTTCAACCGCTGTAGGGCATTGTCCGTGGCCTTTTCCTCCCGTCCCAGCACCCTTGCAATCTGGGTATAACTCATTCCTGTCAGGTGCAGATCCAGCACCTGCTTTTCAAAAGGACTTAGTTCCTTCTCCATCTGCTGCTCCAGATATTCCACGCGTTCCTTGTCCAAAAAGACTTCCTCAGGGCTGAGCTCCGCCTTGTCCTCCAACGCTTTCTCGTATCCCCGCTTGTCCTCGCCGTCCAGATCATCCCCCTTTAACTCACCGGAGAGAGAAATATAGGTATTGAGCGGAATATGTTTTTTGCGCTGCGAAGCCTGCACTGCCGTATAGATCTGTCTGCTGACGCAAAGCTCCGCAAAGGTCAGGAAGCTGGCGTCCCGTCCGCTGTCATAATCTCTGACAGCCTTAAACAACCCCAGCATTCCCTCCTGGATCAGATCCTCATTGTCCCCGCCCAGAATGAACATGGACTTTGCTTTACTGCGGACCAGATATTTATACTTTTCAATGAGATAGTCCATGATCGGGCTTTCACCCTCTCTCAAACGATGAATCAGTTCCTCATCCGTGGACTGGTCGTAATCTGTATACTCTTTTGCCATCTTCACTGCCTCCGGAGGTACTATTTCGCCGCCAAACGCTGCCGCACGATCTCGTAGGCCAACACGCCCGCCGCCACGGAAGCATTCAGGGAATCAATGTCTCCCTTCATGGGAATCGACGCGATCAAGTCACATTTCTCCTTGACCAGTCTGCCCACGCCCTCGCCCTCATTTCCGATCACCAGACCGATAGAGCCTGTCAGATTCAGGTCATACATAGTGGTTCCGCCCATATCCGCACAGACAAACCACATGCCTTCCTCTTTCAGATCCTCAATTGTTTTGGCCAGATTCGTCACTTTCGCCACAGGTGTATAATTTAAAGCCCCCGCACTGGTACGCGCCACCGTCGCGGTCAGTCCCACCGCCCGATTCTTCGGGATGATGACGCCGTGGGCCCCTGCCAGGTTGGCGGTACGGATGATGGCACCCAGGTTGTGGGGATCTTCAATATTGTCCAACAGAAAGACGAAAGGCGGCTCACCTTTTTCTTTCGCCCGCTGTAAAATATCGTCCACCTCAGCGTACTCATAAGCAGCGGCCTGAGCAATCACCCCCTGATGCTTTCCGGTCTCGGACAACTGATCCAGCCGCTCCTTCGCCACATACTTGATCTGGGTATCATGCTTGGAAGCCTCTCTCTTGATGGTCAGGATCGGCCCATCCTTACAACCGTCCAAAATATAGAGTTTGTCTATGGTTTTGCCCGCACGGAACGCCTCGATCACTGCATTCCTTCCCTCAATCAAAAATTCTTTTACTCTTTCTTCTGCCATGATCACATTCCCCCTCTACCGCCACGCCTGCGCTACCGTTCTCATACCTGCGGCGTATGCTGCTCCAAATATGCCATCCCTTTTTGTACCAGTTCCAGCAGGCGATCCGTCTGCCCGGTCAGATACAGATATCCTAACAACGCTTCAAATCCTGTGGCCTTGTGGTAATCGCCCCTGGAAGCATTCTTCGCCATCGTATAAGGTTTGGCGTTGCGTCCCCGCTTCGCCACATCCGCTTCTTCCTCTGTCAGCTCGTCCTTCAGTCCCAGCAACATCTGTGCCTGGGCCTCGGCCCTTACATATCGTGTGGTCATCTTATGCAGCTCATTCGCCGGACGGTTCGCCTGCTCCACAACCACAGTCCGCACCACCAACTCGTAAATGCCGTCACCGATATAAGCCAGCGTCAGCGGTGAATAGGTCCGGATATCCTGCCCCGGCAATTCAAATTTGCTTTTGACTGCATTTAAAAAATCCTGCATACTTCTCCTCTGATCAGATCCGCTCGATCTTTACACCCTCTCTGGTGTCTTTGAGAACAATTCCTTTTGCCAACAATTCATCTCTGATCTCATCCGCTCTGGCAAAATTCTTTGCTTTCTTGGCTGCGGTACGCTCCTCCACCAGCTTCTGGATCTCATCATCCAATGCCTCTTCCTGCTTCTCCACCACAAGTCCGCAGATATCGGAAAGCAGAAGCACTTCCTCTTTAAGTCCCTGCAAAAACGCTTTGCTGGACTGCTCATTTGCATTGGAATTGGCAAACTTCACCAATTCAAAGATCACAGAGATGGCATCTGCCGTATTGAAATCATCATCCATGGCTTCGTCAAATTTGTCTACAAAGCCTTTGGCCTCCTGCAGAAGTGCCTGCTCCGCATCTGTCAGCACGGACGCCTGCGCCTTCCCCTCCAGATACTTCAGATTCTCCACACAGGTCACGATACGGTCCAAACCGTTCTTTGCCGCCTCCATCAGCTCCGCGCTGAAGTTCAGCGGACTTCTGTAATGCGCCGACAGCATAAAGAATCGCAGCACCTGCAGGTCATACTTTTCACTGATATCCCGCACCGTGAAGAAATTCCCCGCCGATTTGGACATCTTTTTGTTATCAATGTTTAAGAATGCATTGTGCATCCAGTATCTCGCAAATGTCTTGCCGTTGGCCGCCTCGGACTGAGCAATCTCATTCTCATGATGGGGGAAGATCAGATCTTCTCCACCCGCATGGATATCAATCTCATCCCCCAGATACCGCTTGCTCATCACCGAACACTCAATATGCCAGCCCGGACGCCCCTGACACCAGGGGGAATCCCAGTAGGGTTCGCCTTCCTTCTTGGGCTTCCAGAGCACAAAGTCCAGCGGATCCTCCTTCTGATCCTCACCGGACACCAACAGAGATCGATTGCCTCCCTGCAGATCATCCAGATTTTTGTGGGAAAGCTTGCCATACTCCTTAAAGCTTCTGGTGCGATAGTAAACCGTACCGTCCTCCGCTACATACGCGTGCCCCTTATCGATCAATGTCTGCACCATCTCCAGCATCCCGTCGATCTCTTGCGTCGCTTGCGGATGTGTGGTGGCAGGCTTCACATTCATGGCCGCCATATCTTTCTTGCACTCCGCGATATACCGCTTGGAGATCACGATAGATTCCACGCCTTCTTCATTTGCCTTCTTGATGATCTTATCATCCACATCTGTAAAATTGGACACATAATTCACTTCCAGCCCCTTGTGCTCCATGTAACGACGCACCGTATCAAACACGATCATTGGACGTGCATTCCCAATATGGATCAGGTTGTAAACCGTCGGTCCGCAGACATACATTCGCACTTTGCCCGGCTCAATGGGCTTAAACTCCTCTTTTCTCTTGGTCAGTGTGTTATAAATTTGAATGCTCATGGTTCGTTCTCTCCCTTTTCTTTTTCCAGCTTCTCTTTATTCTCCCGCTTCAACGCCCGCAGCTCCTCCTCCAAAGCCAACAGTCTGTTTGTCAGCTCAGAGTTGGCATGCTGCAGATTGGTGATATCCTCCCGCACCGGATCCGGCAGATCCACCTGATCCAGCATCTCCTGCGGAAGCGCCATATTATTCATGCGCACCACCCGTCCCGGAACGCCGACCACTGTCGACCCTGCCGGCACCTCCTGAAGCACCACACTGCCGGCGCCGATCTTGACATTGTCACCGATCTTACAGGAACCAAGCACCTTTGCCCCTGCGCCCACCATCACGTTGTTTCCCAGGGTCGGATGCCGCTTTCCATGCTCCTTGCCGGTACCGCCCAACGTCACCCCCTGATACAGGGTACAGTTATCACCGATGATGGTAGTCTCACCGATGATCACTCCGGTTCCGTGATCGATGAAAAATCCCTCTCCGATCTGCGCTCCGGGATGGATCTCAATGCCGGTCTTGCGCACGCCTCTCTGCGATACATACCGCGCCCAAAAATAGTGCCCGGACAGATATAATTTATGCGCGATCCGATAATGCATCATCACCTTGAAGCTGGGATACAGAAACACCTCCATAGCAGAGTGAATCGCCGGATCACGCTCTCTGATGATCTTGATTTCCTTTCGGATATTTTTGATAAAACCCATTGCTGTCACCTTCAACTTCTCTATCTTGTCATGCTATTGCCATTCTATTTTCATTCTTTCGCCAATTGTGATTCCCGCTGATTTTTAGTCTCCCAGCCTTGCAATTGGAACTAACCTTGTAATTGGGACTAAAACACGACTTTTGCCATTTTTAGTCATTTTTTTAAGCCGTTTTTTTGCAATTCCGTTTGGATTATTTCTTTTTGATGTATATTTGTCAATAATTCTGTAAATTTATCACTTTTTTGTTCTTATTAAGTCGCAAAACTGTAAATTATTGGGACTAAATTCAAAAATTTGTTTTTTTAGTCAACTTCTGTATAACCCAGCCTTTCAAGTATAGCATCTCCATTTCTGATCTCAATTTCCCCAATGTCTGTTTTATTACAGCAATTTAAAAATACATGCTCGATCACTTGCCGGGCAAAAAACGGGCGACACAGATTAAGAATGATCCTTTCACCTTTATATAAACAGATCGAACCTTCTTCTGAATATGCATCCATATTCATGTTTGGAGCATATCGCGCGAAGTATACTCTCACCTTCAATTTATCATTATCTTTTGGAACAAACAAATAGTATGAGTAAGGATAATTGTCAAAATCCATATCGTCATAATAATAGGCCCATAAATAAGATTCTCCATTGAATGTCATTTGTCTTAATTTTGCTCTGTTTTTCATTTCGTATTTCCTGATATAGCTTACAATTTGTATTATTCAATTTTGAATACACAAATGTGAAAAGAAATTAAAAAACGGATAAATTCCTCCTCAGAGGCGAATTTATCCGCGGTTCCACTCTGTTTCAGGGAAATACATCCAAGCTTCCTGCTTTTGCGCATCACCAATGCACTGCATTCCCTCTCTTACGCGTAACGTGCGCTCACGGATTCCCCTACCTGCGTAACACACTCTCAGGGAATCGGCTCCCGGATGCACTTCCTTTTCCTTTCCGTGAAGATTGCTCTCAGCCTGTGACAATCTCTCTCTGGCGCGTACTGAAAAAGTACTCTCCCGTTCTCAGCCTTTTTACTATTAACTCAAACTGCCCACCATTACAGAATATGCAAAAACATTTCATTTGTCAATACAAAATTTGTCATGGGTCTGCCCGCTACAAAATTTGTCATGGGTCTGCCCGCATGCCCCTATTTCCGCATGGGACATCCGCCACACCCCGCACACGCGCCTCCGGGCTGCACCTCCTGCGCCGTCAGATCAAAGGGACTGGTCAGCATACAGATGGCCTGGGAGGAAATCCCTTCACCGCTTCCGGTGAAACCAAGCCCTTCCTCCGTGGTTGCCTTCACATTCACCTGACGCACATCCAACGCCAGCACTCTTGCAATATTTTCCCGCATGGTATCGATATAGGGACGCATCTTCGGTGCCTGCGCAATGATCGTGGCATCAATATTTTCAATCAAAAACCCTTCTTCCGCCAGCATCTCGCCGGCCTTCTGCAACAACTGAAGCGAATCCGCCCCCTTATAAGCCGGATCGGTATCCGGAAAATGCTTTCCGATGTCCCCCATCGCTGCCGCGCCGAACAGCGCATCCGTGATGGCATGCAATAGCACATCCGCATCCGAATGACCTAAAAGCCCTTTTTCATAAGGAATCTTCACACCGCCAATGATCAGATCGCGTCCTTCCACCAGTTTATGCACATCATAACCCATTCCTACTCTCATGTTCCGGTTCCTTTCCCAATCGATCCTCACAGACCGCTTATCGCTCCGCCGCCAAAGACCTGAGCTTTGCCGCGGAATCATACACCAACACGGTATAAGCATTGTCCGCGTATACCACACGTCCTTCCTGCACCGTCCGCGCACCTGCCGCCACTGCTTCCTCCAGTTCCTCCGCTGAAAGCAGTAAAAACACCTGCCCCTCCGCATAGTCATCCGCATAATACTTCATCGGCGATGACCACTTAAAATAATCCAGATAAATCCCGTCGCCCACATTGGCGATCTCCACCTGCCCGTTTGTGAGTTCCGTGAGAATATTGCCGTTCCAGTAAGTCGCATATCCGAACTTCAGTCCCTGCTCCTCCAACGCGGCAGCAACTTTCCGCCTGTCTGCATTTTTATCGATGGTCACATAGGACAACACCGTCTTTCCCGTAGCCAGCGTCAATCCTAAGATCAACAGCACGCACACCGCCAGCCTGTCAAAATAGTGTTCCTCTTTTTCCAGATAAAAACACAGCACCGGCAGCAAAAAGATATAGATGGTCAGATAGTATCTGGGCACCATCGTGCTGGTGGTAAACACAAACACAAACAGATTCAGCAAAAATGACACGTACAGAAACCACGTCACAAATCCCCGCTGTCCCTTGCACTCTTTTCCCGCCTGCACACTGCAGTATCCGAACACCGCAAGCAGCAGGAAAGCGACCAGCGTGATCACGCCCCGCAGAGAGAGCACTCCTCTGTCCGGAATATAGCCGAACAGCATGATCAGACTCCCGATGGCGTTCTGGATCCGTTCCATGAGTATGCCCTGATAAACTGCGATAAAATTGGTGGCGTCATAGGTCTGGAACACATATCTTCTGCTGACATACAGCACATTCACCGCATACCCTGCCACGCTGCCTGCCGCACCCAGCAGACTGTACCACAGATACTTAGCGGAAACACTTTTTCCTAACGTCAGCCACAGCGTTTTGCCGCTCTTACCGTTCTTTCCGTTCTTCTCTCCCGTTTCCCGGTCGCTCCATTCCCTGCGCAGCTGCGCAAAATCCGCAGACCTGAATATTCCCACAAGAGAGGTCAGTACCAAGGGACACTGCAGCGCCAGCAGATACCGCACACCGGACACACCGCAGATCACCGCAAACACCAGATAACAAACCAGCCATACAACACGCTTCCCCTTATGCCCGCCTGCCAGCCGCAGAAACAGCCCAAAGACGGTAAACACAATGATCACATGAAACAGGTACGTATTTCCCATCACCATATGCGTCATCATGGTCTCGGAAAACGGCAGCAGCAGGATGGCCGAACTCGCCACCACCCGCTCCCGTTTCACATCAAAGGGCTTCATGAAAAAATAATAGGCCGCCACCATCAACACATAAGAGACCAGATTTGTGATCGTACGGATCACATGCCAGTTCGCTAAGATCCGGAACAACGGTCCCATGATCCAATGTGTGTACAAAAAACGAAATTCCGTGGAATAGTACCAGTCCGGCGTCGCAAAAAAGCGTCCCTCCTGCGCCAACAGCCTTGAGAACATCATTTCTGCAGCCATATCGGAATCCAGCCACTGATCATGCCGGAATACATTCAGCAAAAGCAGTAACAAAAAGCTGCCCCCCAGCAAAACATACGGGCTGTACTTACGCCATTTTTCTCTCAAATCCGGCTCCTCCAGTCTGTAAACTTCTCTCTCCTCTTACTGCGGCTCTCCCGGTTGTCGATGTCACTATGACTGCTCCCGCGCCCGCTCCGGCCGTCACGGCTGCGGCCATCACGCCGCTCCTCCCGATCTTCACGTCTGCCGTGCCGGTTGCTGCGGTCATCGCGCTGTTCCTCCCGGCCTCCGCGTCTGCCGTCTCTGCTGCCGCGGCCATCGCGCTGCCCGTCCCGGTTTCCGCGCCTGTCGTCGCGTCCGCTGCCTCTGCCATTCCTGCCGCCCTGTCTGTCTCTGCCACGCTCTCTGCCGGTCCTATACTCATCCGCCTCAATTTCTTCGCCCTTGTCTCCGACCTGATACTTTAACATCGCAGCCGCCAGTTCCAGGGCATCGCAATCTTCTTCCTCCATCTTGCGCTGCAGGAATTCTTTCATCAGCTCCATATCCTCATGCTCATGCAGCTCCCAGGCCTGCTCCAGATATTTGTCCGCCTTGGATTTCAATACTTTAGAGGCATTGGGCAGCTTCTTCTCCTCCACCGTGGTCCGGCAGATCTTCTCAATCTCCCGGAGCTGGAAGATCTCCCTGCCGCTCACAAATGTAAAAGAACGTCCCTTCTTGCCTGCACGGCCGGTCCTGCCGATCCGATGCACATAATACTCAATGTCCTGCGGAATATCATAATTGATGACCGCTTCCACATTGTCCACGTCAATTCCCCGGGCTGCCACATCCGTAGCGATCAGGATATTCGTACTGCCGTTTCGGAAACGCCCCATCACCACATCCCGCTGATGCTGCGCCAGATCCCCGTGCAGTCCTTCCGCCTGATATCCGGCCTCCTTCAACACCGCGGTCAGCTCGTCCACTTTTTTCTTTGTATTACAAAAGACCAGACAAAGCTTCGGCTGATAATAATCCAAAAGCCGCACACAGGCCGCATCCTTATCCTGCGGCTTGATCCGGTAAAATTTCTGGCTCACCAACGGAATCGTCAATTCCTTCGCCGCCACCCGGATCATGCGGGCATCTTTCTGGAACTGACCTGTGATCTCTAAGATCGGCTGCGGCATCGTAGCCGAGAAAAGCGCCGTCTGATGCTCCCCAGGAATCTGTCCCAGAATCGTCTCCATATCCTCCCGGAAGCCCATATTCAACATCTCGTCCGCCTCATCCAGCACCACCATGTTCACATGATCCAGACGGATCGTCTTGCGACGCATGTGATCCATGACGCGTCCCGGCGTACCTACAATGATCTGTACGCCCTTCAGACCCGAGATCTGCTTCCCAATGTCCTGCCCGCCGTAAATCGGCAGCACTTTGATCCCACTCATATAAAAACTGAGTTTTCTGAGCTCCGCAGCCGCCTGAATCGCCAGTTCTCTGGTGGGACACAGAATGATCGTCTGCAGCTTCTTCAATTCCGGATCACACCTTTGAATCGCCGGGATTCCAAATGCCGCCGTCTTTCCTGTTCCCGTCTGAGCCTGTCCGATAATATCCACACCCTCTAACAGCGCCGGTATCGCCTGCTGCTGGATCGGCGTCAGCTTCTCAAATCCCATCTTATGGATCGCCCTGACAATCCGCTCATCCAACAAGGGTTCAATCTCGCTGATACTGTCCGGGGCCTTCTCTGTTTGTCCGGCCTGATCAGCCTGTTCTGCCTGCTCTGATCCTAACCGGTCTTTCCATTCTTCCGACATCTGTTTTCCTCAATCTTTCTTTAAATATGACAAAAGCCGGAGAAATCACTCTGTTCCATGATCCCTCCAGCCTCATTTCCCATAAGCTTACAGCACTGTGTATCCCTTTGCCACCAGGCACGCCTTCACTTCCAAAATGTCCTCACAGTGGAACACCATGATCGGCTTTCCGGAATCACGGTTGAAGGATAGATACAGATAATCTACACTGATATTGCTCTCCTCCAGAATTTTCAGCATCCGGTTCAGATTCCCCACCTCATCTTCAACCTCCACGCCGATAACCTCCACCAGCTTACAGATAAATCCGTTCTTTTCCAACTCAGTCAACGCCGTCTCCGCCTCGGACACCACCATGCGCACGATACCGTACTCTGCACTGTCATTTGTCACGGATCCCAGAATATTGATTCCGTTCTCCAAAAGGATCCCTGTGATCTTCTGCATGGTTCCTTTCTTATTCTCCGCATATATGGATACTTGTTTCATGTCAATTTCCTCCCATCGTAAATACGCTGTCACATTTCCGCTTCACATTTTAAGCCTTTTTTCCCGGAAAGTCAATCTTATTCATACAGCTTGGCAAACCGCACCAGCTGCTCTCTGATAGGGATATGCTGCGGACAGATCCGCTCACACTTGCCGCACCTGATACATTCCGAAGCCTTGCCGTGATCCATGCTGTAGCGCTGATAATACATATTTGTCTTCTTACCCGTCACACTGTACAGATTATACAGCCCGAAATAGGCCGGAATGTGGATATTCATAGGGCACTCTTCCATGCAGTACCTGCAGCTCGTACAGGGAATATCGATGGTTTCATTCATGATATCCGTCACCTGCAAAAGCGCCGCCTGCTCTTTGTCCGAAAGCGGCACAAACTCCTGCATATAAGAAGTATTATCGTCCAACTGCGCCAGATTACTCATACCGGAGAGCACCATAAACACATTTTCCAAAGAAGCCGCATACCGTACCGCATAAGAAGCCGGGGAATGCTTCAGGTCCGACGCCACGTCTGCCCCTGCCGGCCTTGCTTCCGCCTCCCTGAGCACCTGCATCGCCCGCTCCGGCAGCGTGGCGAGTGTGCCTCCTTTCACCGGTTCCATCACCACAACAGGCTTGCCGTGCCGCGTGGCCGTTTCATAGCAAAGCCTGGACTGCGCCACCGGACTCTCCCAATCCAGATAATTGATCTGGAGCTGGACAAAATCCACCTCCGGATGCTCTGTGAGGATCCGCTCCAAAAGCTCCGCGGAATCGTGAAACGAAAAACCCATCTTGCGGATATATCCCTCACGCTTCATACGGGATATAAACTCAAAGCCCCCCAACTCCAAAGTCTTCCCGTACCGGTCCGATCCCAAATTGTGCAGCAGATAATAATCAAAATACTCCACGCCGCATTTTTCCAACTGCTCTTTGAAAATGCGTTCATAATCCTCCGCTTTGTTCACCTGAAACAGCGGCATCTTATCCGCCAGCCAAAAATCGTCTCTGCCATGTCTTTCCACCAGGCACTTGCGCACCGCGATCTCGGACTGCTCCTCATGGTACGGATACGCCGTATCAAAATAGAGAAAGCCCCGCTCCAGAAACCGGTCCACCATCTCAGAAAACTGCGCCAGATCAATACTCTTCTGGTCTCCCTCATCCAAAAGAGGAAGCCGCATCGTTCCGAAACCCAATTTTTTCATGCTGTCTGCCATTTTGTCCATCCTCCTGCTGCATTTTTATACCAATTCCCGGCAAGGCTTTTTTACAGTTTTGTACCACAATTCCGACAGAATTTTCCTGAATCACCGGTGGAACTCCCGCAATTGGGACAAAACTTCGGGCGATATACGGCTGCCTGTTGCTGCTCCGGAGTGATTCCCTGCTCCCGCATTTTCTCTTCCAGCACCGCCCTCGCTCTCTCCGGGTCTGACATTTCCTGCGCCAAACGAACATGCTCCAATATATCCCTATACTTTGCCGGCAATACAATTTCTTCAATCCGCACCTGAGCTTTCACCCGAGGGCCCTGCTTCAGGAGTGCTTCCGCAGTT
Source organism: Lachnospiraceae bacterium (assembly GCA_017476665.1). Classification (GTDB taxonomy): domain Bacteria; phylum Bacillota; class Clostridia; order Lachnospirales; family Lachnospiraceae; genus Acetatifactor. The sequence continues at coordinate 17,932 of JAFUZJ010000064.1, read as the reverse complement.
TCCTCATTCATCTCTCCGATATGATCCCGTAAGTTTTCCACAGACTCATTCATACAGACTTTCGTCACGATCACCGAAAGCTGTGAAATCACAACCGATTTTGCAGCATCCGCATATGTCTTGTACCTGTCCACCGGAACATCCGTGGTATCCATGGTGATCACGCCCCCCATACTGACCCCCATAGAAGCTTTGGTCTCAATATCGCGAAAGATAATTTCCGCTGGCGTATGAAACGGAATGACAAGGGGATTCGTCAAAACCTTGGGAAACTCTTTTGTTTCCGGCAGGGGATTTCCTCTGTAAATGACCAGATCCTCCGGTACTTTCTCTTCCTCGCCGTTTGCCCTTCTCTGCTCTTTCTGTGCTTCCATAAAAGCTTCCGCTTCCTGCTTGATCGCCATAGCCTGCGCCAAGGCCGGATTCTCTGCCATGATCTGATTTTCTCTGAATTTTTCGTAAGCCTGCTTGGATTCATCGTCCATGCTCAGTCCTGCAAGCCTGACCATCATAACCTTCCATCTGCCCTGTTTCAGCGTCTCACCAACCATTTCGTTGATTTCATTCTGACGCGACATTAACCTCATAAAATCCGCATTTCCGCTGTTTTCCTGCAAAAAACGCTCTAACGCTTCCGAAGCCATTTCACGCCCTGTTTCCATGACTTCCTCTGCACTTTTGTAAGAAGCCGTATCTTCAACAAGGACAGAAGCGTTTCCAAATCCTCTTACTTTCAACGTCAGTCCGGTTTTCGCATCTTTAAATGAGATTGGCGCCTTTGTGCCGAATTTAAAATGGATCTCCCGCTTCGGATCAATCGGCGTCGCCGCACTTGCATTTGTATTTACCTTTGCGGCCGCATTTGCTTTCGCACCCGCTGTAGCGGCAGGAGTTCCTGCTACCGCATGGTTTTCCGTATTCTTGTTCCCCCCAAAAAGACTGCCTAATAAACCCACTTTCCTGTCCTCCTTCAATCTCTTTTTATACCTAATGTCAGCGCTGCCTTTGCGCCACCCGCACCATATCCTTTGATTGCCGCCGAAAGACTGCCGTACGGTCCCATCTCTCCATAGCTTTGATTTATAAAATAACAAGCGTTATGAATTATAAATTTTCCTTCCCGCTTCTCAATATGCATGGCGTGAAACTGATCTCGCATATGCTTTCCATTCCACAGCACCACCAAAACCGCATCGCTCTCTGTACCCAGTTCATCCAGGACCTCTGCCCGGCTGCTGATTGTGCTCTTTACAGAAAAACCTTCGTTCTCCAACCGCCGCTTCAAATAATATTTTAAAGAAAGGGGCGCCACACCGAACTTCCCGCCCAGTGCTACACCCCTCCTCTGCAATTCTTCCGCAATCTCACACAACGCCTCGCCGGATACCTGCTCTCCCAAAGAAAGCAATGTATTGTAAACCGCGATCACACTGCACCCGCCATAGTCAAAATCAAAGCCGCGCCCGAACTTCAGCCTTCCGAGCTGCGGCTGATTCTCAATATATCTGCCCGGCTCGATCTTCACTCCCGTCTGCAGCGCACGCTGATTCTCAGCCCTGTTCTGCGCAATCTGCCGCTCAGGCACCGCAGCCACCGTCAACAGCTGCCAGGCTCCCAGCAGAATCACATTACTGATCATGCCTTTCAAACCTTCCTATCTTACACAGCTCCATGGAACCAGAGCACCTTACAGAACTCATACTCCGGATCACATTTTGTGGCATGCCTGACTCCTGCCGGAACCATAAATGCCATCCCCGGCTCCATCACAAACTCCTCCCCGTCAACCTTGGCAAATCCTCTGCCTTCCAGCACGAAGAACCCCTCCTGGTCATCGTGGGTGTCCTCTTTCAGATACTCTTTGTGCCTGTACACGGAAATCCCGCATCGGCAGCCATTCACGCAACCGGTCTTGTCGTCCAGAAGTGTGTAAGAACCTCTCTCACCCTGCTGTGCTATTAAATCCTGTAATTTTACGATCGGTATCATAGTTTCCCTCCGCACACTTTCAGCTTTGCTTTATCAAAGTATACACCATAATTGAGATATTGCCAACAAAAAAACCTCCGAAATTTTCGGAGGTTTTCATAGCGAGAGGGGGACTTGAACCCTCGACACCACGGGTATGAACCGTGTGCTCTAGCCAGCTGAGCTATCTCGCCATATGATCCGAAACAAAACTGTTTCGGAACTGGAAGTTATAGGGCTCGAACCTATGACCCTCTGCTTGTAAGGCAGATGCTCTCCCAGCTGAGCTAAACTTCCATTGGTTAATTTTGCAACCGACCATGTTAGTATACAATGGGATTTTAGCTTTGTCAATCCCTTTTTTCACAAAAAAGAGGCCCCCCGAAAGATGTAGTTTTTATTTTTACATCTTCTCCGGCGCTTCAAAGCCCAGAACATCAATGCAGGCCTCCAGCACATCCCTTGTCAGCATCAACAGCGCCACCAGTCCGGCTTTCCGCGCCGCATCCTCCTCCGCCAGGATCTTGGTCTCATGGTAAAAATGATTGAACGCATTGGCCAGATCATAAATATAAGCGCACACTTTATGGGGCGCCAGCTCCTCGCAGGCGTTCTCCATCATGGCGTTAAAGCCCGCGATCTGCATCTGCAATGCCTTCTCCGACTCATTCTGTGCATCACATAACGACTTCTTTGCCGCCTCCAGATCACCGCCCTGCTCCTTATACTTGGCCAGAATGGACTTGATCCGCACGATCGTATACAGGATATAAGGTCCCGTGTCTCCCTCAAAGGAAGTGAACCGATCAATGTCAAAAATATAATCTTTGGAAGCCTGATTGGACAGGTCGCCATACTTCAGCGCCGATACCGCCACGATATCCGCCACAGCCTGCGCCTCCTCGTCGGACATCTCCCGACCTTCCTTGATCTTCCGATACATCTCTTCCTTTGTGTCCGCGATCAGATTCTCCAGCCGCATCACGCCGCCGTCACGGGTCTTGAATGGCTTGCCGTCCTTCCCATTCATCGTGCCGAAGCCCAGGAATTTTAATTCCGTTTCCGGCTCCACCAGCTTGGTCTTGCGGGCACAGCGGAATACCTGCTCAAAGTAAAGATCCTGCCGCTTATCCACCACATAGATCAGCTTATCCGGATGATACAGCTTCATACGCTCCATGATTGTCGCCAGATCTGTGGTATTGTACAGGGACGCGCCGTCCGATTTCAGGATCATGCAGGGAGGCATCTCCTTGGTATCCGTCTCCTCCTTCACATCTACCACCAGCGCCCCGTCACTGATATAAGCGTAACCGCCCTCTTTCATATATTTCACCATGTCCGGAATGATATCATGCACATCGCTCTCACCCTTCCACAGATCAAACTCCACATTCAAGCTGCCGTAATTCTTCTTCAGATCCGCCACCGACACATTCAAAATATGTTTCCACAGTGCACGATACCCCCGCACACCACTCTGCAGCTTAAACGTCGCCTCCATGGCACGGGCCTTATATTCCGAATCAGCCTTCGACTTGGCACTGGCTGCGGGATAAATCTCCTCCAACTCAGAGATGGTAAACGGCGCCTCTGCAGGATACTCCCCGGTAAAGCTTTCATCAAAATAAGGCAGGTCCGGATGACGATCCTGTACTCCGGTGATCACCAGCCCCATCTGCAGGCCACAGTCCCCCAGATGCACATCGCCGATCACCTCATGTCCCGCATAACGGCAGATCCGCTTGATACTCTCGCCGATCACCGCAGAACGGATATGCCCTACATGCAGCGGCTTCGCCACATTCGCTCCGCCGTAGTCGATGATGATCTTCTTCCGCTTAGCCGGCTTGTCCAGACCGAATTTCTCAGACGCTTCCATCTCTCGGATATAGCCTGCCAGAAATGCCTCCGACAGCTTTAAATTCAAGAAACCGGGCGCCACCGCATTCACCTCGGCAAACACCTGACCGCCCTGCAATTCTTTTGCCACTTCGTTCGCGATCATAATGGGCGCTTTCTTGTACTGCTTCGCCCCCGCCATCGCGCCGTTGCACTGGTATTCACACAGATCCGGACGGTTCGAAACAGACACTTTGCCAAGCGCCGCATCATAGCCTGCTGCCGCGAATGCCTTTCCCATCTCCTCCGTGAGTAAATCCAAAAGTTTTTTCATGATAAAGTCCTCTCTGATCCTGTTAGGTAATATTTATTACTATACCCTAAATTCGGAATTCTTGCAACCGAATGTATTTTACGGAATCTTGGGGTGGAAAGGCTTCAACAGGTTGTACGCGGGAACCGTTTCAAACTCCAGCCTTTCCTCCTGCCCGCTCAGCTCATATGATTTTCCCGGCTCCACCGTGATGATTTGGCTGACAAGCTTGGCCGCTTCCTGCGCCTTGTCCCGCATCTTCTCCGGCACCACCAGAATCGTGTGATCACACGCCGCTTTCTCAATATCTTCCACCGAAAAATGATCAAAGTGATCATGCGTGATCAGAATAAAATCCGCATCCGTCGGCGCAATCTTCATCTGAAACGGATCGATGTAGATATTTCTGTTTCCGGCGCCCTCGCCTCCGGTCCTGATCCGGATACTGTTATGGGTAAATACTGTAATATTTTCTGTGATGTTCTCTGTCATATTAAGCCTCCTCTATGATGTTTGATCTCAATCCTTCCTAAACGCTTTCACAAACTCCGCTACCGCCGCCCCGCTGATGGCGGACAGAATGCCGAGGATGGAGGTAATGGCTAGCTTGGTGAATTTTTTGTTGTTCATAGGCAGTCTTTCCTCCTGTTATCAATGACTTATTTTCCACTTACACAAGACGATATATAATATTTGTGGTGCTTCCGTACGCTACAACTACTCCTACTTCGCTCAAACTCTTTAAATACCTTCTCACCGTTGCCGACGATTTTCCCGTCACCCGCTCTGCATCTTTAGGAGAAATTTCACCATTTTTTTCCAAATATAGAATGATCTGTTCCATTTTATCATAATCCTTTTTAGACAGGACATCGCTCAAAACTTCGCTCAAACTTCGCTCATTTTTTTGATTGAAGTTTGCTTTTTTTACATTTTTAACGCCGTTTACTTCTTCCCCCTGCTCTAACCGCTCTAACGGAATTTTTACAAGGATAGTATTATCATGAAACTCTATTGCTTCTTTTCCGTATACCTCAACAATCTTCGGCACACCCCTTCCGGAACGCTCACTGATATGAAGCCGCAAAAACAAATCAGACAATTTCTTGTTTACCGAAACAGACTCTCCAAGGTAAAATCCCTCTATAGTCTGTTTCGGTGGCAATTTTCCCCTGGATAATATTTCAATTCTATCTTTGAACACTGTAAACATGGGGGCATTTTCTTCCACCCAATGATTATGCAAAATAGCATTAATCACCGCCTCCGAAAAAGCCTCTGCATGAAAAAGAGGCACCTCATCTCTCGTTGTCCTTCTATTCCGTTCATCTGCCTATGGCTCATTCAATACCTCGCCATATTCCAGTATCTTATCAAGCGATATCAATAAACATTCATTTCCAAACTCCCGCACAAGATACATCTTTGACGCCTTTGTCGTACCATTAAAAATCAAAAAACGTATAGAAATATGACTATTGTCGGACAAAAGCTGCGCCATCAAATTATATTTACCATTTTCTGTCAGTAATCCCAAGTTTTTCTTAAAGGTTTTCCGGTTAATCGGTACTTTCTTTGTCGCATAATACATAAATAATTTGTCAAAGGTAAGATCCTGATATTCTGATTCCATATTTTCAATGGTAGGAATTCCATTTCTCAAAACACTAAACAGATAAGCTTCTCTATCCGGAAACTTACGAACATCCTCTTTGCTTAAACCAATTCTGATATAACGAACTTTATCAAATTCCGTGGGGATTTTCCTTGCTGCTGGAATCATCAGCACCACTACTCTATTGCCATTAATCTCTTCTTCCTTAAATCGGAAGTTCAAATCCGGTTTAACTTTCCTCGCAAGATAGTGCTGCAATGGCTCATTCTTTACATCTCGATTAAAATTGAAACTTGTATTTATGAGCGCATGATCACTATTTCTAACTCCCCATATAAGATATCCAAACTCCTCCCCGTTTTCAGCGGCTGCATTCGACAGCGCAGAGATGTATTCCCCAATCCCATCCGGTTCATACCAGTTTTCCTTAAATTCAAACCACTCTTCCTCATCAGTGCGAGATATTAAATTCTTGATAATCTCTGCTAATGCCATTCTATTGCGTCACCTCCAGTTTCTTATACCCGCAGTCGCAATACGCCCCACCGGACGCCAGCGTCTGCTCCCGCACAAATTCCGAAGCACCGCCCGCCTCGCTCATGGTATAATCCAGCCTGCACATTGCCGGCACCAAGTCATACAGTCCCAGCTCCTTCATCAGCGTGCAGATCCCGCACGTTGTAAACCGCGCCTCATAACCGCTCCCGTCCTCATACTCATAAAACTCCATGTTCCATGAGTACGGATTCCGGTCGGCCGCCCTGAGCTTCGCCGTATCCTTCATCCCCTGAATGTCTTTGGGGGTAAATTTCTTCTTGCCGCTCTGCCTGCAAAACCACCTCATGGCACCTGTCATCATGGACTTCCCATAATACTCCGTCAGCTTCTCCACCGTCGGTCTCTCAGGCATACTCAGACAAAACGCTGACAGCATGGCACAATTTACAATGTTCATGAGAAAGCGGTCCTCCGGCTCAAACTCTGGGAGCTTCGCGATGATGGATTTGTATTTGGGCTTGGCGGATGCAGTGATCTGCTTGGCAGTGGGCGCATCATAGCCAAGGACAGTGATTAAATTTTGGCGGAATGATTTTTGAAATAATACCCACATTCCGAAGGGCATGCCTGAATATTTCATCGCTCATCCTCTATATTCTTATTATTTGCTCTATAATTATTGGCTTATAGTCCATTGCTCCCGTTTCCACACCAATCCTCCTATTTCGCCAATATTTTACTATTGAATTTCTGCACAGACTCTGCTATAATCTCTTTGTACTTAATTGTGGTGTTCGCACTATACATGATGGTATGTTATATTTGGAAATAATAAATATATCCCCCCACTGATTCTAGGTGTTCGCACTATTGGATGATTTGGTCGGGATATTTTTATTTATATTTTAGCAGATCATACATACGAATCAATCTCTTTAGCTCAGAATTTCCACTAAGACATCTTCTGCTTGCGTAGCTTCTCATTCAAAAACAATCTATTGTGAAGCAGAAATACGATTCATCTTTATATTGCCCCCATTCTCGAACTGCATGGAAAACTCTGATATTTTTTCTCATTTCATTATTATTGAGCGGGATATATCTCCCCTAAACAGCCGTCAATCGATAGTCCAAATCACCAATCAAAAAATTTCTATGATATGTACAATTACACGCAGAAGAATCAAACAAAGCCACATTGTAAGAAGTCTTATCAAATGTACTGAAATACTTTACTCCATCATAACCTAGAAATTTTGCAAAGTCGCTTATATACTGCGTGGGTAAATAATCCAACTCACTATCCAGTCTACTCATCGGCTTTGCCAAGTCATTTTGTATTTGACGCAGATTGCTTTCGTTTACCAGATATGCAACTTTATCTTCACCTGAATAAAAAGGCGAGCTATGCACAATTGAACTCAAATCCAATATCCTTATATCACGATTCAATTTAAAAGTAGCGATAGTGACATAATCAAAAGCATGCGCCCTGATTTCCTTGACAGTTGTTTTGCGATTACTGCATAAATACAAACAACTCTGTCCCTTTGAATTTGCTCTTCCCGGAGATGCCACATCATCCGGAGGTGCCCACATTTCTTTTCTGGTATACCCTTTTTTATTTGAGACGCGTGCTCTGTATAGATTCGTACCAACCGGAATGATCATTTCTGTCCTTTTCAGTACAGACTCCAGCATCTCCAGATTAATATATTTACTGTGAAATCTGTTTTCATTGCGCAAATATTTCTTGAAAACACTCCAACTGTATTTTCCCATTATGGAATGGTCCCTCAAATACGCCTCGTCAAAGAGCTGCGGTATGCCAACTCTCTCCTTATCTATCCTTGTGTCCAAATCTAATGATTCATCCACAATCTGAGACACCAGTTGTTTCACCTCTCCTGTCGTCCCCGAAAATATATTCCAGTCTTTTAGCAATCTGTCCTCTATATATGTTTTTTCTTCATCTGGATAAGTAATAGGCAAGTCAGATTCCGGAACATATATGTCCAGAATAGAATTTAGCATTTCTTCCACATCTGTCCTATTTGCATCTTTTTGCGAATCATAAATCCACGTATTCGCTTTCTTGCAAATTGGACAGTCTCCTCTGCGTCCCACCATTTCTATGGCAGCGCGAATTTCCGTATCACGAAAACAATTAATACAACATATCATTTATTTGTCCTCTAAATATTTCCCCATCATTTCTATATGATGCATCAGCGAGTATTTTTTTATTACACCTAACCCGGGGAATTTCCCCTGATCATAGCATTCGATCAAACTCTCCAATCCCATTGTCTTTGGAATGTCCTCAAACTGCTCCCATTCCATTAAATTCTTCATTGCTTCTTCAAATTTTCTTGCGGGATCAGAAATACTTTCATTGGACTCTGATACAAAATGATGTACCCGTACTTCTTCCTTATTGCCAAAATACACAATGTGGATTGCGATTGCCACCGGCGCAAAGCCACTCTCCTCATACACATTTCCAACAATAGAATAATCGGAAAAGCCTATATATCCTCTTTTTGCATAAATCACGTGGTTCCTGCTGAAAAACTCATCCGGAGCCTCAATATAATCAACATTACGCTTTGCCTTTATAAGTCCGTCTTCTAAAACAACCGCATCTCCCCCTACTTCGTCCTTAAAATCTTCGTCCTTCGGGATCAATGTGATTTTAGCCTCCAACAAATTAGTATACTCTTCATAATATTGATAGTTTCCGTTCTCAAAATTAATCAAAACATAATCTCCGGCTTTCTTTTTCCCCTCAACCATTTCCGCAACAATACGCCGATCTACAATATACGCCCTTTGAATATGAGGATCTTTCAGCAATTCTAAATAAGTGTCTAATAAACTTTTAATCTTATCCTTTTTGCTCTCGTCGGTTTCTGTCTCAATCTTCTGTTTCATCTCGACATATTCTTGATTGAATGAGCCTACTTTAGCGTTCACGATCAGAATGATCTTTCGATTATTTTCTATAAACTTCGTAAGTGTTGAAAAAAAAGTACTATTAAAACGTACCGGCTCAATAATCGGAGTAACTTTCTCGCTTAATTTCCCTGCATCCAATAATTCCCGTAAACATAACATTTCATTCTGTCTTCCCCTAAGATACGGATAATACATATCTACCCCTCCATTCTCTCAGTACAAAAAGTGTTAATTCCTTCATATTTGGCTTTATATTTTTTTGAGAAATATGCATAGAACCTTAGTTCATATGGAATCAATTCGTCCAACTTATTTCCCACAAGCAATAAAGTCCGCGCCTTTAAACAATCCATCACATCCTTTTGCAAAGTAACAATATTGATTTTCTCAATCCACTTTTGACATTCCCGATAATACAAAAAACTGTTCACTTCCGGAAGTTTCCCATAATGTTTTAACAAAACAGACTCAAATTCTCCCTTCCGCAACACCCGAAACATTGCCTCATGTGACAGATATTGTCTGTTACAAAGAGCTTGCTTACGACATATCAGTTTCCCTTTTGCCGTCAGCTCATATATGCCAGCTTTGGATTCTTTTAAGCACTCTTTTACATGTTGCAATTGTTTACTTCCAGTCACCACGCACACATAACTGAATACTTTGTAATAATCATGAATTTGGCTTTCCAACCGATTTAAATTATCCAAATCGGTTTTGATTTCATAAACCACACCTCTGCCGTTTATCATTATAAAATCCGCTTTAGACTCTCCAATCGGTAGCTCTGTCAAAGCTGCGGTACTATATAAATCGTGCTTTTGTATCATTAATTGATTTAATATTGTATTTTTGTAAAAATACTCGTTTCTGTAATTTCCATCCATAAAATGGTATATTTCGCTGATTGCCCTTCCTACAGTTGCTTCCTCTGTTTTAATATATCTTTTGCATTGATGAAGTAATTCAGGGATACTGTTTCCACTGATCATCTTGTCCAAATATGGTACGGTGAACATTTTGTTTATCATATATGTATCAAATACTTCCATGGATAGTATCACCCCTTTCTTTGAGACTATTTAATTATACCAAATTATGTCTTAATCCTCAATGGTGCCGGAATCTAATTATTACAACAAATAAGGTGTTAATGCGTCAGGGTTGCAACTTTTTCAAAATCTACTGCCTTAAATCCCCAATTTATCAAACAATATTCGGTTTCTTTTTTCTGCGTCATTTATTATTTTATTAAATGACAAAATCTCAATATATGCATGTTTTTTATCATGATATTTATACATTCCAAGTCTATCAGGTGTTTCTTTAAAGTCATTATGTTCAGCCACTTTAATCAAGCTGGAAGTTAAATCACACACTGCATATAAATAAAATTGTGTATTATTCCCAACTCTTATTATTCGTCCATTTTTATCTGTTACTTTATTTGTAGATAATTTATCTACATATCCCAATAATTGTTCAATAGGATTATCAGCTAAGTTGTAATCATTTCTCATAGGTCTTTTAAGTTCAAATATAACAATAGTTTCGTACTCTTTTCCATTATTTGCCTCATCTGAAATGGCTACTGGTCTATCTAGCATCAAAATATCAGTTCTATTTTCTTTCGGATTATTGTCAAATGGTACATCTGATGAAATAAATTCGCAATATGCCAATCTTTCATCAATGAGCCATAAATTATGTGATTCAAATTCAATTTCATCCGATGTTCGCCTCATCGGATATATCAAGTTATGAACGTATGATTCAAGGTTAAATTTACCATCATCTTTTATTAATATGCCCTTTTTTAGTAATTCAAGAATAATCTTTCTATGTGCCACATATTCTGCTAATGCCGCCTTATTAGCCTCACTTATCTTCTCAAATTGTTCCTTAAACTTATCTTTATATGTATCTAAATTTTCAGTACCGACATCAATTTTATCAATTATCTCTTCATTTGTTTGTTTTAATTCTAGATCAAATTTTCGTTTTATTTTATAGAGTTCCTCATCTAATTTAGTATCGGAAAGTGTAGGTTTTATCATGTTTATAGCATCTGGCATATACTTTAGCAAATGGCTAAACTGTGGTGCATTTGTATGTATATATTTTTTTATACGTTCATTTTTTGTTTCTCTTACATTTGATAAATAATCTGACAGATAATCTTCTACCTGCAACTTTGCAAAAGTTACAATATCTTCAATAGAGATTTCTCCTTCCTCTTTATTTTCTGGTATATCAAAGGATGTTCTGTTCATATCTACATTATTATCTAAATATTTACCTGATAAAATACCTACATAATAAAATCCTTTATCATGAAATATATTTTTATCCAAATCCACGATTTGTCTATCCAAATCTATTGGCTTTACCATCCTGTCATTTGCATATAAAAACAGTTTACTGCCTCCTAATGAAGCATCCTGTACCATTGTATTTAAAAGTGAAAACTCCTCTTTTCCAATTTGAATCTTGACAGCCTCTTTCTCTCGTTGAATTATTTTCTCAAACATATCATTAATGCAATATTTCTCTTCATCTAAGATAGTAATAATAGGACATTTAGGAGACATAAGATATATCATACAATGCTGCATTATTTTCATGGCAATCGTTTCTGCATTCTTACTTACATTTTTCCTATATGTTGGTAAATAATCAATTAATTTAATACATGTTTTGTTGTCTGGAACATCATCAATTCCTTCTAAACTATCATCAATATAAAGATTATTCAAAGAAAAATCAAATTTTCGTTTTACCCAAACATTATCAATTTCATCTCTATATACACTTTCGATTTCAGCTTTGGAAAACGCTTTAAGCCAAGAAAATCTGCCTACTCCTTTCCCACCTTTGTCTGCTCTATATGTAGAATCTGATTGCAAAAACGATTTCATGTTAGAATCATTTAATCCTACTCCATTATCAACAATTGTAAATCCCGTTATTTCATTTATTTCTTTATTTATTCCATCTAGTCCAACCACTTCTTGTGGTTCTCTGACTATATGTATATTAATATAACCATTCTTACTATCTTCTAATTGTCTTTCTTCAATTGCATAAATTGAATTTACAATAGCCTCAAATAAAGGAATTAATGGTTGATTCTTAGGTAAATCAAAATTTTTTACTCTGCCTGCTAAATCAATAGAAAATTCTGCCATTATATCTTTCTCCATTTCTTTGAAATCAATTTTTGAAGTGCTTATTTTAGTATCTCTTCCAAAAAAGCAGTCAACTCATCAATCTCAGCACTTTTTGAACTAAACAAATAATCTACTATAATTGCCACTAAATCTGCATCATCTTTTCTGATTTGATGTAACTCATGTTTTAATTCTTCATATAGTATTTTCCCATTATTAATCTTTTCTGAATCTTTATATTGATTGTTTTTCACCCCAGTCATATAATCTTTCACTATAATATCTAGCGACTTTCTTTGGAACAAATAGTCATTTAATTCCCTAAATAACGTAGTATCAATATTCTTCGTTAATTTATCTAGCAAATACTTTTCTAAGCTCTTAATCGGCAAATAATTAGGCTCAATTGAAAATCCTATCTGTTCATTCTTTATAAATCCAGGAACACTATCCTTAATATCTCGGTCTAATATAATAAGAATTTTCGTTGTACTTAACGCTAAATTTGACCTGATAGTATCATGAGCAAACCGCAACACCTGCGTCCAACCACCTACCGCTATAACTAATACACGCTTATTAGATAATAATCTCTTTTCTCTTAAAATTCTTTCAACAATTATTTTAGCCAAATTATCCTCAACAAGAATTATATAATCATGTCCATAATTAGATGATTCCAAATTTCTCGTTGCATACACTGGATAGCATGGATTTATGGTTTCCATACTTCCATCAACATGTCTTTGTAGATAAAATATATGTTCTGGTGCAATGCTTCTTATTAATTCTATGGAGTGTGTCGAAAAAAGAACCACTGTATTATTTTTTTCAGCTATATCCTTTAAAAAGAATACAAGTCTTCTTAATGCCGAAGAATGAAGAGCCAATTCTATCTCATCAAGAAACATAAATGCGGGTGTTTCTCCATAAACAACTTTTTTAATACGTCTTTCAATAGAATACAAAATGGTCAACAATAAATTTTCACCTGTTGACATATTCAGCTGGCTTATCATAGACCCTTTATTTTCGTAATAATATGGAGTCCGCTGTAATTTCATTTTTTGAACGACTTCATACTTCAGTACATATAAATTCTTATAGTAATCTTCATCATCATGAAGAATACTACCAAGACTTTTTCTTACAAAATCGGATGCCATATTTAAATTTTCTCTTTCAACAGACGCTAATTTCCCTAAAAGAGAATAGTCTATATCTTTAAAGCGATTTCCAAATACGATGCTACCTTCGTAAAATCCTGTAATTCCTAGAAATTCTGTCCTTGATGGAGCTTGCCAACGTCCATCTTTTTCCTTGACACTTCGCTGTTTCCCTTCAAAGTCAAAATTAATATAAGCCCCTTCCCTTGGGTTTCCAAAATAATCATAAAATGATGGAACATAAAAAGCTGCTGCGGCACATGAAATTACAGTACTTTTCCCCGAACCGTTTTCACCTGTTAAAGCATATAAACCCTTTTCGGTAGGTATTTCAAATTCAAAATCATCGATGTTTTTTACATTATGTATTTTTACACGAATTCCCATTGTTTTCTCCTTTATGTTCTATTCCTTAATCCCCGTATATATAACAGCTTCATCAATTTTGTACATGAGCATACTTGCAAACATCAATCGTCTTAACGCATCCCCTTCACTTATCTGGAAATTTTCATGCGCTTTAGGATTCCTCAATGCCGCCATGGCGCCTTCTTACATTTGCATAAATCCTTTTTGTATGTTATACCCTGTCTCCGTCGCGATGTCCTCAAATTTTAACAATGGATTATTGACCGAAAACACCTCTGTCATAGCCTTTGCCCCATCCGGCGCTTTTATATCAGAAGTAATTTTCCTATATAACTCTTTAACTCTAGCATTAATTTCTATAAACGCATTTTCTGCCGCTTCCGCGTAATGTCCGTCTGTGTACAGACCTTTTGAACAATTAATAATTCTTGGGTGTATATATGTCCAAAAATCTTGTTCACATTTTGCGGAATCACTCTGCAAAAACTTCAATATAGTATACACTTCTCCAAAAGCAACAGAATTAAAATTACCATATTGCAAAAATAAAATATCCCGCAGACGAACCAACTCTTGACTATAATACGGAAAAATTTTCAATATATCCTGAGATATATCAGTTAGGTCACTTTTAATACCTACGATATCTTGCGGTAGCAATAGAATATTAAAACAATTAGGTTGACTCTGAAATCTAACCATTTTATTGTATAATTTTGAAATTCTTTCTAAATTCATTTAATTTTCCTCATAATTATTCTTTCCCCTTAGATATATCAAAATAATACTTATTTACTAAACATTACTTGACCATTCATAAGCAATGGCAACAAAAAATCTCTCAAAGACACAACTTCTCTGTTTGTTGCACTATTGGAAATGACTTTATCAAAAATCCCCTCTACCTGTTTACTATAATTCACCGCAATACTCTCTGGGGGTAGTGCTATCTTGCTTTGTTTTATATGATCTGTTGTTATATGCCCCATAGTAGTTTTCCTAGCTTCTGCCATTTTCACAAAATTAACTATGTATGATGAAAGTTGCATAAAAACATAATATTTCGCATATTTAGGAATAACCTTAAATATATGCTGATTTAATCCCGCCTTGCCACCTGTCCAAATCATAGTTTCAAGTGTAGCAGACCATGAAAATAATATATCCCCATTATTTATGATATTCTTTTCCGGTATGTCATCCCTAACAAATTCTGTTGATTCGGTAATTCCATTATGCATTTCACCGATCTTAATTACAGGTATTTTTCTATTCTCATGAATCGGTCTATATTTCTGACATGCCAAGCCATTTACAAAATCTGCAATTTCATATAGGTTTCCAGCTTTCCACCCTTCCGGGATCTTCCTCCCCAGTTCCTCATTCCACACCATCTTGCCACCAGATGACTTATATGGTTTGCCGTCTTCATTTGGAAAATCATATTGCAAAAACCAATAATCGTAAATGACCTTTGCCATTATTTCAAGTTCTTGAATTGTCTTGTTATTCATAATTTGCTTTTCTTCTAGCAAATATAAGAATTGTCCTATCTTTTCCTGTACACTAATATCTGGGATATCCACTTCCACATCATAGATATTTTCCGGTGATATATTTCTTTGTCTTGTCCCGCTCGCCCTAGCTTCAATCTGCTGCTTCACACTGCTCGTAGCCAATAGATAATGTAGATAATATTTATCCACCTTTCCTTCATCATAAATTACTTTCCCCACGCGCTGATTTAATATAAAAGTATAATCTGTTGTTTCTGGGATAAACGCCGTATTACCGAACAATCCTATTACCTGTTCAGTCATAGGCATAATTAAATCTCCCTCTTTCAAAATAAACTCTTCTGGAAATTCTGCCCCATAGTAAGTAGCCTTCTCATCATTGTATTTAAAACTATTTCCACTTGCAAAATTTCCTAGTGTAACTAATCTATATTGACTTTTAGCAACATAATTATCGCTCTTAAAGGCATAACCATGTTGAATTTTCAATAAATCCCCAAGTTTATGCCTACTCATACCTCAACTCCCCCAACCTCTCCTCAATATCTTCTTCAAGCTTCTTCCCCTCCGCAAACAACTGGTTCAGCCTCGTCGCATACTCCCGCATTCTCTGATTAAACTCTTCCTCCGACAACTCCACATACTCAATCTTCACTTCAAAATACTGCCCCGCCGAGAAGGAATAATTCTTCTCCGTAATCTTCTCATAGGACACCTTCACAGAGAAATCATCGATCACCTTCTGCTCAATAAACGTATCCTCAATCCGCTTCACCTCATCCTCGCTCAATACGGTCTTCTGGTTCTTGCCGTCCTTGACTTTTTTGCCCAGCTTAGAGGCATCGATCAGCATGATATCTCCGTCTGTATTGGATTTATCAATAAACAGCACGGACACATTCGTGCCCGTATTGGCAAAGATATTAGACGGCATGGAGATCACGCCCTTGAGCCATTTCTTCTCCACGATTTTCTGCCGGATTGTCTTCTCAATCCCCGACTGTGCGGTGATGAATCCTGTGGGCACTACGATTGCAGCCTTTCCGTCCTCCTTCAGGCTCCAGAGTATATGCTGGATAAAGCACAGATAAATGGACATAGATTCCTTCTTCGCATTGGGTATCTTCGGGATACCTGCAAAATATCTCCGGATGCCATCCCGCTCCTCCGACTCTGCCCACTTCTGCTCAATACCGTCTCTCGTGGAAGAAAAGTCCATCTTGAACGGCGGATTGGAAGTGATGTAGTCAAACCGTTTTACCCCCGAACTGGGTTCATGGGGAATATTGTAATGTGCAGGGGTATCCAGCGTGTCCCCTTCGATGATATTGTCCAAAGAGCTGGTAAGCCCGTTTAATAGCATATTGATCCGCAGGAAGCGGGAGGATTTGCCGGAGATATCCTGCGTGTAGACCTGTGCTTTATCTCCAAAGGAACCCTGCCCCAGCTCATGTGCCAGATGCAGCACCAGAGAACCGGATCCTGCAGACGGGTCATAGATTTCATAAATCTTGTCTTCCACGGGGGACATGTTCACCAATATCTTCGCAATGATGGCGCTGATCGCCTGGGGCGTGAAATATTCCGCATAGACGCCGCTCGCCACATTATAATCCTTGATCAGATATTCGAAAATCGCGGAATAGAAGTCAAAGTTTCCTTTGAACGCCTCCCCGAAATCAAACTTCTCCTGACTAATGATACCGAAAATATTTTTCGCGAAATTATTTCTCTTGGAAGCCTCCACATTTTCTGTGATTCTGGTAAACAAAGGCTTTCTCGTTCCGTCTGCCGTCTCCACTGAAAAGATTTCATTTTTGCTGTCATTGGATATCTTCTCCAACGCATCATCGAACAACATATAAAACTCATTATAGGAAACCTTATTGATCAGGTATTCAATCGTCTCGTCATAGGTAAAAGCGACATCATTAGAATTGGTGTCATAAAATGCGTCCAGTTCCGAATTCTCATTCTTCAGCACGTCCTCATAGGAAAGTCCCATATCCTCCGCAAACGCCTTCAAATTTGCCATGAATTTATCGTTCAAAAATTTGTATAGAAAGACAGACGTGATAACGACTTCCTCACTCGCCTGATTCGCCAGTCCGTTGGTCTGGCAGAGTCCCTTTAATTCATCAATGATCTGTTTGATGTTTTTCTCTAATGTAAAAATATCCGGCATTTCTCCATGCTCCCTTATCTGAAAAGTTGTAAATTCGTATATAACTCACTTAATATCTGATCGTAAAAGTTCTTGATTTTGGCGTAAACTCCATCTTTCAGGAGAAGTTTTGTCACATCGTGTTTGATCGCAGCCGCAAAATTCTTCCGTCCCTGCACGATCAGAGTGTCTGCCGCAATCACATCTTTGATGTCATGATAGATATACACCAACATCTTCTCTATCTCTGACTTATCCGCGGAATATTTTTCGATTGCATCCTGATAGGTCTTTACAAAGGCATAATTGCCACCGTAGATCTGTGACAATCTCTCATTTTCATCATTGATTG
>JAFUZJ010000063.1 GCA_017476665.1 Lachnospiraceae bacterium | reverse complement strand
ACACATCGGGTGTTTTGAGCCGTATTTCGGGCTTGTTTTCCCGCAGAGGATATAATATTGAGAGCATTACCGCCGGTGTGACGGCTGATCCCAGATATACCCGCATCACCATTGTGACAAGTGGTGATGACGAGATCTTGGAGCAGATCGAGAAACAGCTGGCAAAGCTGGTGGATATCCGCGATATCAAAGAGCTGAAGCCGGAGGAGAGCGTTTACCGCGAATTGGCTATGATCAAGGTGAAGGCCAGCGCGGAACAGCGTCAAAGTATTGTGGCGGTGGTGGATATCTTCCGCGCAAAGATCATTGATGTGGCGCCGGAATGTCTGATCATAGAAATCACCGGGAATCAGTCCAAAGTGGATGCATTCCTGGATTTGTTGAACGGATATGAGATCCTGGAACTGGCGCGCACCGGTATTGCCGGTCTGTGCAGGGGCATTGAAAACGTTACGATCTTATAAGAACGTTAGCTATATAGGCGACATCGTCTATCAGTTATATATTTTATCAATCAACTATATGGAGGAAAAAAGAAATGGCAAAGATTTTTTATCAGGAAGATTGTAATCTTTCTCTTCTGGAAGGCAAGACCATCGCTATCATCGGTTACGGCAGCCAGGGACATGCACATGCACTGAATCTGAAAGATTCCGGATGTCATGTGATCATCGGTCTGTATGAGGGCTCCAAGTCCTGGGACAAGGCTGTAAAGCAGGGATTTGAGGTTTATACCGCAGCTGAGGCTGCTAAGAAGGCTGATATCATTATGATCCTGATCAACGATGAGAAGCAGGCAGATCTGTATAAGAATGACATTGAGCCCAATCTGGAAGCAGGCAATATGCTGATGTTTGCACATGGCTTTAACATCCACTTCGGATGTATCGTACCTCCTGCAAATGTAGATGTAACCATGATTGCGCCCAAGGGACCTGGACATACCGTAAGAAGTGAGTATCAGGCTGGCAAGGGTGTTCCCTGTCTGGTAGCTGTACAGCAGGATGCAACCGGTAAGGCACAGGATCTGGCACTGGCTTATGCACTGGGTATCGGCGGTGCAAGAGCAGGCGTTCTGGAGACCACTTTCCGTACCGAGACCGAGACTGATCTGTTTGGTGAGCAGGCAGTGCTCTGCGGCGGCGTATGCGCTTTGATGCAGGCTGGTTTTGAAACTCTGGTTGAGGCTGGCTATGATCCCAGAAATGCATACTTCGAGTGTATCCATGAGATGAAGCTGATCGTTGACCTGATCTATCAGTCCGGTTTCGCAGGTATGAGATATTCCATCTCCAACACCGCTGAGTACGGTGACTATGTGACCGGTCCTAAGATCATCACTGACGAGACCAAGAAGACCATGAAGAAGATCCTGAGTGACATCCAGGATGGTACCTTTGCAAAAGAGTTCCTGTTGGATATGTCTCCCGCAGGTAAGCAGGTTCACTTCAAGGCTATGAGAAAGCTGGCCAGCGAGCATCCTTCGGAGAAGGTTGGCGAGGAAGTTCGTAAGCTGTACAGCTGGAACAACGAGGATGACAAGCTCATTAATAACTAAGCGAATGGATTGAAATAAAGATAGAGGGTGAGGGTTCTCTCATCCTCTGTTTTCTTTATGGAAGATTATTTAGGAATCCGGTATATTAATGGAAAGGCGAGACCGGTTATTGATGTTTGTCAAGAAAGAAGGCAGATTTGGACTAATATAAATATAATTGTTTGATTTTAGTCTGAAAAATTTTAATTGCAATTATATTTTTACATGATTGCGTTAATATGTCGATTATCACGATAAAAATATTTAAAATAAACAATATTGCAATTTTTTAATAACGAATTAGCGTATAGTTTGGACTAAATTGGGGACTATATTGATTTTTTTGTCGAAATACATTTTACTTAGGTGTTGATAACGTAGGTTTTGCTATATTCAAATAGGCTTATTTGAGCAAGGATAGATGGAAGTTATTTAGATGTGGAACATCAGAGGATGAAAGATGATATGAGCATAAAGAAAGCTAATACAGCCAAAGCAAAAAAGACAGATAAAATCACAAAAACTTCTTTCGAAAAGAAAATGAGTCCGCCCAAGGGCATTGAGCCGGCGGTCTGGTTTACGGAAATGTACCGCAAGCACGAAGGGCATCCAATCCTGACCCTGATCGCTTTGTATAAAGGGAATTATCGTAAATTTTTCCTTGCGATTTTCTTTTTCTTTATCAAGCATGCCTGCGTCTGGATTCTGCCGATCGTGATGGCAAACATCATCAATGATGTCACTACGGGTAATCCGGATGTAATGCGGAATATTGTGATGTATGTCGTGATGATGATCGGACTGATCGCGCTGAATGTACCGATGAATTATCTTTACACGGATTATAAGAGTCAGGCGACAAGGTATGCGGAGACAGGGCTTAGAAAGGCGTTGATCCGCAAACTCCAGCAGCTTTCCATTGCGTATCACGTGGAGACCCAATCCGGTAAACTGCAGTCCAAGATCATGCGCGATGTGGAGGCGGTGGAGAGTCTTTCCACGCAGATGTTCATCAATATCCTGAATATCGCCATGAATATTATCGTGGCGCTGGTGGTGACCATCTCCAAGAGCTGGGTGGTATTTTTGTTCTTCCTGATCACTACGCCGCTGGCAGCCGTGACGATGGTATCTTTTCGGGGCGTGATGAAGAAGCGCAACAGAGAGTTCCGAAAAGAGATGGAGGAGACTTCAGCCAGAGTGATGGAGATGGTGGAGTTGATCCCGGTGACCAGAGCTCATGCTTTGGAAGAGGAAGAGGTTTCCAAGATGAGCGACCAGCTCTTTAGCGTGGCAGAGAAGGGGTATAAGCTGGATCTGGTGCAGGCGTTATTTGGTTCGGTGGGCTGGGCGGTGTTCCAGATCTTCCAGGTGATCTGCCTGGGCTTTACCGGTTATCTGGCGCTGGAAGGGAATATTTTGGTGGGCGATATCGCGTTATATCAGAACTATTTTGCCACCATCGTAAACCAGTTTTCCGCAATTATTACTCTGGTGCCGGTGATCGCAAAAGGCATTGAATCTGTAAGCTCCATCGGGGAGATTCTGCTGTCCGAAGATATCGAGGATAATGAAGGCAAGAAAGAGATTGCGGATGTGCAGGGAAATTTCTCATTTCACAATGTGAATTTTCAGTATAAAGGCGGCGGTAGAGCCACACTGAACGGTTTGAACCTGGAAGTGACCAAAGGTGAGACTATCGCATTGGTGGGAGAGTCCGGCGCAGGTAAGACCACAATTTTGAATATGGTGATCGGTTTTTATCTGACCCGTGACGGAGAGGTTTTGATCGACGGGGAGAACCTGAATGAAATTGATTTGCGCAGCTATCGTAAGCATCTGGCCGTAGTTCCGCAGACCTCTATTCTGTTTTCCGGTACGATCCGGGAAAATATTCTGTATGGGTGTGAGGGTGTGACTGAGGAGAAACTGCAGGAGGTCATTCAGGCGGCAAACCTAAAGGACCTGATCGATTCCCTGCCGGAAGGGTTGGAAACTAAGGTAGGCGAACATGGCGGCAAACTCTCTGGCGGGCAGAGGCAGCGTATCTCGATCGCGAGGGCTTTGGTGCGGGAGCCCAGTGTCATCATATTGGATGAGGCTACCTCGGCGCTGGACAGCATTTCCGAGAAGCTGATCCAGGAGGCGGTGGACAGACTGACCGAAAACCGTACTACCTTTATTGTGGCACACAGACTTTCCACAATCCGAAATGCAGATAAGATTGCCGTGATCGACGCAGGCAGGTGCGTGGAGTACGGAACCTTTGAGGAACTGATGGAGAAGAAGGGCAGATTCTATCAGATGAAGGTGCTGCAGAGCTGAGAATACGAGAAAAATAAATTTTGAAATCAATCGTCAAACAAACAGGAAAAACAGCTCTTGTATAAAGGGCTGTTTTTTTGCAAAAAAATCTGTAACGTTTAACGGATTCGGCAGTCATACATACGAAGGAGGTGAAAATGTGGATATAGAAAAACTGTATCAGGAATACTTTTCTGTGGTATACAAATATATCTTATCCATGTCCCGTGATCCTCTGACGGCCGAAGAGATTACACAGGAAACCTTCTTTAGGGCAATGAAAAAGATAGAATCTTTCAGGGGAGATTGTAGTATCAGGGTTTGGCTTTGCCAGATTGCCAAAAACCTATATTACGATCATCTTAAGAAGCAATCCCGTTTTGAGGAACTGCCGGAGGAGTATGGTGAATCAGCATTATCACCGGAGGACGACATGGTCAGGGAGACTGACAGAAAGGCGATCAACAAGATCCTGCATTCTCTCAAAGAACCATACAAAGAAGTTTTTACACTCCGTACCTATGGAGAATTGTCTTTTTCGGAGATTGCTGAACTATTTGAAAAAACAACAAGTTGGGCAAGGGTGACATATCACCGGGCCCGAATCATGATCAGGGAGGAATTGGATAATGGCTGATATAACATGTAACGTAGTAAAAGATCTTCTTCCGCTTTATGTGGATGATGTGCTGTCTGACGATAGCCGAAAAGTAGTTGATGAACACATCGCTGTCTGTGCTGAGTGCACCGATTATTTTCAAAAGATGAAGAATCCTGCTGCAGCCGATGATAGTGCGAAACATTCGGCTGATAAAGAGACGCTGAAGAAGATCAGAAACAAAATTAGAAAGAAACGTCTTATGACTGCAATTGTTACGGCTGTATGTATTGCTGCGATTGCGGGAGGACTATTTTATGGAATCGTGGTTCGTGAAAATTATATTCCGTATGAGGAAGCAGGTTTATATGTTTCGGATGAGGCTATAAGATCGAATCGAGAATTTTATAAAAGCTCCGGGATTTATACACCGGATGGAGAGACTCTTTTCATGTATATGACTACAACGACATATACCGAACTGAAAGGTAATGGACTAGAAACAGGCTGGCCGGTCATTAGCTTAACAGGTGATGCTTTGACCATGGTTGTTGAGGATGATAACGGAAATCGTACAGAACAGGTGTGCAGAGAAATCTATTATATCCCGGAGCAAGGAGCAAGGCAGTTAATGAAGGTTATCAAATGGTCGGATGATAATGTTGATGAGGAAATAGAAGCTCTTAAAGATACTTCAATTTTGCTTTGGAAAGCAGAATAGAGGATTAAGAAATTTTATGTAAATTCACTCCGAAAAACAGTTTCAAATTCCTGTTTTTTATGTTATGATATTTTTTAAGCGTTTCATAGGAAAATGTTTTGTATGGAGGAAGAGATCATGGGTATGACAATGACACAGAAGATTCTGGCGGCAGCTGCGGGACTTGAGCGCGTGGAAGCAGGGCAGCTGATCGAGGCGAATCTGGATCTGGTGCTTGGCAATGACATCACCAGCCCTGTTGCAATCAAGGAAATGGACAAAATGAAGGTGGACGGCGTGTTTGACAAGGACAAGATTGCGCTGGTGCCGGATCACTTTGTACCCAATAAGGATATCAAGTCTGCGGAACACTGCAAGTGTGTCCGCGAGTTTGCAAAGAAGAATGAGATCACCAATTATTTTGAAGTGGGTGAGATGGGCATCGAGCATGCATTGCTTCCGGAGCAGGGTCTGACGGTGGCGGGTGACGTGATCATCGGTGCGGATTCCCATACCTGTACCTACGGTGCTTTGGGCGCATTTTCCACCGGCGTGGGCAGTACGGATATGGCTGCGGGCATGGCGACCGGAAAGGCATGGTTCAAGGTTCCGTCCGCGATCAAGTTTGTGCTGACCGGCAAGAAGGCAAAATGGATCAGCGGTAAGGATGTAATCTTACATATCATCGGCATGATCGGCGTGGACGGCGCATTGTACAAGTCCATGGAGTTCGTGGGGGACGGCATTGCCGATCTGACCATGGATGACCGTTTTACCATTGCGAACATGGCGATCGAGGCCGGCGGAAAGAACGGTATCTTCCCCGTGGACGATCTGGCGATCGCCTATATGAAAGAGCATAGCAAGAAAGAATACAAGATTTACGAGGCGGACGAGGATGCGGTGTATGACGCGGTATATACCATTGATCTCAGCACCCTGCGTCCTACAGTGGCATTCCCGCATCTGCCGGAAAATACCCACACCATTGATGAGATTCATGAGATGGACGATATCAACATCGACCAGGTGGTAATCGGTTCCTGTACCAACGGCCGTCTGGACGATCTGCGCATCGCGGCTGATGTGCTGAAGGGACGCCATGTGGCAAAGGGGATGCGTTGTATCGTGATCCCCGCCACCCAGAACATCTATATGCAGGCTATGGAGGAAGGGCTTCTGAAGACCTTTATTGAGGCAGGCGCTATTGTGAGCACGCCTACCTGCGGACCGTGTCTTGGCGGTTACATGGGTATTCTGGCGGAAGGCGAGCGCTGTGTTTCCACCACCAACCGTAACTTTGTCGGACGTATGGGACATGTGGATTCCGAGATTTACCTGGCAAGCCCTGCAGTAGCAGCGGCAAGCGCCGTGACCGGCAAGATTTCCTGCCCTTGTGAGCTGGCATAAGGCATTTGAGTTGGATTCCAGTTGGATATAGTAAAAGAAAATAGGAGACGACATATCATGAAAAACGCAAAAGGAATTGTATTCAAATACGGTGACAATGTAGATACGGATGTGATCATTCCCGCAAGATATTTAAATTCTTCCGATCCGGCGGAGCTGGCGACGCACTGTATGGAGGATATTGACAAGGATTTCATCAAAAACGTGAAAAAGGGCGATATCATTGTGGCGGACAAGAACTTCGGCTGCGGCTCCTCCAGAGAGCATGCCCCCATCGCCATCAAAGCGGCGGGCGTGAGCTGCGTGATCGCGGAGACCTTTGCCAGAATTTTTTACCGCAACGCCATCAATATCGGACTTCCCATCATTGAGTGCCCGGAGGCGTCCAAGGGAATCGAGGCAGGCGATGAGGTGGAAGTGAATTTCGACACCGGCATCATTACCAATGTGACCAAGGGAACAACGTTCAAAGGACAGGCATTTCCGGAGTTTATGCAGAAGATCATCGCTGCGGAGGGACTTGTGAACTACATCAACAGCGGTAAATAAGGGAAACTTTTATTCCACCTGTGTGGCTCAGCAAATTGCTGCTGCGTGGGTGGAATTTTTTCGTTTATATTTTTGCAATAAAATTTTTGCAATAAAATCGAAATTTTTGTTGTATGGTTTAGCAGGGGAGATTGTTTATGGAGTATATGTCCGATACCGTTTTTTACAGCGGCAAGAAAAAGCGCACTGTTCCTTCGGAAAAAATTTATGAAAAACTGAAAGCTGGCATCAAGAAAAAGGGCCAAACCAAAGATTGGACATGCGAATTTGCTCCGGAAAACGAATGCATCAGTATCTGGTTTGGGGACGGGGAGAGTGAGACCTTTACGCTGGAGTTTGATGAAAAAGGTGCTTTCAGCGGATGTTGTAAGCTATTTTTGCCCTTAGATGAAACGACAAACGAGGAAGATCGTACCCTCATGATGACGCTCTTGGATCTGCTTTATAAGGCGAAAAGCAATTTTAACACGATTCAGATTACGGACGATTACGGGCTGGCACAGAGTTATTGGGAGAGCAAGAAATTTAAATTTGAATACAGGGAGTTGAGCGAGTCGGAATATAACCGTGTGGAGCGCTTATTCAGGCAGGGTTATACCACGCATGAGGAATTGCTGCGGGCGATCATGGCGGAGGACATGGAAATGTCCTATGAGGAGTTCCGAACCTATGAACACCCGGACATTGCAATTGATCTTTATAAAGGAATGATTGAAAACAGCCTTGCGACCTATCTGTATGAAACCTCTAGGTTTAAGAATGAGAAGAGAGTTTCGGATTCTCTGGCGAATTATGTGAGCGACCCCAATAAATATATGTTTGCGCTTTGGGGCTTTGAGTATGGTGTGGGCTGGATTTTCCGCGATGGCACAACCCATTCCTATTATGAGGGGCAGAGGAAACAGGAAGAATTAACGTCGGAGAAACATCGGTGTGTTACCCCGATAGATGCACAGATTGATCTGGTCTATCGCGAAAAATTTTTACCGCTTTTTTCCGTGGAGAAAGATGCGCTCATGCAGTGTGTGCTGGCATATCGGTATTTTCTGTCTGTCTACGAATTTACAGGTTTTCGATATGACGGACATAAGCACATCGGACTGATCTTAAATACGATCTTGGAAGAGTATGGGAGAGAGACCGGCGAGCTTTTTCTGACTTTTTATGTGACTACTAAATGGTATATCGATTTTAAACGTGACAAGAAAGAACGCAAAGAAAAATTTGTACAGAATATAACGAAACGATATGGAAAAGAGCTTCTAGAAAGATATCTGCAGGAATTTCAACCCAAATACGGGGAAGACTGCAGACTCAAGTCAGAAGTGGAGAATTGTCGATTATTATCTGAGGATGAGGCTGATAGGATCTGCAGCTATGCAGATGAAACATTGGTGCAGTAGTATGCACTTTAGAAAAGAGGCGTATCAAAATGGCGAAGAGTGCTGCCAAATATGAGATGGACATGTGTAGCGGTCCGTTTCTGGGGAAAATATTGATCTTTTATATTCCGCTGATGTTGTCCAGCGTGCTGCAGCTTTTGTTCAATGCAGCGGATATCGTGGTCGTAGGGCGGTTTGCAGGAAATCAGGCGCTGGCGGCGGTGGGTTCTACCAGCTCGCTGATCAATCTGTTGGTGAATTTCTTTATCGGGTTATCCATCGGTGCTAACGTGCTGGTGGCGCGGTTTTACGGCGCGGGGCAGAAGAAGGAGCTTTCGGAGATGGTACATACCAGTATCATGACAGCACTGATTAGCGGCGTAATCCTGGTATTTGCCGGAATCTTGGTGGCAGGACCGGCGCTGCGGGCGATGGGTACGCCGGAGGATGTGATCGACAAGTCCATTCTCTATATGCGGATTTATTTTATCGGCATGCCCTTCACCATGGCGTATAATTTCGGCGCGGCGATCCTGCGCGCCATCGGGGATACAAAAAGGCCGCTTTATTACCTGCTGGGTGCCGGAATTGTCAATGTGGCGCTGAATCTGCTATTTGTGATCGTCTTTTCCATGTCTGTAGCGGGCGTGGCGCTGGCGACGGTGATCTCCCAGGCAATTTCTGCGATTCTGGTGATCCGGTGCCTGGCGCTGTCGGATGCGGATTATAAGCTGAATCTCAAGGAATTGTGCATCAAAAAGGACAAGCTGCTCAAGATGATGCAGATCGGTCTGCCGGCGGGATTGCAGAGCTCCCTGTTTTCCATCTCCAATGTGCTGATCCAGTCTTCCGTAAACTCCTTTGGCAGCATTGCCATGGCGGGCAATACCGCAGCCTCCAATATCGAAGGCTTTATCTATATTTCCATGAACGCCTTTTCCCAGACCATCATCAGCTTTACCGGGCAGAATTACGGCGCAAAGCAATACAAAAATATCGGAAAGATTCTGCTACTCTGTCAGGTGATGGTGGCTTTTGTAGGGTTGGTGTTCGGCAATCTGGCGTACCTGGGATCGGGTGTACTGCTGCAGATTTATTCCTCTGATGCAGAAGTGATCCGGTTCGGCGTACTGCGCCTCAGTGTGATCTGCACCACTTACTGTCTATGCGGTATGATGGATGTGATGGTAGGCGTTCTGAGGGGCATGGGGTATTCCGTTATGCCGATGTTAGTGTCTCTGACCGGCGCCTGCCTGTTCCGGATCGTGTGGATCTATACGATCTTCCGCAGTGTGCATAGTTTGTGGTGCCTGTATATTTCTTATCCGATCAGCTGGTTTTTGACCCTGTTCGTGCATGTGATCTGTTTTGCGGTGGTGTACCGGAGGCTGCTGAAGAGGCAGACGGTGTAAAATAATAGTTGAAACATATGTTCGACCGTGGTATGATATATATGTGTAGATGTGGTAGGGGGGAAACATATCGCAGTTTATAGAGAACATATGTGGAGGTTGTGTGTTGAAACTAATAGAGCCAACTATGGAACATGAGAAAGCAATTCAAGCATTCAAACAGGAATTCTTATCTTGTGGAGGAACTATGGATGGCTGTGGTTCGTTAAGACAAATGGATAATATAAAAGACTGGATATATATGGTTGAACAATTGAAAACCGCGGATACAACGCCGTCACATATGGTGCCCATCACAGTATATCTGTATGAATGAGGTTGATGGTAAAATTGTTGGAATGATCAACATTCGCCATTATTTCAATGATTATCTAGAGAAATACGGTGGACATATTGGTTATGCAGTCTGCCCTAGTGAACGAAGAAAAGGGTATGCAACCCAGATGCTGGGGGCAGTTTTGCCTGTCTGCAAGTCATTAGGGATATTTGATGTTCTTATTTGTTGTCTGGATGATAATGAGGGTAGCAGAAGAACCATTCTCAAAAATGGCGGAGTGTATGAATGCACTGTATATGAGCCTCAGAAGGATGTCTATCTTGAAAGATATTGGATTCACTTGAAATGATGCTTTCGATTTACGAAAGTAAACTTTCGATCATGAATTGAGCTAGAAGATAACGCAAAAAATGCGTGTTGATGGAGCCCGTACCATTTTACACATTAGATAGAGGTAGTTAAATGCGTGATATTTACGAAGTTATCCCCATTTTAAATAATAAAAATCTAATTTTGAGAGCGATTGATTCCGACAAGGATTTGAATGACTTACTTGCGGTTTATTCTGATGTGAAAGCTGTACCTTTTTTTAATTCTGATAATTGCCATGGCGATACATTCTATATATAAAACCAAAGAACGAATGCAACAGGCAATAGACTTTTGGAATCTTGAATATCATAAAAAATATTATGTTCGTATGGCGATTGAGGACAAATTAACAAACAAAGTTATAGGAGCAATAGAGTTATTCAATAGAAAATCCGAAGATTATTTTAATAATTGTGGGTTATTGCGGCTAGATTTGAGAAGTGATTATGAAACATATAATTGCGTATTAGATGTACTTAACATAATTGTTCCAAAGACAAAAGAATTATTTCAATGTGATATGATAGCGACAAAAGCCATCACAGAAGCGAATAATCGTATTTCTGCGCTTAAAGAATATGGGTTTCGGTTATCAGACCAATTTTTAATAGGATTTGATGGGACAAAATACGGTTCTTATTATGTTATGGAGCTTAATTAGACAACTTCCGGTTTGCCGCGGATACGAAGATCGTGCAAGCAAGACGCCAATGGAGCGAAACAGATTGAAAGTAAGCAAGACCAGATACTGCGAGATAGGCGAAATGGGGATATAGAATGAGTGAACTGAATGAAAAAATCAGGGAAAATGAAATAGTGATTTTTACAAGCAAAGATGAAGATGTTTCACTTGCTGTGAAAATAGAAAATGAAACTGTATGGCTGACGCAGGCGCAAATGACAGAACTTTTTGGTGTTGATCGAACGGTAATTACAAGGCATATCAATAATGTTTTTAAGGAGGGAGAACTTAAAAGAGAAAGTAATGTGCAAATTTTGCACATTGCAAATTCAGACCGCCCTGTAAAATTTTATAATTTAGATGTGATAATATCTGTGGGATATCGTGTAAAGTCAAAACGGGGTGTAGAGTTCCGCAAATGGTCGAACTCTGTGTTAAAGCTGGAGGAGAAAGCCGCGCACCTTTTATATTTTGTTACGAAAAACCATAGTATTTTCGATGGAAATAAGAGAATTGCTGCTGCCATGTTTCTTTATTTCCTTGATAAAAATGGAGCTTTATTTGAAATGGCAGCAAACGGATTGATGATCACACGCTGGTGGCATTGACCATCATGATAGCTGAGTCACGACCGGAAGAGATGGAAATGATGATTACGGTTGTGATGAATTGCATAGGGTGAAGAAAAAGGACATATATGCGTAAGCAGGAAACAACACAAACTGAAAACTCGAAAAAGGAAGCGTTGCAGGATATTGTTGACACATCAGAGCATATCGTATTTCTGGGTGGAGCCGGTGTGTCAACGGAGAGCGGGATACCGGATTTTCGCGGTAAGGATGGGCTATACCGGAAACGGGATCGTAAATACGCAAAATACAAGCCGGAATATCTGCTCAGTATAGGTTGTCTGGAAAAGAAACCGGAGTTGTTTTTTGCCTATTTTCGTGAGAATCTGGATGCGAGAAATGTACAGCCGAATGCGGCACATCTGGCGCTTGCTAAGATGGAACAAGCCGGACGGCTGGATGGCGTCATTACGCAGAATATTGACGGGCTGCATCAAAAGGCCGGGAGCAAAAAGGTGCAGGAGATCCACGGCAGCGCCATGCGCAGCTATTGTGTGTCGTGCAAGGCAAAGTATGATGCGAATTTCATCTTTGACAGTAAGGATGAGGTTCCCCGTTGTCCCGTCTGCGGAGCGATGGTGCGGCCGGATGTCACGCTCTATGGAGAATTTTTGCCCAGTGTACCATACGACAATTCGATTCGTCTGATTGCAAATGCAGACTGTCTGATCATCGGAGGAACTTCGCTGGAGGTAGGCTCCGCGGCGGGATTGGCACAGATGTTCCTGAACCATAAACATGGCGGTCGCATAGTGATCATCAACAGGGATAAGACCAAAATGGACGGCAAAGCGGATCTGGTACTGCATGACAGCATTGGCACAATATTAGGGCAACTGGTATAATTCTATTGCGTTATATAATGACTTTTGTAAAAAAAAGACACAACAGGAGATAAAATGTTATGATAGCATATGTGAACGGTATTATAGAGGATATTTCGGAGGATAATGTGGTGATTGATGTGGGCGGGATCGGCTACAATGTGCGAATCTCTGCGGACACGGCGTCGAAGCTGCCGGGCATCGGTGAGCCGGCGAAGCTATATACCTATTTCAGCGTGCGGGAGGATGCACAGTGGCTGTATGGGTTCCTGAGCAGGAGTGCGTTGGAGCTGTTTAAAAAATGTATCACGGTGAACGGGATCGGGCCCAAGGGTGCGTTGGCAATCCTGTCGGTGATGGATGTGGATTCGCTGCGTTATGCGATCATGACGGGAGACGCCAAAGCAATCAGTAAAGCACCGGGTATCGGCGCAAAAACGGCGGAACGGCTGATCCTGGACCTGAAGGATAAGATCCAGATAGATGATGCATTGATCGGCAGAGAGATCGCGGAGACTGCTGCAGGTGCAGGCGCAGGGAATCCTCTTGCGGACACACCGCAGAAGAAAGAGGCGGTGGAGGCTCTGGTGGCATTGGGCTATGGGCAGACCGAGAGCATCAAGGCGGTCAATTCCATTCCGGAGATAGAAAATATGGATTCCGGCGCTATTTTGAAAGCGGCACTAAAGAGAATGTTTTAAAAATTGTAAAAGAAGATACAAAAATGTTTTGAAGAATAGGAAGCAATTATGCAGAAGCGAACAATAGAAACCAATCTGACGGAAGAGGATATCAAGATCGAGGGTTCCCTGCGTCCCCAGACTTTAAAGGATTATATCGGGCAGGCGAAGACCAAAGAGACGCTAAAAGTCTATATTGAGGCTGCCAAGCAGAGGGGAGATGCGCTGGATCATGTGCTGTTTTATGGTCCACCCGGGCTGGGCAAGACCACCCTTGCAGGGATCATCGCCAATGAAATGGGCGTACATATCAAGATCACCAGCGGCCCTGCCATTGAGAAACCCGGGGAAATGGCGGCAATCCTGAACAATCTGGAGGAGGGAGATCTGCTCTTTGTGGATGAGATCCATCGCCTGAACAGGCAGGTGGAGGAAGTGCTTTATCCGGCCATGGAGGATTATTGCATTGACATCATGATCGGAAAGGGTTCCTCTGCGAGGTCCGTGCGTTTGGATCTACCCAAATTTACGCTGGTGGGAGCCACCACCAGAGCCGGTCTGCTCACGGCACCGCTGCGGGATCGGTTTGGGATGATCCATCATCTGGAATTTTATGAGATCCCGGAATTGCAGCAGATCATCATGCATTCCGCCAGGGTGCTGAATGTGGAGATTGAGCCTGCCGGTGCTCTGGAGATGGCAAGACGAAGCCGTGGCACGCCCAGACTGGCGAACCGAATTCTGAAGCGCGTGCGGGATTTCGCTCAGGTAAAATACGACGGTATCATCACGGAGGATGTGGCGCATACGGCACTGGATCTGATGGATGTGGACAAGCTGGGATTGGATCATATTGACCGGAATATGCTGCTCACCATGATCCACAAATTTGACGGCGGACCGGTGGGACTGGATACGCTGGCAGCGGCCATCGGAGAAGATGCGGGAACCATTGAAGATGTATACGAACCGTATCTGATCAAGACGGGACTGATCAACCGGACGCCCAGAGGACGTGTGGTGACAGAGGCTGCTTATCGGCATTTGGGATCTCTGGCATAACCGAACCAATCGAACGAACCGCATATGAATTGAGCTATAAATTAAATTCTGTAAATTTCAGAAAAGTATTGCCTGTACCTATAATCTGATATATAATAGATGTTGTATGTATGTTGTCGTCAGATGACACATATTGTAGTTTTGAATCTATCATCAGAAAACGATTGTTTCATGTCCGGGAGAGATACCTGTACATGAGAAAGCCAAAGAGGTGCAGTTATGTCGGCAAAAACAGATGCAGAGGTACTGATCGGTGGCAAGGTGCTCACTTTAAGCGGAAATGAAAGCGAAGAGTACCTGCAGCGGGTAGCGTCTTATATCAACAATAAGATCAACGAGTATAATAAGATGGACAGTTTTACCCGTCAGCCGGTGGAAATGCAGAATGTTCTCCTTCAGCTGAATATTGCGGACGATTTTTTCAAGGCGAAAAAGCAGATCAGCGTATTGGAAGAAGAACTTCAGAATAAAGAGAAAGAATTGTATACTTTGAAGCATGAGCTGATCTCGGCACAGATCAAATTGGAAACCGCTGAGAATAAGGTGAAAGAGCTGCGGAACGCCAGTGATGAAGATTCCAAGAAGATTGTTCGCCTGGAAGCGGAACTGAATACAAGAAAATAAGATTGCGGGCTGTCCGTAAAGGGCAGCCTTACATTTTTTGAGATGTATTATATTTGAAATATGGATAGGAACAGGATTGAAACGACACGAAAAAAAGTGGAGCTTTTGGCACCGGCCGGGAATCCGGAAGGCTTTTACGGCGCGATCCACGCAGGAGCCGAAGCGGTTTATCTGGCGGGGGATCGGTTTGGCGCCAGAGCTTATGCGGATAATTTTACCACGGAAGAATTGGTTGCGTGTATCAGATATGCCCATATATGGGGGCGCAAGGTTTATCTGACGGTCAATACTTTGGTCAAGGAATCGGAACTTGCGGAGCTTCACCCCTTTCTGACTCCGTTTTATGAGGCGGGGTTAGATGGCGTGATCATACAGGATATCGGCGTGTTTTGCTATATCAGAGAGCATTTTCCGAATCTTGAGCTTCATGTCAGTACCCAGATGACATTGACTTCCGGGTACGGCGGAAAGCTGTTAAAGCAGATGGGGGCGAACAGAATCGTGCCGGCCAGGGAATTAAGTCTGGAGGAGATTAAACTCCTGAAATCCGAAACGGGTCTGGAAATTGAATGTTTCATTCATGGCGCCATGTGTTATTGTTACTCCGGACAGTGCCTGTTCAGCAGTATTCTGGGGGGCAGGAGCGGGAACCGCGGCAAGTGTGCACAGCCTTGCCGGCTGCCGTATGCTGTTGAGATTGACGGGAAAACTTCTGCGGAGAGTTATCCGTTGAGTTTAAAAGATATGTGTACGATCGAACACATTCCAGATCTGATCCATGCTGGAATCGATTCTTTTAAGATTGAAGGCCGTATGAAAAAGCCGGAGTATGCGGCGGGCGTAACCGCAATCTATCGCAAATACATAGACCGGTATTATCTGGGAGAGGATTGTACGGTTTCCGGAGAAGATCTTCGGAAATTAAGCGAATTATATATCCGAAGTGAACGCCAGGATGGTTATTATTATCGGCATAACGGCGCCGATATGGTGACTTTACACAATCCGTCTTATGGCAATACAAATGAGAGTCTGAATGCTGCAATCCGGGCTGAATATATTGAGCAGGCAAAGAAAATCCCGGTCATGGTACAGGCGGAGTTTCAGACAGGTAAGCCTGCCAGATTGACCTGGATTGTAAATGCGGAAAGAGATGACCTACAGATCACGGTGACCGGAGATCAGGTGGCTCCCGCACAGAAAATGCCCATTACGAAAGAAAATATACAAAAACAGTTGGGAAAGCTGGGCGACACGGTATTTACCGTAAGCAAAATGGATATATCACTTGATCCGGATTGTTTTTATTCGCTGAAAGCGTTGAATGAATTGCGTCGGACTGCGGTTCGTCAAATGGAGGACCGGTTAATTGTCCGGCACGGACTTTGCGTCGGAAGGAAAACGGAGTCTGAGCAGACGAATCGGCGGAACGATTCCGGTCTCTTGAAAAGTAAGAACAGGAAAACAGGCCAGAGTATGCTGCATGTCCTGGTACATTCACCTGAACAGTTGGCCGGAGTGTTGGATGTGCTGGATTCGGAAAATATTCCGGAAAATTCATCAGATGCAAAGATGCATTATCCTGTCGGACGTATTTATCTGGAGGGGGATCTTGCATCTCGGATCTACACGGAAGATACCCAGAGGGAACTGCGAACCAGGTTGGAAGCATTCCTGAGTCGGCAGTCAAACTGTGAACTGATGATTGCGCTGCCCCAGATCATTCGTCAGAGAGATGTGGATTATTTAAAGACGCTTTCGGGGATTGCACTGCAGCATAATGAGATCAAAGGGTTTCTGGTGCGCTCGATGGACGGAATGGGGTATTTGACCGCCCAGATGCAGCCGGCGGATGAAAGATTTCAAATTTATACCGATGCAGGTTTCTACACATGGAATGCAGATAGCCTGTATGCTGTGCCTGCGGACGGATTTTGTCTGCCTTATGAGCTGAAGGCTGCAGATCAGCACAGACTGTTGGAACAGGCCGGAGATGCAAATGCGGAAAAGATTGTATACGGATATATTCCGTTGATGCATACCGCAAACTGTGTCTTCCGGACGCTGAACGGGTGCCGGAAGAGTCCGGAGGAAGGTACCGCTTATTTGACAGATCGGTATAGAAAGAAATTTCCGGTAGTGAGGAATTGTACTCATTGTATAAATATTATCTACAATTGTCTGCCGTTATCTCTTCACGGAGAACTTATGAAATGGCAGGGTACGGTAGATTTCAGGGTTGATTTTACGCTGGAGGATAAAGCGCAGACCATGCGCGTACTGCGATATTTTATGACGGGATGTGCGGGAAACAGACCTTACGCTGAATTTACGGGCGGTCATGAAAAGCGGGGAGCAGAATAACGGATGAAAGAATACATTGTTGAATTATCCAAATATTTTATATGTGCACTCATGGTATTCTATACGCTGAGCTGTTTCTATGCCCTTCCGCATGCTGCGGAGAACAGGAAACGTCCGGTTTATATTGTGCAGAATCTGATCATGCTTTTGATGCAGGTATTTTGTTTTGCGAATCTGGTCGTGCTCAGCGATGAATTGCAGTATTTTTTCCTGTTTGGTTTTGTGGAGATCTTTCTGCTGATCGTTGTGACGCTTGTACCTGCCATTTATGAAGATTGTAACAGGCAGCTGTTAAATAATATGAGTATGCTCCTGGGAATCGGCCTGATGATGGTGTCCAGACTGTCTTATACAAAGGCGATCCGGCAGTATGTCAGTGTACTGATCTCTTTGATCATCTGCCTGCTGTTGCCGTATCTGTTTACAAAAGTTCGCTTTCTGAAGAAGATTACCTGGCTGTACGCCGCGATAGGCATTGGATGTCTGAGCGCCGTGCTGATCATCGGTAATGTGACACACGGAGCCAATATTTCCATGGAGATTGCGGGGGTGACTTTCCAGCCTTCGGAGTTCGTCAAGATCCTGTTCTTGTTTTTCCTGGCAGGGGCGCTCTGGGAGGATACCTCTTTTTTGCGGGTGGCGATCACTGCGGTGTTGGCCGGAATCCATGTGATTATATTAGTGTTGTCAACGGATCTGGGAAGTGCCTTGATCTTCTTTGTGGCTTATGTATTGGTCGTATTTGTGGCGACCAAAAACTATCTATATCTGTTTGCCGGCGCGGTGGGAGGGAGTGCGGCTGCGGTGCTGGCCTATAAGCTGTTTGCCCATGTAAGGATCCGCGTGCTAGCCTGGCGGGATCCATGGAGTTATATTGATAATCAGGGTTATCATATCACCCAGTCTCTGTTTGCGGTGGGAAGCGGAAGCTGGTTCGGTATGGGTCTGCTGAAGGGTAATCCTACGGTGATCCCCTATGTCTCGGCGGATTTTATCTTTTCATCTATCTGTGAAGAGCTGGGTGTTATCTTTGGAATCTGCCTGATCCTGATTTGTATTAATTGCTTCCTGGTGATTATGCTGATCTCGCTGAGAATTTATGATAGATTCTATCAGCTGCTGGTATATGGAATTGGAGCTATGTATATTTTTCAGATCTTTTTAACCATAGGAGGCGGAATCAAGTTTATTCCGTTGACCGGCGTGACGCTTCCGTTCATCAGTTACGGCGGAAGTTCCGTTATGTCCACGATGATCATGTTCTTTGTGATCCAAGGTATCTTTATGCGCCTGCAGCAGGAAAAAACAAAGCATAATGTACCGCATTCGGGGCAGGAAGGAGCAGTACACAGTGGAAAAACCGGAAAGAAATAACTCGGAAAAGAAAAAAAGAATAAGAGTGAAGAATTTCTCGGAAATCGTACTGACGATGGTGATGTTTACGGCTTTGTTTCTCGTCATGTCTGCTTATCTGGTTCATTTTGTTGCCACCAGTGAACAGGACATGATCAACAACAGCTATAATTCCCGTCAGGAAATTCTGCTGTCCAGAAATTATCGCGGTGCGATCTATTCCCGCGACGGAGAGGTTTTGGCGCAGACGGTCATGGATGAAGATCAGAACGAGACCCGGGTATATCCGTTTTCCAATCTGTTTGCTCATGTGGTAGGATATTCGACGCAGGGGCGGATGGGCGTAGAGGCACAGGCCAATTATTATCTGATCAACACCAATACGTCTATCAACAATAAGGTTGCGAATGATATGGCAGGGTTAAAAAATCCCGGCGATAATGTCTATACGACACTGGATGTTCAGATCCAGCAGGTGGCAGACGAACAGCTCAGCATTTACAAGGGCGCAGTCGTTGTGACGGAGGTTTCCACCGGAAAGGTTTTGGCGATGGTTTCCCATCCCGATTTTGATCCGAATAAGATTGCTGCCATGTGGGACGACCTGATCACGGACAGCAACAGTTCCGTGCTGTTGAACCGCGCAACGCAGGGGTTATATCCTCCGGGATCGACCTTTAAGATCGTAACAGCTTTGGAATATTACAGGGAAAACACAGATTCCTGGAAAAAATACGGCTATCAGTGCAACGGAGCATTCCGCTACGGAACAAGCAAGATCAACTGCTATCATGGAACCAATCACGGATATGTGGACTTTGAGAATTCGTTCGCAAAATCCTGCAATGCATCGTTTGCAAATATTGGTATGCGGCTGGATCGGGGAGAATTTCAGAAAACGCTGGAGAAACTATTGTTTAACAAAGAACTGCCGCTCTCCATGCTCTATGCGCAGAGTAATACGGTGGTCTCTGCCGATATGGATGATGAAGACATGGTTCAGACTGCGATCGGACAGGGTAAGACCCAGATTACACCGATCCATCTGAATATGATCACCTGCGCGGTGGCAAACGGCGGGAAACTGATGAAACCGTACGTGATCGACAGGATTGAAAATGATGCCGGAACCGTAGTCAAAAGTTTTAAGCCAACCACATACGGAACTTTGATGTCGGAGGAGGAAGCCGCCATGATCACCCAGCTGATGTCTGCCGTGGTGGAAAAAGGTACGGCGACCAAATTAAAGGATCAGGCATACACTGCAGCCGGTAAGACGGGATCGGCAGAATACAATAATGTTAAGGGTGACAGTCATGCCTGGTTTACGGGATTTGCACCGGTTGAAGATCCGGAAGTGTGCGTTACCATCATTGTTGAGGGCGCAGGTTCCGGCGGTGATTACGCAGTGCCGATCGCGCGAAGGATTTTTGACGCGTATTTCAGAGAAAAAACAAATACACAGGAGGTTGCACAATGATCGAAGCGGTCAGTTGTGGAGGAGTTGTTATTTTTCGGGGAAAGATTTTGCTCTTGTATAAAAACTATAAGAATAAATATGACGGCTGGGTTTTGCCCAAAGGAACGGTAGAAGAAGGGGAAACACATGAAGAGACGGCGCTTCGGGAAGTGAAAGAGGAAACGGATGTAAAGGCCTCGATCATCAAATATATCGGAAAAAGCCAGTATTCTTTTGTGGTACCGGAAGATACGGTGGAAAAGGAAGTACATTGGTATCTGATGTATTCAGACAGCTATTACAGCAAACCGCAGAGAGAGGAGTTCTTTACGGATTCCGGATATTATAAGTATCATGAGGCATACCATCTACTCAAATTTGTGAATGAAAAACAAATTTTGGAACAGGCTTATGCGGAATATCAGTCTTTGCGTAAGAACAGCTATCATTTTGAGGCCAAGCCGTCCTGATAAAATCTGCATCAGATCAGACCATTTTGACGATCTCAAGTTCCGGATGTTCGAGAAGATCCAGAACTTCCCGTTTATCCCCCATCAGAACAGGGCGCGACAGTTTGTGATTGTGAATGATCAGAACTTCCCACACTTTGCCGTCGTTTGTCTGGATGCGGGAGCCAATCTGGGCATCTGCAATCTTTTTCATGACCGGCATGAGCAGTTCAATGTCAAACTTGGAGAGATCACCCTCAAAATTCCCAAGAATCTGTAACGGCGTCAGGGCATTGCGATAAGATCGGGGAGATGCCATGGCAATATAGGCATCCACAATGGCAATGTACCGTGCGTAGACATCGATTCTTTGTCCCTCTAACCGATAGGGATAGCCGCTGCCGTCCAATCTTTCGTGATGCATGATCACGGCATTTTTCACATGTTCGTTCAGATTCAGTCTACAGACCATATTATATCCCACTATAGGATGTGTTTTCACAATATTGAATTCTTCCGGCGTCAGTTTGCCCCGTTTCCATAATAGCTGATAGGGGAGCTGCAGTTTACCGATGTCATAATAAAATCCGCAGAGGATCAGGATCCGTTTGGACTGCTCGTCCATATTGATCAATCCGGCAACGGTTCCGGCAAACAAAGCGGCGTTGAGACACTGGGTAAAGGTAAGTTCGTCTTCATTTGGCATCATATTATATAAATAATCCAGCAATTTTGCACCGGAGGGGATTGTCTTGTTAATTTCGTCATAAAAGCCGAAAAGAACCTGATCCGGAACCTGGATTCCGGTCTGAAGATAGGAGAGCATAACGGATTTATAATTCATGAGTACCGTATTATAGACTGTTTCAAAGCGTAGAAAAGATTCGTCAAAGCGTATTTTTTCAAAATGTGTTTTGGCATAATCCACTTCTTCCATGATCGCGGCGCGAAGAACAGAACATCGTTTAAATTCTTTGATCAAAAAAGGAGAGAGCTCTGTGCCGGCCGGACAAAACAAATTGCCGTGTGAGACCACATTTTCACCCAAAACCATTCCAGGCTGTAAATCATCTGTCGCGATCAGTTTCAAAGCCGATGTCCTCCTCCAGAATTTATAAATAATTTATAATTTAAGTATAATATATTCTCAAAATATGTCAATTAAAAACAGGATTACAAACAAAAAATTGTTTTTAAAAAAGATATATGGTATACTAAAATAAGCGTTCTTTTGAGAAGATGATTATCGGAGCGAATTGTTATGAGAAGCAGACTGCTGTTTTCCTCCCGATTATATCTTGGCGACGGGATAGAGGAGAAGAAACTGGGAAAAATTAAACATGATCTGCTCTGCAAACCACTGTGGTCCAACGTGTATGTGTTGACCTTTGCGCATAATAGCCGGGATCAGTTGGAGTTTTTTGATGCCAGACAAATGGTACAGCATTATTATGGAGAATATCCACTCAAAGTGATCGGAATTGCGAAGGATTATGCGGATGCGCTGCAGTTGGTGACCAGGATCACTGAGGAATGTCTGAACAGCAGAGGAGATTGCAAGTTGAGGGAGTATCTGCTATGACCGTGATATTGAGTGTGCTCCGGATCATCGGTCTGGTCTTGCTGATTCTTCTGGGAATTATTCTGTTTCTGCTGTTGCTGATCCTGTTTATGCCGATCGTCTATCGGATCAGAGGAGAGAAGCAGGAGGAAATCAAGGCAGAGGCGAAAGTCCGATGGCTGTTCGGACTTCTGCGTGTGAGTTTTGTCTATCCGGATCCCGGACAACTGCAGGTGAAAGTTTTATGCTTCACAGTATATGATTCAACGCCGAAAGAGCCGGATGGTGCCGGAGGCGACAAGAGTGAAAAAGAGGCTGTGTCCCCCATTGGAGCAGATGAAAGTACCGAAAAAACAGGGCCCGTTGTGAACACCGGAAACTCCGATGACAATATCAGCACTGAGGACAATGAGAGCACCGAGGAAAACAGGAAGGCGCAGGAGCATGCAGAGGCATGGCGTGAAGTGGAGGCCAGACTGCGCGGGGAGAAGCCGGAGTCAAAATTTGATAAAATTCGGTACACAATCCGTAGTACCTGTGATAAAATAAAAGATACATGGGAAAATATAAGTTATTACAAAGAAGTTCTTACCGACAATGAAACGCGCCAGCTGCTGGATCATGCATTGCTGCGGGTGGGCAAGATCCTGAAAAGTATCCGCCCCCGCAAGATGGAGGGAAATCTGCTTTTCGGAACAGGTTCGCCGGATACGACAGGATATGTCCTTGGAGTTTACGGAATGCTTTCGCCTTTTGTGGGAAATATGTTTCTGCTGACCCCGGATTTTGAGGACAAGGTTTTGAAAGGACGGGTTTATATAGCCGGACATATCATGCTGGTAAAGATTCTATGGCAGGGAATCCTGCTTGTACTGGATAAAAAGCTTTGGCATTTTATTTCCAAAGTAAAGAAGGAGAAAAAACATGGCAAGTAAAGACAATGAATTTCAGGGTGTTGTGGAATCCTTATTGAAGGGTATGGACGGCGTCCTTTCTACGAAGACGGTAGTCGGCGAACCCACTAAGGTTGGCGACACGGTTATCCTTCCGCTGGTGGATGTGACGTTTGGCGTCGGCGCGGGGGCTGGCAGCAATACACAAAAGGGGTCCGGTTCCGGCGCAGGTGGGATCGGAGGTAAAATGACACCCAGCGCGGTTTTGGTGATCCGGGACGGTGCGGTGAAACTGGTGAATATCAAGAATCAGGATTCCGTAACGAAGATCCTGGATCTGATCCCGGAACTGGTGGATAAATTTACGCAGCCCAAGGAGAATGCCGCCGGCACTATGACGGATGATGAGGTTGTAGATATTGCTTTCCCAGAGAAGAAACAGTAACAAAGTGACTGCCCAAGACATATCTTAGTAAGAGTATAGATGCATTGTGCGGATGGATATGAAGAATTATTTTTCCAAGAAAGTGATCGGAATCGCATGCGTTTTGATCGCGGCGGGAATGATCCTGATGATGATCACCAACCGCTTTGCGGGTTTGGTTGTTGTTATTCTATTGCTGTTTGTGGGATATAATTGCCTGTTTTGTGACTAAAGGGAAACGTTTTGTGACACGGAGGTTGATATGATCAACTGGGAAGATGTCCTGAAAGCGGAAGACAATGAAGGATTGCGGGAGGCCAAGCTTTGGCTGTTTCAGGAAAATATGCGTCTGGAACAGGAGAAAATGAAGCTGGAGCAGGATTTGGACAGGCTGACGCAGGAACGCAAGACGCTGGAAGAGGCAAGGGACAAGTTTAATAGTGAACGCATGTGTTTCAAAGACGAGATGAATGCTTTAAACCACAAAAGTGTGATCGAACGCAAGCGCATGAAGGATGAGAAGCTTTTCTTTGACAAGAAGATGGCGATCTTGCAGAACGGATTCTTGCAGCTGGATATTGACCGCAGGAATTTTGAACGTGAGAAGTATGAATTCTATCAGGAAAAG
Source organism: Lachnospiraceae bacterium (assembly GCA_017476665.1). Classification (GTDB taxonomy): domain Bacteria; phylum Bacillota; class Clostridia; order Lachnospirales; family Lachnospiraceae; genus Acetatifactor. The sequence continues at coordinate 14,276 of JAFUZJ010000063.1, read as the reverse complement.
GAACGGAGTTCCAGACGTTCGTCGGACTATTATGATTATTCGGACGGTACCTCCATTGTCGGAATTCTGTTCCGGAATGCGACGAATCCGTTAACTTTGCGGAAGCGCTATAAGGATTTGATGAAGATTTTTCACCCTGACAATCTGGCCGGAGATGAAGAGCTGGTCCAGATGATCAACAAAGAGTTTTCCAGAAGAAAAAGAGAAGAAGCGTAACAAGAATGCGGCTTTGCCGCATTCTGCGAGTTGCTTCGCAACTCCTGATATGAACGCGTCCTTACGGACAAGAAAAAAGGAATCGAAAACGATTCCTTTTTTACATTGTTCGTAAATATGTGCGAAAATTAAGCGCGCTCAACCAGACCGGACTTTAAGCAGCTTGTGCACACATGCATTCTCTTTGCTCCGCCATTTACTTTGCATTTCACGCTCTTAACGTTAGAATTCCAAATTGCGTTGCTTCTTCTATGAGAATGGCTTACGTTATTACCGAAATGAACGCCTTTGCCACAAACATCACATTTAGCCATTTTGACACCTCCTAAACACAAAAGATTCACAACATTGATATATTAACAGAAATGTTTCATAAAAGCAAGCAAAATTTTAAATATTTTTGTATTTCCTTTTTTTGTGTTATCTGATAGAATAGAAAATGAATATGTCTGTACAAAAAGGAGGTAGCGTATGAAGAAATCTTCTATAAATACCCATATGGGAAATATAGTAGTGGACAATGACGTGATCGCACAGTACGCAGGCAGTGTGGCAGTAGAGTGTTTCGGCATTGTTGGTATGGCAGGCGTAAATGTGAAGGATGGTCTGGTAAGACTTTTGAAAATGGACAGTCTGACCAGGGGAATCAATGTTACGGTGAAGGATCACAAGCTGATTTTGGATTTTCATGTAATTGTGGCATACGGCGTGAGTATTCTTGCAGTGTCCGATAATCTGATCGACAGCGTGAAGTATAAGGTTGAGGAATTTACCGGCCTTGAAATAGAAAAAATCAACATCTTTGTCGAAGGTGTAAGAGTGATTGATTAAGGAGGAAGTATTGTGAGCTTACAACAAATCGATGCTAAGATGCTTGCAAAGATGTTCTTAGCCGGTGCGAAAAATCTGGAAAATAAAAAAGAGTGGATCAATGAATTAAATGTATTCCCGGTTCCTGACGGCGATACGGGTACCAATATGACAATGACCATCATGTCGGCTGCCAAGGAAGTGAAAGAGCTTGGTGAGACCGGCAGCATGGAAGAAATCTGCAAAGCCATTTCCTCCGGTTCCCTGCGGGGCGCCAGAGGTAACTCCGGCGTGATTCTGTCCCAGTTGTTCCGCGGATTCACCAAGATTGCCAAAAAAGAAACTGCTCTGGATATGCCGCTCATAGCGGAGGCTTTTGATAAGGCAGTGGAAACCGCATACAAAGCGGTCATGAAGCCCAAGGAAGGTACGATCCTGACGGTTGCAAAGGGCGCGGCAGAATGTGCCCAGAGCCTGGTAGAAGACGGTTGTGAGGATATGGAGACCTTTTTCCGCGCGATCATAGAGCAGGCGGAATATGTACTCAGTCAGACCCCGGAAATGTTACCAGTACTGAAGCAGGCTGGCGTGGTAGACTCCGGCGGGCAGGGTCTGGTAGAGGTATTGCATGGTGCTTTCGATGCCTATATGGGCAAAGAAGTGGACATGAATCTGGATACCAGTGCCGCGACTCACGTGAAAATGAAGAGTGGCAGCCGCACCGGTTCCTATGAGGCACAGGCCAATGCAGACATCAAATTCGGATACTGCACAGAATTTATTATTTTATTAAATAAACCCTTGAATGTAAAAACCGAGCGCGATTTCAAGTCTTTTCTTGAGTCCATTGGCGATTCCATTGTCTGCGTATCCGATGATGAGATGGTGAAAGTGCATGTGCACACCAACGATCCCGGTCTGGCTTTACAGAAAGCTTTGCTTTACGGTCAGTTGTCCAATATAAAAGTGGACAATATGCGCATGGAGCACCGGGAGAAGCTGTTCAAGATGCTATCTGACGGCAAAGCAATTGAGCTGGATGTGGAGATCACCGGTCAGGCAGACAGACCTTTCTCCAAGGAAGAACATATGGCACAGACGTTAAAAAATATTTCTTTCGAAACAGAAGCCGGAGATAATGCGCAGACCGAGGACAAATCACAGGGCGCTGTAAGAACTGACGGGAGCGAAGAACCCCGCAAGGCAATGGGATTTATTGCAGTGTCTGCAGGCGACGGACTGAATGAGATCTTTAAGAGCCTCGGCGTAGATTACATTATCGAAGGCGGTCAGACCATGAATCCCAGTACCGCGGATATTCTGGATGCGGTTGAGAAGGTCAATGCAGACACCGTATTTGTGCTGCCCAACAATAAGAACATTATCCTGGCGGCGAACCAGGCAGCAATCCTGTCACAGGATAAGAAGATCTGTGTGATCCCTACCAAGACGATCCCTCAGGGTATCACGGCTGTGATCAACTTTGTGCCGGATCTGTCTGCGGACGACAATATGCAGTCCATGATGGCAGAGATCGAGAATGTCAAGACCGGTCAGGTTACTTACGCAGTGAGAGATACTGTGATCGATGATATCGAGATCAAGAAGGATGACTACATGGGAATCGGCGATAAAGGTATCATTTCTGCCGGACAGGATATCATGAAGGTTGCAGAAGAAATGGTTGCCGGCATGGTGGACGAAGCTTCCGAATTGATCAGCGTATACTACGGTTCTGATGTGGATGAGGCGACGGCTCAGAGCTTGTGTGATGCGATCAAGAGCACACATGCTTCCTGCGACGTGGAATTGCAGTATGGAGGACAGCCCATTTACTATTATGTGGTTTCCGTGGAATAAGACCATAGGGCGTACGGAATTTATATCTGATAAGCTTGAAAAAAGAGGGAGGATGGCAGTTCTCCCTCTTTACAATTTAAAGGTTTGGGAAAAGAGGATCTATTTATGACACGCAGCACCTCGATCATTGAATTAAAAGGCATTGGCGAAAAATCAAGCGCCTTATTTGGCAAATTAAATATATTTACCGTGGGCGATCTGCTGGCGCATTATCCCAGGGATTACGAGACCTTTGCGCTGCCGGTTCCCATTGCGGATGCCATGCCGGGAGATACCTGTGCCATTCACGGGATGGTCACAGGCATACCGAATGCAAAGAAGATCCGTAACCTGACCATATTGAATGTAAATGTAAAGGATGTCTCCGGCGCTATGCAGCTGACATTTTTTAATATGCCCTTTTTAAAGAAGACCTTGCGGCCGGGCGGTTATTATGTATTTCGCGGTCTGATCCAGTCCAGAGGAGCGAGTAAGATCATGGAACAGCCCAAAATCTATGGGCTGGATGACTATCGGAAGCAATGCGGGCAGCTGATGCCCAAATATGCCCTGACAAAGGGACTGACCAATCAGGCCGTGCAAAAGGCGGTGAAGCAGGCATTGGGACTTTGCGCGACGGAGGAAGAATATTATCCGCCGTCGGTGATTGAGCAGTATGACCTTTGTTCGGCACAGGAAGCATTGGAAAATCTGCATTTTCCGAAAACTTTTGATGAAATGAAGGCGGCGAGAAAGCGTCTTGTCTTTGACGAATTCTTTGGATTTTTGCTGATGCTGCGTCAAAATAAGGATATGACGGAAGAACTGTCCAATGACTATCCCATGCATGAAACCTCGGATACGGTGCGTTTCCTGGAGCAGCTGCCTTTTCCGCTGACCAAGGCTCAGAAAAAAGTCTGGGGAGAACTCAAGGAAGATCTGGAAGGCAGTCATTGCATGAACCGACTGATCCAGGGAGATGTGGGAAGCGGGAAGACCATTGTATCTGTGCTGGCGCTGCTGATGTGTGCCGCAAACGGTTATCAGGGCGCGCTGATGGCACCCACTGAGGTGCTGGCAGCCCAGCATTTTGAGACCGTTCAGGGATATATTCGGGAATACGGGTTGAATCTCAAGCCGATCCTTCTGGTGGGAAGCATGACTGCCGCCCAGAAACGGGCAGCCTATACTATGATTGCCGCAGGAGAAGCGAATCTGGTGATTGGCACCCATGCTGTGATACAGGATAAGGTACATTTTGAAAAGCTAGCACTGGTGGTGACGGACGAACAGCACCGTTTCGGAGTCAGGCAGCGGGAAAAACTTGCGGAAAAGGGAGAGGGACATCCGCATGTGCTTGTTATGAGTGCAACGCCCATTCCCAGGACATTGGCGATCATTTTATACGGCGATCTCCATATTTCTGTCATTGATGAGCTCCCTGCCAACCGTCTGCCCATCAAAAACTGTGTGGTCAACACCTCCTATCGCCCCAAGGCCTATTCTTTCATAGAAAAACAGGTCAGGGAAGGCCATCAGGCCTATGTGATCTGTCCACAGGTGGAAGAGGGGGAGATGGAGGATCTGGAAAATGTGGTGGAATACGCGGAGAAACTGCGGGCGGCGCTGCCTGCCGATATCCGGATCGCGTATCTGCACGGCAAAATGTCTGCTGCCGATAAAAACCGCATCATGGATGCATTTTCCCGACATGAAACAGATATTCTTGTCTCCACGACAGTCATCGAGGTGGGCATCAATGTTCCGAACGCCACTGTGATGATGGTGGAGAATGCGGAGCGCTTCGGACTGGCGCAATTGCACCAGCTCCGCGGCAGAGTCGGACGAGGAGATGCCCAGAGTTACTGTATTTTTATCAGCACCAACGAGAAAAAAGAAACCATGGAGCGCCTGGATATCCTCAATCATTCCAATGACGGATTTCAGATCGCAGCCCAGGATTTAAAGCTTCGGGGGCCGGGGGATCTGTTTGGAATCAGACAGAGCGGCGATTTTTCTTTCCGGCTGGGGGATGTCTATACGGACGCAAATGTCCTGCAGGGAGCAGCTGCGGCAGTGGATCGGCTGCTGGCGGAGGATCCGGGATTGAGCATGCCGGAACATGCCGGATTAAAGCGGCATTTTGCAACCGCGGGAAATTCTGTTGACTTTCGATCCATATAAAAGTAAAATAGAAGAATAAGAATGTTATTTTTAAAGGCATCATACGATCGAAACGATGAGGGAGATAGTACATATGTCTAACATTGCAATCGTCACAGACAGCAACAGTGGCATTACACAGACTAAGGCGGCGGAATTGGGGATATATGTCATTCCCATGCCGTTCACAATAGATGGTCAGGACTATCTGGAGGACATTAATCTGACGCAGGAACAATTTTATGAGAAACTTGCCGGTGGCGCGGAAATCTCCACCAGCCAGCCTTCTCCGGATACCGTGATGAAGCTGTGGAATGAGCTGCTGAATGAATATGACGAGATCGTACATATTCCCATGTCCAGCGGGCTTTCCGGTTCCTGTCAGAGCGCATTGATGCTGGCGCAGGACTACGACGGCAAAGTGCAGGTTGTGAACAATCAGCGTATTTCCGTGACCCAGAGACAGTCGGCACTGGATGCAAAGCAGCTTGCGGCAAAGGGCAAGACCGCAGCAGAGATCAAAGAGATCCTGGAAAACGAGAAATTCAACAGCAGCATCTATATCATGCTGGATACCTTGTCTTATCTGAAAAAGGGCGGCAGGATCACACCGGCGGCAGCTGCGATCGGCGCTCTGCTCAAAATCAAGCCGGTGCTGCAGATCCAGGGAGAAAAGCTGGATGCTTTTGCAAAAGCACGTACCACAAGCCAGGGTAAGAGCATCATGCTGAACGCCATGAAGAACGATATCAACACTCGGTTTGGCGGTGTGGAGAACAAAAAGGTGCATCTGGAGATCGCATATACCTATGATCTGGAAGCTGCGAATACCTGGAAACAGGAAGTACAGGAGGCTTTTCCGGAGTATGACATCCATATGGATCCACTGTCATTGAGCGTTTCCTGTCACATTGGTCCCGGGGCACTGGCAGTGGCGTGCAGTCAGGTGATTGAATAAATAATAAGAGAGGCTTTCCGCAATTTTGCGGGAGCCTTTTATCATGGCTGATTGGAATTGTAAACTTGCGGATAATGGGGAAACAAAGATTTAGAAAATGTTTAGAAACACAGAACGTACCATGTGCTATACTATACATAGAGAGAAAAATGGTGAAACGCTCGCGTTTGCAGAAAGGAGTATACTATGTTGATGATTATTTTTACTCTGGCATTGATCTGGGTAACCTTTAAATTTGTGATCTTTGGTCTGAAAGCGGCATGGGGGATTGCGAAACTCGTCTGTACCATTTTGCTGTTACCGCTTGTGCTCATAGGGTTATGCATGGCCGGGTTGGCATATGTTGCTCTGGGGATCCTCATTCTGGCTGCAATTTTTATGCTGGTCACCGGTGTGCTGTTTGCGTAAGGTGTAGGGAGGATTCGCTCAAATTGAACTGTTCCAATATAAAAATCAATAAAAAATAATCTGAAGGGATATTCCATGGACTGGATATCCCTTTTTCTTACATATATATTGTATCTTTTTGCTTCCCTTTCCACAAAATATGTGGTATACTAATACATATGTTCGGATTTTGGAGAACATATGTATTGATAGATTTAAGGAGTAATACACAAATGGCTAAAGTTACGAATAACTATGACGCATCCAGCATTACCGTGTTAGAGGGACTGGAGGCGGTCCGCAAACGCCCGGGTATGTACATCGGCAGTGTTTCGACGAAGGGTTTGAATCACTTGATCTACGAGATCGTAGATAACTCTGTGGATGAGCATTTAGCGGGTTTTTGCGATATGATTTCCGTGACGTTGGAGGCAGACGGCTCTGCGACGGTTTCCGATAATGGACGAGGGATTCCGGTGGGCATGCATGAGAAGGGCATGAGTGCGGAGCGGCTGGTGTTCACAACACTGCATGCGGGCGGTAAATTTGACAATACCGCTTACAAGACCAGCGGCGGTCTGCATGGTGTGGGTTCCTCGGTGGTAAATGCATTGTCCACGCGTTTGACCGTAAGAGTCAAGTCGGATGGCTACATCTATGAGGATCAGTATGAGAGAGGCGTGCCGGTCATCGAATTGGAAAACGGTCTTTTGCCTGTGGTGGGAAAGACCAGGGAGACGGGTACGACCATCAATTTCCTGCCGGACGACACCATTTTTGATAAAACGCGTTTTAAAGAGGATGAGGTAAAGAGCAGACTTCATGAAACCGCATATCTGAATCCGAATCTGACCATTCAGTTTACGGACAAGCGCAAGGAAGAGATAGAGCAGGTTACCTTCCACGAGCCGGAAGGTATCGTTGGTTTTATAAAAGACATGAATAAGAGTGCCGAGGCGGTACATGATGTGGTGTATTTCTCCGGTGAGAGCGAAGGCATCTCCGTGGAGGTAGCGTTCCAGTATATCAATGAATTTCACGAGAATGTGCTGGGATTTTGTAATAATATCTATAATTCCGAGGGCGGTACCCATCTGACCGGTTTTAAGACCATGTTCACCAACGTGATCAATACCTATGCCAGAGAACTGGGAATTTTAAAGGAAAAGGATATCAATTTCACCGGCGCCGATGTGCGAAACGGTATGACGGCGGTGGTGTCCATCAAGCATCCCGATCCCCGTTTTGAGGGGCAGACCAAGACAAAGCTGGACAACCAGGATGCGGCAAAGGTGGTCAGCAAGGTCACCGGCGACGAGATTGTCCGTTTCTTTGACCGTAATCTGGAGACCTTGAAAACGATCATTTCCTGCGCGGAGAAGGCGGCCAAGATCCGTAAGACCGAGGAAAAAGCCAAGACCAATATGCTGACCAAGCAGAAGTTTTCCTTTGATTCCAACGGGAAGCTGGCAAACTGTATCTCCAAGGACGCCTCCAAATGCGAGATATTCATCGTGGAGGGAGATTCCGCAGGTGGCAGCGCCAAGATGGCACGAGACCGCAATTATCAGGCCATTCTGCCCATCCGCGGCAAGATCTTGAATGTGGAGAAAGCCAGCATCGACAAGGTGCTTGCCAACGCCGAGATCAAGACCATGATCAATGCGTTTGGCTGCGGTTTTTCCGAAGGATACGGAAATGATTTCGATATTTCCAAGCTGCGCTATGACAAGATCATTATCATGGCGGATGCGGATGTGGACGGCGCGCATATTTCCAATCTGTTGATGACATTGTTTTATCGGTTCATGCCGGAACTGATCTTTGAGGGGCATGTATATATTGCCATGCCGCCCCTGTATAAGGCCATGCCGAATAAGGGCGCAGAGGAGTATCTCTACGACGACAAGGCGTTGGAAAAATACAGAAAGACGCACAAAGGTTCCTTTACCCTGCAGCGCTACAAAGGTCTGGGAGAAATGGATGCCACCCAGCTCTGGGAGACCACGCTGGACCCGGAGCGCAGACTGTTGAAGCAGGTGGAGATTGAGGATGCCCGCATGGCCAGCGAGATGACTGAGCTTTTGATGGGCACGGAGGTTCCGCCCCGTAAGGCGTTTATCTATGAGCATGCGCAGGATGCGGCGCTGGATATTTGATACGGGTAACAGGTGGGATTTTACATGAATACCATCAGAAAACCGATTTGACTAAAATAATACAAATATCCCTTTTTTAGTCGAGAAATATCAATATTGCGATTATTTCCTTATTGCATTATGTAAAACAATTTGTTTTTGGTGTAAAATCAGAAAATGAAACGTTTTTACGAATGGGTTTATTTGAAATACAGATATGTTTCGACTAAGGCTGGGGTGATTTTAATGATTTAGTCGAGATTATATAAAACGTAATAATAATCACACGTGAGATGAAACACAGAACAACAAAAAATGGCGAAGAAATGAGTATTGATAGTTACAGAGAACAGTTATTTGCATTACAAGACAAAGAATATAAGGCTTTTCATTCTAAATTGATGCCCACGATTGATGCGGACCGGATCATTGGTATTCGTACGCCAAAACTCAGGAAGCTCGCAAAGGAATTATGGCGGGAAGCCCAAATAAAGGGGCAATTCTCCATAGATGCTTTTATGTCCGAACTCCCGCATCACTATTACGAAGAAAACAATCTGCACGGCCTGTTTATCGAACAGATAGAAGACTTTGATACCTGTATTGCGGCGCTGGACCGATTTCTCCCCTATGTGGACAATTGGGCAACCTGCGACATGATGGCGCCCAAAGTCCTGGGAAAAGAAAAGAAAAAGCTGCTGTTTGCCATCCGCAGATGGATTGTTGCGGAGCCTGTCTATGAAGTGCGTTTTGCCGTCGGCATGCTGATGCGACATTTTCTGGACGAGGATTTCAAAACGGAATATGCGGATATGGTCGCGGCGGTTTCTTCGCCGGAGTATTATATCAACATGATGCGGGCGTGGTATTTCGCGACAGCGCTCGCCAAACAGTATGACGCAATCTTGCCTTATCTTGAGGAGAACAGACTGGATGTGTGGACGCACAATAAGACCATCCAAAAGGCAATAGAAAGCTACCGGATCACATCGGAGCAGAAAGAATATTTGAGAGGACTTAAAGTACTATGAACACAAACGACAGGATCATCAGAACAGAATATTCGGAGGAGATGCAGAAGTCTTTTATCGACTATGCCATGAGCGTTATTGTGGCGCGTGCGCTGCCGGATGTGCGGGACGGTCTGAAGCCGGTGCAGCGCAGGGTGCTTTATGATATGCATGAGCTGGGTATCCGTTACGACAGACCTTACAGAAAAAGTGCCCGTATCGTTGGCGATACCATGGGTAAATATCATCCTCACGGCGACAGCTCCATCTATGAGGCGCTGGTGGTCATGACCCAGGACTTCAAAAAGGGAATGCCGCTGATCGACGGTCACGGCAATTTCGGCAATATTGAGGGGGACGGCGCAGCAGCCATGCGTTATACGGAGGCAAGGTTACAGAAGATCACCCAGGAAGCTTTTCTTGCCGATCTGGACAAAGATGTAGTGGACTTTGTGCCGAATTTTGATGAGACAGAGAAAGAACCGTCCGTCCTGCCTGTAAAGATTCCGAATCTGTTGGTAAACGGTTCGGAGGGAATCGCCGTAGGTATGGCGACCAGCATTCCGCCCCATAATCTGAAAGAAGTCATCGACGCCACCAAGGCATACATGATGGATGAAAACATCACCAACCGGGAATTGATGAAATATTTAAAAGGTCCTGATTTTCCCACAGGCGGTATTGTCATCAACAAGGATGAACTGCCGGAGATCTACGAGACCGGCGTGGGCAAGATCAAAATCCGCGGCAAAGTGGAATTTGAGCAGGTAAAAGGCGGCAAGACCAATGTTGTCATCACAGAGCTTCCTTACCCCATGATTGGCGCCAACATCGGAAAATTTCTGTCCGACGTGGCGGCCCTTTCCGAGACCAAAAAGACTCAGGATATTGTGGATATTTCCAATCAGTCCTCCAAGGAGGGCATCCGTATCGTCATTGAGCTCAGGAAAGATGCGGATCCGGAGAACTTTGTGAACATGCTTTACAAAAAGACCCGGCTGGAAGATACTTTCGGCGTCAACATGCTGGCCATTGCAAACGGCAGGCCGGAAACCATGAGCCTGAAGCAGATCATCAAGGCCTGCGTGGACTTCCAGTATGAGGTTGCCACCAGAAAATATACAAACCTGCTGGCAAAAGAGATGGAGCGCAAGGAGATTCAGGAAGGCCTGATCAAAGCCTGCAATGTTATTGACCTGATCATTGAGATCCTGCGCGGTTCCAAGGACCGCAATATGGCCAAAGCCTGTCTGGTGGAAGGTAAGACGGAGGGCATCAAATTCAAATCCAAAGAATCCAAGATCATGGCAGAGCAGCTTGCCTTTACGGAGAACCAGGCGAACGCAATTCTGGAGATGCGGCTGTATAAGTTGATCGGTCTGGAGATTGAAGCTCTGATCAATGAGCACGAGGAAACCATGGCGAATATCTACCGCTATGAAGATATCCTGGAGCGCAGGGATTCCATGGCCCAGGTCATCATGAATGAACTGGACGAATTTAAGAAAGCGTACGGCTGCCCCCGCAAAACTGTGATTGAGAACGGTGAGGAGGCTGTCTATAAAGAGAAAGAGCTGGAGGAGATGGATGTCATGTTCCTGATGGACCGGTTCGGCTACGCCAAGACCATAGACATGGCAACCTACGAACGCAACAAAGAAGCTGCAGATGCGGAAAACAAGTTTATCTTCCCCTGCAAAAACACCGGCAGGATCTGCCTGTTTACCGACCAGGGACAGCTCCATACGATCAAGGTATTGGATCTTCCCTTCGGAAAATTCCGTGACAAGGGTGTCCCGGTGGACAATGTGAGCAATTACAGCACGGAAAAAGAGCAGATTGTGTACGCCACAAGTCAGTCTGAATTGAATTTAAAACAGTTGCTTTTTGTCACTTCACAGGCTATGATGAAAGTTGTGGACGGCGGCGAGTTCGATGTGAGCAAACGCACCGTGGCAGCTACCAAGCTGAGCGAGGGAGATACTCTATTAAGTGTTGTCACCCTGTATGACCAGCGCAATGTGATCCTGCAGTCCAAAGAAGGATATTTCCTGCGGTTTTCCGTGGAGGAGATCCCGGAGAAGAAGAAAGGCGCTGTAGGCGTCAGAGGCATGAAGCTGGGCGAAAAAGACAGCCTGGAAGCGGTTTATTACACCGAAGCCACCTCGGAAGCTGCCATTGAATACAAGTCAAAGCATCTGCTGTTAAACAGCATCAAGCTTGCCAAGCGAGACCAAAAAGGAGTGAAAATTCGCGCATGAGAGTGATCGCAGGTACGGCCAGGAGCCTTCCGTTAAAGGCGCCGGAGGGACTGGATACCAGACCCACCACAGACCGCATCAAGGAGACGCTGTTTAATATGCTCCAACCCTATGTGCCGGAGAGTGTGTTTGTGGATCTGTTCAGCGGAAGCGGCGGCATCGGCATTGAGGCGCTGAGCCGTGGCGCCAGGAAAGCCTATTTTGTGGAGCAGGCGCCCAAGGCGATTTCCTGTATCGGGCAAAATCTGGCATTTACGAAATTCGAAGACCGTGGTATAGTAATAAAACAGGATGTGCTTGCTGCCCTATCCGGTATTCACGAAAAAGAGCTGGATATTGTCTTTATGGACCCGCCCTACGGGCAGGAGCATGAGAAACGTGTATTGGAGCTTTTGCGTCATCTTTCCTGTGTAACAGAGGACACGTTGATCGTGGTGGAAGCGGATCTGCAGACGGATTTTGACTATGCGGAAGAATTAGGTTTTGTATGCACCAAGGTGAAACGATATAAGACAAATCAGCATGTTTTTCTGCGCAGAGCGTGACGGAAGAGTTTAATCTTATGTATGGAGAGACAGGATCATGAAAAGAGCGATTTATCCGGGAAGTTTTGATCCCATGACATATGGACACCTTGACATTATCAAGCGTGCTGCACGAAATTTTGACGAAGTAATTGTCAGTGTTTTGGATAATAAAGCAAAGAATCCGTTGTTTTCTGTAGAAGAACGTGTTAAAATACTAGAGGAAGCAACAAAGGATATTCCGAATGTGAAGATAGACAGCTTCAGCGGATTGCTGATCGATTATGCAAAGCGGATCGATGTTCCGGTATCGGTCAGAGGTCTGCGTGCTATCACGGATTTTGAGTATGAGCTGCAGATTGCCCAGACCAACAGCAAGCTGTCGCACGGGAAATTGGATACGGTATTTTTTACAGCAAGTCTGGAATATTCCTACCTGAGTTCCTCGGGTGTAAAAGAGATCGCCTGCTTCGGCGGAGATCTCAGCGAGTGCGTCCCTGAATTTGTTGCGGAACTGCTTTATGCAAAATATAATCAGAAACGGTAAGGAGAAGCCAATGAGTAGCAGAATCGAACAACTGATTGATGAAATTGAAGAGTACATCGAGAATTGCAAGCCCAAATTTATGTCCAGCACAGAGATCATCGTAAATAAAGAAGAAATCGATGAATTGCTGCGTGAGCTTCGAATGAAAACTCCCGATGAGATCAAGAGATATCAAAAGATCATCAGCAATAAGGAGGCCATCCTGCAGGATGCCAGAGACAAGGCGGATGCATTGATCGAGGAGGCTACCGTACATACCAACGAATTGATCAGTGAACATGAGATCATGCGCCAGGCTTACGACCAGGCGAACGAAGTAGTGACAATGGCAACGGCACAGGCGCAGGAAATTCTGGACAACGCGACTAACGAAGCCAATGCCGTACGTACGGCGGCAATGCAGTATATGGACGATATGCTGGAGCATCTGGAGAAGGTGATTGATGCGACCACCCGATCGGCAAACAGCAATTATGAGAATCTGATCAGTTCCATGAATCAGTACAGAGACATTATCGTATCGAATCGTCAGGAGCTTCATCCGGCAGAAGAGGATTTGGAAACAGTGATCCTGGACGATGCTGAAGACGGAGATGACGTTATCTCATAAGCTCGTACGTATTTGATGATAAATTGATCATAGAAAACCGGTTTTCTTTCCGCGAAAGCCGGTTTTTGCGATTGTAGAAAAATCGGCAGGAGAATGGAAGAATGAGTCGTAGAGTAACTCCGGGACTTTGGGGCATATTGATCGGTGTGATATTGTTTTTGAATCTTTCTCTCAGCGTACAGGCGGCTGACAGGGTACAGCCCGTGGACGGCGTGGTCACAGTGGTGATCGATCCGGGACACGGTGGAAAAAACAACGGAACCAATTCCGGTCATACTCTGGAGAAAGAGATGACGCTGATCACAGCCCAGGCAATGTACGACGAGCTGACGCAATTTGATAATGTGCAGGTTTACATGACCCGCACGAAGGATGTGGGATTGGAGCTGTATGAAAGAGCGGAGTATGCACAGAGTGTCAATGCGGATTTTATGTTCAGTATTCATTACAACGCTTCTGAGTTTCACACGATGTATGGCACGGAAGTATGGGTTTCCTGTATGCCGCCCTACAATGCCTACGGCTACCAGTTTGGCTATCAGCACTTAGAGTCTTTCCGGGAAATGGGGCTTTTTGTGAGAGGCGCAAAGACCAGATTCAGTACAGAGCATCCCGGGCAGGATTATTACGGGATCCTCAGGGAATCTGCGGACAGAGAAGTACCGGCCGTTATCATAGAACACTGCTATGTGGATGAAGAACGGGATGCGGATTTTGTAAAAAATGCAGAAGACTATAAAGCCTTCGGACGGGCGGATGCCCATTCTGTGGCCAGATATTTCGGGCTGAAAAGTGCAAAGCTGGGCATTGATT
>JAFUZJ010000007.1 GCA_017476665.1 Lachnospiraceae bacterium | reverse complement strand
GCATATAACATCCATAAGAACGCCTCCGGATGCCGGATCACCCGGTCTCCCGGATCATAATCCTTTCCCTCCGCCAGATAATCTACTATGACTCTCATATCACTACGAAATCGTTTTCTGACATCCGCCGGAAGCCCTGTCATCTCAAACACATCCATACGGATATCGTCCACATGATCCTCCATCTCTTTTATCGCATGATCCTCAAAGCTCTCTGCAAACAGCTCCCGCAGACTGCGCGGCGAGTGCCAATGCCCTTTTCCCCAGTAGAGCACGGTTCCTGCTACCGGATAAATGGTCTTCTCTTCCAATTGCCTGCGATAAATCGCGCCTTCATACCCCGCCTTGCGCAATACCATTTTACGCTCCGGCTTTGTCTGATTTTCGAACATATATCTCATCCTGACCTGTCCGTTCCTGATCAGATACATGCTCACATCCTGAAACTGGTTCTTAAGAATAATACCTCCCCCGGGATAAAAGCCCTCTGTCGGTGCAGGCAGAAGCTCCTCTTCTCTGATCACCTGCCTGCCATTGTAATACAATGCATTTAATACATCTGCAAATACATCCGGATACGCCTCCAGATTTTTCTGTGTCAAGTCTTTTTGTGCCATAAACCTCCCCTTCTGTGCAGGAGGTCTCTATGAAACACCCAAAAACGTAAAGCATCCCGCATCCGCCCTGCCACACATCTATTATTCGTTTTTGCTTCAAAGTGAAATAAGGCGATACGCCGGACATGCACTTGAAATTCTTTATAGTGCTATTATAATGTCATTTTTATTACTTGTCAATTTCTTTTTATTATCAGACAGCATAATAATTAAAAAAGCATTGAAACAAATCTGTTTCAACACTTCTTCAGGGTTGGGCTATTCATTTAAAGCTCCGCTCGCCGGAGCTTTTGAGCAGCTGATAGGGGAATCGAACCCCTGTTTCCGCCGTGAGAGGGCGGCGTCTTAACCGCTTGACCAATCAGCCATTTACAAGTACCAAAGTCCTGTTTCAACTGCGGTACTTGTATACTATACAACATGTCCGAACAAATTGCAAGCACTTTTTTGAAAATTTGTAAAATTAAATTTATAAATGCATTTATTAACCTTTTCAGTCTACACAAAATCGAACAGACTGATCTGGTTCGACTCCGGCAGTTCTCCCAAAAGCCCCAGACTCGCCATCAGATCCACGATGGTCTTGGACACCTTAGTCCGATCCCTGAAATCGTCCCTTGACAGGAACGGGCCGTCCTTCGCCGCCTCCACAATGCCGTCCGCCGCCTTTTCGCCCAGACCTTCAATACTGTTCAACGACGGCATCAGCTTACCGTCCACGATCTGGAACTCCCTGGACTTGGCCCGGAAGATATCGATGGGCATGAACTCATACCCTCTCGCATACATTTCCTGCACGATCCTCATATCGCCCAGCGCGTCCTTCTCCTTGTTGCTCAGCGTATCCTGACGCTTCTTATAATCCGCCATGATGTCTTCCAGATGCTTCTGTCCCTGGCACATGATCTCGTAGGAGAACGCCTTGGCGCGGATACTGAAAAATGCCCCGTAATACGCCAACGGATAGTGGATCTTGCAGTACGCGATACGCCACGCCATCATGACATACGCCGCCGCATGAGCCTTGGGGAACATATACATGATCTTCTGACAGGACTTCACATACCATTCCGGCACGTCGTGATCCAGCATATCCTGCTTCCATTCTTCCCAGTTGCCGCACTTGCCCTTCGCCACGGTGCCTTTTCGCACCGCCTCCATGATCTTAAAGGACTTCTCGGGCTCCACGCCCTTGCCGATCAGATAGGTCATGATATCGTCACGGGTACAGATTGCGGTGGAAATCGTCGCCGTTCCGCTGCGGATCAGGTCCTGGGCGTTGCCCAGCCATACGTCCGTCCCATGGGCCAGTCCCGCGATACGCACCAGATCCGAGAAGGATGTGGGCGCCGCCTCGATCACCATCTGCATGGCAAAATCCGTACCAAACTCCGGGATCCCCAGCGCTCCCAACGGCGTTCCGCCGATCTGGTCCGGCGTGATCCCCAGTGCGTCGGTGTTCTGGAACAGGCTCATCACATCTTTTCCGTCTAACGGGATCGTCAGCGGGTCCACTCCCGTCATATCCTGCAGCATACGGATCATGGTGGGATCATCGTGTCCCAGAATATCCAGTTTCAGCAGGTTGTGATCGATGGAGTGATAATCAAAATGTGTGGTGATCGTGCTGGTCTCCATATCGTTGGCCGGATGCTGCACCGGCGTAAAGGAGTTGATATCCTGCCCGAAGGGCAATACCACGATACCGCCGGGATGCTGCCCTGTACTCCTGCGCACTCCCGTACAGCCCGCCGTGATCCGGTTGATCTCGCTGGCGCGCTTGTGCTGTCCCCGCTCCTCATAATAATTCTTCACATAGCCGTATGCGGTCTTATCCGCCAGAGTCGCGATGGTCCCGGCCCGGAACGTCTGCCCTGCGCCGAAGATCACCTCCGTGTATTTATGCGCCTTGGACTGATACTCTCCCGAGAAATTCAGGTCAATATCCGGTTCCTTGTCCCCCTTGAATCCCAGGAACGTCTCAAAGGGAATATCAAATCCGTCCTTATGTAGCGGCGCCCCGCAGACCGGACAGTTCTTATCCGGCATATCCACGCCCGCCTTACCGGCGTAGGCCAATACATCTTCCTCATCAAAATCCACATAGTGGCACTCACTGCAATAATAATGGGGACTCAGCGGATTCACCTCCGTGATCCCCGCCATGGTCGCCACAAAGGAGCTGCCCACGCTTCCTCGGGAGCCCACCAGGTAACCGTCCTCCACGGATTTCCACACCAGCTTCTGGGCAATGATATACATCACGGCGAATCCGTTTCCAATAATGGAATTCAGCTCTCTCTCCAGCCGCTCCTCCACGATGGCCGGCAGTTCTGGACCGTAAATCTCATGGGCCCTGTTATAACAGATCTCCCGCAGCGTCTTGTCGCTGTCCGGGATCACCGGCGGACACTTGTCCGGCCGCACCGGCGCGATGGTCTCGATCATATCCGCGATCATATTGGTGTTGGTCACCACCACCTCATACGCCTTGTCGCTCCCCAGATAGGAAAACTCCTCCAGCATCTCCTCCGTGGTGTGCAGATACAGCGGCGCCTGGTTGTCCGCGTCGTCAAAGCCCTTTCCCGCCATGATGATCCGGCGGTACACCTCATCCTCAGGATTCAGAAAATGCACATCGCAGGTCGCCACCACAGGCTTATGGAACTGCTCGCCCAGCGCCACAACCCGACGATTCACATTTCGGATATCTTCCTCCGACTGAATGTCCCGGAACTTGTCCGACTCGATCATAAAGGCATTGTTGCCCACCGGCTGGATCTCCAGATAATCATAGAAATTCACCAGTCTTGCAATCTGAATATCCGACTGCCCGTCCAAAAGCGCCCGATACAGCTCTCCCGCCTCGCAGGCGCTGCCCAGGATCAGTCCCTCCCTGTACTTCTCCACCAGACTCTTGGGAATCCGCGGCACTTTCTTAAAATAAGTCAGATGGGACTCACTGATCAGCCGGTACAGATTGATCCGCCCCAGATCATTTTTCGCCAGAATGATGGCATGATAAGGAAACAGCTTCTGCACCAGATCCACGCTGTTCGTCCCCATGGCATTCAGTTCCGCCAGCGTCGTCACTTGATGTTCTTCCGCCAGCATCTTGATAAACTTCACAAAAATATGCGCGGTACATTCCGCATCATCCACCGCCCGATGATGGCTCTCCAACACCACATTCAGCGTCTTCGCCACCGCATCCAGCGTATGCTTCGCCTGATTCGGCAACAGGATCCTGGCCGTATTCATGGTATCTACATAGGTAAACTCGGAAGGGTACCCAAGCCGCCTGCAATTTTCCATGATAAAGCTCATATCAAAATTGGCATTGTGCGCCACCATAACGCAGCCGTCGCAGAACGCCAGAAACTGCGGCAGGATCACATCGATCTGCGGGGAATCCATCACCATCTCGTCCTTGATGTGGGTCAGCTTCTCGATTTCAAAAGGGATCGGCACATCCGGGTTCACAAAAGTGGAATACCGGTCCACAATCTCGCCTCCGCTGACCTTTACCGCCCCGATCTCGATGATGCGGTTGTTCACCGGTGAAAATCCCGTAGTCTCGATATCAAACACCACAAAATCATCCTGCAGCGTCTGCCCCTGATCTCCGGTGACGATCTCCTTCAGATCGTCCACCAGATACGCTTCCACACCGTATAAAATTTTGAAGAAATCCTGCTTGTCCGGGTTTTCGTCCCCATTCTCCTTGCGCTTGCCCTTCTCCGCTTTCCAGAGATCGTCCCAGAGGTGGTTAGCATCCGTAAACGCCTGCACCACGCCGTGATCCGTCACCGCGATCGCCCGATGCCCCCATTTGTACGCGCATTTTACGATATCCTTCACCTCGGACACGCCGTCCATATCGCTCATCTTGGTGTGACAATGCAGCTCCACCCGCTTTCTGGGCGCAAAATCCATCCGGCTCACGGTGAAATCCGGGATTTTCTTAATACCCGCTATGGACCCGATGGTCAACTCATGGTCAAATTTATCCGTCATACAGATACCCTTGACCTTGATAAAAGCCCCGGGCTTGATGCTGTCCGTGATCTCCTTCACCTGGTCGTTGCGCACGAACATCTTCACCGTCATGGTATCCGTGAAGTCCGTCAGATCAAAGATCAGAATGGTCTTCTCATTCTTAATCTCCCGCTTGTCAAAATTCAGGATCTTACCGCGGATCACCACCTCGCCGAGCTCGCCGATGAGCTCCTCGATCCGCATGGGCTCCTCTTCAAAATCCCTGCCGTAGAGCACATCCGGATTGTCGCTGCGGCGCACACTGCCGCCAAAATCGCGCCCCTTGCCGAATCCGCCTTTTGCCGCACCGCCGGCCGCTTTGCCACCGGCCTTGCCGGCCTTTCCGCTTCCTTCTTTGCCCGCACCGCCGGCCGCTTTGCTGCCCCGCTTGCCGCTCTCCGTGCCCATCACCATATTCTCGCCGCCGGCCGCTACGCCTCCGATCATTGCCGCTCCTGCAGCTGCTTTTTCCTCCTTACCGGCTTCCACAGCGCCCGAACCGCTCTCTGCCGCATCCGCCTCCAGGAACTGCTCCTCGGCTCCGTCCGCTGCACCGATCCCCAGCCGCTTCTCAATCTCATGCACCCTAAGCTGCAGCCGGATCTGATCTTCCTTTGCAAACTTTCCTGTCTGCACTTCTTTATAAGCAGCCTTCACCGCCACTTCCAGCCCGCAGCGCTCCACCAGGATCTTCTCCAGGATCCGCATCAGCTCTTCCTCTTTGGCCTTCACCAGCACAGTGTCCTCCAGCGTAAACAGTACCACTCCCTCCTCAGGATAGGTGATATCCGCCTTCTTGAACGCACTGTACATAATATGGTCATGCGTCTGCAGTTCCAGCAGGATACTGTCCTTATACAGTTCCAGAAGCTTTTCTGCATTATACTGGGAAGAAAGCGCAAAATGTTCGTAAATCTTGACCTGCAGCCCCGCGCGCGGAAACAACTGGCGTGCGATCTCCTGCTCGGTCGTAAAAATATCCGCCTTTTGGATCAGTCTTGTGCTGAACAGATAAATGCGCAGGAAATCCCTGCTTTTCGGTGAAGTGATCTTCTCCACCTCCGTCTGCCCCATCAGATCCTGCAGCGTCTGATTCAGTTTTAATGTCGGAAATACTTCCAAAAACGGTTTGTTCATACCCAATGATCCAATTCTTCTTTCAATGCGCCCAAGAGCTCACTCTCCGGCATCTTGCGCACAATTTCTCCGTGCTTGATCAGAATGCCTTCGCCGATGCCGCCGGCCACGCCCAGATCCGCCTCTTTTGCCTCTCCCGGTCCGTTCACCACGCAGCCCATGACAGCCACCTTGATATCCAGCGGATAATCCTCCACCAGCTTCTCCACCTTGGTCGCCAGCCCGATCAGATCGATCTGTGTCCGCCCGCAGGTCGGGCAGGACACCACCTCGATGCCACCCTTGCGCAGCCCCAGCGTCCGCAGGATCAATTTTGCCGATTTGATCTCCTCCACGGGATTTCCCGTCAGGGACACCCGGATCGTATCTCCGATGCCCTGCCCCAAGATCATGCCCAGTCCGATCGCGGACTTGATATTGCCGCTGGCCACCGTCCCTGACTCCGTGATCCCCACATGCAGCGGATAGATCGTTTTCTCCTTTTGAAGCGCCTGCGCCAGCAATTCATGTGCCTCCACGCACATCAGCACATCCGAGGACTTGATGCTGATCACCAGATTATCGTAATCCATATCTTCAATCATATGTACCTTGTCCAGCGCGCTCTCCACAATTCCCGCCGCCGTCACACCGCCATACTTCTCCACCAGGTGCTTCTCTAACGATCCGCTGTTCACTCCCACCCGGATCGGGATGTTCCGCTCCTTCGCCACATCTACAACCGCTTTTACCCGGTCTGTGCTGCCGATGTTTCCGGGATTGATACGGATCTTATCCGCCCCGTTCTCCATGGCCGCGATTGCCATACGATAGTCAAAATGAATATCCGCCACCAATGGGATATGAATCTGCTTTTTAATCTCGGCGATTGCTTTCGCCGCGTCCGCAGTGGGCACCGTACAGCGGATGATCTCACAGCCTGCCCGCTCCAACTCCAGGATCTGCGCCACCGTCGCCTGCACATCCTCCGTCTTTGTATTCGTCATCGACTGGATCAACACCGGATTTCCGCCGCCAATCACCCTGTCGCCAATCTGCACTTTCCTCGTAAGACTCCGAAACGGGGCACTCTGCTCCCCCGTAAAAATCTGCTGCATCGCGATCTCCTCCTCTTCCTGTCTGTACCCATTTATCCTCTTTTCATTATACCTGATTTGGACTAAATTGCAACAGCGCAAAGTTTCCGGGTGTGACCTGAACTGCCAGATTTTCCATGCATAACCGCATCAGTAAAGGCATCAGTTCCTGCTGTGAAATTCTGGTTTTTTCCGTTATCTTTTCCCAAATTTTCTCCACGCTCTGCGGTTCCGGCGCGAGCGTCTGATAGACCGCCTGCATTCTGGGCTCCAGCATCATTTTTTTCCTGGGTACCTCCAGCATTTTTCCGCTGTCAATCCTCCCGGCTCCGATTTCCCGCAGGAAATCCTCCGGAGACAGAAAGACACCGGCCCCCTGCTTCAGCAGCCGGTTGCATCCGTCGCTGAGCCTGTCCGTCACCCTTCCCGGCACCACATAAACTTCCCTTCCCTGTTCCAGCGCCATATCCACTGTGATCAAAGTGCCGCTCTTATTCCTTGCCTCCACCACGATCAACGCATCCGCCAGCCCGCTGACGATCCTGTTTCTGGGCGGAAAATTCTGCGGTCTCGGCTCCGTGCCCGGCGGATAAGCCGAAATGATGCCGCCTTTCTCACACAATTCTTCATACAGAGGCTGATTTGATTTTGGGTAACAGATATCCACGCCGCATCCCAGCACGCCAAATGAACAGCCGCCTGCATCCAGTGCCGCCGCCTGACTGATCCCGTCAATTCCTCTTGCCATACCGCTGATCACCTGCACCTGATTCTCCCCCAGCGCCACACCGATTCCCTGCGCCACATAGTTTCCATAAGCAGAACATTCCCTTGCTCCGATCACGGCCACCGCCAATGTCTCTCGATCCGGCAGCCTTCCCCGGTAAAACAATCCGTACGGCGGATCCGAAATATCCCGCAGCCGCCCGGGATATTCATGTTCTTCCAGCGATACAAAGTGGATATCCTGGGCAGCCAGTCTCCCGAACACCTCGTCAGGGTCTGCTTTTTCTGCAAATTTCCGAATTTCATTCATTTGTTTTTCATTCAGTATTTGCTTCCACAATTTTTCTCCGCCCCTGTATATCCCCTCCGCATCAGGACATAGTTGCCGTAATTTTGCAATTGTCTTATCTCCCACGCCTGGCACACTACACAGCCAGCAGGCGTATTTTTTCTTTTTTCCCATATTTTCCTCCACTGTTTGAAATTTTACTTGACAAGCAAATGAAATCATATTAGAATTCAATCAAAAGAGGCAGTTTTTTGCCGGGTGTAACCTTATTCACATAAGCCTCCCGGGTTACGTGCTTCTTTTTTTATGTCTATCACATCATACAGAAATAACCCCCTATTATTTTTCTTAACCAGCAAGGTTCCCTTATACTTATTATATCTCTCGTTTTCTTCCTTTTCGCCTTTGACAGAAATCGCAAAAATACATCGTATCGGTACCATCCTCCATTGGCATCGCCTTCATGCTTTATAGCTTTATTTTTTATCCACCTTCTATTCGTTGCAGTGTTCACTAACTGCGGAATTATTTGAGAAATATTTGCCTTAACCTTTGCAAATGCTCCCCGCAATTGCAATGTATATTTAGAGCCGGCAAATTCATCAGCAAATCCATCATTAAGCTGAATAATGTCTCCAGTTTCTTGAACGGTATAGGTTTCTCCGTTATATTTTCTAAGAAATCTTTCAACACCTTTCCAGTCAATATTTTGTTTTCCGGTGAATATGATTTTTTCGACCTTAACATAAGTCATATTTTCCTGTCACCTCTCCCCGGGTCTGAATCCCGCCGCCTCCAGCAGATGCTCCTCTCTAATCTTCTCCTCCCCTGCCAGGTCCGCAATGGTTCTCGCCACCTTTCTGATCCGGTGGTATGCCCTCGCTCCCAATTGCAGGCGGTAATACAGTTTCTCCATGACCTGCTTTCCCGCTTGGGATAACGCGCAGAATCTCTCCATATCCTCCGCCCGGATATCCGCGTTAAACCGGTATTTTGTACCGGCAAACCGCTCCTCCTGCCGCTTTCGTGCCTCAAGGACTCTCTGTTGGATCTGCTTGGAACTTTCTTCTTCCCACGTCTGCTGCAAATGCTTCAGCTCCACAGCCTGCAGTTCCACCCACAGGTCGATCCTGTCCATGATCGGTCCCGACACTTTACCGCGATACCTGGCGATCTGCGCCTCACTGCATTTGCAACGGTTCCTGTCCGGGAAAAATCCGCAGGGACAAGGATTCATGGCGGCCACCAGCATAATATCCGACGGATAATCCACACTTCCCCGCATCCTGGCGATCTGCACCCGCCTTTCCTCCAGGGGCTGTCGCAGGCTGTCAATCACCTCCCTGCGGAACTCCGGCAATTCATCCAGAAACAAAATTCCCCTGTGCGCCATGGAGATCAGGCCGGGTTTCGGATATAACCCGCCGCCCAGCAGAGTAGTGCTCGAAGCGGTATGATGCGGACTCTGAAACGGTCTCCCCGGAACCAGCGCCTGCCCGTCCCGCAGTGCACCGGCCACACTGTGGATCCCCGTCACCTCCAGACTCTCCTCTAACGTGATCGGCGGCAGAATTCCCGGCATCCGCTTTGCGATCATGGATTTCCCCACCCCCGGCGGACCAATCAGGAGCAGATTATGAAACCCAGCGGCAGCGATCTCCGCTCCCCGCTTTGCCAGCGCCTGCCCGCTCACCTGGGAAAAATCATCGCCTCCATGCCCCGGATTTTGGATCAGCGCCTGCGTATCCACAATTGTCCGCGGCAAAATCCGCTCCCGCCCGGTCGTTTCTTCGCCGGCCGTTCCTGCGCCGCCCTTTCCGCTGTTTTCTCCGCCGGCACACAGAAACGCGACCACCTGCGCGATATTTTCCGCCCCTCTCACAGCGATCCCCGGAATCACTGCTCCTTCCGCCGCATTCCCTTGGGGCACGATACATTCCTTGATTCCCGCCTCCTTTGCCGCCTGCACAATGGGCAAAACCCCGCGTATCCTTTTTAGTTCGCCACCCAATCCCAGTTCTCCCAGAAACAGGATCCCCTCCGCCGCCTCCTGCGGGAAATAGTGCATGGCCTGCAGGATCCCCACTGCCATCGGCAGATCATATCCCGTTCCTTCTTTGTGAACATCCGCCGGCGCCAGATTCACAGTGACACGGGAAGCCGGCAGTGCATACCCCGCATTCTTCAGTGCAACGCTGACCCGCTCCCTGGATTCCCGGACCTCACTCCCCAGAGATCCCACCAGCGAAAAAGACGGCAGCCCGGTGTCAATGTCCACCTCCACCCACACAAAATTGGCGGAAATGCCCATTACACCTCCCGATAGAATTTTACAGTACATTATAATAACCTCCTCTTGTATTATTTGGTTTTCTATTTGTTTGCAGCACAAATCCATCATCTGCAGAACATTTCTATTCACTTCATTTGTTTGAAAAAATGCCGAAACGGCATGAAAATCAGGAAATTTCAGAAAATGCGGGGGATGTCCTGTACCGGTGTACCGGACATCCCCATCATTCAATTATCGTTTTATTTCTATTACAACTCTGCAACTCTACAACTTTACGGCTTTACAGCTTTACAGCTTCTGTGCCATACCGTCCGGATCATGTGCAAATACAATTGCCTGCTCACGGTCGATCTTGCCGGACAGATACAACTGTCCGATGGCGTCATCCATGGTCTGCATTCCTAACTTGCGGTTGGTCTGCATGATACTCTCGATCTGATGCGACTTTCCTTCACGGATCATATTACGCACAGCATGATTTGCATGCAATACCTCGAATGCAGCCACACGCCCCTGCCCGTCTATGGTGGGGATCAGCGACTGGGTGATTACCGCCTCCAATACGTTTGCCAGCTGAACTCTGATCTGCTGCTGCTGATGCGGCGGGAATACATCGATCACACGGTCGATGGTCGTTGCCGCGGAATTGGTATGCAATGTGGACATAACCAGATGTCCGGTCTCGGCCGCGGTGATTGCCACACTGATAGTCTCATAGTCACGCATCTCTCCTACCAGGATTACGTCAGGATCCTCACGCAGCGCAGCACGCAGTGCATTTGCATAGTTGTTCGTATCCACGCCGACCTCACGCTGGTTCACCATGGAAAGCTTATGCGGATGCAGATACTCGATGGGATCCTCCAATGTGATGATGTGTGCATCTCTACAGCTGTTGATCTTATCAATAATGGCTGCCAGTGTTGTAGACTTACCGCTACCGGTAGGTCCGGTAACCAGGATCAGCCCTCTCTTTCTGTTATACAGATCTACGATAGATTCCGGTATACCCAGAACCTCGGGAGACGGCACCGTGGTCGAAACCACACGCAGCGCCAACGCGATGGAACCTCTCTGCTTGAAGGCATTGACACGATAACGGCCCAGATCCGGAAGGGTGTAAGCAAGGTCATACTCGCCTCTCTCTTCAAAGATTGCTCTCTGACGTTCGTTAAAAATACTTACCAGTACATCCAGTGTGTCTGCCGGTGTCATGGTTGGAAATTCCGAAGTGATCAGATTGCCGTTGACACGATACTTCGGCGGCAGTCCCACCGTAAGATGTATATCACTCGCCCCCAGCTCACTCGCTCTTACCAAAATATCCTCAATGTAAGACATATTCTCCCTATACCTTCCCTTCTGTATTTTGATGCAGAAATACCTAGTCGTAAAAATTATACTACAACCGCAGATCTTTGACAAGCTTTATTTCCCGCTACTCTCGAAACTCTCGAAACCGCTCTCCTCAAAGCACTTCCGCAGTTTTCCCAGCGCCTTTTTTTCAATCCTTGAAACATAACTTCTGGAAATTCCCATTTTTTCTCCGATCTCGTTCTGTGTCACAGGACGTTTTCCCGACAATCCGTACCGCATGACAACAATCTGCCTCTCCCGTTCCGTCAGTGCTTCATCCACAAACCGAAACAGCTTCCGGATATTGTTTTTCAGCTCCATACATTCCACAGCGTCCATCTGCTTCTGCTCCAGCACATCCACAAGCCGGATCTCATTGCCTTCTTTGTCCTGCCCGATGGACTCATAGAGCGATACCTCTTTTGAAGTCTTCTTCTTGGTTCGCAGCAGCATCAGCAATTCGTTGTCAATACATCTGCAGGCATAAGTCGCCAGCCTGCCCTTGCCCGCATCAAAAGTATCTATCGCTTTGATCAGCCCGATACAGCCGATGGAGATCAGATCCTCCATATCCTCGTCCGCATTCTGATATTTCTTTGCCACATGCGCCACAAGCCTTAAATTGCGTTCCACCAGAATTTCCTTGGCCCGTTTTGCCTCCTCTTCGCTGCCCTCTCTGAGCAGGTGTACATAATGTGCTTCTTCCGCAGCATTCAGAGGTTTTTGAAAGGTTTGCAATGGTGTGCCTCCGCCTGATCTCACTCAACATAGTCTATGTGAAAAAAAGGCGTTCCGTGCCTGGCACACAAAATTTCAGATTGTCCTTTCTTCCTGCAGAAATTTCGCCATCACATAATTGCTCACGTCCACACCGCGCTTCGTCAATGCGTATCGCCGCCCCTGCCCGGGGCTCTCCGGGAACACTTCCAGCAGTCCTTCCCGGATACTCTCCTCCAGCTCCCGCCTGTAAATTTCCTCCGGAGTCTGGCCAAAGCACTCCCGAAATCGCTCACAGTCAACCCCCTTTGCCATCCGCAGCCCCAAAAACATGGTTTCCTCCATCTGCTCTCTCTTGCTAAGCACCTCGATCTGCTCCCGGATGTCCTGCCCTCCGTCGCTCCCGTATCGGATATAATCCTGCAGACTGCGCGTATTGGAAAACCGCCTGTTTTCATACAGGGAAGCCGCTCCGATCCCGAATCCCAGATACTCCCTGCGCTCCCAGTACCCGCTGTTATGTCGGCTCTCATACCCGGGTCTGGCAAAATTGGAGATCTCATAGTGTTCATATCCCTGTGCCTTCAAAAGCTCCGCTGTCCGCCAATACATCTCCCGCTCCAGCTCCTCATCCGGCAGACACATCTCACCGGCTGCAAACAGCCCCTCCTGCTCCATCTGATAAAAAGGAGTCCCCTCCTCCACAATCAGACTGTACACCGAGAGATGCTCCGGTCTGGGATCCAGTCCCAGGATCCGCTCCAGATTCCGCTCCACATCCATCATGCTCTGTCCCGGCAGCGCATTCATGAGATCCACATTCACATTGGCAAATCCGGCCTCTCTGGCCCATCCATAGGTGTCCAGGAACTGCGTAAACGTATGGATCCTCCCGATCCGCGTCAGCTCCCCGTCATCCGTAGATTGACAGCCGATACTCAGTCGGTTGATCCCCGCGCTCCGATACAGCATAAGGCTCTCCCGGGTCACTGTCCCGGGGTTGATCTCCAGGGTGATCTCTGCCTCTTCCGCCACCCGGTAGTACTCCCTGATGCAATCCATCAGTTTTACGATCCAGGCCGGATCCACCGCCGAAGGGGTTCCGCCGCCGATATAGATGCTGGTCACTTCACGCTGTCCGGGCGGCACCGTCCTGTCCTCCCGCGCCGTTGGCATCCCTGCCCCATCTGCGCTCTCCCGCACTTCCCGCAGCAATGCCTCCATATACGCATTCTGCACCTGCGCATCGGCAGGTGCAGACAAAAAATCACAGTATTTACATTTTTGCACGCAGAAAGGGATATGGAGATACAGCTCCAGCTCCCTCTGTCCTTTTCCAACCGGCGTCCCGGCATTCTCAGTTCTTATCATCCAGCTTCAACACGCTCATGAACGCCTTCTGCGGAATCTCCACATTTCCGATCTGACGCATGCGCTTCTTTCCTTCCTTCTGTTTCTCCAAAAGCTTCTTCTTACGGGTGATATCGCCGCCGTAACACTTCGCCAGCACATCCTTGCGCATGGCCTTCACGGTCTCTCTGGCAATGATCTTGCCGCCCACCGCCGCCTGGATGGGGATCTCAAACAAATGTCTGGGGATCTCGTCTTTCAGCTTTTCACACATCTTTCTGCCGCGCTCATAGGCAGAATCCGCATGGACGATAAAGGACAGCGCATCCACCTCCTCGCGGTTGATCAGAATGTCCAGCTTCACCAACTTGGACTGCTCATATCCCTTGATATCATAGTCAAAGGACGCGTACCCTCTCGACCTTGATTTCAACGCGTCAAAAAAGTCATAAATGATCTCATTCAGCGGCAGCTCATATTTGAGCAGCGCTCTTGTACCCTCAATGTACTCCATGCCCAGATAGCGTCCCCTGCGCTCCTGACACAGCTCCATGATCGACCCGATGAACTCGCTGGTCACCATGATCTCCGCGCTGACGATGGGCTCCTCCATATACTCGATCTCCGAAGGATCCGGCAGATTGGAGGGATTGGTCAGCTCGATCACTTCCCCGTTTGTCTTATGCACTTTATAGATAACGCCCGGTGCCGTGGTCACCAGATCCAGATTATATTCTCTCTCCAGACGCTCCTGGATGATCTCCAGATGCAGCAAGCCTAAGAATCCGCATCGGAACCCGAATCCCAGCGCGATGGAAGTCTCCGGTTCGTAATTTAACGACGCGTCATTCAGCTGCAGCTTCTCCAGCGCATCCCGCAGATCCGGATACTTGGCCCCGTCCGCCGGATACATGCCGCAGTACACCATGGACTGCACCTTTTTATAGCCCGGCAGCGGCTCCGCACAGGGATTGTCGTCATCGGTCACCGTATCGCCCACCGCCGTATCCTTCACATTCTTGATGGATGCAGTGATATAGCCCACCATGCCGGCGGAAAGCTCCTCACAGGGAATGAACTGGCCAGCGCCGAAATAACCGACCTCCACCACTTCCTCCACCGCTTTGGTGGCCATCATGCGGATCTTCGTCCCCTTTCGCACCGTGCCCTCCATGATACGGCAGAACACGATCACACCCTTATAAGAATCGTACAGCGAATCAAAGATCAACGCCTGAAGCGGCGCATTGGGATCTCCCTTTGGCGCCGGGATCTTCGTCACGATCTGCTCCAGCACCTCCTCGATGTTGATGCCGTTTTTCGCGGAAATAAGCGGCGCATCCTGGGCTTCGATGCCGATCACATCCTCAATCTCCTCGATCACGCGCTGCGGCTCTGCGCTGGGCAGATCGATCTTGTTGATCACCGGGAACACATCCAGATCATGATCCAGCGCCAGATACACATTGGCCAGGGTCTGTGCCTCGATCCCCTGGGCCGCATCCACCACCAGGATTGCCCCGTCGCATGCCGCCAAAGACCTGCTGACTTCGTAATTGAAATCCACATGTCCGGGGGTGTCGATCAGATTAAAAATATACTCCTCCCCGTCCTGCGCCTTGTAAACCGTGC
This sequence comes from Lachnospiraceae bacterium, assembly GCA_017476665.1. GTDB lineage: Bacteria > Bacillota > Clostridia > Lachnospirales > Lachnospiraceae > Acetatifactor. Next base: position 24,646 of record JAFUZJ010000007.1, on the reverse strand, counting down.
GCACTGCCTGCGCCTTGATCGTGATACCGCGCTCCCTCTCCAGATCCATATTGTCCAGCACCTGTGCCTGCATCTCCCTGCTGGTCAACAGCCCGGTATGCTCTATGATGCGATCCGCCAAAGTGGATTTGCCGTGGTCAATATGCGCCACAATGCAAAAATTGCGGATCTTGCTCTGATCTATCTTATTCTGCCCTTCTTTCACCTGATTCTCCGATGCCATGTACTCTAATATCCTTCCTGTAGTTCTTATCCGTATATTAATCTTCTCACTATTTTATATCATTGTCCCTGTTTCGTAAAGGCATTTTTTCCCGGTCAGATCTCCTCCGGCTGAATATGCTCCACTTCATGGGCCACCTCCGCTTCATGCGCTCTGGCCGTCCGTTCAATGGCATTTCCGTATCCTGCCAACGCCGCAAAGGGGGCAAACTGCGCCGCCCTGTCCTCCACCGGCATAGGTGCATGTCTGTCCGACACAGGCCGTTCTCTGTCAATGATATCCGCGTACACTTCCCAGCCCTGCTCCGTCATGCCTTATGTCCTCCGATCTGCGCATTCCGCTCTCTGGTCATTGCCCCCTCCTCCAGATTCATTCCTTTCAGGATGGCATTCTTTCCGTATTTTCCCTGAATCTGCAGCACAGCCTGCTGCATGGATCTCTCCCGCTTCAGCTGCTCCTCCTCCGCTTTCTGCCTGCGCTCTCTTTCCTCATAATCCGTGAACAGATCCAGCTGCTCATACACCATCTGCGGAGCGTCCTGTCCGTCCCGTCTGTGATCCGCATCCTGCGCCTCCCGCAGTCCGTCCACTGCCGCGCTCTGCAGCCCGCGCTCCTCTCTTACATGGTTTGCCGTCACATATACCCGCCTCACCAAAAGTTCCGGAGCCACGATCCGGTCATACAACTCCATGACCGCCTCCAGGATCAGCCGCGTGGAGGAAGTCTCCCGCCCCAGATTCGCCGTCCCATGGGCGTGCTTGGGCACCTGTCTGCCGTAGCGGTCCACCGTCACCTCCCCGTGATACTGCGCCCGCCGTTTCGGATCCGTCAGATTCTCGATATCATACCCCACCGTCAGCACCATCTGGTCCGTCACCAGCGCCTTGTCCACCAGGTTTAACACCAGCAGTTCCGTCATCTCCCGCACGATCAGCTTCGCCTTCGTGAAATCATAGGCGCAGTGCAGCACCTGTCCGGAACCGATACTATTGCTCTCGGGCTTGTACGCCTTGATCTGTGCAATCGTGCAGGGCTCATATCCCCAGGCGTGATCGATCAGCAGCTCCGCATTCACCCCGAACATCTCATACAAAAGCTCCATATTGTGATAATCATGCTCTCCACCCAGGGAACATCTGGCCACATCCCCCATGGTGTACATGCCTTTTTCCGCCAGTTTCCGCGCGTAGCCGCCGCCCACTCTCCAAAAATCCGTGATCGGCTTATGTACCCACAGTAGTTTCCTGTAACTGCGTTCATCCAGTTCCGCAATCCGCACGCCGTTTTCATCCGGCTCCGCATGCTTCGCCAGAATATCCATTGCCACCTTGCTCAAATACAGATTCGTCCCCAGTCCCCCAGTGGCCGTGATCCCCGTCTGCTCATAGACATCCGCTATCATCTTTGCCGCCAGCTGCCTGGCCGACATCCCGTAACTCTGCAGATAAGGCGTCGCGTCGATCATCACCTCGTCAATGGAATAGACATGGATGTCCTCCGGCGCAATATATTTCAGATAGATGTTATAGATCCGGGTGCTGTACTCCATATACAGCGCCATGCGCGGCACGGCGGTGATATACGCTATCTTCTCTCCCGTCCGGGCATGGATCTCCCGCACCTTCTGCACCACCTCGAACAATCTGGGGCGTCCCGGGATCCCATATGCCTTCAAAGCCGGCGACACCGCCAGGCAGATGGTCTTCTCCGTGCGGCTTTGGTCCGCCACCACCAACTTTGTGGTCATCGGATCCAATCCCCGTTCCCTGCACTCCACGGAGGCATAAAATGACTTCAGATCGATTGAAATGTATTGCTTTTTCTCTTCCATGCCACCGCCTCCTCCTTCATAGTATACTACATTTTTATTCGATTGCGAAACCCTCTTTTTCCCCGGAAAGCACCAGATGCAGCGCATGTGCCAGCGGGCCGCAGGCGTTCATGGCTTCCTCCACCGTATTGTTCTGTGCGCCCAGTTCCACCAGGAGCGATCGTTCCCGCAAATGCAGATTATACCGGTATCCCTTCAGATAAATCTTTCGCGTAAGCCCCGGATAGTACTCCGCGCATTTGAGCTGCATCTGAAAAGAAAAAGCCAGATTGCCCGCAATATTTTCATTTTTCAGATAGGCGATGTCTCCGGTCTTTCTGGTCCGCGATAACCCGTTAAAAAACATGAACCTGGCAGTGGGTTTTCCTTCCAGCTCCGTCACAAGCCGCACATTCGCAGGCATTTCATCCCGGTGCAGATCGATCATCACCTGGATTGACGGATTCTCTTTCAGGATCTGTTCCAGCGCAGGCAAAGCCTTGCTGTATGCCTGATTTCGATCCTCCACGTCGAACTCCTCCGTACAATGCATCACCCGGTAGCCGTATTCTTCCTGAAGGATCCGGATCAGACACTCCCCCACCCCTACCACGGAAGTCGTGGGATCACCGGGAACCGAATCCGCATAAGCTTCCTGGGAATGGGTGTGGTAGACCAGAATCTGCGGTCCCTCCCCGCTCTCTGTGATCCTCAGATCCCTCTGCATCAGCTTCTCGATATTCAGCTGATCATTGCCCGCCATCGTGTTGGCGTCGATGGTATAAAATTCTTTTACCAGCTCTTCATAGGATCGGTACCGCTCCAACTCCAGTGTCTGCTGTTGCTCCCCGGGCACAAAATCCGGCATCTGCAGGGAGACGGCGCCATTTGCCGAGGCCGCTTCCATATCCGTCTGATCGTCTGCCACATGCACCTTTGCATCCATAGCCGTATCCGTCCCGCCTCCGACTGCCTCCCCACCCGTATTCCCCTCCATCTCTTCCATGGAAAGGAGTCTCAGATTTTCTTCATGCGGCTGCTCCTGTGGTTTCCCGGGCTGCCGCGGGTCTTCCCGCTCCGCAGATTCTCCGGCTTCCAGCATGCCGTAAACCGGCAATACCGCCTCGATCTGTCTATGTAACACCCAGTTGCACAGACCGGGATTTTGGGCTTCCCGCCCTCCAAAGCTTGTACCCCCTGTCACCGACGGCAGAAACAGTTCTGCCGCCACACCTGCCAGGATTATGAAAAACATTCTGCTCAGATATCTGCCCAAAGAAACTTACCCTTGCCGCACCTTTTTGTCCAATATATGACCGGGCTACGCGTCGTAGACTACCATTTTTTTCTCCATGGCGAGATTGATCCCCTCCGACAGCGTATAACTCACCCTCTTGATCACCGCGTCGATGTCCTTTCCTGTCATATACATATTGTTCAGCTCCGCAAAAGCCAGTCTGGAATCAAATTTATCGTCTTCCTCGTCCATCCACTTTTTCAGCGCATCTCCGACGATCGTAGCAGCGTCCACCACAGTCGGCACCCCGACGGCAATGACGGGGATTCCCAGTTCCTCCTGCGTCAGTGCATTTCTGTGATTTCCCACGCCTGATCCCGGCTGGATTCCCGTGTTCGTGATCTGGATCGTCCGGTTCAGACGCTTGGTGCTCCGGGCTGCCAGCGCATCGATCACCACCAACACATCCGGCTTTGTCTGCGCCACCACGCCCTTGATGATCTCCGCCGTCTCCATACCCGTCTTTGCCATCACGCCGGGCTCCAGACTACTGACCAGATTCATCTTGCTGCAGTTATAAGCCGCCTTTCCGAACTCTTTTACCACATGTCTGGTAATGTACAAATGGTCCACCACCTGCGGCCCCAGTGCATCCGCCGTCACCTCCCTGTTTCCCAGTCCCACCACAAGGACCGACAGTTCCCTGTCCCCGTCTGGGAACAGTTTCAAAAGCTGTGCCGCAAAGCTCTCCGAGATCTCCCTGTGATAATCTTCATCCGGCTCTACCAACGCCGGCGCCTCCATGGTCACATAGACTCCCACCGGTTTCCCCATCAGCTTTGCCGCGTTCTTGGTTTCAATCATCACCTTCGTGACCCGGATATCCTTTGCCTCCTCATATTCCTCCTCCACACGCACGCCGCGGAGTTCACCGCATTCTCCCTCCGTGATCCCTTCCCTTGCCTCCAACGCCAGATCCGTTCTTACCTGAAAGTTACCCATTCCAAAGCACCCCTCGCATCGCATTTTTTCATATTTTTTGCAATTTTTAGGAAAATATGTATTGACAAATCCTTTGGAATTTACTACTATACAATAGTATGTTTACATTAGTCTTCCGTGTCTGGCTAAGGTGAAACATTTTCAAAAACTATTTAAATCGTATAAAATGGAGGTGTAAGACTTGGCTAACATTAAATCCGCAAAGAAGAGAATCTTAGTTGCCCGCACAAGAGCAGACAGAAATAAAGCCGTTCGTTCCGGCGTTAAGACCGCGATCAAGAAGGTTTACGCTGCAATCGAATCCGGTGATAAGAACGCTGCACAGGCAGAGCTTCTCGCTGCTACCAAGACCATCGAGATGGCCGGAAGCAAGGGCATTTATCACAAGAATAACGTTGCCCGCAAGGTTGCCCGCATCAGCAAGGCAGTCAATACCATGAACTAATAAAACGAATATTTCGTTTTTATAAAAGATCAAAAAAGCACCCATACCGTCATGTGGGTGCTTTTTTTGTGTGTTCGTTTCCGTTTTCATTCCCCGGGTTTTACCTTCTCCTTCCGCCGCCGCCATGACTGTGACCGCCGCTGGAGGTATGATGTCCATGGCTTCCGCCGCCGGAATGCCCGCTGGATCTGCTGCTTCCGCCGCTGCTGCTGGTGTCAATATGTCTTGTCACCACGTTTTTGCGCAGAAACTGATCCTGCCTATTCTTGACCACTGCCCGTCCATTCACCACATAGGTACTCGGAACCGTGGTATCCTTCGCCGGCGCATTTTTCAGATTGGAAAGCGCATAGATCAGTGCAATGATAAGCGGTATCACGCCTCCACCACAGGCTACCACGCTCATCATCTCGGATATAGAATAATGATGGCCATCGCCCTTCTCTCCGTAATCCGCCAGCTTGGTGACCGCCGCGTAATATGCCCGGTAAGGCGCATAATCGATATAATCATACATGGCATCCAACACCACATCCTCTTCGTAAGCGCCGATATACTCTTCCATTTTACCTGCGGTAGAGAGCCACGTACCCTTCTGGGAACCGTTCTCATCCTCGTACCAGTTATCCAATATCAGCGCGCCGTCTCCATAAGCCTGATTCCAGCCAAACTGATGATTGTCATAAAAATCATCCGCGTAGTTCATCATGTTACGATTCCATTCGCTGTCAGAGATACCCATGGGCTGATCGATCGTAACCACAATAATATCCGTCCGGGATTTTTGTTCGCATTCCGCGATGTATTCCCGAAGCTTCTGCTCCTCCTCATCCGTTAGAATATCTGCATAGTCAAACACTCTCTCCTTCTCCGTGGACGTCGCATTTCCCCTTTGAATAGCAGAATTTTTCGGCATAAGCTTTGGCACCACCGCGATCAAAAGTACCGCCACACTGATACCTGTAAGGACGAACCAGATCCGAAAATAATGTAAATACTGTTTGAATGCCAGTTTTCGTACTTCGTTGTTCATATTTCCTTATCCTCTCTGCGATCTGTCCTCTCGTTTATACCAGACCAAATACCAACGCCACCAAAAGCACTGTCGAAAAAATAATAGATAAACAGATCCACAGCGTGCCCGCATAAGCCCAGACTTTCGGCACGGAAAGCGGTGCTATTCCCACGATCTTACCGGTCTGTCCGTTGATATAAAACGGATAATCCTTCCCCCCATACCGATAGATGTATTTCCACACCGGCAGCATGCCGTAATTCTGCTCCTCCCGCAGCACACCCGCCGCATTATGGATCTCCTTGATACCGCTGTATCCGGAAAGTTCCTGCTGCATCAACGCCTTGGTATCCTCACCCATCTTGATCCGCGCCCTTTTTTCCAGCTCCGCCGCAGGCATATTGTAGCGTTCCGCCATAAACCCGGACAGATACTTGGGGTCAAAATCGGTCAGCTCCTTGTAATCATAGGGCTCCATCAGATCCATGACCACATCCGGCATAGGAATGGAGGCATCCACAGGAATATCTCTAAAATGAATATCCAGATTTCTGCGCACATCATAGTAAGAGGTCTCCGTATACTGGGTGTTGCCGCTGGTCCACGACCGCACCTTTCTGCCCTCTCCCTGATAATCCGCATTCACATCATAGTCAAAAAACCAGAAAGGCACATAATCTCCCTCCATGGTCTCCAAACGCGCCTCAGACAGAAAATCCGTAGGCGCGAACACATTCTTCTTAAATTTTTCGCGCAGGCTTTGCTTGATCGTCTCCTTGCCCAATCGGAACGGGATCAGTCTCTTAGGCAGGAACTGCCCCTCCACGCGCTCATCCAACACAATATAATTATCACAATAGGGACATCTGGTGGCCGCCGTGTACTCCTGTACAGGGATCACACCGTTACAGTCAGGACAGATTGTCATCTGCCCCCACTTCACATATTTGATCTCATGGCTGTCCTCGCTGTCACAATAGGGACATACCATCTTTTTCTTCTCCGGGCTGTACACCACATTTCCGCCACAGTTTACACACTTAAAGATCATGTCTGCATCCTCTTAGTCAACACCCCTGCCGCAAGCAGCGGGGAATCAAATTTCACGCACAACCGCCTTACGAAACAACAGCCGGAGAAGTGCTGCCTCCTCCGGCTATCTTTCTGCACTAAAAACAACTTACTGCATGTCGATCACAATATGTCTGGGCTGACCGGTGATCATGATCGGGGTCAGCTCTGCCTGGATCAGAGGCTTGATGTAATTTACCATCTCCTTGGAAACGAAGGTGCCGTCTTCGGTGATCCACTCCAAAGGAACCTTCTTCTCCACATTTGCGATCTTATGTACATCATACAGACCTGTGGTGCAGATGTAAGGATCGCTGGACTCTCTCTTCAGGGTTACCATCATGCCGGTCTCACCGTCAAACGCAGCCTTTACTGCGGAACCGCCTACCTGATAAGCCTCGGTGATATCCACTCTGGAGGTCAGATGGCCTGCGCAGCGCTGCATGGTGGAAAGCTCGATCGCTCTGGACTTGCATCCGAACTTCTCGCTTACCAGATCTGCCAGATACTTTGCGGTACCGGACAACTGCTTATGACCGAATGCGTCCACATACTCATTGTGCGCGCCATGCTCAAATACATACTTGCCGTCGGCAGTCTTGATACCCTCGGAAACCGCCATCACGATAGCGGACTTGGACTCTAAGAGTTTGCCTACCTTCTCCACGAATTTATCAATGTCAAATGCAACCTCCGGCAGATAGATGCCGTCCACACCTTCACAGTCCTCACAGGTAGCCAGCGCAGCCGCACCGGTCAGCCATCCCGCATTACGTCCCATGATCTCGATGATCGTCACATTCTTAATATCATATACCAGACCGTCTCGGATGATCTCCTTGGTCACGGATGCAATATACTTTGCAGCGCTGCCGAAGCCGGGCGTGTGATCCGTCACTTCCAGATCGTTGTCAATGGTCTTGGGCACACCGATGAAGCGGATCGGACTGTCAATATCAGCCGCATAATCGGACAGCTTCTTGATGGTATCCATGGAATCATTACCGCCGATATAGAAAAATGCGGAAATCTCATACTTCTTCAGGATCTCAAAGATCTTTTCATACATTGCCTTGTCTGCTTCCACCTCGGGAAGTTTGAAACGGCAGGAGCCTAAGAATGCGGAAGGAGTTCTCTTTAACAGCTCCAGATCCAGATCGGACTTGATCTTAGTGTCCAGATCCACAATGTTCTCCTCCAAAAAGCCGTGGATACCATGACGCATACCATATACCTTGTTTGCCCCCAGATCCTTCGCCGTCTTATACACACCTGCCAAAGACGAGTTGATTACGGCGGTAGGTCCGCCAGACTGCCCCACAATTACATTACCTAACATAAATAACCTCCTTCTCTCACTTTATGAGATTTTCCGTGAGTTTCCCACGGAAATTTATTCCCTTTTTGTATTTTAACACAAAATGAGGAGACATACAAGAAAGACTTGTCTGACTCCTCACAGTTTATTCCGATCTTTTCATTTTATTCCTGATTTTCCCTTAAATATTCTTCCACCTTCGGTCTCAGTCTGATAAATGCCTCCGCTACCACAGGATCAAAATGGGTCCCGATAGACTCCTGGATGATCTGATAGGCCTGATCAATGGACATGGCATCTTTATAGCACCGTTTGGAGGTCAGCGCATCGAACACATCCGCCACCGCCATGATACGTGCACAGAGCGGAATATTCTGCCCGGAAAGCCCTTCGGGATACCCGGTCCCGTTCCATTTCTCATGATGATACTGGGCCACATCATGGGCAAGTTCCACATATTCCTGTTCCTCGATATCCCGCATGGTCTCATAGACGATCTTACCGCCCTCTGAGGCGTGCAGCTTCATGCGCTCATACTCCTCCGGCGTCAGCTTCCCCGGCTTACACAGGATCGTATCCGACACCTTGATCTTGCCGATGTCATGCAGCGGAGCCGCCTTCCACAGATTGTCCAGATAGCTGTCCGTGAGCTGATCCTTGTAGGGACTGTCCTTTGCCAGCTCTCTGGCAATGAGATCCACATACCAGCTGGTGCGCTTGACGTGCTCCCCGGTGTCCTCATCCCGGCTCTCGATCAGATTCGCCATGGCCACGATGATATTATACTGCAGCTCCATCACGCGCTGTTCGTGACTCCGTTTCTCTTCCTCCTGCTGACCCACAATCCGCTTTCCGTTCCGGAATACCAGATAAACGCAGACCACGATGATCAACCCCACGACCACCAGACAGATAATGGCCTCCAGCCTGGCCTTGTATATGCTTGCCTCCATCTCTTCCTCGGCCCGTCTGCTGTTCTCCGTCGTCTTCCGGTCCACCGTGCTCAGCAAATCATTTGCCGCGTTGAAATAGGGGCTCAGTTCCTTTTCCACATAATACTGCGCCGACTGTTTGGAGCCCTGCCTGCTCAGTTCCAGCACTACCTGCACACTGCTCTTGAATCCCGTATACTGTCTGATCACCTCGTGGGAAAGTACCCTGTCCTCCTCATCGGTCAGACTGTCCTGTAGATCGGACAAGAGGGTGGACATAGAAGCAAGGAGCCCGTCAATGCGCTCCTCATACTTTTCATATTCCTCTTCCTTTTCGTTCACAATATGCTGCCAGACCTGCGATTCCGTCTGGTAAATATTCTCGCAGATCTCCGCTACCAGCTGCTGGCTTTCCATCGCGCTGCTGATATTGGACTCATATTGTCTCGCCACGGTATTCACGTTCATCACCAGAAACAGGATCACCAACATACATGCTGCCAATGCCGCGATCACGGTGGTCAGAACGCGAACGGTCATTTTCCGCATACGAAATCCTCCCGCTGCTCTTCCATTACTCTTCCGGCTTCTCTGCCGCCTCCACCAATTCATCCAGGACCTGCTGCAGATCTCTTCCATCCGGATTTCCGGCAGCCATCATCGTACCAAACACAGTAGCCGGCGTCCAAAACGGCCCTGCGATCAGCTGTCGCACCGAATAAGGCGCCTGCTCCGCCAACGCCACTGCCGCCGGTGCCGCCTGCACCTCCTGTGCCTGCGCTGCCTGCACATTGGACGGCGTTTCCCCTGTCACCTGAAACCGCTTCAGCTGATTCTCCTCATTGGTAATATATGCAGCAAATGCCGACGCCCATTTGGTATTTGCACTGTTTGCATTCACGCCTACCATCTTATAACCGGAAAAGCTGCCCATCTGCACCTGCTCTCCCTTCAGCGTATAAGTGGGAAGCTTTACAGCCCTGTAATCATCGCCCCACTGGCTCTTGACATATTCCGCATTCCAGGAGCCGTTTACCCCAGCGATCACCTGTCCGTTCGCGATTCCTTCCTTCAGTCCGTCATCATTGGTATTCAGAAAAGCGTCCTGCGCCGCAATATCCAACATGGCCTGGGCCACATCTGTCCCCTTATATTTCCCGTCCGTCCGGTTCCAGTCACAGGAATTATGTTTGCCGTCCTCCGCCAGATAGATATGCATTCCCGCGCCGCCGAAGAACGAATAAATATACCAACCGCTGCTCCAGTCCATGGCAACCTTCTTACCGGCCTTCTTCGCAGCCGCAAGCATGCCGTCAAAAGTCTCCACATCCCGATCCGTAAAATAGGCCGCATTGTAATACATAAAATATCCGTTGCTGGCCGTCAACGGATACGCATAGAGTGTCCCGTCCACCGATGCCGTCTGAATCGCCGCACTGTCCGCTCCGCCGTTCTCGGCGATCACCTGTCCGGCGTTTTCTCCCACCGGCAGGAGCAAACCGGCATTCACAAGCCGCTGCATCTGATCTCCCGCAAACGAAAACACATCCGCAAGCTGCGTCGGATTTGCCACCGCATTGTCCGCAGCCGTGTCCTCGTCCTCCTCGCGCAGCACGATCTCGATATCCGCCTCTTTTTTATGCAGTTCAATAAAGGAGTCTGCCATCTCCCTAAGCATCTCCTGACTCGCCTTCGAACCCCAGACAGTCAGCTTTACCTGCTCCTTTTTCCCACACCCCGAAAAACCGGCCAGAGCGGGAATCAGCATTGCACATAACAGCAGCCATGTAAGTCCTTTTTTCCTGCTTGTCTTACGGAATCTCATATTTTTCTCCATTACAACGCCTCCCATTCCACCTGTCCTGTTTGCAAAATAATCCCATATTAAAATCTATGTTTATTTTAGTATAACAGATTGTTAAATTAGTGTCAAATAATATTTTACACGCAAAACAGCCGGAGATCCCAGCGCGCTCTGCGCCTCAATCTCCGGCCGTCAAGAAGCCGTTTTACTTCATTATTTGTTGTAATTCACGATCTTTCCGAAATCGGGCTTCAGGGATGCACCGCCTACCAGACCGCCGTCGATGTCTGCCTGGGCAAACAGCTCGGGAGCGCTGGATGCGGATACGGAACCGCCGTATTGGATACGGATCGCTGCAGCCGTCGCATCGTCATAAATCTCACCGATACAGTCACGGATTGCTTTACATACCTCCTGCGCCTGCTCGGTGGTAGCCACCTTGCCGGTACCGATGGCCCAGATGGGCTCGTAAGCGATCACTGCCTTCTTCGCCTGATCTGCGGTCACGTTCAGGAACGCAATCTTGATCTGCTGACGGATCCAGTCAATGGTAATTCCCTGCTCTCTCTGGGTCAGAGTCTCGCCGCAGCAGATGATCGGGGTCAAGTCATGCTCGAAAGCCTTCAATACTTTCTTGTTCACGGTCTCATCTGTCTCCGCAAAGTACTCACGTCTCTCGGAATGTCCAATGATCACATACTTTACGCCTGCATCAACCAGCATATTGGGAGAGATCTCTCCTGTGAAAGCACCCTTCTCCTCAAAATACAGATTCTCGGCACCAATATGGATGTTGGTGCCCTTTGCAGCCTCGATCGCCGGAATGATATCGATAGCCGGTACGCAGAATACCACGTCCACATCATCATTCTTCACAAGGGGCTTCAAGGTTTCGATCAATGCAACTGCCTCGCTGGGAGTCATGTTCATCTTCCAGTTGCCGGCAATAATCTTCTTTCTTGCCATATCCCTATTCCTCCATTTTCCTGATTTCTATCTTCTTACTTGTCATCCGCTGCTGCCACGCCGGGAAGCTCCTTGCCCTCAAGGAATTCCAGAGAAGCGCCGCCGCCTGTGGAAATGTGGCTCATCTTATCGCCGAAACCGAGCTGGTTTACAGCTGCTGCGGAATCACCGCCGCCGATGATGGTGGTTGCATCTGTATCAGCCAAAGCCTTTGCCACAGCGATGGTACCTGCTGCCAGGATCGGATTCTCGAACACACCCATAGGTCCGTTCCATACAACCGTCTTCGCATTCTTTACTGCATCCGCATACAGAGCCTGGGTCTTCGGTCCAATATCACAGCCCTCTCTGTCCGCAGGCATATCCTTTACATCCACAACCAGTGTCTCCACCGGTGCATCGATAGGATTCGGGAACTGTGCGATGGTCACAGAGTCAACGGGAAGCAGAAGCTTCTTGCCCAGTTTCTCTGCCTTTGCCATCATCTCCTTACAGTAATCGATCTTCTCATCATCTACCAGGGAATTACCGATCTCATAGCCCTGTGCCTTCAGGAAAGTATAAGCCATACCGCCGCCGATAATCAGGGTATCGCACTTCTCCAGCAGGTTGGAGATAACATTCAGCTTGTCTGCAACCTTTGCGCCGCCCAGAATTGCCACGAAAGGACGAACCGGATTCTCCACCGCATTGCCTAAGAAATTGATCTCCTTCTGCATCAGATAGCCGACAACATTCTCGCCGCCCTTTTCGGTGATGAACTTGGTCACGCCTGCCACGGAAGCATGTGCTCTGTGGGAAGAACCGAATGCATCGCAGACATACAGATCAGCCAGATCAGCTAACTCCTTGGAGAACTGCTCACCGTTCTTGGTCTCCTCAGTACCGCGGAAACGGGTATTCTGAAGCAGGACCACATCGCCTTCCTTCATCGCCTCTACCGCTTTGGTTGCTGCCTCGCCGGTCACATTGTAATCGGACACAAACACGACTTCTTTGCCCAGCTTCTCGGACAGTCTCTTTGCAACAGGTGCCAGGGACTCACCCTCGTTGGGGCCGTTCTTTACCTTGCCCAGATGAGAGCAAAGGATCACCTTACCGCCGTCATTTAACAGCTTCTGGATGGTGGGCAGTGCAGCCACAATACGGGTCTCATCCGTGATCTCCCCGTTTTTCAGAGGCACGTTAAAGTCGCATCTTACCAGCACGCGTTTGCCTTTCGCATTGATGTCATCTACAGATTTTTTGTTCAAACCCATTTTGATAAACTCCTTTTCTGATCATTCTTTATACAAAAGAAGGTCCGGTCCAACAAGACCGGACCCCTAAGTCCTGATTGGTTTATTCAGAATTAGCCCAACTCAGCGAAGTACTTAATGGTGCGAACCATCTGGCTGGTGTAGGAATTCTCATTGTCATACCATGAAACAACCTGTACCTGGTAGGTGTCATCATCAACCTTGGAAACCATGGTCTGGGTTGCATCGAACAGGGAACCGAACTTCATACCGATGATATCGGAAGAAACAATCTCCTCGGTGTTGTAACCGAAGGACTCGGTAGCCTGTGCCTTCATAGCAGCGTTTACAGCGTCAACAGTGATGTCCTTGCCCTTTACTACTGCGAACAGAAGTGTGGTGGAACCGGTAGGGGTCGGTACACGCTGAGCAGCGCCGATGAGCTTGCCCTTCAATTCAGGGATAACCAGACCGATTGCCTTTGCAGCACCGGTACTGTTGGGAACGATGTTTACAGCGCCTGCACGGCTTCTTCTCTTATCGCCCTTTCTCTGAGGACCGTCAAGGATCATCTGGTCACCGGTGTAAGCATGGATCGTAGCCATGATACCGGACTGGATCGGTGCGAAATCGTTCAGAGCCTTAGCCATAGGTGCAAGACAGTTCGTGGTGCAGGAAGCTGCGGAAATGATCTTGTCATCCTTGGTAAGGGAGGTATGGTTTACGTTGTAAACGATGGTAGGCAGATCGTTGCCTGCGGGAGCAGAGATAACAACCTTCTTAGCACCTGCATTGATGTGAGCCTGTGCCTTCTCCTTGGAGGTGTAGAAACCGGAGCACTCCAGAACTACATCTACATCCAGCTTGCCCCAAGGACAATTGTTTGCATCGGGCTCTTTGTAAATGGTGATGGTCTTACCCTTTACAGTGATGGTACCCTTCTCATCATCAGCGGTAACCTGATCCTCCTCACCGATTCCGATGTATCTTCCCTGGGAAGAATCATACTTTAACAGATGAGCCAGCATGGAAGGTGTGGTCAGATCGTTGATTGCTACGATCTCATAACCCTCTGCCTCAAACATCTGTCTGAATGCCAGACGACCGATACGGCCAAAACCATTAATTGCTACTTTTACTGCCATTTTTAATTCCTCCTAAAATGTGTTGAAATTTTATATCATTTTGACAACCAGAATGATGTCGTACACCCTGTCCCATTGTCAAAATTTTGTCACAGCCTATTGTACACGATTCCTTTCCATAATTCAAGACATAAAAATAATTTTTTATAAATATTTCCCAAATCCGGAAAAAAATACATTTATTCCATGAAAAATCTGTTATACTACACTATGGAGGCCAGTGCTATGATTGACACAAATATCCAACCCACCAAAAAGAGATCGAAGCTTTCATCAAAACAACATACCACCCGATCAATCGAACAAATTGCCAGATCAGGCCGCCTCATCCTGTTGGACGAGCTGCGCGGACTGACACTGATCAGCATGATCCTTTATCACTTTATGTGGGATCTGTATTACATCGTTGGGATTACCTTCCCCTGGAAGCACGGCATGTATGCGCCGGGCATGCACATTTGGCAGCAGAGCATTTGTTGGACCTTTATCCTGCTGTCCGGCTTCTGCTGGTCGCTCGGACACCACCCGTTTCGCCGCGGTATGATCGTGTTTGGCTGCGGTTTGGTGGTAACCGCCGTGACTGTACTGTTTGTGCCGACCTATCTGATCCTGTTCGGCGTGCTGACGCTAATCGGCTCTTCCATGCTGCTTATGCTTCCGTTTGACTTTGTCCTGAAGCGCCTGATCGGTTTCCGGACCGAGCCGGTTATGACACTGTTCCTGACTGCACTGTTTTTTTCATTGTTTTGGTGGACACTGCACCATGGGCAAACGCTATGGCCGCAGTCTCTCCCGCGGAATCTTCTGACCACTTATCTCGGCTTTCCTTTCGCAGGATTTTGGTCAACGGATTACTTTCCCGTCATCCCATGGTTTTTCCTGTATGTGGCAGGCTACCTGCTGCATGCACTCACCGCGGTCGTCAGACTGCCTGAGCCATTCCGCGCACATTTGCGTGACATTGCACATACGTCTCACATACCGGCACTGGCATTCCTCGGACGGCATTGTCTGCTTGTATACATGGTGCACCAGCCGGTGTTGTACGGAATCGCATGCATCATTGCTTATATTTACCATCATTAAAAAGGAGGATTGTCTATGCCTATATTTAGCGACTGTCATTTACACTCAAATCATTCCGGGGATTCCCAGGCATCCATGGAATCTATGATCCAAAAGGGGATTGCACTCGGTCTTACCACCATGTGTTTTACGGAGCACAACGACTTCGGCTTTCCCGGATACCCGGACCTGCCCGCAGATACCTTTCTGCTCAATGTGGATTCTTATCTCTATGAGCTTTTGGCATTGCGGGAGAAATACGCCGGGCAGATCAAACTGCTCTTCGGTCTGGAGCTGGGACTGCAGCCGGAGGTTTTTAAGGAGAACGCGATTTTAGCCCGATCCTATGAATTCGACTTCATCATCGGCTCCTCCCATCTGGTGAACGGCAGGGACCCTTACTATCCTGACTGTTTCGAGGGAAAAACCGATGAGGAGGTCTACCGCGCTTACTTTGAGGAGGAACTGACAAATATCAAAAAGTTCTCCAACTTTGATGTCTACGGTCACCTGGACTACGTGGTGCGCTATGGAGTTTCCAAAGACAGCGAATACAGCTATGACAAATACAAAGACATTTTGGATAAAATATTGACTGCGCTTTTAGACAAAGAAAAGGGACTGGAGTTGAATACCGGGGGCATCAAATCCGGCATGAAGGATCTCCACCCCTGCATGGATGTGCTGAAGCGCTACAGGGAACTGGGCGGCGAGATCATCACCGTGGGCAGCGACGCTCATGATCCGTCCCACATGGCGGATTCCTTTGACCGCGCTTATGATGTGCTGAAAGAATGCGGTTTCAAATACTACACCGTGTTTGAAAAACGGGTGCCGGAATATGTAAAGCTATAATATCTATTATATCTATATATTTAGATAACAGGAGGAAAATAAAATGCAAAAAAACAACAGTATCTCTATTCCCGTAATCTTAAAGATCGGAAACGGCGTCCTGGATGGCATCGGCACCTGTCTCGCTGAGGAAAGCCTCTCCAACGTAGTGGTCTGGTTCGGCAACGGCCTCATTGACCTCTTCGGCACCAGAGTCATGGACTCCATGAAAAAAGCCGGTGTCAATGTGCTGGAATACCAGGAACTTGACACCGTGGCTATTGAAGATATTGTACCTCTGGCCTTCTCTTTGTCCAATCAGGTGAAAGCCATTGTTGCTATCGGCGGCGGCAAGGTCATCGACGCCGGCAAATACGCAGCATTTTTAAAAGGACTTCCCTTTATCAGTGTGCCCACCTCCAGTTCCAGCGACGGTTTCTCCAGTGCCACTGCCTCCCTGCTCGTGGAGGGCAGACGCGCTTCCGTTCCTGCAAAACTGGCCTACGGCATTTTGGTGGACACCCACGTCATCCGCACTGCACCGGAAAAATACATCTACTCCGGCATCGGCGACATGGTAGCCAAGATCACCGCACTCTACGACTGGGTGTTTGAGGCGGAACACGGCGCGTCCGTGCTGAACGACTTTGCCGTTATGATCGCCAAGAAAGCGGTCAACAGCTTTATCCGCACTCCTTATGAGACCATTCAGGACGAAGTATTCTTAAAAGAACTCCTCGATTCCCTGGCCATGAGCGGTATCGCCAACGAAATCGCCGGCAGCAGCGCCCCCACCAGCGGCAGCGAGCACCTGATTTCCCACGCTCTGGACAAGTTTCTGGAAGTACCACAGCTCCACGGCATCCAGGTGGGCATCGCCACCTACATCATGGCGAAAGTACAGGACCACCGCTACGTGCGCGTGAACACCGTCTTCACCCAGACCGGCTTCTGGGACTATGTGGAGACATTACAGATGAAACAGAGCGATTTCATCAAAGCCATCGATATGGCGCCCTCCATCAAGCCTCACCGCCACACCTATCTCCACGAGGAAAAACACCGCGAGGCGGCCAAAGAACTGGTGCGCACGGACGAGATATTACAGCGGGTCCTGGCTGCTGACTAGCTTATGCCTGCGGATAACAATCCGGACTAAAACATCCCTGCTCTCCATCGTCACACAGCACCACAACCTGTGTGGGCGTGGTCTGGGCAGGGATGCTTCTTATACTGGTGGTATAGACCACCGCCAGATCTCTGCCCGCAGGACTCCCCAGAAAAATCTGATGATTCGCTGTGCGCATCGCCACAGACCAGTCCAGCTGAAGCTGCAGCGTCTGCTCCGCATTGACCAGAGAATCATCATAATGGCTGACATCGATCATGCGGTCTCCCCGCATCTGAGCCGCCACCACAGCGTAATACTGCGGCGGATAAATGAGCGGGATCGGCGCATCCGTCCGATACCAGAATCCGACCCGCATCCCTTCTTTCAATGTCACACCGTCAATCACACAGGTATCCTTCGTCACCAGAAATACCACCGTATTTCCGTCATCGTCCTCCACCGTAAAATAGAGATTACATCCATTCAGACTGCCCTCTCCCTCTCTCGCCGCGTTCATATCCACGATCATTCCCTCGATCACCGCAAAGGGACCATTCTGCGCCCAATCCATTTTTTCACTCCTGCATGAAAATGCCTTTGCTCTATTTTACGTTCTTTGGGCATAAATGTGTCTGGCTTTTGTCATCTTGCTCCCTCTAGACGGAACAGATCGTCCCTCCGCCCAGCACATACCCGTCCTCATAAAACACCACCGCCTGCCCCGGGGTTGCCGCCCGCACAGGCTTCTCAAAGCTGCAGAGCACCCGGCCGTCCGGCTGTGTCTCGATTCTGCAGTACTCCCCCTTGTGGTTGTATCGGATTTTCGCAAGCACCCGTCTGGGCGCCTCCAGCCCGTCCACGGACATATAATTCACACTGTCGCACAACAGCTTTTCGGTAAAAACATCCGCGTTGCTGCCGATCACCACCTCATTGGTCTCCGGCCTTATCTCGGTCACAAACACCCGCTCCCCCATAGGCAGCTCCAGTCCCCGCCGCTGTCCGATGGTATAATGGGTGATCCCCTTATGCCTTCCCAGCACTTTGCCGTCCGCCGTCACAAAATTCCCCGGTCCGGGCACCTTTCCGCCGGTCTCCCGCTCGATAAATCCGGCGTAATCATCATCCGACACAAAACAGATCTCCTGACTGTCCGGTTTCGCCGCCACCGGCAGCCCCGCTTCCGCCGCCATCCGCCGGATCTCGTCTTTGGCATACTCCCCCACGGGCAAGAGCGTATGCGCCAGCTGCTCCTGGGTCAGATTGTACAGTGCATAGGTCTGATCCTTCGCCGCCGTCACCGAATTCCGAATGGCATATCTGCCGTTCTCCAGCCTGTCAATCCGCGCGTAATGTCCCGTGGCAATATACTCCGCCCCGATCTCCAGACTCCGCTGCAACAGCGCCTCCCACTTCACATACCGGTTGCAGGCAATACAGGGATTGGGCGTACGCCCCCGCAGATACTCCGCCACAAAATAGTCGATCACCGACTTCTGAAACTCTACCTTAAAATTCATCACATAATAAGGGATATCCAAAACCTCCGCCACCCGCCTGGCGTCCTCCACCGCGGAGAGCCCGCAGCACCCGCCTTTTTCCGCCTGACAGGCCGGCGTCTCATCCTGCCAGATCTGCATGGTAACCCCGATCACGTCATATCCCTGTTTTTTCAAAAGAAGGGCTGCCACCGACGAATCCACGCCGCCCGACATCCCCACCACGACACGCTTGCTCATATTCCGTTTACTCTCCGTTTTTCAACGCAATGACCGCCGAAATAATATCGATCCATAAGAACAGCGGCAACAGAACGATCACCTCCACTGCCTGGAACCACCCTGCACCACCGGTCAATTTATCCAGCCAGGAAAGCAGAAAGGCATAGCCCAGAATTCCCGCGAAGCCCGCCACGATCTTCAATAAAAAAGGCACCGGAAACCCGCTCACGATCAGAACAAAGTGCTCATTCGTAAAACAGAACCAAAAGATTGTGATTGAGGTATACAACAAGCCAAACAGGATCAGACAAGCCATCACTCCGATAAATGTCCCATAGACAGCACCGTTTTCAGCGTTTTTTTCGAACATACGCTGAAATACATCCGGCATTTTCCGATAAGCGAAAATCGATATTCCGATACAGATCACCAATTTTACTATCAGCCGAATCAATTTTTCCATAGAAACTTTTCCTCCTTCGTTCTTTTCAGTTTCTGACTGTTTTTTCCCCGCTATTATAATATAGCTTCCGCGATATTACAAGATAAATCCGCATATTGACCTGTTCCCGGCAATATAATAGCACAAAACCGCTTAAGGATCGTTTTCATGAAATCCGGATTTTTTCTTCGCACCCGCGCCCTCTCCCAAAGACCTCTGGTGCGCGGCACCCTGATTCTCACCGTCACGGGACTCATCACGCGCGTCATCGGTTTCTTTTACCGAATTTACCTGTCTCGTCTGTTTGGCGAGGAAGGCATGGGCATCTACCAGCTGCTTTCTCCGGTGTTAGCTTTGTCCTTTTCCCTCTGCGCCGCAGCCTATCAGACTGCCATCTCCAAATTTGTGGCAGAGCACCTTGGGCATGGAAGACGGGGACTTGCGCCTTTATTTTCCGGGCTTCTGCTTTCATTGCCCCTCTCCGTACTTTGTACAACAGTACTTTTTCGGCATGCAGACTTTATCGCGGCGCATCTGCTTTCAGAGACCCGCACGGCACCCATGCTGCGCATCCTTGCATTTTCCGTTCCCTTTTCCTCTGTACACGCCTGCATAAACGGTTATTTTTATGGTGTCAAGCGGACTGCGCCCCCCGCCGTCGCACAGCTTTTAGAACAGGTAACCCGCGTCGGATGTGTGTATGTGATCACAAGCCACATTCTGTCCCTGGGCAAAACGCCTTCCATCAATGTGGCGGTCTTCGGTCTGGCGGTTGGCGAAGTGGTATCCATGTGTGTCTGCCTGTTTGCCCTCCTCCACACCTACCGGACCGACAGCACCGCACAAAGCACGGGCTCATTCCGTCTTATCGGTTTTCGGCGCCATCAGGAGCTTCTCCTGCTCCCCATCCTGCGCATGGCGCTGCCGCTGACCTTGAACCGAATCGTGCTGAATATCCTGCAGAGCATCGAGGCTGTATCCATCCCTGCCCGTCTGCGCCTGTACGGCTACGACAATACCACCGCTCTGAGCGTCTACGGCGTGCTCACCGGTATGGCAATGCCCATGATCTTTTTCCCGAACGCCCTGACCAACTCCGTCTCCGTGCTGCTGCTCCCCCTGATCTCCGAAAACGCCGCCCGCGGGGATATGAAAGCAGTCCGATCCGCCGTGCTGCGCACCGTGAAATTCTGTGCGATCATGGGTATCACCTGCCTGTCCTTCTTCCTGCTCACCGGCCGCCTGATCGGCTCGAAACTCTTCGACAGCGCGCTTGCCGGTCATTTCATCACCACCCTGAGCTTTCTGTGTCCTTTCCTCTATCTGGATTCCACACTGTCCAGCATTTTACAGGGACTCGGCAAAGCCGGCACCATCTTCTTCATGAATGTACTGGCTCTCCTGATCCGCTTAGGCTTCGTCTTCTTTACGATCCCCCGCGTGGGCATCACCGGCTATCTCTGGGGAATTCTGGCGAGCCAGATTATTTTGAGCCTGCTGTATCTTTTGTGTCTGCGGCGCTTTCTGAAACACCACACCTAAAAAGGGCATCTGCAAAACATCCGCCGCAGCAGATGCCTTACCAATGCCCTTCGCTTCTTTCCGATACTCCAAAACACTAATTCAAAAACTTCTTCAGCTCATCCATAAAGGTGTTCACATCCTTGAATTCTCTGTAAACCGATGCGAAACGTACATACGCCACCGCATCCAGACTTTTAAGCTTGTTCATCACCAGTTCCCCTACGACCTGGCTGGAAATCTCTCTGTCCTCCAGATTAAAAACTTCGTTCTCCACCGCATCCACTAGCGCCGTGATCTGCTGCGCACTCACCGGACGCTTGTGACATGCCCGGAGCACGCCAGCCTCCAGCTTCGCCCGATCATAGGTCTCGCGATTATTGTCTTTTTTGATCACAATGAGCGGTATGGTCTCAATCTTTTCATACGTAGTGAAACGTTTGCCGCACTCGTCGCAAACCCTGCGGCGTCTGATCGAATTGTTATCCTCCGCCGGTCTTGAGTCGATCACCCTGGTATTTTCATGACTGCAAAAAGGACATTTCATTCGTATTTACCTCCACCAATCCCTTGATTTTACGCCATGTCCAAACAAAATTTCATTTAACACCACGCGTTATTTATTATTATAAACAGTTCAGCACTTAATGTCAACCAAAATTACTTCCGGCCCGATCTGGCAGATATCTCTGTACGGTATCTCTATGTCCGGCTCACACCGCAGAAAATTCAGAAACTTGTTTCCGCCCGGAACCATAATTTTACAGATACAGCCCTTGCACTCGTCAAACTCCAGGTCGCACACCTTTCCCAGCTTTCTGCAGTCTTTCATATTGATCACGTCTTTGCACTTCAACTCAGAAAAAAGCATACCCACTCCACACACTTTCGCTGTTGTTTTTATTCTATGGAGTTCCGGCAAAAAGGTTCCTGTTATGATCTAATTGTACTTGGCATAGACCTCGTTTACAGCTTCAATATAGACGATAAAGGACGGATGATTTCTGTCCTGTCTGGTCAGATAAGCATTCTTCTTTTCAAGATATTTTTCCCTTACTTCGATCCACATCCCCTTTTCTTTGAGCCAGCTCACTCTCTCATTCAATCCACTGGATCTCTGCGCCTCATTCCAAAAATAACGGTCCCGTGCTATGGTCCCATTCTTTTCATGGATCAATCTATGCCATGCCCCATCCCCGGTGACCTTGACAATACAGACATCAATACTGAATGGGGTCTTATTCCCCTCCTTAAATGCTTTCCGTTCAGTAGTCAGTGCAGATGTGGAATCCTTACAATCATTTTCATCGAACTTGCCGAAATCAATGATCTCCAGATTATAGTCCAGGTCAATCGGCTCAGAGGCGTTCTGCGCTATCATGTTTTTTGCACCGCTCCCGACCAGATGCTTCTTTACCTTCATGCCCCCCTCCTGCTCGATGCTCTGCACAAGCAGGTCGATGACCTTGTTGCACTCCACCTTGACCGGTTTCAGATAATCCTTATCCTTGATCCAATGATACATTCTTTTATCTCCTTCTTTTCCCCACCCTTCCATTTGATGTCATCATCAAATCATTTCAGTATACTATATTTGAATCATATGTCAATAGAATTCGCAAAGATTCTACAAGGTTATAAATTTTATCCAAAATGTTTCCTCCTTGCCGCCTTGAATACGTCTGCGGGATCAAGCAATTCTTCTCCTTTTTTAATCTGAGCCTCTGCCTCTGCAATCGCTAAATCTGTCTCCACTCCGGCAATAAGATCCTCATAAGTCTCCATGCTCATAAGCACTAAATCTAAGTACCCATTTTTTGTAATAAAGATGGGTTCCCTCTTTGCATGACAACGATCCGATATCTCATTTGTGTTTCTGAGCTCTTCAATCGGCATAATCTGTGGCATATGTTTCCCTCCCGAACCAGCCACTGTATAAATCAGCGCATAATTATATTATAAATTTCAGCTATATTTTCCCTTATTTGTTGCTATGTTTTATATATCTTCTGTTTTTAGTGGCTGCAGTACATTCAACCAATCCTCTGGCAACAAGTTCATGTAATCCAATATTTGTCTTTTTAACAAATTCTCATCTTTCAATTTTTCTGATTCTGCTGATTTTTTTGCTATTTTATTTGATAACAATTTTGCAGAATCAGCAATTTCCTGTCGCTGTAATGCTATTTTCTCTATTGCTTTACGAAGTTATGGAAACAGCCTCCTCCAATCCCTCTGTTTTTACTCATGGCATATCATTATATATTTTTCTCAAAGGCTCTATTATAGTTTGAAGCTGTTTGGGCGATACAGCCAATTCTTCTATTATCTGTTCTTCTAGTTTTTGTAGTTTTGCTAACCACGCAGGCACCATGTGTAACATTAGGATAAATGAATTGTTTGATGTCTGTCAAAAACTGCTTTATCGAATGGTCACAATAATGTTATAAACCATACTTCTCCCTCACTGACGCAAGCGCATTTCTGGCCTCCTTCGTCTTTCCCTGTTCGATCTTCTCCTCTGAAATCTCAATGCTCATAAGTGCCATGTCCCCGTGTCCATTTGGGGTGATATAGATTGGTTCATCTATGCTGTGGCTCAATTCCGATCTACTTTCTGTGTCTTTCAAATCCTTGTTTGGAATCATCAGTAGCATAAATTCTGCCCCCTTTCTTGTGTAGGCTAATTATACCATAATTATCACATGTGCTTAACAAAAACATCCGCAAACATATGTTTGATTTCCCATTGTTTTTTTGTTCGTCGTATGCTATAATAATCGTGCAAGGTTTTCCTTGCAGGCGTTGCCAAACGGTGAGCGGTTGACCCTCTGTCCATACGGAGGGGATTTCTTACGATTTCTGGCGGACTGCGAAGCAGCCCGTTTCCCTCCGATACATACGAAAGGAGGGGAAGCCGATGACGATTCTCGATTTTATTTCCGTTATGGGTTACACGTTCTCTGTGTTTCAATTGGGATTTTGGTTTGGAAGCTATAGAAAAAAGAAATAACCGCCCCTGACCAAGGTTTGCGGTTATTTCTTTTTAACTGATATAAACCGAGGGTCAACCGTGCATCACGGCAACGCCTTTTATATCTTTATCTTACTCCCTAACCGCTGAATCGTCAATATGAATTTTTATGTGGATAGTCTCATGAAAGTCCGTAAAATTCACAATGTTACCGTTTGATCCCGGCAAATGCAAATTTAATAACCATAATCGGATGATAGCGCAACGATCACACCATCTCCTACGAATACCGCTGCCCTTCTGCCAGATAGCAGCCGCTTCCCAAATCCGCCCAAAAGCGCATTCCCGGACATACAGCAAGCTCACGCTCCAAATCCGCTTCCTCTATGATCCGCCAGCCGCCGGCCTGCATCCAGCCTTCGTCCAGACACAACATCGTCTCCTTACGGTTCGGCAGCTGCTTGCTGAAAAACAACGGAAAACACTTCCCCGATTCCTCCCGATATTCATATCGCCCTTTGATCTCACTGACTTTATGGATATCCGTCATCCAATTTACCACATCCACCATGCTGACCGGACATCCTGTGCTGTCTGCCCCGCCTCCGGCCAGAAGATATCCTGCCGTCAGTTTGAGAATGGCATCCTGATGTTTCCTGCGCTTTTCTGCTTTCGACTCCGCCAGACTGCAGACAGATTGCTTCGTCCGGTACAGAACATTTTTCCAGAGCCTCTCCGGATCACAATCCTCTTTGCAGCACAGATAATAACG
>JAFUZJ010000062.1 GCA_017476665.1 Lachnospiraceae bacterium | reverse complement strand
TGTACAATTTAGAAATTTCGTGGCAAAGAACGGCGGTTCCTGTAAACCGTATATTTCCCCCATAGATGTACAACTGGATCGGGACGACAAAACGATGGTTCAGCCGGATGTGATCGTGATGTGTAACCGGGATCAGATCACAAAGGCATGTATTGTAGGCGCACCTTCGTTGGTGATCGAGGTGCTGTCTCCGAGCAGCCGGTATATGGATACGGTCAGGAAACTTAGGAAATATCGGAACGCCGGGGTCAGAGAATATTGGATGATTTACCCAGAGGAGCAAAAAATACAAGTTTATCTCTTTGAGCAGCGGGCAGATGGCAAGACTAAGATGCCGATAGAGTATACCTTCGCAGATAAGGTGCCGGTGGGAATCTGGGACAATAAATGCGAGGTGGATTTTGCGGAGATTGCGAGGGAAATTGAATGGGTGTAAAAAAAGAAACGATTAAAGGCGCCGAATCACATCGACGCCTTTAATCTCGTATATTCTTCCTGCATCTTCTGGAAGGTCTCCATATCGCCGCCGGTTTCGTCCGGGTGATATGCCTTACACAGAGATTTATAACGCTTATCCAGTTTCTCCACGGTGTTGCAGCCGGCGAAGAAAACAGAGGATTTCACGGGATCCGCATTGATCAGCTGCAGCTTGTCTGCCAGTTTGCTGACTTCGTCGCGCTGTCTGTCGAGCTGCCGGATCTGGGGGATCAGCTGTTTGAAGCGGTTCACGGGAATACCGTTTTTGTATCCGGAACACTCATCGGCAATCTCGTTCAGATTGCGAAAGTAATTGCCCCAGGTGCTGCGCAGCAGGGTGTTGTCTTTGCCTGCCAGCACGGATTCTACCTGGCTGCCCAATGTGTCCAGACCGGCAATGTGTTCGTTCAGATTGTTCAGACAGGCGGTCACGGTTTCGTCGGGCAGAGCGGTATCGGTGCCTTGTCCGGCGCTTGCCACCGACAAGTCGTAGTTCTGCAATTCTTTGATGTTCTCAATGAGCTCATCGCTTGTGACTTTCAGCTCCATGGCCCATTCGTGCCACTCGATCCCCAGCGACAGGAGGACCACCACAAATACTGCCATAATGCAGATAAACATCACAATCCCGTATACCAGAGAAAAGGTGTCAAACCGGGCTGCAGCTTCGAAGAGATTCAGACCGAAATCCTTCTGATAATCGCTGCTCAGACCGATCAGCGCTCCGCCAATTAACAGGATGCTCAGCGCAATAGAGGCAAACAAAGCAAATGACACAACCGTCACAATAATCCGGTTAATCACTCGCAAAACCGTATAAAACAGGCACAGGACTGCATTCAGCCCTTTTTTGCCGTTCAGGCTGATATATTGGTAGTCGTTTTCGCAGATGGCGAACAATTTTAAAAATCCGGTGTAGGTCACATTGTAGATCGCGTCAAAAAAGGCGATGATCGTGTACCAGATGACGGACACCACGGTTGCGGCCAGCCGCGCGATCACGATAAGGACCAGGATAATCAGACCGGCGACAATAAATGCGACAATGATGCCGGCAATCACATTCATCCCGCTGTCCGGATTTTTCACAAACTCAAATCCCAGTGCAAGCAGCCCTGTAAACACCAGAATACCGATGATCACGGGAAGTTTCTCCATGGCCTTGGCGATCAGCTTGCAGACGGTGGCCAAGATCAGCAGCGGCAGCGCAATGATGGAGAGCAAATTGACTTTCAGAACTTTAAAAAATTTTTCCATGCCGCACCTCCTACTCAAACAGTGCCAGCTCGTAGCGGATGCCGCGGATCTGGGAGTTGTTAACGCCTAGGTCTATGGTGATCTTGTCGCCGGAGGACGGGTCGTTGTAGACCGCGTAGGTATTGTCCAGCTGCCAGCCTAAGAGCAGGCTGCCGGTGAAGCTGTCCGGCGCGCCGTAGACGCCGTCTGTCTCGTGGCATACGGAGGAAGGCGCCATACCCAATGTCACACCCTGCGGGAAGACGGCGTTGTTTTTGGTGACGTCAATGCCGATGACGCTGCAATCCCTCCAACTGACAGGAGTGTCTTTTTTATTCTGGAGCGTCAGGGTAATGCCCTTTTCCGAATTGGATACTTCGATTTTTTCATAGGCGCGGACCTCTTTGTCGTATTCCAGATCCAGCGTATCGAACAGCGCGGAATTGTCCTCCGCCCGCAGGTCGAAAATCTGGCGGTCGATCTGCACCAGTGCATCATATTTATCCGCCAGGATCATCTCCGGCATGGGCTGCACGGACATCCAGTGGGCGGTGAAAGCCTCCGGGTCCGCGATCCGGATCCGCACCGCCGCAGGGGTCTCCTCCCGGAGTACCACACTGTCCACATCGGTCTTCAGCGTGAGTCCTGCGTTGGAGGCCTGGCTGGAGGCCGCGCCGTACACCTGATAGGTGCCCGGATGCAGGTGGATCGTCTCGGTGAAGTCCTCTTTTTCCGTCAGTGTGATGTGATAGAGTTTTTCGGTGGTGATGTTTTTCAGGATCACCTTCACCTCAAAGTTTTCCCGAATGTTTTCCTCCAGCATGGAAAATTCCTTCGGAAGTTCCACAAAAGAAATGACACATTCGCAGTTTCCCTCGTCCAGCTTGCCGGATTTTCCGCAGGCGGTGAAAGTTAGGAGGAACAGTAGTCCCAATAGTTTTAAGAAAAAATTTTTTTTTGCCTGCATAATTTACTCCTTATTGTGATCAATATGTACATTATTCTTTCAAGGCCTTTTACAATTGTGTGTCTAATGATAAATTTCCTAAAATTGCCGAGTGAAAAATCAATATTTCGTAGTACCAGGTATAAATAGCATTCCATATTTAGTACTGAGAAAAACACTTTTGTAAAAGGTTTGTAAGAAGAGAGTTCTTTAATTGATTATAAAAGGAATCCTCAAAAACAGCAATCAAAAAATATTTTCATTGATCTCAAAACATTGTATAATACAATAAGAAACTTATATTACATAAACATACCATGTATATTTTTCAGACAGCTATTTGGTTTTGCAAGTGTATGTTTTTTAATTTTGAGTTTAGTAGAATGGGGAGGATAATGCCGATGAAGTACAAAAGAATTATAGCTTTGGGAGTAGTAATTGCAAATATTATTTTATTGAGTGCATGTGGAGGAAATAACACGACTGATGTTACAAACGCACAAGCAATAGGAGAAAAACAAAAAATAAGCCAGGAGGATTACTTGGATTTACAGCAAAAATATCGAATGGTGGTGGATGAAAATATTGAATATAGTAAAAGAAATAAAATATTGAATGAAACAGTATCAATACAGATAGATGAAAAACAAAAGGAAAAAGAAGATGATGATAATGAGTATAAAGCTGATCAGTTAGAGAAAAGGAAGCGGTCTAAAATAACAACTTACAATGGGGATAATAATATTATTGGAAAAGCTGAATATTTTTACAATTCAAATGGATATAAAAAAGTAGTTCGTGAGGAGATATATGATGATTCTAATATTAGCAAAAAAGAGACTTACTATAATACATATGGAACCATAGATTATTTGAATACAATATATAAAGATGGGACACAGAGCCATAGAAAATATTTTTATATATATCAAGATGGGAAAAAAGTATCAGAGGTAAGTTATGTCAATAATATAATATATCATTCTTCAACATATAGCTATAATGAACAAAAAGATATTATATATGAAACCCTTGTATACTACAAGAATGGAAAACAAATTAGTTCATCTTACAATTATGACCATCAAATAGAGTATAGTGATGGCAAGTTGTATAAAGATACAATAACTAGAACAAATATTGTTACAGGGGATAAGAAGATTACTGTAAAAATTTTTGATCAACACAATAATGAAATTGAAATTATTGAAAATGATGTGGTGAAAGAAAAATGGGAATATGTATATGACCATAGTTATGAGGAATCCGAAAATACTACATATTTAGATAAATCGATTAAATATGATGGAGAGGGAAAAATAATTCAAAGCGAGGAATATAAATATGAATAAGAAACCATTTTTTATAAAAGACTTTTTATTAAGAGTTATTGTATTATTTTTATGCTTAATTATATCATACGTAATGGTATTGATTATTTTAAGACTTATATTTCTGAGTGTACCTAAACGTGCCAATATATATATAGAAATGTTGCAAGCGATGGACAGAAGTGAGGCTGTGGTGTTTGAAAATATGAAAGGAGAGTATAGAGAGGGATATTTAAGGATATTATATGCACCATTAATTACGATTGAAAATGACAGTGGTTTTCGTTTTAACGGTACGTCATATAGCAATGAATATAAATTGTATATTGAAAATGGCAATCTCTTGATGCCCATGGAAGATAATACGAATAATATAGAAATCATAATGCAGGAATCTGCAACGGAAGAAGACGATGTGAAAAAGGACAGTAATAATGGTATGAGTGGAGATATTGTAATTAGAGAAGATTGTTTTTATATAGATGCAAATACATTCACGGTGGAATTGAATGACATTATAGAAGGGAGAGAGAAAGAAGATGTGGAATATCCATTGCAAATCCAGGGTGAGGATGTAAAAATATATTTTATAGATTCCAAAGGAAATAAAATAGATGTAGATTTACTTAGTGATAGTCATAGTGAAAAAGAAAGTACAGATGCAAATAATCCTTATTCTGCAGAATTTATTTATTTGCAGAATCTAAGTGCAAAAATAAATTGTGACGAAGGACAAT
Organism: Lachnospiraceae bacterium; assembly: GCA_017476665.1. Lineage (GTDB taxonomy): Bacteria > Bacillota > Clostridia > Lachnospirales > Lachnospiraceae > Acetatifactor. The sequence continues at coordinate 19,234 of JAFUZJ010000062.1, read as the reverse complement.
TTAGAATGCATCCTCAAGATGGAAGTTTCCGTTTTAGAAATATTCAAGAAGCAACATTATCTGGTACGGGAAAAGTTACAGTTTCATATTCCCCAACATCACAAGAATATGAGATAACAAAACAGGATGTTTATTGTCATTCAGACAGTGATGTAGACAGACCTTTAGTATTACAAATAGAATATGGAGAAACTGCAAATGTGGTTTTATATGGTATGGCGGATAGTGCAGCAATATCTGGATTTAATCTATTACCCACTTTTGAAGGATGGTATACGGATAATATTTATTTGGCACCTTTAGCTTTGATAACTATTGTATTTACAGCTCTAGGTATTTTTTATTACTCTATTATCCCTAAAAACAATGTAAGCACTTCACATTTGACACAAAAATAGTAATGAGGTAGTATGAGGTATACAGGAAGTGCCAAGGAGGATGAGCTTATGAAATGGGTCAGATTCAGGATAAAAACGATCACGGATATGGAGGACGTCATCATCAGCACGCTCTACGACATTGGCTTGGAGGGAGCGCAGATTGAGGACAAGATCCCGCTGACGGCGTTAGAAAAGGAGCAGATGTTTGTGGACATTCTGCCCGACGGGCCGGAGGACGACGGGGTGGCATACCTGAATTTCTTTGTGGAAAGGAAAGAGGACGGCAGCCTGATCGTGCAGGGTGAGACGTTGTCGGTGGACGCCATGACGGAAAAAATCCGGGCGGAACTGGAGGAACTGCGAGACTTCTGCGAGATTGGAGAGGGCAGTATCACGGTGGATGAGACCGAGGATCTGGACTGGATCAACAACTGGAAACAGTATTTTCATCAGTTTTACATAGATGACATTCTTGTCATTCCTTCATGGGAGGATATCAAGCCGGAGGATGAGGCGCGCATGGTGCTGCACATCGATCCGGGCACGGCGTTCGGAACGGGCATGCATGAGACCACGCAGCTCTGTATCAGGCAGCTGCGCAAGTATATCACGTCCGAGACGGAGCTTCTGGATGTGGGAACGGGCAGCGGAATCCTGGCGATCCTGTCGCTGATGTTCGGTGCGAAACACGCGGTGGGGACGGATCTGGATCCCTGTGCCGTGGAGGCGGTGGCAGAGAACTGCGCAGCCAACGGCATTGCGTCGGAGCAGTTTGAGATGATGATAGGAAATATCATCACGGATCAGGCCGTGCAGGACAAGGTCGGCTATGAGAAATATGACATAGTTGTCGCAAATATTCTTGCGGATGTACTGGTGCCGCTGACGCCGGTGATCCTGCATCAGCTGAAACCGGGCGGCATATACATCACGTCCGGCATCATCGATGACAAGGAGCAGACGGTGGTGGAGGCCGTGAAGGCCGTAGGCCTGGAAGTGCTGGAAGTCACGTACCAGGGCGAGTGGGTCTCGGTGACGGCGCGGAAGCAGGTGTAGATATGTATCAGTTTTTTGTGGATACTTCGCAGATTGATTTGGAGAATAAGACCGTGACAATCACGGGACCGGATGTGAATCATATCAAAAATGTGCTCCGCATGAAGCCCGGGGAGGAATTGGCCGTGTCCAACGGGCAGGACGGCAAGGAGTATCGGTGCGCCGTCCGGGCGTTCCGGGAAGCGGCGGACGGACCGTCCGCAGGCGGGCAGTCGGCGGGAGGGCAATCCGCGGACGGATTTGGGTTTGTGGACTGCGAACTGCGGTTCGTCAAGGAGGAAGGCGTGGAACTCCCGGTGAAGATCACGCTGTTTCAGGGGCTGCCCAAAGCGGATAAGATGGAACTCATCATCCAGAAGGCAGTGGAACTGGGCGTGTACCGAGTGGTTCCGGTGGAGATGAAGCGCTGTGTGGTGAAGCTGGATGCGAAGAAAGCGAAAGCAAAGACCGCCCGCTGGCAGCAGATTGCGGAGGCGGCGGCAAAGCAGAGCAAGCGCGCCATCATCCCGGAGATCACGGAACCGATGAGTCTGAAGAATGCCCTGGAGCTGGCGACCGAGATGCAGGTGAAGCTGATCCCGTATGAGTTGGCGGAGGGAATGGACAAGACAAGAGCGCTGCTTGAGGCGATCGCGCCGGGGCAGGAGGTTGCCGTATTTATCGGCCCGGAGGGCGGTTTTGATGAGGCGGAGGTTCAGGCTGCCATGGAGCGCGGACTGGAGCCCATCACGCTGGGCAGACGCATCCTGCGCACGGAAACGGCAGGGATGACGGTACTGGCCTGGCTTTCCTATCTGCTGGAAGGAAAAGACGAGTGAGCATTTGTTCATTTTCTGCATAGAATATAGATAAGAAATTGACGAAGGAGTTACGGCAATGGAAGTGTATTTGGACAATTCCGCGACCACGCGGGTTTTTCTGGATGTGGCGGAATTGGTGAAGAAGCTGATGTGTGAGGAATACGGCAATCCGTCCAGCCTGCACAGAAAAGGCGTACAGGCGGAGAATTATCTCCGGGATGCGAAGCAGACCTTTGCAAAGATCTTAAAATGTAACGAAAAAGAAGTCTTTTTTACCTCCGGCGGCACGGAATCCGACAACCTGGCGCTGATCGGCTGCGCCATGGCGAACCGCAGGCGGGGACAGCACCTGATCACCACCCAGATCGAGCATCCGGCAATACTGCAGACCATGAAATACCTGGAGGAACAGGGATTTCGCGTGACGTATCTGCCGGTGGACAGATCGGGACGGATCCGGCTGGAGGATCTGCAGAAGGCCATGACAGGCGGTACCATACTGGTGTCGATCATGCACACCAACAATGAGGTGGGATCCGTGCAGCCAATTGCGGAGGCGGGGGCGCTGATCAAGCGCATGAACCCCAACACCCTGTTCCATGTGGACGCGGTGCAGGGCTTTGGCAAGGCCAGGATCTATCCGAAGAAGATGAATATCGATCTGCTTTCCGCCAGCGGTCACAAGATCCACGGACCGAAGGGCGTAGGGCTTTTATATGTGAGTGAGCGCGCGAAGATCAAGGCTATCAATTACGGCGGCGGTCAGCAGTCGGGACTGCGCTCCGGCACGGAGAATGTGCCCGGCATCGCGGGCATGGCGAAGGCGGCAGAGATTCTGTATGATCGGTTGGATGAGGATGTGGCGCAGCTCTATGCCTGCAAGAAGCATTTTATCGAGGGCGTGTCGAAGATCGAGGGCGTGCAGGTGAACGGACTGCCGATGAATGGGCAGACCGGAGGCCAGCCAGGTGGCTCGGCGTGCGGGGCCTGCATCGAGCAGACCGCGCCCCATGTGGTGAGCGTTTCCTTTGCGGGTGTGCGGAGCGAAGTATTGCTGCACACGTTGGAAGATGCTGGGATCTATGTGTCCGCGGGCAGCGCGTGCTCGGCGCACAAACCGCAGCCTTCCGCGACTTTGAAGGCTATGGGAGTGGACCCGTCACTGTTAACTTCCACGATCCGCTTCAGCTTTTCTGTTTTTACCACGATGGAAGAATTGGACTATACATTGCAGATTTTATATGATAAAATTCCTGTATTGCGAAGATATACACGGAGGGCGTGAGCCGTCCCGGGAGGAAAAATATGTTTACATCATTTTTGATAAAATATGCAGAGATCGGCATCAAGGGAAGAAACCGCCATCTCTTCGAGGATGCACTGGTGCATCAGATAAAATATGCACTGAAAAAATGTGAGGGGAAATTCCTGATCCACAAGACCCAGGGGCGCATCCATGTGGATGCCCAGACGGAGTTTGACTTTGACGAGGTGGTGGAGCATCTGCAGCTCGTCTTCGGAATCTCCGGCATCTGTCCCGTGGTCGGCGTGGAGGACGAAGGCTTTGAAAAACTTTGTGACACGGTTGTCAGTTATATCGCGGAGGTCTACCCGGATCGGAACAGGACTTTTAAGGTGAATGCCCGCAGAGCGCGGAAGGATTATCCCAAGGATTCCATGGAGATCAACATGGATCTGGGCGAGGTGATCCTGAATGCGTACCCCGAGATGACGGTGGATGTGCATGAGCCTGACATTATGCTGAACGTGGAGATCCGCGAGAAGATTTATATTTATTCCGAGATCATCCCCGGCCCCGGGGGCATGCCGGTGGGCACAGGCGGCAAAGCGATGCTGCTTCTGTCCGGCGGCATCGACTCCCCGGTGGCGGGTTATATGATAGCAAAGCGCGGCGTGAAGATCGACGCGGTATATTTTCATGCGCCGCCCTATACCAGCGACCGGGCGAAGCAGAAGGTGGTGGAGCTGGCCCGGATCGTGTCCCGATACACCGGTCCCATTTATCTGCATGTCATCAATTTTACCGACATTCAGCTCTATATCCATGAGAAGTGCCCGCATGAGGAGCTGACCATCATCATGCGCCGCTATATGATGCGGATCGCAGAGCATCTGGCGAAGGAGACGGAGTGTCTCGGACTGATCACCGGCGAGAGCATCGGGCAGGTGGCGTCCCAGACCATGAATTCCCTGATCGCCACCAACGAGGTGTGCGAGCTGCCGGTGTACAGACCGCTCATCGGCTTTGACAAGCAGGAAATCGTGGAAGTTTCCGAGAAGATCGGCACCTTCGAGACATCCATCCTGCCCTACGAGGACTGCTGTACCATCTTTGTGGCAAAGCACCCGGTGACGAAGCCCAATGTGAACGTCATCCGCAGACATGAGCACAATCTGGACGAAAAGATCGACGAATTGGTGAAGACCGCTCTGGAGACAGATGAGCTGATCATTGTAGAGTGAAAATACATGTAAATGCATGCAAATAAAAACGTCTCAGGGGTTTCCCTGAGACGTTTGAAAAAACAAATTCCTATGTTCTGAAAAATTAAATCAGATAAGGCTTCAGGCTTTCCATGATCTCATCCATGCCGTCCTCGGCGTGAATATTCAGATCAATGGGCTTGGACAGATCCAGGCTGAAGATACCCATAATGGACTTTGCGTCGATGACGTATCTGCCGGATACCAGATCGAAATCGTAATCGAACTTCGTCACGTCGTTTACGAATGCTTTTACCTTATCGATAGAATTTAATGAAATCTGAACAGTTTTCATGATAGTACCTCCTTAAATTTGTCATACCTTCAAGCACCATATTACAGTTTCGGCAGGCAAAAGTCAAGGCTAAAAGCGTACAAAAAAGAGGACAACTTCTATGGCAACTTCCATGAAAAGCGTAGCGTTTCATAATCTGGGATGTAAAGTGAATTCCTACGAGCTGGACGTCATGATGCAAATGTTACAAGAAAAGGGCTACCAAATTGTGCCATTTGATCAATACGCAGACATTTATATTGTGAATACCTGCACCGTGACCAACATTGCGGACCGCAAGAGCAGGCAGATGCTGCACCGGGCGAAGCAGAAAAATCCGAACGCCGTCGTGGTCGCCGTGGGCTGCTATGTCCAGACCGACAGAGAGGGTGTGGAGCAGGATGACAGCATCGATCTGGCCATCGGAAATAACCGGAAAAAAGATATTGTGGAGATTCTGGAGGCGTATCTGAAGAGCGCGGCAGGCGGCAGGGCGCCGGACGAAACACCCGCAGAGCCCGCTCTGGGCAAAACTCTGGGCGACACTACGATCCCCGACATCAACCGGGATTCCTGCGAATACGAGGAGATGACGCTGAAGCACACCGCGGAACACACCCGCGCGTACATCAAGATCCAGGACGGCTGCAACCAGTTCTGCACCTACTGCATCATCCCTTACGCCAGAGGCAGAGTGCGGAGCAGACGGGAGGAAGACATCATCCGGGAGATTGAGGGGCTGGTGGCGTCCGGCTATCAGGAGATCGTGCTCACGGGCATTCATATCAGCTCCTACGGCATTGATCTCGCGGGCAAAAAATCCTATCAGGGCGAGAGTTACCTGATCGATCTGGTGGAACATATCCACGCCCGGGTGGAGGGACTGAAGCGTATCCGGCTGGGCTCTCTGGAACCCCGTATCATCACGGAGGATGTGGCGAAGCGCCTGGCGGCGCTGCCGAAGCTTTGCCCGCATTTTCACCTGTCCCTGCAGAGCGGCTGTGACGAAACTCTGAAACGGATGAATAGACATTATACCACGGGGGAATACTTACAGGGAGTCCGGTATCTGCGGCAGGCTTTCAAACGCGTGGCCATCACCACGGACGTGATCGTGGGCTTTCCCGGGGAGACAGAGGAAGAATTTGAGCAGTCCAGGACTTTCCTGGAACAGGTGAGCTTTTTTGAAATGCATATTTTCAAGTATTCCAGGCGGGAAGGCACCGTTGCGGACCGGATGCCGGATCAGCTCACGGATGCCGTGAAATCCGCCCGGAGCGACGAACTGTTCGAGCTGGAGCGGGAGCAGTCCAGGGCGTTCCGCAGCGACTACATAGGAAAATGGGCAGAAGTGCTGTGGGAGGAAATGCGAATCATCGACAAGGAGACTTATTTTGTGGGGCATACGGCGGATTATGTGAAGATTGCCGTGCCGGAATGGGACAAGGACATCCGAAACACCATCACCAGAGTCTATGTGCGCGGGTTCCTCTCGGATGAACTGATGCTTGCAAAGCACGAAACATAAGGATTGAAATTTCGGATCAAATGCGCTATGATGTAAGAATAGGGTAATAGCGGTATTACAACAGGAATAAGAGAAGTGAGAAGGAAAAACATATGGAGAATTTAGAGAACACACAATTTTTTAAAGTGGAATCGGAACCGGAGACCGGTGTGAAAATGGTGCTTTCCACCGTATACGAGGCGCTCACGGAGAAGGGATACAATCCGGTGAACCAGATCGTGGGTTACATTATGAGCGGCGATCCCACCTACATCACCAGCCACAAAGGCGCCAGAAGCCTGATCATGAAAGTGGAGCGCGATGAGCTGGTGGAAGAGCTTCTGACAGAGTACATCAAAAACAGCGATTGGCAATAGGAGGAATTCCATGCGGATCATGGGACTGGACTTCGGCTCCAAGACGGTGGGGGTGGCTGTCAGCGACGCACTGCTTCTCACGGCGCAGGGCGTAGAGATCATACGGCGCAAAGAGGAGAATAAGCTGCGGCAGACACTGGCCCGGATCGAGGAACTGATCGTGGAATACGAAGTGGAGGAACTGGTGCTGGGGCTGCCCAAGCACATGAACGGTACGGAAGGTGTGCGTGTGGAGCTCACCATGGAATTCAAAGAGAAGCTGGAGCGCCGGACGGGACTTCCCGTTTTCCTGTGGGACGAGCGTCTGACGACGGTGGCGGCGGACAGGACGATGATGGAGGCAGGCATCCGCAGGGAGCACCGCAAGGAATATGTGGACATGCTTGCGGCAACCTTTATTTTGCAAGGATATCTGGATAAGAGGAAGAACGAAATTGGAAAACAAACTGGAGAAAATAACCTTTAACGCAGGCAGCGAAGATTCTGTGGATTTCTATGTACTGGAGCAGACCAGGATCGGCGGCTGCAACTATATCCTGGTGACAGATTTTGAAGAGGGAGACGGCGAGGCGTTGATCTTGAAAGATCTGTCGGAAGACGGCGAATCGGAGAGCCGTTTTGTGATCGTGTCGGATGAACAGGAGCTGAAAGCGGTTTCCGGCGTGTTTGCAGACATGTTGGATGACGTGGAGTTTGTACAGGACAAAGAAGAGTAAGCCCGGAGAGGCTTTAAGTGTGATATAAAAAATTAATGGAGGAAGTTTTGTGAAAAAAAGAAAAGAGAATAACGAAGGTTCCAGACTGAAGATCATTCCTTTGGGCGGTCTGGAGCAGATCGGTATGAATATTACTGCCTTCGAGTATGAGGACAGTATTATTGTGGTTGACTGCGGTCTATCCTTTCCTGCCGATGATATGCTGGGCATCGATCTTGTCATTCCCGATGTGACTTACCTGAAGAACAACATTGACAGAGTGAAGGGGATCGTTATTACCCATGGACATGAGGATCATATCGGCGCGCTGCCGTATATCCTCAAGGAGATGAATGTGCCGGTCTATGCCACGAGACTGACGATGGGCATCATCGAGCACAAGCTCACCGAGCATGAGCTGATGCGGACCACCAAGCGGAAAGTGGTGAAGTTCGGCCAGTCCATTAATCTCGGCCAGTTCCGGGTGGAGTTCATCCGTACAAACCATAGCATTGTGGATGCGGCGGCACTGGCAATCTATTCCCCGGCGGGCATCGTGGTTCACACCGGAGATTTCAAGGTTGATTACACGCCGGTGTATGGCGACGCCATTGATCTGCAGCGCTTTGCGGAGCTGGGCAAAAAAGGCGTGCTGGCATTGCTGTGCGATTCCACCAATGCGGAACGTCCCGGTTTTACCCCCTCCGAAAAAACGGTGGGCAAAGCGTTTGACACTTTATTCAGCGAGCACAGGAATACCCGTATTTTTGTCGCTACCTTTGCGTCCAATGTGGACCGGGTGCAGCAGATCATCAATACGGCGTACAAATTCGGCCGTAAAGTCTGCGTGGAAGGCCGCAGCATGGTCAATATCATTGACACCGCGATCAACCTGGAGTGCATCAGCATCCCGGAGAATACCCTGATCGACATCGACCAGATGAAAAATTATCCTCCCGAGCAGCAGGTGATCATCACCACCGGCAGCCAGGGAGAGAGTATGGCTGCGCTTTCCAGAATGGCCAACAATATGCACCGCAAGATCACCATCGGCGCGGGGGACACGGTGATCTTCTCTTCCCACCCGATCCCGGGGAATGAGAAAGCGGTTACCAAGATCATCAACGAACTGCTGCGCAAGGGCGCGGATGTGGTGTTCCAGGATACCCATGTGTCCGGGCATGCCTGCCAGGAGGAGATCAAGCTGATCTATGCCCTGACCAGACCCAAATATTCCGTGCCGGTACACGGGGAGTACAAGCATCTGACGGCGCAGGCGAAGATCGCCGAGAGCCTGGGTATAGAAAAAGACCATATCTTCATCCTGTCCTCCGGAGATATTCTGGAGCTCAGTGAGGAAGAAGATGCAAAGATTACGGGTAAAGTGCCCACCGGCGGCATCCTGGTGGACGGCCTCGGCGTGGGCGATGTGGGCAATGTGGTGCTCAGAGACCGCCAACATCTGGCGGAGGACGGCATCCTGATCGTGGTCATGAGCCTGGAGAAAGAAAGCGGCGAACTGATCGCAGGTCCCGACATTGTGTCCAGAGGCTTCGTCTATGTGCGCGAATCCGACGAGCTGATCGAAGAAGCCCGGATGACCGTGGATGAAGCGCTGCAGAACTGCCTGGACAGGGGCATTACCGATTGGGGCAAACTGAAATCGGTTACCAAGGACGTGCTGGGTGAGTATGTCTGGAAGAAGACCAAGAGAAGACCGATGATTTTGCCTATCATAATGGAAATCTGACGATATCCATGGAAATCTAGCAAGCAATTGTGAAAAGTGGTTTCTTAGCAAGTGTCGTTGCACACGTTGTACATTCTACCGCAGGCACGCTTTCGCTACGTGATAAATGTAGCGGTACATAAGGTGCCCAAATACGGCACCTAAGTACCGACGTTTATCAGGTGCCTGCTAGCAGAATTGTACAACATGTACAACTCTGAGTTGCGAAAAGAAACGTTTCACAAATGCCCGGGGAGATATAAAACAGAGAGGTATACAATGGATAAAATTGAGAGTTCTCTGCAACAGTTGATCGATGACATATTGGCATCGGAGATTTACAGAAAGTATGATGTTCAGAGGATCCGGGTGAATGCCATGCCGGAGTTGAAAGCGCAGATTGATGAGTTTCGCAGGCGCAATCTGGAATTGCAGACGAATGAACACACGACCATAGCCGAGATAGACGGATTTGAGAGAGAATATGCAAAGTTTCGGGAGAATCCGATCGTGGACGAGTTCCTGGCGTCGGAGTTGGCGTTCTGCAGGCTGATGCAGGAGATCAACCTGCGGCTGACGGATGCCATGCATTTTGAGTAATGGAGGACTGAGATGAAACCGGGAAATTTAATATTGGCAGTTTTCAGTGCCATTTTAAAGCTGGTATTGGGCGTGGCGGCCATATTCATCATATACAGAGGGGCGGCCACCTGCTACAACTACGGATACAGGATCTTTACAGAGCCGGCCATGTCGGTGGGAGAGGGGCGGGCTGTCAGCGTGACCCTGAAACCGGACATGAATGCCTGGGAGATCGGCGAGCTGATGGAGAGCAAGGGCCTTACTCGGGACAGCAAGCTTTTTGCGCTGCAGTATTACTGCTCGGAGTATAAGGATGACATTAAGCCCGGCACCTACGAGGTGCGGACTTCCATGACGGCGGAGGAGATCATGGCGGCCATGGTACCTGCGGCAAAGAGTGCTGCAGCGGAGCCCGAAATCTCATCGGACGCCCAGAGCGTTGAGACAAAGGACGGCAAAAATGGTAATTGATGAGAGGATGCTGACATTTATTGATTCCATGAACGAGCCGAATCCCCCGTATTTGGACGAATTGGAAAAAACGGCGCTGGAGGCGGAGGTACCGATCATCCGGAGATCCACCGCGCAGCTCTTGAAATTTCTGATGACATCCGCCAGACCCCGCAAGATCCTGGAGGTCGGCACGGCGGTCGGGTTTTCGGCACTTTTAATGAGTGAGTACGCGCCGGCGGACTGCCATATCACCACGATTGAAAAATACGAGAAGCGGATCCCGGTTGCAAAGGAGAATTTCCGCAAAGCAGGCAGGGAGGACCAGATCACGCTCCTGGAGGGCGATGCGGCGGATCTGCTGAAGACACTGACAGACAGCTACGACCTGATCTTCATGGACGCGGCGAAAGGCCAGTACATACACTTCATGCCGGAGGTCATGCGGCTTCTCGCTCCGGGCGGCCTGCTGGTTTCGGATAATGTATTACAGGACGGAGATGTCATAGAATCCCGTTTTGCGGTCACGAGACGGAATCGTACTATCCACAGCCGCATGCGGGATTATTTGTATGAACTGACGCACCACCCCGAGCTCCAGACCGTGATCCTGCCTGTCGGGGACGGGGTGACGCTGAGTGTGAAGAAATAGTGCCGGCAGTGGAGACTGTTCGGCCGAAAAGAAGGGTGCAGGTATGACCAACACAACCGACATGACAAACAAGACAAATACAGCCACCGCGGGCTCGACAATGCCCGGCACGGCCGAAGCCACCGCCAACACCGGCGCCGCCCGTGCTCCTGAGCTTCTGGTGCCTGCCAGCAGCCTGGAGGTTTTGAAGACGGCGGTGATCTTCGGCGCGGATGCGGTCTATATCGGCGGGGAGGCGTTTGGCCTGCGCGCCAAGGCGAAGAATTTTTCTTCCGCGGAGATGGCGGAGGGGATCGCGTTCGCCCACGCCCACGGGGTGAAAGTTTATGTGACCGCCAATATTCTGGCGCACAACGGCGACCTGGAGGGGGCAAGGGCATATTTTGAAGAATTGAAGCATATGAAGCCTGAATGCCCGGACGCCCTGATCATTTCCGATCCGGGCATGTTTACGATCGCCAAGGAGGTCTGGCCCGAGGTAGAGGTCCACATCTCCACGCAGGCCAACAACACCAACTACCAGACCTATCTGTTTTGGTGGAAAATGGGCGCGAAGCGCGTGGTTTCGGCCAGGGAGCTCTCTCTGAAAGAGATAAAAGAGATCAGACAGCACATCCCCGACGAGATGGAGATCGAGAGCTTTATCCACGGGGCCATGTGCATTTCCTATTCCGGGCGGTGCTTGCTGAGCAACTATTTTACCGGGCGGGACGCCAACCAGGGCGCCTGCACTCATCCCTGCCGCTGGAAATATGCGGTGATGGAGGAGTCCAGACCCGGCGAGTACCTGCCGGTCTATGAGAACGAGAGGGGCACCTTTATCTTTAACTCCAAGGATCTGTGCATGATCGAGTACATTCCCGAGCTGATCGACGCAGGAATCGATAGCCTGAAGATCGAAGGACGCATGAAGACGGCACTCTACGTGGCGACAGTGGCCCGCACCTACCGAAAGGCCATCGACGACTATCTGGAGAGCCCGGAGAAATACCGCGCCAACCTGAACTGGTACCAGGCGGAGATTGCCAAATGCACCTACCGCCAGTTTACCACGGGCTTTTATTTCGGAAAGCCCAATGAGGAAACGCAGATCTACGACAACAATACCTATGTGAACGAATATATTTATCTGGGGATCGTGGAGCAAGTGGTGCGCGCCGATGCGGAGAATGGCGCGGCGACCGGCTTCCCCCGTCTGCTGGCGCAGATCACCCAACGCAACAAATTCTGCGTGGGCGATGAGATTGAGATCATGAAACCTGACGGACGCAACATACCTGTGCGCGTGCAGGCGCTTTACGACGAGGAGATGCAGCCGGTGGACAGCGCTCCCCATCCCAAACAAAAACTGTATCTGGACCTCGCTGAGACCGAGGCGGAACACGGGCAGCAAACGCAGCCCGGACGATGCGACCTGGTACAGCAATATGATCTGCTGCGCGTGGCGAACAATTCGCAGCAAACGATTGAGAATGAACAATTTAGAAGAGGTTAGGCATTGACAACCTGTTGCAAAGAATTTAAAATAAAATCCAAAATTGACATCAGCCGTGAGAAGGAGAAGGAAAAGATGAGCGAGATCATCAATGTGGAAGAATTGTTTGCCAGCAAAGTATTTACAGTGGCGAAGATGAAGGAGAGGCTTCCTAAGAATATTTTTAAAGAAGTGAAGCGCATCATGGATCAGGGCGGAGAGCTGTCCCTGGCCACAGCTGACGTGGTGGCGAAAGCCATGAAAGACTGGGCTGTGGAGAACGGCGCCACCCACTATACCCATTGGTTCCAGCCCCTGACCGGCATCACGGCCGAGAAGCACGACGCTTTCGTGACCCATCCGGATGCGGAGGGCAAGATGATCATGGAATTCTCCGGCAAAGAGTTGATCAAAGGTGAGCCCGACGCTTCCTCGTTCCCTTCCGGCGGCCTGCGCGCCACGTTTGAGGCGAGAGGCTATACCGCGTGGGATATGACTTCCCCGGCGTTCCTGAAGGAGGACGCCACCGGCGTGATCCTTTGCATTCCCACGGCTTTCTGCTCTTATAAGGGAGAGGCGCTGGACAAAAAGACGCCCCTGTTGCGTTCCATGGAGGCCATCAGCGAGCAGGCGCTGCGCATCGTGCGGCTGTTTGGCAACACTGAGGCTACCAAGGTGATCCCCAGTGTGGGCGCGGAGCAGGAATATTTCCTGATCGACAGAGAAAAATACTTAAAGAGAGACGATCTGATCTTTACCGGACGTACCCTGTTCGGCGCGCCTGCGCCCAAGGGACAGGAGCTGGAGGATCATTACTTTGGCACCATCCGCGAGCGGATTGGCTCCTATATGAAAGACCTGAATATCGAATTGTGGAAGCTGGGCGTGACTGCCAAGACCCAGCACAACGAGGTTGCTCCCGCACAGCACGAGCTGGCGCCCATCTACGAGACCGCCAACATCGCGGTGGACCACAACCAGCTGATCATGGAGACCATGAAAAAAGTGGCCGGCCGCCACGGCATGACCTGTCTGCTGCATGAGAAACCCTTCGCCGGCGTAAACGGCTCCGGCAAACATGACAACTGGTCCCTGAATACAGACAACGGCGTGAATCTGCTGGATCCCGGTGATACGCCCAACGCGAACATCCAGTTCCTGCTGGTGTTGGCGTGCATCATGAAAGCGGTGGACACCCATGCGGATCTGCTGCGCCAGAGCGCATCGGACGTGGGAAATGACCACAGACTGGGCGCGAACGAGGCGCCGCCCGCTATTATCTCCATTTTCCTGGGCGAGCAGCTGGAGGACGTGGTGAAACAGCTGATCGAGACCGGCGCGGCGGACCATTCTATCCAGGGCGGCACCCTGCAGACCGGCGTTTCCACACTGCCTGACTTTGAGAAGGACGCGACAGACAGAAACCGTACTTCGCCCTTTGCCTTCACCGGCAACAAGTTCGAGTTCCGTATGGTGGGAAGCTCCGACTCCGTGGCGGATCCCAACACGACCCTCAACGCCATTGTGGCGGAGGCGTTCTGCGAGGCGGCGGACATTCTGGAGAAAGCGGATAATTTTGAGCTGGCGGTCCATGACCTGATCAAGCAGTACATGACAGAACATCAGCGCATTGTCTTCAACGGCAACGGATACTCCGACGAGTGGGTGGCTGAGGCTGCCAGACGCGGACTGCCCAACATCAAGTCCATGGTGGAGGCTTCCTCCGCGCTGACGACGGAGAAATCCATCGCGCTGTTCGAGAAATTCGGCATTTTCAACCGGGTGGAGCTGGCTTCCAGAGAGGAGATCCTCTACGAGACCTACTCCAAGACCATCAACATTGAGGCGCTGACCATGATCGAGATGGCGAAGAAACAGATCCTGCCTGCAGTGATGAAATATACCAAGACCCTGGCGGATACCGTGATCGCCGTGAAGGAGGCCGGAGCGGACGCATCCGTTCAGGCACAGTCCCTGAAGAATATTTCCGAGGAGCTGGTGCGCGCGAACCGGGCGCTGACTACCCTGGAGGAGAAGACCGCCGGTGCAGCCGCGATCGCGGACCAGAAGGAAAAGGCGTTTTACTTCCGCAATGAGGTATTTTTTGCGATGGAAGCACTGCGCATTCCGGTAGATACACTGGAGACCATGGTAGACAAGACGGCGTGGCCGATCCCGACCTACGGAGAGCTGATCTTTGAGGTATAAAAATTTTACTTAAAATTCTTAAATTAGGTATTGCAAATTGGACAAACTTCGTGTATAATTCATCAAGTAATCCAATAGGGCTATCGCCAAACGGTAAGGCAACGGACTCTGACTCCGTCATTTCAAGGTTCGAATCCTTGTAGCCCTGCTAGAGGAACTGAGAGATCAGTTCCTTTTTTTGTGCGAGTACCCACGAGCGTCATCCGGCTGACGCGGCTAACGATGCCTGTTTGATAAAATAGCACAAAAACTATGTGTAATTTGCACGGAAATTTGAAAGTTATATTATCTCTGAATTGTTGACATAATCGCGAAATTCCATTATACTAGTGTGGATAGTGGGTAGTTACCTATCTTATCTATATATAGGTAATTACAGGCAATGAGGTACAATACATGGGATTTATTGACATTCACTCACATATTCTGCCGAATATGGACGACGGCTCCCACAGCGACGAGGAATCTCTGGAGATGCTTCGGATCGCATATGAGGAGGGGACGGATCTGATCTATGCGACCCCCCACAATATGCCGGGGAAGGGACGCCCTTCACCCGAGAAGGTTTACGCTGCGGTCGACAGGCTGCAGGGGCTGGCGGATGACGCCGGCATACCGATCCAGATCCTTCCGGGCACGGAATACTATTTCCGCGAGGAAGTGATGGACATCTTCGAGCAGGATCGGGCGATTCCGTTTGGCGATTCCCCGTATGTTCTGGTGGAGTTTGATCCGATGGCAGATCGAAATTACATACGCAACAGTCTGCGTGATATCCGTGGCACCAACTACACACCTGTGCTGGCGCACATAGAGCGCTACCTGAAAGCCATGGAGAGCATGGAGTTCGTGGCGGGTCTGCAGAAGTTGGGCGTGCTGATTCAGATCAATGCTGCTTCCGTGACCGGAGACAACGGCTGGAAGGCAAAGCAGGATACCAAGAAGCTACTGAAAGAGCATCTGGTGGATTTTATTGGCACCGATGCGCATAATAACAGTAAGAGGGCGCCCCACATTGCGAAATGCGCGGATATCCTCTACAAGAAATACGGCAGCGAGTACGCGGATGAGCTTCTGTTCGGCAACGCGGAATACTATTTTTTGAAAGGTGAAAATGGATAATAGTTATGGACGTAAGTAGCAGACGTGAGGATGATGAAATCGAAATTGATCTCGGGGAAGTCTTCTTCCTCCTGCTGAGCAGGATCTGGATGATCGCGCTCTGCGGGATACTGGGAGCGGTGGCGGCCTTCCTGATCAGTTCCTTTGTGGTGACGGAGCTCTACCAGTCCACCACGAAAGTATACATTCTGAACAATGACAGCGGTAACATTACCACCAGTGACCTGCAGCTGGGTACCCAGCTGACCAAGGACTATGTGGTGATGATCACTAGCCGGTCCGTGCTGGAGAAGGTGATTGAGGACAACGCCCTGACGGATGAGACCTATGCGTCTTTGGAGAAGAAGACCTCGGTGAAGGCTACCAACGACACCCGAATTGTTTCTATCACGGTGACCGATCCCAGTCCGGTGAAAGCACAGTATCTGGCCAATGAGATCCGCAAAGTCGCTGCGGAACGCATTGAGGAAGTGATGAATATCGAGGCGGTAAACACAGTGGACGAGGCAAACCTCCCCACGAAACCCTCCAGCCCCAACGTGTTGAAATGGGTTGCCATCGGCGGACTGTTAGGTGCATTTGCCTGCGCAGGCGTGATCCTGATCAGCTTTCTGATGGATGATACGGTGAAGACTTCCGAGGATGTGGAGAAGTACCTGAATATGAGTACCCTGGGCATGATTCCCGTCAAGGAAGAGGAGAAGCACGGCAAGAACCAGAAGTCAGGCAAGTCCGGCAGGACAAGCAGACCAAGCCGCTCTGCCGAGGACGATGAGGAAGAAGCTGTTCCGAGGCGCAGAGAGAACTCGAACCGGAGCGCAAGCCACTCCCGCAGAGGTTCGGCAGCTGTCGCGAAAGAGAGAAGCGCCAGCATGAGCGATGAGACGGGGCTGGTCATTGATCTGGAACCGGATACAGGTGCAGAACAGGAAGAAGATCGGGGGAGTACAGAAAATGCAGGTAATTGAGTTAAACCATGAAGAATTGGATTTCCGTACCAAGGAAGCGTACAAGGCGCTGCGTACCAACATAGAGTTCTCCGGAGACGACGTGAAGGTGATCTGCGTCACCAGCTGCACGCCGAATGAAGGCAAGAGCACGACATCTTTTGAACTGGCCAAGACCTTTGCTCAGAGCGGCAAGAGAACTCTCTTGATCGACGCGGATCTGAGAAAATCCGTGATGAGAGAGAGACATAAAAAAGGAAAGGTGCGTCTGGGACTGACCAACTACCTGGTGGGAAAAGCACCTCTGGAAGAGTCCATGTGTTCCACGGACATCAACTATCTGTATATGATCTTCTCCGGGCCGGTACCCCCCAACCCCAGTGAGATCCTGGGCAACAGCCGGTTTGAGAAGCTGATTGAGTTCGCCAGACAGAAATTCGACATGGTGATCGTAGATACGCCGCCTTTGGGCAGCGTGATCGATACGGCAGTGGTATCCAGATTCTGCGACGGCGTGATCATGATCATCGCCAGCGGCGCAGTCAGCTACCACTTTGCCAAGAAAGTAAAGGAACAGCTGGAAGTAACAGGCTGCCGGATCCTCGGATGCGTGCTGAACAAAGTCGAGATGGGCGGCAAGGGCTATTACGGTAAGTACTACGGCAAGTACTACGGTAAATACTACGGTAAATATTATGGAAAATATTACGGAAAATACGGAGAGGACACAACAGAATAGTCCATCCAACAAAATAGGGAAGATCATTGCCGTCTCGCTAATCGTGCTGGCGGCAATCTCTTTGGCGGTCTTCGGGATCCGAAAGCTGAGCCAGAATGCGCAGGAACAGCGATTTGAGGAGCTGGCGGCACAGAATACCATTCCGGTGGAAGCTGTTGTCACGCCGGCTGCGAAGCCGGAATCTACCGAGCCTGAGCCTACAGAGTCAGAGCCGGAATCCAAGGACAACCTGACGATTCTGGAGAAGCTGAACGTACCGATTCCGGAGAAGGAAGTGGATTTTGCGAAGCTTCAGACCGAGACCAACCCGGACATTTACGCGTGGATCTACATTCCCGACTCCATGATTGATTACCCCGTGTTACAGCATCCGACAGACAATACCCATTATCTGGATTATAATCTGGATGGAAGCAAGGGTTATCCGGGCTGTATCTACACGGAAAATTATAACAAAAAAGATTTTTCCGATCCTGTGACGGTGCTCTACGGACACAACATGAAGAAGGGCACCATGTTCGCGGGACTTCATAAATATGAGGATGCACAGTACTTTGAAGAGCACCCGTATGTATACATCTACACGCCGGAGAAGCTTTTAGTCTATCAGATCTTTGCTTCCTGCGAGTACAGCGACAAGCACATCCTGTTGAGCCATGATTTCAGCAAGGCCAAAGAGGTGGAGGATTTTCTGGGGGAACTTACCAGTTACGTTGTCGTCGGAAACAATTATAATAAAGGCGTAGAGGTGACATCCGGGGACAATCTGTTGGTGCTGTCCACCTGCATTGGCAATAAGCCGAACAACCGCTACCTGGTGGCGGGCGTGCTGCTCAATGCAGACTGACCGGGCGCGACCGGACGTTTGTCAGGTTGCCGCAAGACGAGGGGGTTCCGAACAGTGTTATATGTCATACAGGTTTATACAGGCAGAGAACACCGGATCGCGGAATGCTGCCGTCAGGTGATCGATGAGGAGAAGGAAGACATCTTCATCCCACTCTACAAAAGGCGCAAGAAATTCAAAGGGGAAATGAAGACGGTGACCGCCGTGCTCTACCCCGGATATCTCTTCTGCGAGACAGAGGAGCCGGAGAGCCTCTTTCAGCGGCTCAAAACCATCCAGGAGATGACCAAGCTCCTGCGGGTGGAGGAGAATGTGATTCCGGTAAGCCCCAATGAAGCTGACAAGCTATACAAGCTCTTTGGCAAGGATCATGTGGTGGAAGTCTCCGTGGGCTATATCGAGGGACAACAGGTTCGCATCCTGGAAGGTCCGATGGAACATTTCGTCGGCCAGATCAAGAAGATAGACAGACACAAACGGATCGCCGTGCTGGAGATGGAGTTCTTTGGTGCCATCCGCCAGACCACGGTAGGACTTGAGATCATAGAGAAAATGTGATAGAAATCACAATAAGAAATCTGGAACTGCAATCGTCGCCGGGGGCGCGTTGGAGGGATGGATGGAACATATCGTGCCGGAAGCCGGGGCGTACAGGACTTGTTTTTATAGCCTGTATGGTTTGGTTGGCGAAGCCATGCCTGAAAGTCCTGTCCGAGAATCCAAAGAGCCGGTAGCGATATGCGAAAGGTGCTGATGATATGAACCACAATGACAATACAGAAAACAGACAACACAGAACCGGGCTGCGGAGGCTGGAGCGCTGGCAGAAGACAGCGATCTGTCTGATGGTCACTGATCTTCTGACAATCCACTTCGCCTATTTCCTGGCG
>JAFUZJ010000061.1 GCA_017476665.1 Lachnospiraceae bacterium | reverse complement strand
CGAACCGCCGGGATGGATAGCCGTGGGAATGATGCGGTATTTCTCATTGTGATACATCCGTGCGGTCATGGTGCCGGTTCCATTGTTCATGCCGGGAATGGTCATTTTGTCTATTGCGTTAAAATCAATCCACATTTTTCACTCCTCCTCTCGCTTTACATATGTCAGTTCAATGTCGTGCCCCAAGGATTCTAACATTTGAATAAATGTCTTATTTACGATATTCTCGCTCTTTTTTATCAGCCGGTTCACATAGGACGGAGTGGTGCCACCTCACCTGCTTGTTTTGAAATAAATTACATTATCCATGTAATTTATTGTAACACATATCTTGCCGTTTTTCAATCCCATAACAAAACCTTTTAGAAAAGAAAATGGAGAGAGCCGTGCTTCTTCTGAATAACACAACCCTCTCCATTGAAGAGATCGCCTCCATGCTCGGATACAGCAATAACAGCAACTTTTATAAAGCATTCCGGGAATACTATGGCATGTCACCAAGAGAATATGAAAAGGAAATTAAATAGCCATATTCTCTTCTATTGACTATCTGATAAAGTTAGTGCTTTTCCGCTCCATCTCCTGTCTTGGGAAAGGCACACTTTCTTTTTCACCTGCCGCTTTCAATTTCAGAAGCCATGCCATATTCCTTCCGAGATATCGCATGATCTGCAGCCCCTCTTCATCCTGTTTTACTTCCTCCGGCGTATTGCCATGCACCATGTTCCAGTACCGTGAAGTCGCAATGGGCATCTGCTGATGGAGGAAGTATTTATTCATCTGATCAAGTGCGGATGTCGTGCCGGCTCTTCTTGCTGATACCACTGCTGCCGCAGGCTTGAATCGGAAGGGATGAGGCTCCTGGGCAGATGCCGAGAAAAACACTCTGTCCATAAAACTCATGAGGCTTCCGTTCATTCCGGAGTAATAAACGGGCGATCCGAAAATGAAACCGTCATATTCTGCCGCCAGCTGGGTAAATTCGTTGACCTTATCGTCGAACACGCACTGCTTCTTATTCACACACTGAAAGCAGCCGATACAGCCACCGATAGGTTTATTTCCAATCCAGTAGAAGTCTGTTTCAATTCCTTCTTCATTTAGTGCAGAAGCTGCTTCCGACAAAGCTGTATAAGTACAGCCATCTTTATGTGGGCTTCCATTAACCATTAATACTTTCATCATTTGCCACCCTTTCTGCTTTTCTGCGTATCCATTTTTGTCAGCCCAAAAGCTGTTAATTATCATTTGCGTTTCCGGCTGCGCTCCCGCCCCCTGCAAGAGAGAACAACATCGCAAATACCAGTAAAAATACCGCAGCTCTTTTTTTGCGATTCATGGGATTCACCTCCTTATGCCTCAGGCTGCAAAGGCCCATAATAGTAGGATGCCGTCGCACCGCCATCTGCCAGGAATGTGGAACCGGTTATGAAAGCGCCCGCATCGCTCATGAGAAGCTCTGCGATATTTGCCATCTCATCCGCCGTTCCCGGTCTTCCTGCCGGACACTTGGCGAACATATTTTTGTAGAAATCCCCGCGGGGACCGTTGAATTCGTCTACTGCAAGCGGCGTCACAATGATGCCGGGAGCGATATCGTTGAGCCTTGCGCCCCTCTCGCCCCAACGGACACATTCATACATCACGCGCTTTTCGTTACAACGTTTCGCCATCTGATATGCATGAAGCGTATCCTTGATGTTCTCCGGCTGCAGGATGTCGAGCGACAACAACTCTTCCGTCGGCGTGGTAGCAAGCTGTCTATCCTCCTCTGGCGTCAGCTGCGGCATCCTCCACCCTGACTGGCTGGAGATCGTTACTCCCGCACCGCCTTCTGCGATCACCTTGCCGACCTCTTCCAGAAGCACAGCCGTACCGTACAGATCAACCTTTAAGATCGCCTCGATCGGAGCCTGCGAAGGGGAAACTCCTGCTCCGTTCACCATATACTTGATTTCTCCGTACTCCTGTGCCTTGGCAATCATAGCCTTGATGGAAGCCCTGTCGGACAGATCCATCTCAAACGGCTCCACGTCATAGCCAGCATCATTCATGACCTTGGCAATCGCCTCGCAGTTCTTTTTTGCTTTATCACCAAGAATGATCTTCTTCCCAAAGCCGACTCTGCGGGCAATCGCCATCGAGATTTGTCCTGCACCGGTTACGATCATTACATCTTTTTTCATTTTGAAGTATCCTCCTTCGCCTTTAATATGTGGATGCCTGCGCCTTTGTCAGTTTCCACTCATCGCCAATTTTTTTCAGTTCAAACCGAAGCTGAAGCCTCCATGTGTGTTTCCCGCCTCCGAACACTGCTGCATTTACAAAACTTTTCCCGATAAGCACGGCGTTATCCGGCTCTTTTATATAAACATCCAGGCTGTCGGTCTTTTCCGAGTAATAGTTCAGCGTGCCGTCCATGATCGCCCGGATATATGCCTGCTTGCTCTGATGCATTCCCGTCATGTGGATCAGCACAAAGGAGTCTCCATGCACCCGGTCCAATTCTGCCTCATCCTTTTTGACCATTGCCACATACATATCGTGGTAAAGCTTTATGATCTGTTCTTTATCACTCATGACCCTTACACCTGGGAAGCCGCCCAGTCGGCAACCGTTTTCTCTGAACGTGACGCATCTGCGCCATGAACAGCAAGACCCTTGCCAAAAGATGCTCCCTCCAAGACGCGCCTCAGATCGCGTTCACAGCCACCGAGGCCGCTTCCCTCATGGGTGACGAGGACAGATACCTTTTTCCCGTTCCAGTCCAGTTTTTCAAGCTGGGTGTAGATCGCCATCGGGAAAAGTCCCCACCAGCATGGTCCGCATATGAACACGTTGTCGTAATCAGCAATGCTGTCCAGATATTTTCTCAATTCGGGACGTTCCTTCTGCTGCATCTCCGCTTTTGCCTCATCAATGCAGGCATAGTAATCCGCAGCATATTCCTTAACGGTTTCAATCTGGAACAGATCCCCGCCGACTGCCTTCTGGATGAACTCCGCACAGATTTCCGTATTGCCCTTTGCCAGTGTCTTCACACCGCCGTTCACATAGTTTTCGCCTTTTCTTGAATAACTCAACTTTCCCATCAGCATAACCAGTGCTAACGCTTGATTTTTCAAGCAATTTTTTGGAATAAATAGGTATATTGACATTAAAATAGCACCAAATCTCTGGTATAATAAGATTACCCCAATCAATACCAACCAAAGAAAGGTGCTACTCTTAT
>JAFUZJ010000060.1 GCA_017476665.1 Lachnospiraceae bacterium | reverse complement strand
AGCAGAGGACTGAAAATCCTCGTGTCACTGGTTCGATTCCGGTTCTGGGCATTTCGCAGGCGGTCTGCTTTTGACCGACTGCTTTATATACAAAAGTGATCAAACTTTATATAGAATATGCGCGAGTGGCTCAGCGGTGGAGCACCTCCTTGCCAAGGAGGGGGTCGCGGGTTCGATCCCCGTCTCGCGCTCTCATGCGGGTGTAGTACAATGGCTAGTACGCCAGCCTTCCAAGCTGGACACGTGGGTTCGATTCCCATCACCCGCTCTTATTTTTTTCCCTAAATACGCACTTTCTACCGTTTTTCAAGTGGTACAAATGTGGTACAATCCGCATAAATACTACATTCCAAACATTTTATCCCACATATCACTTTCAATTTTAGGCTGAATTTTGGCAAGACGTTTATAATGATTTGTGGTTGCAGGGTCGGAATGACCGGCTGTGTACTGGATAACCGAATCGGCAATATTCTGGTTATACATGGCGGTTACAGCCCAGAAACGGATTTTATGCGAGGAAAGATATTCCACACCCGCCTGCTCGCAAATACGCTTTAATTTCTTGTTTACCATATTTGTCTGTAAAGGGTGTTCGTTAGTCATAAAGACATACTCGCAAAATGCGGTTTCTTTGCGCTGTTCCCGCAGAAAAGAAATTGCCAGCGCCGATAAACTCTCATAGCGGTTGCACTCTTTTTTCTTTCCCTTTGTCCGGTCGACACATTTGTCCTTGTAAATGCCGTTTTCCTTGATTTGTACCATAGAACGGTGAATAAATACCCTTTTGTTCTCAAAATCCACGTCAGACCACTTTAAAGCCTTTATTTCGCCGATTCTGACGCATAGACAGAACATCAACCCTATGCAACGGGAATATACGTTATTTTGGCGTTTACAAGCATCTAAGACCTTTAACCGTTCCTCGTCACTGTACACCTTGTCATAATTATCCGTTTCTTTGCAACAGAGGTCTATAGTGCGGATATCATGTGTATTGATAACGGGTATATTCTGATCTCTGGCGTAGTCAAAAATCTGATTGATTAAGGTCTTGACGTTATTCAAGGATTTTCTGGTGATTGCCTGATTTGCCGTGATTTCCGCATAAAACTTTTTTATGTCTTGGAAAGTTATTTTGGTAATATCCCTTGTTTCCAGTTCAATCCCATGCAGATATCTGTTATAATCGCTCTCATAATGTCGCAGACTGCCGACCGATCTGTGTCCCTGCTCGATCAATGATTTATAAGTTTCCAACCATTGCGGATAAACCGTTTTAATGCTCTTTTTCCGCTTCGGCAGGGGAGATTGATGAAAATAATATTCATACAAAGCAATCAGCAGTTCCAGCTTGGTCTTTTTAATCAGCTGTGGATTATGTGTTTTATACCGTCCGTCTGAAATCTGACAGATTTTGTTGTTGTGTACCCCCTTTAATTTATTTTCGATTTGTTCCTCTAAGCTATTACGCATATCATTTATTGCGTAGCTGTCCAAAGACATCATATCATATTGGGATAAATTTTGAAATAGATGTATCAGATCTTCAATATTCGTGTGCTCCATTGCAGTATTTATGCAATGGGACTGTTGCTAGGTACTTAGGATTTTAGGTAATTAGGTGTGTCGGTGATTGGCGTTTAGGCGATTAGGCATTTGCGCCCCAAAAGCAGGTCTCCTTTCGATTATATTTGTGCAGGCTATAGAAGATTTTCCAATAAGGAAAGGTTGTTTTAAACTTGAGTTATTTTTTTAAAAATTTCAGATATGTATATTTTCTAAGATTTATGACATGAATTTCTAAAATGAGGCAAACTAATTTCTAAACTTGTATACAAAATAAAATGATATGACATCAAATTCTAAAATCTTCACATTAAAATCTATGAAATTTCAAGCGAATTATGACTTTTTCCTTACAAAAAACACCTTACAAAAATTGCAAAAAATACCCCTTAAGAAGCCTTTTCAGAAAAAATTTTTATTTAAACATACGATTTTTGCCCTAAAATTGGGCAAAAAAATATGTAAGGACTTTTTTGCGACAAAAGTGCCTACATATTAGTCCTTACAAAATTTTTCAAAAAAACAGAAGAAAACCTTACAAATAAACTTATCCATGTGTTTTTAATAGGGTAGATACCATTTCTAAAATTAGTGTACCGTTTTACCTATGAGGATATGTCTTTTAAAACGGTATTGTCCGTTTGAAAATATTGATCTATATTTTGCGTTTATCTTTGGTTGGCGGAGTGGAATCATTCGTTATACCGCCAATATAATCCAGAGAAACATTATAAAACTTAGCAAGTGTAATTGCCAATTCAAAAGGCAGTTCCCGTTTTCCTGTCTCATAGTTATGATATGTTGTTCTCTGCATATGAAGTATGTCCGCTAATTTTCTGATAGATAAGTCTTTATCTTCACGCAAATCTCTCAAACGAGGATAATATCCCATTACATCACCCATTTCAACGCTTTTATTAAATATTGTTATGCATTACATTCCTTGACAGTGTACAACAAATGATGTACAATCCCCTTGAATGTCCGCCATATGACGGACAAATATTTAACAAAGGAGAAATGTATGAAAAAGAAAGTAGTAATCGGTGTGGTTGCGGTATGTGTAGTGGCATGTATTCTTTTTGTGGGAATACTAATTGGGAGCGGAGGACTGGGCGAGAGTTCGGTAAAAGAATTGTCTTATGAGGAAATAGAAGCTGTAGTAAGGGGGTACAGCAAGTATTACAAAATAACAGAAATGTCTAATGTAGGTGTTCCTATGGGGTCTCCTCAAAAAGTAATCCGCATATCAACAGAGTCATGGTCCGGCAATGACGGGGGCGGAGTGATAGACTACTGTGTTTTTGCAAGTAAAGAAAAGGCGCAGGAAGCTATGAGCGAAAAGTATGAGCAGTATAAATCAGATTCAAACTCTAATTTAACAGGCTCAAAATCGTCTTTTAGCGTGTCTTATAAATCCGGCGACGGTTTTGTATGTGCTGTCAGAAAGGGAAACACAGTCTTGTATGGAGAGGCTCGTAAATACATTGGTGGCTCCGGAAGGATATCGCAAATTGCAGAAGATTTAGGGTACAAGATAAAGTAAATTGGAGGAAGAACGATGAAAAGAATTAGTATATATTTGGCAATATTAGCAATGGCTGTTACACTTAGCGGTTGCGGCGGTAAGGAAACGGAGCCTGCGGTAAATGAACGGGAAAGAAGCAGATCAAGACAGGAGGAGTCGGATAGTAAGGATAAGGAAGAAGAAATTGTAGCTGATGGAGAAACAGCAGTGATCTTGTACTATGTTCTTAATTATGCAAACCTAAATTTATCTGAACTTGATGATTTATCTCCACTTACTACAGACATTTTGGAGAAATACTGGGATGAAAGGATTCTATTTTACGATGATGAAAAAACAAAGGTTATGGATATAGATGACGTTGAACTATATTTTAACGATATATCATATTATTTTATGGATGATAAACCAGATGAACTAGAGACAGGTGTGTATAAATTTTTGGGAACAGATGATAATGGTGAAGAAATAAAACTTGGCGCGTATGTATTTGAAAAAAAGGGGTACGGGTTGTTATGGTTGCCAGGCAAGTTTGTATCGGATGAAAATGGTGATGGAATCGAGTTTTTGTTGGGTAGGGAGGTATGTGGTTACGATATCAAGGATTTTGGGGATAAGCACAACTTAACCGACTATCATGATGAATACGAAGAACTGTATCCTTATTATGGACCCAAAATTGAAGTACTAGAAACAGATCCCGCTGTGGGAGTACATAGTGCAGCCCCCGATTTCAGTGATTCCGATGGTGATGCCTATGTTGAGGAGTTCTTGATGCCGAAGTATGTTGATGAGAGTGAGTTACCAGAGAGAATGAGAGCTACTGCTCATATTTCTGATGCTTATGTATTAGCAGATACAGAAACTGCAGATCTCCTAAATATTACTGAGGATCTTTCTCCATATCTTAAGGCAGCAATCAATATGACAGCGGTAAAATATAATGCGTTTAATTATAAATATATTGCATTTTATGACGCTACAATTCCGGCACCAGAGGAATATATTGAGGTAGAATACAATTATCTTATTACTCTTGACGGTGACTATTTTCAGTGTATAGACTATGTTGGTGATGGTGCAGTTGTATTTTCTGTAAACCCCAGTTCCAAAGAGTTAACAGGTGAGATATTTGGTGTAACCATCCCTTAAGAAAGGGTATTATGAAACGATTTAAAAGAATTATATGTACAATTTTGGCATCTGTAATATTAAGCGTAACAGTGGCAGGCTTTACTTCGTCTGCCACTAATGCTACTTAATACAGAGGATGCAGAGAGGTTTGTCCCTACCATATGTTAAAAGATATTGTTGGTACAAAAGTGGTACAAGGGAATCGGACAGCTACGCAACCCCCTTTCTTACTGGATTTTCGAGTGTTCATGGTCATTCGATTCCCATCACCCGCTCTCCTAGTTAGGCGTGGAAATCCTTATAAAATCAAGGGTTTCCGCTTTTTCATTTTCCTCTTCAGACGGATTTTTTGGGTTGACCTCCTACTTTTAAGATTTACATGGGTCTATTCTCCAATCATTCGAACCGATTCAACGATATATGCAAACGCTTCAGCACTCTGGCCTCTCATATATGAGAGCTTTTTATATTTGCTCTTGCCGATATTGGCTTGAAGATATGTTTCAGGGTTTTTGATAGGAGTAAATGTCTGCCCGGTGAGCATACAGGAGGCCAGATACATCACACGGCTGGCCTGCTCAGCAGCAAGTGGAACGCCATATTTCATTGACAGAATATGCCCACCGATAGAACGGATTCCTTTGATGAACAGTGGAAATTCATCCGGATCATAGATGCCTTTTCCAATAATGCAGGCACAAGACCGTATGGTGTCACGGAGGACATCATCACGGGTTGCGGTTATATCGCGATAACCGATTTCATCAATGACTGCTCGGTCATAGGTTGATATCAGATTCTGATAATTGTCTATCTTCTCAGAAAGCGTGGCAACATCAAACAGTTGCTTGATAATCTCAAGCTCTTTGTCAATTCCAAAAGGAACGCCTGTGGTGTGCGGTGCAAATGCAGTAAGTTTATCGCCGAGGATACATTCCGGTGAAGGAATCTTGACGGTGATCGGAACTCCTTCAGTAAGCAGAAGGTCATTCATTATCTCACAGGTTTGGGTAGAGATGTAGGGACTCTCTGCAAAGACGATGTCCAGAAGTATGTAGAAATCGTCATTTCTTAAGGGTGAGTCATACACAAATTTGAAATGGCGTTTTCAATGTCGTTTTTGCCGATGCGTCGGTCTTCCTCATACGACTTAAATGGGAAGAGCTTTGAAGCTTCGGTTATGTATTTATCAACATCGGTACCCGGATCCACAAGGATATTGATGTCTGTGGAGAGTCGGAGCGGATGGTCGTGTATCAACATCAACGAGGTGCCGCCTTTAAATGTGAATGGCATACCAACACGGGCAATCGCTTCGAGCAGTCCGAAAGCAAACGGGACACGCTCCAGAAGAGAGGGATCCTTTTTGTATTTTTCTCGCAGGCTGTTAACATACTCTATGGAGTAGGTATCTTTTGAAATCATATGTGTCTCCTTGTCAGATGGTCATTAGTTTTATGCTGGTCTGTGTTTGTATGAAAGAAAGTAAGGTATCGTATAGATGCCGGCGCTTTGCATATCGAAACATTCTGGTCTCATTAATCAGGTATTTTCGGAAGATGTCTTCATATATGCGCGGGTATTCACTTCTTTCAATCAAGTTTCCTGATAGTTTTTTGGATAGAAGATCTACGAGAAGTTTTTCCAGAGGGCTGGAATGCCTGTCATTTGGCGTAGGTGCTTCTGTAAGTAGTTTCTGAACGATAATATCGGTTTCCGGGGCTCGTTGCTTGTAGAAAGTATCTGCATTCGGTTGGATCATGGCGTATGGATACTTTTCATGAAGCATTTCATATACTGTATCGACCAACATGGATTCTACTTCTATAAAAATTACATTTTTTGCAATCTGATGATTGACAAAATCATTCATCTGGATCAATTCCCACATCTGAAAGTTTACAAGAGGATATGTGTCTGTAACGGTTTGCTCAATTTCCTGATATTCCGGGGAATGCGGATACCGATAGTCTTTCTTTATGTCAGATTCGCTAGGGAGACAATAATATTTCCCGGTGCCTGCCGATGCGAGGAGACCTTGTTTGCGCATGGTGACCAGCATCCAATTGATGGTGCTTTCTGTGCAGTCGGGATCTACCGTATGAACCGCTTCACGAAAACGGGATTTGTTAAAAATCTGATCTTGTGGAAGATTGGATAGTGTGTCTGCTATATTCAAAGTATCACCCCATTAAAAACTATAATTTGGCAAAAAGTAAGAAAATTGCCGTTTCATAGTATTTATTATAGCGAGAAGAAGGCAAAAAATGTATTCCTATGAGATCATGACCAGACTTTCGGAACTGGCTTTATTAGATTTCTCAGCAGGTCCACTTGCCGGTGCTGCCGTCGAAGATTTTGATCCAAATCAGAGGATCAGATTACGGAACATTATACAGACGAGACCGGGAGGGGAAAAGAATCTGCTTAGTTTATCTGATGATGAGCTGGATAAAGCGCTGCGCTTTACGACAGAGATAGACGGGAAGATTTATCCGACGGTTACAGGAATGCTTATTCTCGGAAAAGAAAATCGTATCGCTGAGTTAATGCCGACTGTTAAGGCATCTTTTCAGGTTTTGGAAGGAACAAAGGTAAAAATTTGAAACCTATTCTGAAGCATGGAATCCGGAACATGAAGTTGAATATGGTTTATTTAGGGCTTCTATTCCGGAATTTGACAAAGCGGCATTCAGAGAGGGACTGGTGAATGCGTTTTGTCATAGAGATTACACGATGCTTGGGACGGTGAGGGTGCTGATTGATGATGAGGGAATGACAATCAGCAGCCCTGGAGGTTTCATTGATGGCGTTACATTAGATAATCTGCTTACAGTAGAGCCGCATGGGAAGAATCCTGCGCTGGCAGATGCATTAAAAAGAATTGGACTTGCGGAAAAAACGGGGCGTGGTATAGATCGAATTTATGAAGGCTCTATCATATATGGAAGACCCTGGCCGGATTATTCGGAAACAACCAGTACAAATGTAAAACTATTTATCCAGAGGGCTAAGGCGGATGACAGATTTACCAGGTTTATAGCAGATGAACAAAACAGATTAGGAAGATCTTTGTCTATTTATGCGCTTATGATCTTGTCGTTGCTTAAAAACGAGAAAAGACTTACATTGGATCAGATTGCCGAGAAGACACATTTTGCAGAAGGAAAGTTAAGAGGTGCCATAGAAAATCTGATTGAAGACGGTCTTGTGGAAGGCGTCGGGAATGGCAGATCAAGATCATATTTACTTTCGCAGAAGGTATATAAGGAGAACAATCAAAGTATTCAATATGTGAGACAGACCGGGATTGATAGGATAGCTTTTCCTGAAATGATATTAAAGCTGGCGAAAACACAGGATGGTATTATCACGAAAAGAGATTGACGGTGAGATTGGAGAATCTGTTTTTGGAATCCGGCAGTTTGTCTACAAACCTGTTTATTCGGCTGGAGAACAGCTTGGAGCAGGCAGATGAAATGGATGCGGCGGCATCGAAGGAGATTAATGAATGGTGGAATAATCTGCAGGAGGATTTTAAGCGGCTGAATCAGAATTATCAGGACTATCTGAGAGAGTTTACTGCAATATCATATTCTGCCGGATGAAATGTCCAACACGGTCATTACCTTTGGCGTACATCTTGAGATGGAGGATGGTCTGCACCCTGCGTTTGAGGGCTATTGCGCGATGGGGGAGCCGGGAATCCTGGTCATGCCTGCGCTCAAAAAAGCAAAGCGGGCATATGGAGAGGGAAAAGCGATATTCATTGTGGAAAATGAAATGGTATTCAGCTATTTGACAGAGCAGTTTGCGGGTTTTTTATTTTGCGCGACCTAAATTCGTTCATTTTTTTGTGATGCATATTTGAATTTTCGTTCATTTTTTTGTATAATTACTATGTAAAAGTTAAAAATAGCATACAGGGGAGGATTTTAGATGCATAGAGATATATATGATCGCCTTTTGGTATGGAAACAAAAAGCTGACAGAAAACCATTGATCATAGACGGTGCCAGACAGGTTGGCAAGACGTGGATCATCAAAGAATTCGGTTCCAGAGAATATAAGAATATAGCATATGTCAACTGTGACAAAATAGCGGAAATGAAGACTATTTTCTTTGATTATGATGTGAAACGTCTTTTACGGGTATTTTCATCGCTTACTTCCGAAACAATTAATCCGGAAGAAACATTGATTGTGCTGGATGAGATTCAGGAAGCTCCACAGGGGATAACCGCTTTGAAATACTTTTATGAAGATGCACCGGAATATCATGTCATAGCTGCGGGAAGTATGTTGGGAGTAAGTCTGCACACCGGAACAGGATATCCGGTCGGAAAAGTGGATGAAATAAAGATGTATCCTATGACATTTCAGGAATTTCTGGTGGCTTCCGGAAATGAAACGATTGTCCGTCAGATGTGTGAACATCGTTGGGAGGAGCTTTCGGCTCTCTCTGTAAAATTTACGGATCTACTGCGTCAGTATTATTATGTGGGCGGAATGCCCGAAGTAGTAAAGAACTATGTCAGGTCGCAGGATCTGAATGAAGTGCGTCAGATCCAAAAAAGAATCCTGGCTGAATATGAAAAGGATTTTTCAAAACATGTTCCTACGGTTGATCTGCCTAAAGTAACAATGGTGTGGAATTCCATACCGTCCCAGCTTGCAAAGGAAAACAAGAAATTTATTTACGGAGCTGTTAAGAAAGGAGCACGGGCAAAAGATTTTGAAAACGCGCTACAGTGGCTTATTAGTGCAGGGTTGATCCATAAAGTTGTGAGGGTAAATTCCGTGAAGCGTCCGTTAAAATTTTACGAAGACATTTCTGCATTTAAAGTGTTTCTGTCCGATCTTGGGCTTTTGGGAGCCATGTCGGATGTGACAGCGAAGGAAGTGATTACCGGCGAGAATTATTTTTCGGAATATAAAGGAGCATTTACGGAACAGTTCATTGCACAGGAGTTGATCGCATTGGATTTGAAACTGTACTATTACTCCAAGGAAGCTTCACCGCTGGAAATTGATTTTCTTGTGCAGAAGAATGAGCTCTACCCTATAGAGGTAAAAGCGGAAGAAAATCTGAAATCAAAAAGCCTGCGGGCTGTATATGAGAGCAATAATACCCTTAAGCCTTGCAGATTTTCCATGTCAGGATACAGAGAGCAGGAATGGATGACGAATGTTCCCTTATATCTGGCACAAGAGTGGGTACTTGCGGCAGAGTAAAAATGTTAGAATGAAACTTAAGGCAATATTATATTAACGCGATATTGCCGGAGTGATTACTTAAAAAAGCAATGAATGGAACAGCACTCGGCATGGGTGCTGTTTTTTATCTGGGCAGTACTGAAATATGTGCTGCAAATCTTGAAAAAACTTTTATTTGTGGCATAATATGAGCAGATGATAAGGTAAAAAGGAAAGAGATGACGAAAGGGGATTTCAGGAATGGCGTACAAGATTATCGGCGACAGTTGTTGTGATTTTTCCAAGCTGGAGATGCGCAGGGGGAACATTGCGCGGGTGCCTATGTCGATCATCATCGGCGGGGTGGAATATCGGGATGACGGCCATAGAAAGCAGGAGGAGTGGATCGAGATGATCAAGAGTGATCCGGGATATCCGAGGTCGGCCTGCCCGTCTCCGGACGATTTTTACCGCGCGTATGACGAAAACTGTGACAACTACGTGATTACGCTTTCCTCTAAGCTGAGCGGCGTCTATAACAGTGCCATGGTGGCGAAGGAGATGTTTGAGGAGGAGCACGAGGGTGTGCGCATCCATGTGTTTGATTCCAAGAGCGCAGCGGCCGCACAGCATCTGTTGTACGAGAAGATCGTGGAATTGGCGGATTCCGGCTGTTCCTTCGAGGAGGTAGTGCAAGCGGCAGAGGCGTTTCGGGATGAGATGTTTACCATTTTTGTGCTGGATGATCTGGAAACCTTCAAGAAAAACGGGCGGTTGAAGGGCATTAAGGCATTGGTTGCGACCACGATGAATGTGAAACCTGTTTTGATAGGGGATGACGGTGATATCAAGCAGATCGATCAGGCGATCGGCATGAACCGTGCGGTAAACCGCCTGCTGTGGCATATTGAGAAGAAGCATCTGGATCCGTCCCGGAAGGTGCGGATCACGCAATGCGCCAGCCGGGAGCTGTGTGCAAAGATTGCGGCGGTTCTGACAGAGCGGTTTGGCTTTACGGATGTGAAGATCATAAATGCCGGCGGTATCTCCACCACCTACGAGAATCCGGGCGGTGTTGTGATCGCGTTATAGTGATTGCGCTAATAGAACATTGCCAAATGACGCAAATTCATTTATAATATAGAATGACGCAAGATATAATTTTAACAAAGTCAAAATGAGGCAATTGGGGTGGTTATATGGATACGCAGATCAAAAGAATTAATCGAAATTTGATATTGGGATGGACGCTGATCGTTCTGATCCTGTTCGTCAGTTATCTGGGAGAAGTGATCAAAGGAGCAAGGACGGTTCCTTATCTGATCGTTTTTTCAGCGGTCACGATCCTGCCGATGGCGGCGGTGGCGTTCTTCTATTTCAGGAATAAAGAGAGTCAGGATCTGCGTTATTATGTGGTGGTGGGTTATTTTCTCATGTATATTTTTGTGATGGTGACCGGTTCCACCACGCTGGTCTTCACGTACATATTGCCGCTCACGGCTTTTATCGTGCTCTATCACGATCCCAAACTGGTGCTGGGAACAGGCATTATTGCCACGATCGTGAATTTCATTGATATTTTTCTGCGTTACCGGAGAGGAGAGATTGCGGCTGTTCTCACGAAAGAGACGGAGATCCAGCTGGCGCTGCTTTTCCTTTGCATCCTGGCCGCCTATCTGGCGACCCGCATTTACGATGATATTTATAAGGCGAATGTCGCTTACACCAAAGATCTGGCAGATCAGAAGGAGGAACTGTATCAGCAGGCCGAGGAGCTGGAGGCCATGAACGGCGAACTGAATAAGTACTCCGATGAGCTGCTGGTGAAAAATGAACAGATGCGCCTGATGACCATGCAGACGATCATGACCATTGCAAACACCATCGATGCCAAGGATGAATACACAAGAGGTCACAGCCGCCGTGTGGCGGAATATTCCGTGGCCATTGCAAAGGAGATGGGGCTGGATGAACAGAAGGTGGAGGACATCCGTTTTATCGGATTACTGCATGATATTGGTAAGATTGGTGTGCCGGATTCCGTGCTGAATAAGCCGGGGAAGCTCAGCAATGAGGAATATCAGTTGATGAAGGATCACACCGTCACAGGCGGCGAGATTTTGAAGGATATCACGATGATAAATGATCTGGATGTGGGTGCGAAGTATCACCACGAGCGCTATGACGGAAAGGGCTATCCGGAGGGGTTGAAGGGCGAGGAGATCCCGCTGATTGCTCGCATCATCGGTGTGGCGGATGCCTATGACGCCATGACTTCCAACCGCATTTACAGGAGACATCTGCCGGAGGAGAAAGTGTTGGCGGAGTTGAAGAAGGGCAAAGGAACCCAGTTTGATCCGGCTGCCTGCGAGGCGATGATCCGGTTGGTGGAGGAGAAGCGCCTGCCAAACTTCAATTTGGATAACGATTCCGCAGAGGTGAAGCAGACGACACAGATTCTGACCCGTGTCATTGACAAAGCGGAGGAGACCGTGCTGGAGGAAGCCCAGGCAGACGAGTTGACAGGCACATTAAGCCGCGGGCAGGGCGTCAATATGATGCAGGATCAGATTGGCAAGTATGGCACAGGTTCCCTGTTTATCTTTGACATTGATCATTTCCGTAAGATCAATGAGTCGGAAGGTTTTATGGTGGGAGATAAGTACCTGCGGATCTTGTCGGATAAGATCAAGCGGATCAAAGAGGATCAGATCGTGTCCCGGTTCGGAGCGGATGAATTTGTGGTATATATGCCGCAGGTGGACAGCGCCGAGGACGCGGAGGACGTAGCAAGGAAGTTTCTGGAAGAGATTAAGGTTATGACATTAAGGGATTCTTCCATTTCCAGGCTGTCTGTCTCCATAGGTATCACGCAGATTGCTACGGAGAAGGATAAGGTAATGGTTTCCTACGAAAATGCCAGCAAGGCGCTCTTTGTGGCAAAGCAGTACGGCGGCAACAATTATTTCTGTCACAGGCTGGATAAGCTGGGGGATGACGATGATGTGGCTGTGGCAAATTCTTCGGATCTGGAGCGTCTGGTGGATCTTTTCAAGAACCGGAACGAGGCGGAACTGGATGCGGACGGTAGGCCTGTGGGCATGGATTCCGGGTTTGTGAAGATTTATGATTTTGTGAACGACATTTTGCAGAAGAACAACGGAAAGGTACGGATTGTACTGTTTACGCTGCGGGATATCGGCGAAGTGTCACTGGAGGCACATGAGGAGATCATGAGATTTCTGGAGCGGGCAATCACCGGCGCCACCAGAAATGTGGGCGCGGCGACAAAATATACCAATGTGCAGTATGTAGTTCTGCTTGAAAATATGGATGAGACGGAGACCAGGCAGATCATAAACCGTATTATGGCGGACTTTTACCGCAGCTATGACAAGAAAAATGTGGAAGTGCATTATGATGCGGCAGATCTTGGCGGAGAATAAGGAACAGGCGGCAGATGAGAACAGGTGGAGGGATCGAAGTTGCAGGAGCTGCATAGCAAGGTGTTCACTGGGGATACATTAAAGGAATATATTGCGGACAGTGGGGTTGCTGCGCTGAAAAAGCGGGACAGTCTGGAGTCGGTGGGCGACTACCTCCGGGGGAGAGAGAAGCGTGTTCTCGGTTTGTGCGGGCTGCACCGGACAGGCAGAACTACGCTGCTCTATCAGGCGATCGACCTGCTGGGAGCGTACGATGATACTTTGCTCCTCATCGGTTCCACAGAGGATCCGGCCGAGGAGATCCGGCAGTTGTTTACCCAGTCGGCGTGTCATTATTTCTTTGTTGACGATATGGATAAAATATCGGATTTTGTGCAGAATTGCGGTTTCCTGGCGGACGAACTTACGCAGTCGGGGAAAAAGGTTGTGGTGTCGGGCGGCGACGGCGATGAACTGATCCTTCTGAAGGAGGGTGCGCTTCTCGACAAGCTGCATCTGATCCGGACCAGCTATGTTTCATTTCGGGAGTATCAGAGATTTTATGGCGCTTCGCTGGAGGAGTATTTTGGATATCAAAGCGAACTTTCCCGGGAGAAAATACAGAAGATTGCGGATAAATACTCGGATCCGGGCGGTGATAGATCGGAAATGTCGGTATTTTTGGGGAAAACGGGGAAAATATTGAAAGCGATGGACGTTCTGGCGGAGATTCCGGAGAACGGCAGGAGCTATCATACTACTTTCACGCAGCCCGGTCTCATCGAGACGCCGTATCCGACGGATGAAGAAGGCGGTGAGCAGCAGATGCAGACAGAGCGTCTGAAGGATGTTCTTGTGACGGATCTGCTGAAGGATATGACGGTGTCCGGGGCGAATGTGATCGCGAAATACCGCAGCGATGGCGGGGAAGTGTTCGATATCGTATTGATCAATAAAAGGAATCGGCGCTGTGTGGCGATCCAGGTGGCGGGCACGGATCAGAAAGAGGAGAATCAGGCGCGTAATCTGACGGACAAGACCGTGTGCAGGGAGCTGCAGGAGTATTTCGGAGGCAGGCTGGTGGGGCGGTATGTATTTTATTACGGATCCGGTGGAAGGGCTTTCAAGGTGCAATATGTGAACTGTACGGAGTTCCTGAGCAGGGGCGCGGTGTTTTGGAATATGATGGAGAAGCTGGAAGGCGGCTGACATGGGAGGTAGGAGAATGGCCGGAAAGATTTTGGTAGTGGTTGACATGCAGGAGGATTTCACCAGAGGTGCACTGCGAAACGAGGATGGGATCCGGATTATTCCGAAGGTTGCGGAGAAGATCGCACAGGCGAGGGCAGAGGGAGCGGAGATCATTTTTACCAGAGATACCCACACGGATGCGTATTTGGAGACAGAGGAGGGCAAAAATCTGCCGGTACCCCATTGCATCAAAGGTACGGCCGGCTGGGAGATTGTGCCGGAGCTTACGCCTGCGGATGGGGATACGGTGATCGACAAGGAAACCTTCGGTTCGTTCGAACTGGGGGCGGTTCTGCGGAAAAGAGATGAGGAGATGCCGGTCACGGAGGTGGAACTGATCGGACTGTGTACGGATATCTGTGTGATCAGTAATGCGCTGTTGATAAAGGCTTTTCTGCCCAATGCACATATCAAAGTGGATCCCGCGTGCTGCGCAGGGGTGACGCCAGAGAGCCACGAGACGGCGCTGGCGGCGATGCAGACCTGTCATGTAGAGATTATGGACATTGTCAGATAATACAAAAGGAGAACATTTATGGACAGAATGGTTACAAGTTTATTGGAGACGGATTTATATAAATTTTCCATGGGGCAGGCGATCTATCATCAGTTTCCCAGCTACACGGCGACCTGGAGTTTCAAGTGTCGTAATGAAGATGTGCATTTCACAAAAGAGATGGTGGAGGAGATCAAAAATCAGATCCGTCTGTACTGCGAACTGAAGTTTACCGAGGAGGAGCTTGCGTATCTGAGCACGATCACCTGGTTTAAGTCTTCTTATATTGATTTTCTGCGTCTGTGGCATCCCAGATATGAGGATTTTACCATTGGTGAGGATGCGGAATGCGGGCTTACCATCGAGACCACCGGTACCTGGCTGAATACTTCCATGTATGAGATTCCGACTCTGGCGATCGTCAATGAAGTATATTTCCGCATGCAGTATGATTATGACGAACTGATGGCAAGCTTTGAGCGGAGACTGGATGAAAAGATTAAGTGGCTTGCGGACGGGACTTATTATATTTCCACGTTCAGTGAGTTCGGTCTGCGCCGCAGACTGTGCGCGGATGCACAGGATCTGGCAGTGCGGAAGTTGGCCGAGGCTGATCTGGGCAAGTCCAAATTTGTGGGGACTTCCAATGTATATTTGGCGAAAAAATACCATGTGACGCCGGTGGGTACCATGGCGCACGAGTGGATCATGTGCGTGGGGCAGGGCAATCACAAGCACAACCCGGCTTATTCCAACTGGTATGCACTGGAGGCTTGGGTCGAAGAGTATGGCGTCCTGAACGGAACCGCGCTGACGGATACCATTACCACGGACTGCTTCCTGCGGGATTTCAAGCTCACCTATGCGACGCTGTTCTCTGGCGTGCGGCATGACTCGGGCGATCCGATGGAATGGGGCGACAAGATCCTGGCGCATTATAAGGCGCTGGGCATTGATGGCACAACCAAAACATTACTGTTCTCCGACAGTCTGGATTTCAAGCGCGCGGACGAGATCTTCCGCTATTTTGAAGGCAGGGCGAAGGTGGCTTTCGGAATCGGAACCTACATCTCCAATGACACGGACGTGGATCCGTTGAACATCGTCATGAAGACCACCGTATGCAACAGACAGGACGTGGCAAAGCTGTCCGATGTGGCCGGAAAGGGTATGTGCAAGAACCCGGATTATGTACATTATCTGCAAAGATGTATTGACTGGCGGATGAATCACGTGTAAAATATAGTGTGACAATAGTCCGATTGGGGAACATAAAGTCATACAAATTATGCATAAGAAAAGGAGAAGGGTTATGGGCAAGTTTGTGATCAAAGAGACAAAGACGGGTATCAAGTTTGATCTGAAGGCAGGCAACGGCGAGGTGATCGCTACTTCTGAGGTTTATACCACTGAGGCAGCCTGCAAGAAGGGCATTGAGAGTGTGAAGAAGAATGCGGCTGTCGCTGCGATCGAGGATCAGACCAAGGAAGGCTTCCAGACCGAGAAGAACCCCAAGTTTGAGATTTATAAAGACAAAGCGGGCGAGTTCCGTTTCCGCCTGAAAGCAACCAACGGTCAGATCATTGCTGTTGGTGAGGGCTACAAGGCAATGCAGGGCTGCACCAACGGTATCGAGAGCGTGAAGAAGAATGCGCCGGATGCTGAGATCGTGAAAGAGTGATAAAATATTTTAAAAAGGGATGAATTCTGTGAGGAACAGGATTCATCCTTTTTTTGTGTGCACCGGTCCCCTGTTCCATGTTTTGCTGGGCTGCGCTTTTACGGTCGGGTAGCGGAGAAGCAGGGTGGCCAGTGCTTTTTTATTCCAGGGAAACAGTGGCCAGAAGTAGCTCATACCGCCGAAGGTGGGCGTGAGGAGGCAGGAGAGGCATACCAGTCCCAGGCCGGTGAGAAAGCCGGGGAGCCCGCAGGCAGCGGTGGTCAGGAGCAAAAAAATCCGGTAGACCCGCAGCGCGTCCGCCAGTTCCAGACTGGAGATGGAGAGCGTGGCGAGCAGTGAGACCGCGCCGTAGAACAGGACTTCCGTGGAGGCCCAGTTCAGTGTGACTGCCGCATCTCCGATCAACAGCCCGCCCACGATGGACAGCGGAGCGGAGAAATGACCGGAGGATTGGGCGGCGGAATATTTGAACAGATCCAGCACAAATTCCACCACGAACACATACAGGATCAGCCGCCAGGGTTCAGGATGCGCTGTGGACAACAAATGCATTTTTTCGCTGAGATCCGGAAAATATACCGTGATGAGCAAAAATACCGGCAGCAGCAGGAGCGCGGCGGGAATGCACAGAAGCCGTACCAGGCGGAAATAGGAGCCCACCAGAGGCGATTTATAATAGTCCTCCGGGCTCTGGGTGAATTGAAAAATGGTGCCCGGCAGCAGCAATACCTGCGGGGAATTGTCCACCAGGATCAGAATATGCCCTTCCATGAGATAGCTGCAGGCCACGTCGGGGCGTTCCGTGTACTGGATGGAAGGCAGGGGATTCCACCATTTGTGAGGCACCAGCAGCTCGGACAGGCTTTTGGCGCCCATAGTCAGGGAAGTTATGTTGGCGGCGCTGTTCAGCTGCTCCATTTTCTGTGTCAAAGTCTCCAGCAGCTCCCGGTTTACATTGTTTTCCAGATAGGCGATGGCCACATCCGTGCGGCTGGCGCTGCCCACATTGTGTATGGCAAAGACCAGATCATTTGACCGCACGCGGCGCCGGATCAGATTGGCGTTGAAGAGCATGGTTTCCACGAAGCCGTCCCTGGCGCCCAGGGTGACCCGTTCCGCGTCCGGCTCCGAGATTCCCCGGGCGGGATAGGTGCGGGCATCCAGGATCAGAGCCTGATCGAAGCCTTCCACAAAGAGCAGGGAAGGACCGCTGACCAGATTCTGAAGGAGCCTGTCCCAATTGCCCTCCGCCTCCACCTGGGCAAATCCGATCTTGGCATTCATGTAGCGGATCAGATCGTCAATCTGCGCATCCCGGGTGTATCCGGGACTCTGCAGATCGGAAAAAATGCGCTGCAGCAGATCCGTCTTGCAGAACCCGTTGACACCGATCCAGTAAGCGGGAGTCTCACCCAGATACAGATCGCGGGTCACCAGATCGAAACTTCTGTCGATGGGCAGCAGCCGGTGGAGGGTTTGAATATTTTTCGCCAGATCAGTGGATAGTCTGCCCTCCGTAAGTTCCCTATACGTCTCCATACATACCTCCGAATACCTTTATAACTCCGTAAGAATATATTTAGTTTTGCCAAAAGAAAGCGGAGTATTCCCTTTTGTCCCAAACCGTGCTATGATAAGGCGGTATGAAAAAGATAGTCTGTTTTGTCAAAAAAGAAATTGTTCTTTGCGTGGCGGTTGTGCTGGCGGTGTTATCGGCATTTTTGGTTCCGCCGGACGGCGCTTACGCAGGCTATATAGATTTCCGGACGCTGGGAATCCTGTTTTGTCTGATGAGCGTGATGGCAGGACTTCAAAAGATCGGCGTGTTTAAGTGGATTGCGGGGAAACTCTTGGCGAAGACGCGGAAACCTTCCGGCCTGGTGGTAATCCTGGTATTTTTGTGCTTTTTCTTCAGCATGGCGATCACCAACGATGTGGCGCTGATCACCTTTGTGCCGTTTGTGTTTACGGTGGGCAGGCTGCTGGATGAGAAGCTGTACCGACGGATGGTATTTCCCACCGTGGTGCTGCAGACCGTTGCAGCGAATCTGGGCAGTATGCTGACTCCCATCGGAAACCCGCAGAACCTTTACCTGTATGGAATTTCCGAAATGAGTGCACTGCGGTTTGTGCAGATCATGCTGCCTTACAGCGCAGTGTCTTTCGGGCTGCTGGCAGTCTGCTGCGCTGTGCTCGGCAGGAGACTGGAGCGGGACGAGAGCGCAGAGGCAGAAGAGAAAGCAGAGGAAGGCAGCGGGGCTGACGCCGACACGATCCGGTCGGGGAGATCACTGGCAGTATATCTGATCCTTTTTGTGATGTGCCTGTTGACCGTGGCGCGGATCCTGCCGTTGGGGATCACATTGGCGGCGGTATTGGCAGGCGTGCTGATCGTGGATGCGCGGGTGCTCTTGCGGGTGGATTACTGTCTGCTTTTGACCTTTGTGGGATTTTTTGTCTTTATCGGAAATATGGGGCGGCTGCCTGCGTTTTCCGGATTTTTACAGCGTATGGTGGCTGGGCATGAGGTGCCGGTGGCCGTTCTGGCCAGCCAATGCATCAGCAATGTGCCAGCGGCACTGCTTCTGTCCGGATTTACCGACAATGTGGAGGGACTTCTGATCGGTACGAATCTGGGCGGTCTGGGTACGCTGATCGCTTCCATGGCAAGCCTGATCTCGTATAAATATGTAGCGGCGGAGGCGGAGGAACGGAATCTGCCCGGCGGAAAAGGGCGATATTTTCTGTATTTTACTGTGACCAATCTTGTATTCTTGGGAATATTGGGGATATTGTATCTGTGCATTGCGTAAAAGGAGAGGGAATATGAAAACAGAGATGACAATGATCGGTGAGGAGGCTTACAGAGCCGCAAAGGAGATTCTGGATATTGCGAAGTTAGAGTCGCATGACATTTTTGTGGTTGGCTGCTCTACCAGTGAGGTGAGCGGTGCCGGCATCGGTACGTTCTCCAGTCCGGAGATGGCGGAAGTTGTGTTCGGCGGCATTTATCAGGCGACGCAGGAAGCGGGAGTCTACCTGGCGGCCCAGTGCTGTGAGCATTTAAACCGGGCTTTGATCGTGGAAAAGGAATTGGCAAGATCCTATGGCCTGGAAACCGTGAATGTGGTGCCTCAGCCCAAAGCGGGCGGGTCCTTTGCTACGGCGGCCTATAAAGCCTTTGAGAATCCGGTGGCGGTGGAACATATTAAGGCGCATGCCGGAATGGATATCGGCGATACCTTGATCGGTATGCATTTAAGGGACGTGGCGGTGCCGGTACGTATCCGCACGGACAAGATCGGTGATGCCCATGTGGTCTGCGCCCGCACGAGAGCAAAATATATCGGCGGCAATCGGGCCGTCTATGATGACAGTCTCGGTTAACCGCCGAATTCGCGTGTATTGTTATTGTATCGATTGTATTGATTGCCGATGAGAATTATTCCGTCATCCCGGCTGCTTCCCGGATCAGCTGCAGGATCATGGGAATGGAGTCCATCTGTTGGCTCTTGCCCATTGCTTCCGTAAATTGCTGTCTGTTCTCATACAGCTCATTTACTTTATTTACCAGAAGATTTGTGGTCAGATCATCTTCATTGATCACCATGGAAAAGCCCTGTGTCTGAAAAGACGCTGCGTTCAACAGCTGGTCGCCTCTGCTTCCGGCAGTGGGCAGCGGGATGAGGATATTGGGCTTTTTTAATGCCAGCAGCTCGCAGATGGCGTTGGCACCGGCCCGGGAGATCACCACATCTGCCATGGCGAACAGATCCTTCAGTTCGGATTTAATATACTCAAACTGTTTGTAACCCAGTGTGCTGAGATAAATGTTATCCAGCTTTCCCTTTCCGCACAGATGAACAACCTGGAAGTTCTCCAAAAGTTTGGGCAAGGCTTCGCGTACCGCTTTGTTCACGGCGGCGGCACCCTGGCTTCCGCCCATGACCATCAGTACGGGCTTGTTGGCGGTAAAACCGCACAGATCCAGCCCCATCAGTTTATTACCCTGTGTCAGCTCTTCGCGGATGGGAGAGCCGGTGAGAACCGCTTTGCCCTCCGGCAAAGTATCCAGAGTCTCGGGAAAATTGCAGCAGATCTTTTGGGCGACCGGAATACAAAGCTTATTGGCAAGTCCCGGCGTCATATCCGATTCGTGGAGAATGCAGGGAATCTTCAGGGAAGCGGCGGCCCGCACCACGGGAACGCTGACAAAACCGCCCTTGGAAAATACCACATCCGGCTGCAGTTCTTTCAAATATTTTCTGGCCTCTCCGAAGCCCTTGATCACACGGAAAGGATCCGTAAAATTCTTCATATCCAGATATCTGCGGAATTTACCGGTGGCGATCCCGAGATAGGGCACATCAAAGTCCGCGATCAGTTTTTTCTCAATTCCGTCATAAGAACCCATATAGGTTACTTCAAAACCCGCTTTCTGCAGATAAGGCAGAAGCGCAAGATTCGGTGTTACATGACCTGCGGTCCCCCCGCCGGTCAGAACAATTTTTTTCATAATACAGATTACCGTCCTGTTAGAATTCTATGCATTAAAGTTTATCAGATTTTCCTGTTTTCTGCAATGGAAACCATGGAAGATATCCATTTGGAAAACGTTTCGCTGTATCCCGTCGCAGACATGGGGATCATAAACAAATAGCAGAGGATCGTAAAACGGGAGTTGGCTTCCCAGATTATGCTGAAAAAGAACTGTCCCAGTACAAAGAATTCAAAAAAGAGAGCGATGAATGCGGTGGAAGGCAGTTCATAAGAAGCTTTTTTTGTATATTTCAAAATGTCTTTTCCGATAGATAAGGAATATAATAAAACGCCGAAATAAACCATATTTTGGACCACGGACAGAACCGAAGACATCTGATAAATATGATCCTGGAAGAGCCGTGCCGGAGAATAGGCGTTTTCCTCCACATTATAATTGATCTGTGCGTTAAAAAGAGGGTCATTCCACTGGGTAGCAATTTTGCGCTTGTAAAAACTCAACGCATAGACCGGATGTGATGTAAAATAGGAAAATTGACTTTTCAATTTTTCTATGGCCCGTTCTGCTGTCTGCTCCCGGTCAAAACCCACACTATAATAGACAGGTACGGGATAATTGTTGAACCATCCGGGGGAACCGTCCTCGATCGTTCCCATGGCAACCCAGGAAACGGACGGAAGACCGCCGGATACGGAATATCCGCTCAAATGGCTGTAATGTGCATGAACCAACCGAGGAGCAAGCACCGGTGTTACACACAAGAAGAACAGAAAGATGACCATGTGGAGTGAGGATTTGCTCCGTCCGGTAATCCTTGCGTATACCAGTAAAAACAAAAGGGTCAATACAGCAGCGATCAACAGTATTTCCGCATTTTTCTTAAACAGAATG
Source organism: Lachnospiraceae bacterium (assembly GCA_017476665.1). Lineage (GTDB taxonomy): Bacteria > Bacillota > Clostridia > Lachnospirales > Lachnospiraceae > Acetatifactor. Next base: position 23,374 of record JAFUZJ010000060.1, on the reverse strand, counting down.
GCAAGCGTAATATCTGCAAAGGCCAGGACATAAGGTAACGTGCGACCTTTTTCCTGCGTTGGAGAGGCGTGGAATGACCTTACGATCTGCATAATACGGCGGATAAATCCCAGCGAGAAAAAGATGGACGGAATATCGCCGTAGATAAAACTTGCATAGAGCGGAAGCGAAAGCGTAAGAGCGGCGAACAGGACGGCGGCAATCCAGGGAGCAACCTTTTCTGTAATGCATTTTGCCAAGGTATAAACTCTCCATAGGATCCCGGCGATAAAAAAACAATTGATGATCTGTACCAAATAATAGGATGTGGAGCCGGTAAAGCGAAAGAGTGTCTGTAAATAAAGAACATATCCCAGCTGATGAGGATACAGGTCGAGATACCCGCCGGGAGAAAGCTGTATGTAATTTCCCTCGTTAAAGTACATGGCTGCTCCGTATAATTGCGCCTGGTCTCCGTAGGGATGACGCACTCCTCCGTAAACCACTGCGAAAGCAGCAAGACCGGCAATGAGAGCCATTGCCAGAGGAAAGACAAAATGATATTTTGAGAACTTTAAGACCGTTTTTCTTCTGTGAATCCGGTCTGACATAAGAAAAAACAAAAACACGGAAGTTACCGCCAGAATATGCCACAGCGGATTGTCGTGAATCTTATATAAGGGAATGATATCATCAGGTGCTTTTCCGTAGACATAACCGGTTTGGGTCTCCCAAAAAGACAAAACGGCGAAAAAAAGAAATAGGATTCCGGAAAGGAAAATAATTATTTTATATAATAGATTAAAAATTTTTTTGGCCATATCGTATACCTGTTTTCATAAAAACTTATATCGGGTGCTTTATTATATATGAGATGTATCTTTATTGTCAAGGAATATAAAAAATCAAGCAAATTCTACAAAATATATGGGTGATCCTGTCATAATTATTCGACGGAATACCGTTCATATTATACCACAAACACGATATAATAAAGCTACCTATTCGAAAAGTAAATGGAAAGAAAGAAGGGAGAGCTTATGTTTCAAATTTTATGGGAGGAACCTATCATTACCGCGGCAATTCTGGTTTTTTGGGGGATCAGCCTTTTTGTCCGGATCCTGCTGGGGAGTCTTTACCGGAGCATGATCAAGCAGTCTGACAATATGGCGACGACAAACAATCGCCTGCTGAAGCAGTGTAAGCTGAAATTTGCCAACTGCTATCAGTTAAACAGCGGGGTATCCAACATTCCCGTATTCGTGGACAAGTTCCTGAACAGGCTGACATTGGGACCGTTTTCCTTTGAAACATTATATCACCTTTCCGGGCAAAGTATGCTTCTTTCGGTGATTTTTTCCGGTGTTGGCATTGTCAGAGCCATTCTGCGCGGCCGGACGCTGGGGGAAATCCTTCCGTTTTACATTGTAAGTTTCCTGGGGTTGTACCTTTATTTTTCCGTGTCCTCCCTGGTGGATTTAAAAGGCAAAAAGCGTATTCTGAAGGTGAATCTGGTGGATTATCTGGAAAATCATCTTTCTGCCAGGATCGGAGTGACAGAGCAGGATATGAAGATGCTGTACGGCAGGAAGCGGTCGCTGGAGCTTTTGCCCATCGGAACGCGCAGCACCGTGGTGGAAAGCCCGACGGGGAAAACGGTAGAGAACGCGGCGGAGAAAGCCGCGGCAGAAAAACCTGTGGCCGGGAAAATCACAGCGGAAGCCTTTGGTGAGGGTTCGGATGAATCGGCGCAGCCGGTTTCTGCGCAGTCCGTCGATCAGGCAAGCCCCTTTTACATATCGGAAGAAGAATTGGAAGCTTTGATCAAAGAATTCTGCTAACGGCTTGAATTTGTGGTGTATTTTTGCTAAACTGATAGACAGGATGTGGAATTTTATTCCAATTCAATTCCACACGCATGGAAATACATAAAGAACAAATCAAGAAAGGGTGCAAAACTATGGGCAAGCAGGTTACATTTGACTATTCCAAGACAGGTTCTTTTATCTCGCAGGAGGAGATCGGCTACATGAAGAAGCTGACCCTGGACGCGAAAGAGGTGCTGGTTTCCAAGAACGGCGCGGGAAATGATTTCTTAGGCTGGATCGATCTCCCGGTGGATTATGACAAGGAGGAGTTCGCGCGCATCAAAGAGGCGGCAAAGAAGATCCAGGCGGATTCCGAGGTTTTGCTGGTGATCGGCATCGGCGGTTCCTATCTGGGCGCGAGAGCGGCAATCGAGTTCTTGAGCCACAGCTTTTACAATGTGGTGGACAAGAGTGTGCGCAAGGCACCGGAAATCTACTTCTGCGGCAACTCCATCAGCTCCACCTATCTGAAGCATCTGATGGATGTTGTGGGTGACAGAGATTTCTCCATCAACATGATCTCCAAGTCCGGTACCACCACGGAGCCCGCCATCGCGTTCCGTGTATTCAAGGAGAAGCTGGAGAAGAAATACGGCAAAGAGGGCGCTGCCAAGAGAATTTACGCTACCACCGACAAGGCGAGAGGCAGCTTGAAGAATTTGGCCAACGAGGAAGGCTATGAGACCTTTGTGGTTCCCGATGATGTGGGAGGCCGTTTCTCCGTTCTGACCGCAGTGGGTCTGCTTCCCATCGCAGTCAGCGGCGCGGACATTGATAAGCTGATGGAAGGTGCGGCAAGCGGCAGAAAGCGTGCGCTGGAGAATGATTTTGAGAATAACGACGCATTGCAGTATGCAGCACTGAGAAATATCCTGCTCCGCAAGGGCAAGAGCGTGGAAATCCTGGCAAACTATGAGCCCGCTCTGCACTATGTAAGTGAGTGGTGGAAACAGCTCTACGGCGAGAGCGAGGGCAAGGATCAGAAGGGCATCTTCCCTGCAAGCGTAGATCTGACCACAGACCTGCACTCCATGGGACAGTTCATCCAGGACGGCGCCCGCATTATGTTTGAGACGGTTCTGAACGTGGAGACCTCCCGCGAGGAGATCATCATCGGTGAGGAGCCTGTGGATCTGGACGGTTTGAATTATCTGGCCGGTAAGACCGTTGATTTTGTCAATAAGAGCGCCATGAACGGCACGATCCTGGCACATACCGACGGACAGGTTCCCAATTTTATGGTGAACATCCCCGAGGTCAACGAGTTCTATCTGGGCGAGCTGTTCTACTTCTTTGAGTTTGCCTGCGGTGTCAGCGGCTATCTGTTGGGTGTGAACCCGTTCAACCAGCCCGGCGTGGAGAGCTACAAGAAGAACATGTTCGCTCTGCTCGGCAAGCCCGGCTATGAGGCGCAGAGAGAGGAACTGCTGAAGAGACTGTAAGATTGTAAAGGTGGTTTATGACATGCAACAAATACCTCGCTCTTTTTGAGCGGGGTATTTGACCATGTAGGAAAAATTGATACTGCCGAAAAACATGTTCTCCGCAGTTTAAGATATGGGAAGGGGCGAATGAGAAAATACTACCACTGAAACTATTGGCTGTATTGATTCTATTTTGTGTTCTGCTGTGCGGATGTGGTTTGCGAAATCATGTCTATACGGAGACGGAGTTAAAGAAAGTAGCGGAGAAGTCGCTGCAGAAGAAGTATGACGAGGAGTTTGTCATACATGATGTGTGGTCTAAGAATCAGGAAGTGTTTTTCGCAGACTGTTCACCCAAGGATAACCCAGAGATAGTTTTCAGGGCGGATGTTTATAAGAACGGGAAAGGGGTAGAGGCGGACAGCTATAAGAAAACGATTCTTGCGAGAGAGATTAATCGTATATTGAAACCGTATTTCCAGGATGTGTTTGGAAGGTGCTATACAAGGGTTTTATTAGGAATGAGTTACCAAGGTGAACTAAAAATTGATGAGAATCAGCCCATAGGCGTACAGTTACAGGAATATTTATACAAATATTCCAATTATATTGTATGTGATATTTATATAGAAATGCAGGATATCTCCAAATGTGATCTTGAAACGGAATATGAATTTCTTAGATCAACACTGCTAGAGAAGATACAATCCGATATTTGTCCGGATATTATTCCTGATCTTAAGGTCAATTTGCAGTTTGTGGACGAGGAGATGCTAAAAAAAAGTCAAAACTATTTTCGAAACAGTACAATTGTAATGGGGGACTTTGATTGGGAATTACGGGAATACCAAGAAATTATTTGTATATATAAAGACGGAAATATCGATATGAAATATGAAGACTATAAAGAACTCCGATTAAAATATGAGGAATTGCGAAAAAAGACAACTAGAAACAATATGATGTCAGGGTCAAAAGGTTACTTGTAAGTTCCGATATGGCAATATTGCACAAACGATTATTCGGATGCGTAATGCACTCCAATGAGCCCAAGACATGTATCATTGGAAACATTAGTCTCATTTCCGCAGCGCAAAACTCATAATCTTTTTGTGAAATATTACCATATCTGGTTTTCAGAAAAGGGTTTTGACCTTGACATCATAATATGAAAAGAGATAAATGATTTCGATGTTGCTGCAGCAAGTGATAATTGTAAGGACTGGAAGGAAGTTTTGGATCAACACTAAAGACCAGAATACTAAATCATCTAAAAAGTTTCTCAGCATATATTTATTAAAAATTTAAAAATACTTTTAGTGAAAAGCTATATTTTTGTTAAATATAGTTATTTTCTAAAAATATGATATTGTAGTACGATAAACAATAAAGACAATATGGATGCATAGCGGCAGGTGAGGAGAATTTAAAGGAGAGCTGTGTTTAATGGATAAGCAATATGTGAAATATTATGTATGAAAGCGCTTTCATGGAGGAATCTAAAAAGTGAAGAAAACAAAAATCAGATTTTGGGCAGTTCTATTATTATTTTGTGTTTTGCTGTGTGGATGTGGAACAGGTAATTATGCACATTCAGAGGAGAGCATGAAAAGGGTGGCGGAGAAGTCGCTGAAGAAAAAGTATGGGGAGGAGTTTGTTATACATAGTACGTGGAACAGAGATCAAGAAAGATTTTTTGCAGATTGTTCGCCTCGAGATAATTCGGAGGTGGTATTCAAAGCAACCTTTTATAAAAATGGGAAAGGTCTGTATGATGATGGATACGCACGTGCAATTGTATCAAAGGAAGCAAATGAATTATTAGAACCTAATTTCCAAGTTGTATTCAATAATTGTTATACCCGAACTCTGATTGGGGATTATTATAGTCAACCAGAAGTAGAGAATGTTCATAAGATAACATTACAAGAGTATTTGGAAAAATACATGGCCGAATTACACGTGGACGGTTATATAACGTGTAATGTTTATATAGAAAATGATATTTTTACAGAAAATGATTTAGAGGTAGAATATGAATTTCTAAAATATATATTAGTGGATAAGATAAAGTCAAATATTAGTCCGGATTTTGCTTCAAATATTAAAGTGAATTTATATTTTTTGGATCCCCAAATGCTAAGAAAAACTAAGGAGGATTTTGGAACCTATACTAGTATAAGAGGTGAGTTTGACTGTGAAATGCGAAAATATCAAGACATTATTTGTTTATATAAAAATGGAGAAATCGAAATGGACTATGCAGAATACAAAGAACAACGATTACTATACAAGGAATATGAGGAATTAAGAAATAAAAAGGAAGGGGAGTGAATGTAAATGTATACAGCGGAGGAATTAGTATGTGCTACACAGTTAGCATATTGCGATTTTGATAAGTATGAGGATAAAGAAAAAACAGTTGCAGACATACTGAATCTTAAAGAGAATAAATACGAGATATACTATAGCTATAGTAAAGAGAAGGAAGACGAAGCTACTGGCGATGACGCAACAATGATTCAATCAACAAAAGATTTTATAGATGCTATAGCAGCAGGCGAAAAATGCATGGGCTGGAAAATTGTTGACGTCAAAAACGACGAGAGCGACAGTGGACTTTATGCAGTCGTGATTGAAACTGGAGAAGACGAGGCAATCATAGCTTTCAGGGGAAGCGAGAGTTATCTTCATGGTACTCTTAGCGCGGAACAAGTGTGTAAGGACTGGATACAGGCAGACCTTCAGATATTGTATGGCGGACTGACAGCGCAGGAGCAGGCGGCTTGTCAATATATGAATGAAATTGCCGATAGTCCAGCGTTTGACAAGTACCAGAAAATTGCTTTAACCGGTCATTCTCTGGGAGGTAATCTCGCGTTGGTTTCCACAATCTACACAGCAACCGAGGAGGGAAAAAAGAATACTGACTTGGCTTCTCGTATCGTGCAGAGTGTCAGTATGGACGGACCAGGGCATCCGCAGGAATTCATAGACAAATATCAGGATGCGATCAACGAAATGCAAGGTGTTATGACGCATTATCACTGGAGCTTGGTTGGATCAATACTGAAATCGGTATGCCGGGAAAAATCTGAGAAATATGAAACAAGGACAAGCGCGGAGATTTATTTGGCGGCAGACATCTTGGGTGAGGACAGACAGCTATACGGCATGGCGAAGGCAAGCTAAAAAAGATGGAAGCGCTTGTTTTGCGTTTGTATGCAGGGATATATTGAAGGCATTTGATCAATAATAGTTGACATTATAGAAAAAGCCCAAAGGAAAATTAAGAACGATATAATAAGAAAAAAATAACGGCTGACAAATTGAGGATAGAATATTATCATATCATACATCTGCTGTTTTTGTAACAGACCGCAAAACAGTAAAGAGGAGAGAGAAACAAAGATTATTGTGGAAGGAATGCATACAATGAAAAAACACAAATTTATACTACCGGTAGTCGTGATCCTGTTAGGTGTCTGGCTGTGTGGGTGCGGTTCGCAAAATCATGTCTATACGGAGACGGGGTTAAAGAATGTAGCGGAGAAATCGCTGCATAAGAAGTATAACGAGGAGTTTGTCGTACATAATGTTTGGTCCAAGAATCAGGACGTGTTTTATGCGGACTGCTCGCCCAAGGATAATTCAGAGATAGTTTTCAGAGCGGACGTTTATAAGAACGGGAAAGGGGTAGAGGCGGACAACTATAAGCAAACGATTCTTGCGGGAGAGATCAATCGTATATTGAAACCGTATTTTGAAGATGTGTTTGGAAGGTGTTATACAAGATGTAAGTTGGGACGTAGTTATTCTGTTGAATTAAGAATTCAAGAGGATCAACCAATAGAATTACAGCTAAAGGAATACTTGCACAAGTATTCAGATTTTATAGTGTGCAGTGTGTTCGTAGAAATGCATGATGCGTCCCCAAATGATATAGACGAGGAATATGTATTTCTTACATCAACATTGCTGGAGAAAATACAATCAGATATTTGCCCGGATGTTGTTCCGGATCTTAAGGTTAATTTGTGGTTTGTGGACGAGGAAACGTTGAAGAAAAGTGAAGTGTACTTTCAAACTAACACAAGTATAATGGGTGAGTTTGATAGTGAGCTGATGAAATATGGCAATATTATTGGTATATACAAAGATGGAAAAATTGATATAGACTATGAGGAATATAAAAAACGTCGCATGAGATTTCAAGAGTTGCGGAAGGAAAATAATTAGAAAGCGTAGGTAAAAGAAAATGTATACAGCAGAAGAATTAGTTTGGGCTACACAGTTGGCGTAGACAAAAAAGCAGTATGACAGAAGTAGTAACAAATTATAGGATGCATGCGCTTAAGGATAGCTCTATTATAGATGTGTTTTCCTATGAGGTAAATCGTGCGTTGGTGGAAACATTGATCATAGAGCAAAGGCGATTTCGGCTTCAGACCAAAGAGTAAAATATGTGGTTTTGTTGCCTCCACTTTTGTGATATACTGGACACGGGCAGATGCTGTAAGTTATTTTTGTTGGTGTAATCGGCGACGGGAAGAGTATAGGTGAAGAAAAAAATGAAGATTGTGGTACTGGAGCGAAACAGCGTAGGACCGGACATCCCGGTGGATTGTTTTGAGGAATTGGGTGAAGTCACCTATTATAAAAACACCACCACTGTGGAGGAAGTGAAAGAGCGGGTTAAAGAAGCTGACATTATTGTCGTAAACAAGTCGCCCATGCGGGAGGAGAGTCTTGCGGAGGCAGAGAACGTAAAGCTGATCTGCGAGTTTGCCACAGGGTACGACAATTGTGATCTGGATTATTGCCATTCCCGGGGCATCGTGGTCTGCAATGTGGTAAATTACTCCACGGATATGGTGGCGCAGCACACCTTTACGCTGGCCTTGGCATTGAGCCAGAAACTGGCATATTATGACAACTATGTCAAATCTGGAGCATACAGCGCCCAGGACCGCTTCTCCAATTTTGACCGCTCCTTTTACGAGCTGGCAGGCAAGACCTGGGGCATTGTAGGCATGGGGCATATCGGCAGCAAGGTAGCACAGATTGCCACAGCTTTTGGCTGTCGGGTGATCTTTCACTCCGTGACGGGCAAGAGCACCTGCACGGATTATGAGCGGGTGGATAAGGAGACTCTGCTTGCGGAGAGCGACTATCTCTCCCTGCACTGTCCATTGAGCGACTTGACCAGAGATTTTATTGACCAAGATGCCTTGAAAAAAATGAAAAACAGCGCCATTCTCATCAATGTGGCGAGAGGTCCGGTGGTGAACAATTCCGACCTTTATGACGCGCTTGTGGCGGAGGAGATTGCAGCAGCAGGACTGGATGTGCTGGAGAAAGAGCCCTTGGAGCTCACCAATCCCTTAAGTCAATTTAAGGACAGTAACCGCCTGATCATCACCCCGCACCTGGCATGGGGCAGTGTGGAAGCCCGGACCCGCTGTGTGCAGGGCGTCTATGACAATATCAAAGCGTACCTTGTGGGTGCACCGATCCATGTGGTCAACCTGTGAAAAACCTTGACAAGTTATAGGTTTCATAGTAAGATTGCAAAATGCAGACAATACGCAGTTTAGGAGTCATGGAGAATGAGTGAAAATACAGAGAACGAAGTGATCTATAAAAAGAATTTGGCCGAGAAATTCTGTGATTTTTTGGAGCGTTGGCCGGCAATTCATAAAATATATTGCAAATATGAGGAGATTCTGGTGTATCTGGTAGTCGGTGTGCTGACAACCATTTTTTCCTGGGCAGCCTGTTTTGTGGCGGAGCGGTTTTTTCTGGATGCTTCAAATGATTTTCAAAATATGGTCATCAATACGATCGGCTGGGTGGCAGGTGTGTGCTTTGCCTATCCGTTAAACCGAAGCTGGGTCTTCCGGAGTCATAACCCCCAGATTCTGAAAGAGTTTTCCGGATTCGCGGCATCCCGTTTGTCTACCTGGATTCTGGATCTGGTGATCATGTGGGTAACGGTGAATGCGCTCCACATGAATTACTGGATCGCGAAGATCTTTATTTCATCGGTTATCGTCACGATCCTGAATTATGTGTTCAGTAAAATACTGATCTTTTCCAAAAAGAGCAAGGGTTAGATTCCTGCCACCATTTCTTCCACCAGCTTTGCGCAGTTCTCAGCAGCAGCTTTCTCAAACATCGGGTAATCCATCTCAGCGCTGCCGTCCGCCTTATCGGAGATGGCGCGCACGATCACAAAAGGAATCCCATTCAGATATGCGCCATGGGCAATGGATGCACCCTCCATCTCTGCGCAGTCTCCGTAGAAGGTATTGATCAGCCTTTCCTTGACAGCGCTGTCAGAAATAAACTGATCACCGCTGACTACTCTGCCATAGATGGCATGGGTATCGGTGCAGACCTTTTCACAGGCGCTTTTCGCCAGCTCCATCAACCGCTTGTCCGCGGAAAACTCCAGACATCCCAATTGGGGAACTTCACCGGGCTTATAGCCAAATATTGTGACATCCATGTCATGATGGATGGCATCTTTGGAGATTAAGATGTCTCCAATGTCCAATTTTGCATTTAAGGAACCGGCAATACCGGTGTTGATCACATGAGTCACTTCAAACAGATCCGCCAGAATCTGTACACATAATGCCGCATTTACTTTTCCGATTCCGCAGCGCACGATCACGACGGATGCGCCGTTCAGGATGCCTTCGTGGAACTCCATGCCAGCTTTTTTGGTAATTTTTTCATTGGACAGTTTGGATTTCAAGGTTTCCACCTCCAACTCCATAGCACCAATAATTACTATTTTTTTCATTTTTTCCCTCGTTTCTTTGTTTCTTTAGGCGTTGACCTGCAACATATATTGCGGTAAAAAGTTTAAATCACATATTTGGAAAGATTTTCCAGCCCGGCCTTCTCATTTTGTGCAATCTCGTCCAGAATTCCGCCCCAATCCCCTTGTTTTAATTGTTCCTTCATGGCAAGAAGCCGATCAATCTTTTTTTGGAAAAATTGAAGGTTTTCCTCCTTTTTCTCAAGCCAGTCTGCTTTTGCGGATTCCGTGGTTGCTTCTGAGATCACAAGATCATACCATTTTAGGTTTTCTTCTGCGGTATCGCGTTGAGCGGCAATCTGTTTTTCCAAATAAAAGGCGGCCTTATCATATGCCCCCATAGCTATACTCAAATAAAAAAGCGTGCCGTACCACATGTGTTCGGAGATGACGGAAAGAGGTGCAAAAAGAGGATCGGTTTCCTTTGCGATTCTGTCTTTATCCGCGACCGCAAGAAGTGCCTCATAGGATGAGCATCTTTCCAAAACAGGAAGAACCAGTTCCGATATGATCTGAGCAACCTGATCCGCGGACTCCTTTGTGTAGTTCCACCAGGTATCCCCTTTTCCCATCAACATGCCAATTCGGATGTCGAGATTATGATATTTATAATTTGTGATTTCCTCCGCGCAAAGTGGATAAATTCCGATATTTACCGTAAAGCAGTCGCCACCGGAGAAACCCTGAAAATTAATTATCTGGCATATTTGCCGGTTTGTGACACGGACATACCACTGTCCCTCTGTCTTAAAGCCCGCAGCCTTCATGCAGGGCTTTAAATTTCCCTTAATCTGTTTCAAAGTCGTTTTATCCATGGCTATGGCCTCATACAAATATCACTCCGGGTAATTCAGCTGCTCCCACTTGATGTCATACAGCACTTCATCCAGATACTTCCGGGCAAGGTATTTTGCCATATTTAAATTCATATCCAGATAGTTGCCGCAGTCATGGGGGGACGCGCCCGGAACCTCACCCTCATAATCACGGATAAATTCATACATCTCGACCATCAGGGGTACGATGTCCGCCGAGGTGTGATCTCCCGCTAAAAGTAAATAAAATCCGGTGCGGCATCCCATGGGTCCGAAATAAAGGGTTTTATATTTATAAACAGGATGATTTCGCAGAAAAGTTGCACCCAGATGCTCAATCGTGTGGATTTCTGCGGTATTCATGACAGGCTCGTCATTTGGGCTGGTCATGCGCAGGTCAAAAGTGGTGATCATCTCGCTTCCAATCGTGTCCCTGCGGGATACATAGACACCGGGCTGCAGCCGGATATGGTCAACTGTAAAGCTTGCAATTTTCTCCATGGAATTTCCTTACCTCCTCATAAATTCTAGGAAAATTTCAAAAGTTCTTTGTATCAGTATAGCATAAACTTCGTTACAATGAAATATTTATATTTTTTTTAGGATTATTCCGGTGGCATTATGTTATAATCTTTCAAAGGAGATAAGGCGCATGAAATTCAGGACCCGTTTACAAGTTACCTTTTTCAGTATCATACTTCTGCCGCTGATCCTCACGGTGCTGGCATTTCTGGTCATTGTATTTTATCTGACAAATGCCAATCAAGGCGTGGGTTCTTCCATGGGGAAGCCGGTGATCGCGGAAAATATACAGGAATTTCTGGGTACCACGGACAGAGCCTATTATATATTGCTGGAGCAGGCCAAGACCAACCCCAAGCGTCTGGAGGACAAGGCTTATCTGGAACGCCTGAACAACGAGATATCCCGTAAATCCACGTATCTGATCGTGCGGAAGGACAGTTTTATCTATTATGCCGGCAACATGGACGCGGCGAAAAGTATTTTTTTCCAGCTGCCTGCTTACGGAGAAGCGGAACTGGCGGAAGGTGCGGGATATTACTTTAATGATCTGGAAAAATATGTGAAGCAGATCGATTTTCGGTTCTCAGACGGCAGTAAGGGAAGTGTATTCATTGTCACAAGGATTTATGCGTTGATGTCCAGACATCTGCTGATCTATATGTTTGTAGCGATCATCGTCGTGTTGCTCTTTACCAGTCTCATGTTGACGCAATGGATACAAAAAAGTGTGTTTCAGCCGGTGGCTGACCTGAATAAAGCGATGCAGAACATCAAGGACGGCAATCTGGATTACATGCTGGCCGGCGATAGGAAAGGCGAGATCGGTGATCTGTACCGCAATTATGAAGACATGAGGCTTCGGCTGAAGGAGTCGGAGGAGGAGAAAGAGGAGAATGTCCAGCGCAATAAGGAAATGATTGCCAATATTTCCCATGACCTGAAGACGCCGATCACTGCGATCAAGGGATATGTGGAAGGGATCATGGATGGCGTGGCGGACACGCCGGAGAAGGTGGACAAATATATCAAGACTGTTTATAACAAGGCCAATGATATGGATCGCCTGATCAATGAACTGACCACCTATTCCGGTATTGACAACAGTCGCATTCAGTATAATTTTCACCGGATTAATGTGGCGGATTATTTCGGAGATTGTATTGAAGAGGTTGGACTGGATCTGGAAGCCAAGAATATTAAGCTGAATTACTCCAATCTGACATCACATGACACATTAGTCATAATTGATCCGGAACAGATGAAAAAGGTGATCAACAATATCATCAGCAACAGTGTAAAATACATGGATAAGCCGAAAGGAGCCATTGATATCCGTATTTTGGACGAGACGGATTCCATCCGGGTAGAGATCGAAGACAACGGAAAGGGCATTGCCCAGAAGGATCTGCAGCGTATTTTTGACCGGTTTTATCGTACGGATGCATCCCGAAATTCCGCACAGGGCGGCAGTGGGATCGGACTTTCCATTGTGAAAAAGATTATTGAGGATCACGGCGGTTACATCTGGGCGACCAGCAAAGAGGGACAAGGTACCTGCATGCATTTTGTTTTACGAAAATATATTGAATTGCAGCCGGAAGGGTAAAGGAGGAGACAGCATATGAGCAAAATATTGATCATTGAGGATGAGGAAGCGATCGCGGATCTGGAGAAGGATTATCTGGAGCTGAGTGATTTTGAGGTGGACACCTGCAATAACGGGGAAGACGGTCTGAAGATGGCATTGTCCAAGGATTATGCGCTGGTGGTGCTGGATCTGATGCTGCCCGGCATGGACGGCTTTGAGATCTGCAAGAATATTCGGGAGAAGAAAGATATTCCGATCCTGATGGTTTCCGCCAAAAAGGATGATATTGACAAGATCCGGGGCTTAGGTCTGGGTGCGGATGATTATATGACCAAGCCGTTCAGCCCCAGCGAGCTGGTTGCCCGTGTGAAGGCGCATTTGGCACGTTACGAGCGGTTGGTGGGCAACAGCAACAAGCCGCAGAACGATATTGTGGAGATTCGCGGAATCCGCATTGACAAGACTGCACGCAGAGTCTATGTGGACGGGGAAGAGAAGAACTTTACCACCAAAGAGTTTGATCTGCTGACATTCCTGGCAGAACATCCCAACCACGTGTTTACAAAGGAGGAACTCTTCCGCGAGATCTGGGATATGGATTCCATCGGAGATATTGCTACGGTGACGGTGCATATCAAAAAGATCCGTGAAAAGATTGAGAAAGATTCTGCAAAACCCCAATATATTGAGACAATCTGGGGTGTGGGATACCGGTTTAAGATTTAAAAATCAGTCCTTGACAAATTTGAAAACAGTCTGTTAAAATGCAATGTGTTGAGTAGCGAAAGCGTAAGTCCGAACAGAGGACTTGCGCTTTCTTTTTTTGCGAGGAGGTAAATGATGGAACAAAGATCAAATTCCTTTTTGGAGACAGAAGCTGTGGGAAAGCTGATGAGAAAATATTCTGTCCCCTGTGTGATTTCTCTGTTGGTGGCGGCGCTCTACAACATTGTGGATCAGATCTTCATTGCTAATGCAAGTTATCTGGGTTCTTACGGTAACGCGGCAAATACAGTGGTGTTTCCGTTAACGGTGGTAGCGCTTGCCGTGGCGGTCATGATCGGAGACGGTGCCTGTGCTTATGTGAGTTTGAGTTTGGGAGCCGGTGAAAACGAGAAGGCGCACAAGAGTGTAGGAAATGCAATTGTGCTCTGCGTGGTCTGTGGAGTTGTAATCACCGGATTGTATCTGATTTTTCAGGATGGGATTCTGACATTGTTTGGCGGCAGGGTAAATGAGGAGACTTTTGTACAGTCAAAAGAATACTTTTTCTATATCACGCTGGGAATTCCTTTTTATATGTTTGGGCAGGCTATGAATCCCATCATCCGTTCGGATGGAAGTCCCCGGTTTGCCATGGTGTCAACGGTGCTGGGCGCAGTGACCAATATCATTCTGGATCCGCTGTTTATATTCGGATTTCATTGGGGTATGATGGGCGCGGCCGTGGCTACCGTAGCCGGGCAGGTGCTCACCGCTGCGCTCTCTGTCTGGTATCTGTGCCACATGAAGGCAGTGGAGTTATCAGGAAAGAGTTTCGGTATGTGGGGCAGCCTGATGAGGAAATTTCTGCCGTTAGGCATCACCAGTTTCCTTTCCCAGATCTCGCTGGTGGCAGCGATGGCTGCGATCAACAATATGATTCAGAAATATGGTGCTCTGGATGTGATTTTCGGACAGACGGAGTATGCACAGATTCCCATGGCTGTGGTAGGGATTGTCATGAAGTTTTTCCAGATCGTCATCTCTATCGCGGTGGGTATGGCGGCGGGTTGCATCCCTATTGTGGGGTATAACATCGGTGCAGGCAGAAAGGACCGCGCCAGGGAGCTGTTTACGAAGCTTTTGACTGCGGAGGCGGTGACCGGCGGAATCGCCCTGTTGATTGTGGAAATGTTCCCGAGACAGCTGATCTCCATTTTCGGCGCGGCAAACGAGAGCATCTATTACACGGAATTTGCGATCAAGGCGTTCCGGACATATCTGTGCATGATGATCTTTGCTACGGTCAATAAAGGTACGTTTATCTATCTGCAATCCCTGGGCAAAGCGTTTTCCTCCACTATGATCTCCATGGTCAGAGAAGTGGTATTCGGCGTGGGCTTCGCGCTGCTGTTGCCTTTGTTCTTTGGCCTGGACGGTGTGTTATATTCCATGCCGGTGTCGGATTTTCTCACCTTTTTGATTGCGGCGGTGGTGATCTGGCGGACTTATCAGGAGCTGGGTGGAGCAGAAAGAGGATTTAAGGATAAAAAACAAAAGAATGCAATAAAAGAGCAGGCAGCCTGATCGGGCTGCCTGTCAATCATTTATTTCTGAAATAATTCCGGATCCATTTTCCGGCTTCGCTTAGTTCATTTTCACTCCATCCTGAAGTTTTGGAGCAGGAGGGGCTGATCACGCTGCTGCTTTCGTTTTTATTGGCCAGGTTCCAGCAGCAGAAGCTCAGGTTGTACCGCTCGATCACGTTAAACCAGTTCTCGGTGGAATTGAAATCGTTGGCGCCGTTTCCGGAGGCGTCACACATGCCGAATTCGGAGATAAACACGGGCAGTCCGTTCTGTACACAGCTGTCCAGACGGTTCCAGAGCACATCCTTGTGGGTGCCTGCGTAAAAATGCAGAGCGTACATCACATTGTCAAAGTCCAGGGGATCTGCTTTTGCCTTGTCGATGTCCTGGCACCAGGTGGGTGTGCCTACAATGATGATGGCGTCGGGATCGTTCGCCCGAATCACGGGGATTACTTCCTCCGCATAGGATTTCACACTGGACCAGGAGGTGGAGCCGTTGGGCTCATTGCAGATCTCATAGAGGACATTGGTGTGATCCGCGTAAGTCGAGGACATCTCCTGGAAAAAAGACTTTGCCTGCTCTTTATAAACATTGGGATCCTGCTCCTGCATCACATGCCAGTCGATGATCACGTACATCCCTAAGTCTGTGGCCGCATCTACGCCGGTTCTCACCAGAGATTTCAGATTGTTCTGGTCACCGCCGGTGCAGTATCCGCCGTACTCGTGGGGATACATGGCCAGGCGGACACAGTTGGTATTCCAATCATCCCGCAGGGTTTGAAAACCGTCATAATTCACATAGTCCGGAAACCAGGCAAGACCGTGGGTGGACATACCATAGTGCTGGATCGGATCGCCGTTTTGATCCACCAGCTTGGTACCGTCCAGATGCAGTGCGCCGTGCGTGCCTGCAAATCCGGCGCCGGAGGTTTTGACTGCAGGTGTCTGCGCCTGCGAGCTTGGTGTCGGAGCGGTCTGTGCCTGTGTGCTTGACGCCTGCGCAGTCTGTGCCTGTGTGTTTTGCGTGGTTTCGTTTGCGGAAGAAGCTGTTTCTGCACCGACTCCGTTATTGGTTTCGACGCCCGAAGATTCCGCGTTTCCCCCCAGTCTGGCTTTTGTCCCGGCCGGGCTACTGCTGCTTTCCTGATCTTCGGAGATGCCCATGGCGGACTCGGCTACCGACTCTGCCACGGAGGCAGCCACTGATTCCGCAATGGATTCCACAAGTGCCGTATTTTCTTCATTCATTGTCGCTTGTCCTCCACAGGCGGCCATTGTGCCGATGCACAAGGCGGACAGACAGATCGTTATCAGTTTTTTGTATTGCAAGGAAAAATCCTCCGTTTCTCATAGTTTAAAAGCTTATTTAAAAGCTCAAAATCAGTATAGATGGAAAGCGTGATGATTGCAAGCCTTTTTCGAATATGGTATGATACCCTGAGAACAAAGATGCGGCAGATAAGGGGAAGAAAATGTTACCGGAGAAATTTACGGAGAGAATGCAGAATATGCTGGGCGCAGAATTTGAAGATTTTCTGCGCAGTTTTGAGCGGGACAATTATCAGGCATTGCGCGTCAATCCGCTGAAATCACAGGGGGAAGCCTTAGATAAGTATTTTAATCTGACACATGTGTCATGGGAGGAGTCCGGGTATTATTATGCCAGGGAGGATCAGCCGGGCAAGCATCCCCTGCATGAGGCCGGCGTCTACTATATTCAGGAGCCCAGCGCAATGGCGGTGGTGCCGCTTCTTTCTGTGCAGCCCGGGGAAAAGGTGCTGGACCTGTGCGCGGCTCCGGGCGGTAAGAGTACGCAGATCGCAGGATATCTGCAGGGCAGGGGGCTGCTTGTGGCGAACGAGATTCATCCGGCGAGAGCGAAAATCCTTTCTGAGAATATAGAGCGACTGGGCGCATCCAACGCCTGTGTGACAAATGAGGAACCGACGAGGCTGTCAGAAAAGTTCCCGGGATATTTTGACAAAATCCTTGTGGATGCGCCCTGCTCCGGAGAGGGAATGTTTCGCAAAAATGAGGCTGCCTGCGGAGAGTGGAGTCCGGAAAACGTACAGCTCTGTGCGGACAGACAGGACGATATCCTGGACTGTGCGGCGAAAATGCTGCGGCCGGGCGGTCGGATCGTGTATTCTACCTGTACCTTTGCCCCTGCGGAAAACGAGGGCAGTGTCAGTCGCTTTTTGCAGAGACATCCGGAATTTGAATTATTGCCTGTCGATAAGGAGCGTATGGGACTGCCTGCGGGAAAATGTGACGGAAGACCGGAGTGGTGTCCGGAGGCGGATGCGGAGATTGCTTCTGTGATCCATCGTACCTTACGTCTGTGGCCTCATCTGGTAAAGGGGGAGGGACATTTTGCCGCTGTGCTGCAAAATAAAGAGATGTCTGCGATCGGAGAGGGCGTTTCCTATGAGCCGATGGCGGTGGGGGGTATGGAGAGAGGGATTTCTTCCAAGGATAAGAGTTTGGAGCCTTGGTGGAGTTTCTGGCGGGATACGGCGTCGACTCCGGATCAGCAACTGAAGCAGGG
The DNA here is from genome assembly GCA_017476665.1 of Lachnospiraceae bacterium. Classification (GTDB taxonomy): domain Bacteria; phylum Bacillota; class Clostridia; order Lachnospirales; family Lachnospiraceae; genus Acetatifactor. Next base: position 5,502 of record JAFUZJ010000060.1, on the reverse strand, counting down.
CGTGTTCCTGCGTTTTGGGGATAATCTTTATCTTGCACCGGATCATATGCCATCTTTAAAGGGGTTGAAGGTTCTCCGTCCCGGGTTACAGTTAGGGGCGATAAAAAAAGATCGGTTTGAACCTTCCCACGCATTGGCGCTGGCAATTTCACCCAATGAAATACGACATAAATGTCAATTTAGTCTGGCGGACGAAGAACAGGCAAAATTGGTTTCCATGTATCTGAACGGACAGACTTTCCCGTTGGATGGGGATAAGGGCTGGTATCTGGTCACAGTGGACGGATATGGTCTTGGCTGGGGCAAACTTGCGGGCGGTATTCTGAAGAATCATTATCCGAAGGGATTGCGCAAGGGGTGAGGTGAGATATGCAGGCAAAAATCATTTATGAAGACGAATTTTTACTGGTGGTACAGAAGCCGGCAGGGTTGGCCACACAGACGAATAAGATTGGACAGCCGGATCTGGAGAGCGAGGTAAAGAATTATCTGGGCTGTTCTTATCTGGGACTGGTGCATCGCCTGGACCAGCCTGTGGAAGGACTTCTGGTTCTCGGGAAAACGGAAAAGGTATCGGCACAGCTTGTGAAGCAGTTGGCGTCAAATGCATTGAAGAAGCGGTATCTTGCCATGGTGTGCGGGGAACCGAAAGAGAGCCAGGCCAAACTGGTGGATTATCTTTATAAGACAAAAGACAATCGGGCAGAAATCCTCTCTGCGGAGGAGATCCCTGATTCCGAAAAAACGGGATTGATTCAGGAAAAGGGAGCGCGGAAAGCCAGTCTGAGGTACCGGGTGCAAAACAAATGGCAGCATCCGCTGCAGGATGAAAAATGTGCGCCGGGTTCTGTGTCGGGGTCGGTAACGGTGTGTTTGCTGGATGTTGAGATCGATACAGGACGATTTCACCAGATCAGGGCGCAGCTTTCTCATGCCGGATTGCCAATCCTGGGAGATATCAAATACGGCACGGAGTTGTCAAAACAGGTCAGCAGGGAGTTCGGTGTAAGAAATGTAGCACTCTGCGCCAACCGACTGCGCTTTCGACATCCGGTGGAAAATGAGGAGATGTCCTTTGAGATCACACCGGAGAATCCGGCGTTTCGTCTTGAGGAAAATATTTCCTGAAAGAGACAGGAAGAATTTTGTCATACTATTGATGTGCGGTTATTCGGCAAAGAAAGGGTGCGGCGGTATGACAGAAAAAATCCGGGATTCCATCAAAAATAATAAAATTGTTTTACTGCTCCTTTTGACAGGGGCAGTATATTTTTTTCTGAAATTCCTGTCGCCTCTGGTCGGACCCGTGCTTTTGGCAATGGTGTTTGTGACGATCTTTGGGCCGTTTTTAAAAAAACTGCAGGATCGCTTCCATATCCATCGCCAGATCGGAGCGGTGCTGCTGCTGGTGGCCGCCGTGGCGGTGCTGGTGATCCTGGTCTGTGTGCTGACGTCCTGGATCGTGGGGAGTATTCCCGATTGGACGATCTGGCTGGAAGAGATGACAGGGCAGCTGCAGGAGGCGCTGCATGATCTCTGTGATCGGATCGGAAATCTGGTAGGAGTGAACGGCGCTTATCTGGAAACAAAGATTCTGAACCTGATCCAGGAAAAAGGGCGTATGCTGGGAAAAAGTACTGCTTCCGGCATGCTGTCGCAATCCTTGGAATATATGAAGATCGCAGGCGCTGTCGGCGGTTTTCTGGTGGTCTTTTTCATTGCGGCGGTGTTGTTGGCAAAGGACTACGACGATATTATGAACAAACTCCTGGACAACGAGGAGTATCACGTGCTGTTGGAAGTGATCTGCGGCGTGATCCGCTATATCGCCACTTTTATCAAGGCCCAGGCGGTCATCATGACGGTGATCGGCACGCTGTGCGCCGCAACGTTAGGGATTGCCGGTTTTCCCAAAGGTATATTGTGGGGGATCCTTGCAGGCGTATTGGACGCGCTGCCGTTTATCGGCACCGGCGTGGTGCTGACGCCCCTGGCGATCATCCAGATTATGCAGGGAAATTACGGCAGGGCCGTCGTCTGTGCGGTTCTGTATGTGGTGTGTATTTTTGTAAGGGAATTGCTGGAGCCCAGACTGATCGGGAAGCGCATGGGGATTCCCCCCATTGCGGTGCTTTTATCCCTGTATGCGGGGATCCAGCTCTTTGGCGTGGGCGGGATCATCAAGGGACCGCTGGGGTTCGTCATGATTGCGGAGACCTACCGGAGTGTCAGGCGGACATCCGGAGCTTGACCGGTCAACCTGTCAAATGTAGAGGATAATAATGAATGAGTCATGGCAGACGGACAATAAGAAAAAACAATCTAAAAACACAGTACAAAAGAAATTCCAGAGGGAATATTATAATGGCTGGACAGTCTGATGCACAAAATGCAATTGCATTTTGTCATAATCCAAATCATGTAGGATATTTGAATGAGAATTTAATGAAAAAGCATGAATGCATGGGAAAACAGTGTATATACCTTGATAAATTTGAAGAAAAAAGTTATTGGATAAAAAGAAGTATTAAACAAGCATTGAGAAAATTACACAAAAATGATGGTATGGGATACATAGTTATAAATGAGAGAAAGTTTTTGACGGATAGTTTGGATAAACTATATAAAGTTTGTCAATTAGAAAAGAATAAAACTGGAAAAGTACCTGCCATAGGATACACGCAGCTAAAGGATATATAATGATACACATACACTTTAATGCCGACAACAGAGAAATGACAAAATTTGTTGAAAAGCAAAGCAAACGCTTGTTTGTTATATTGGCATATGATATAATATGTTTAGGTGCTACCATACACGGTAGGCGGTTAGCCCTCTACGGAGGGGCGCAGGACATCCGGTGGATGTCCGCTTTGCGCCGACCAAAGCGAGAGCGGAGACCTGTGACCCTCCGATTACATAGAAACCCGCAAGGGAATTCACGGAAAGGAGGGCGTATGAAGATGTTGACTATCGAAGGACTTATTGCAGTAATCAGTCTCGTACTGACGGCGTTCGGACTTGGATATGCCATCGGACGCAACGATAAAACACAAAAATAACCGCCCCCGGCTAAGGATGCGGTTATTTTTGTATTAACTAATATCTAAATCGGGCTGACCGTCTATCGGTAGCACCTTTTCTATTTAGATTGTAGCATTAGTTGTGGAGTTTGTCAAATTATGCAGTTCTCAAAGATGCTGTTATTTATATTTAGTCAACATCCGTCAACATCTGTAGAACTCTAAGATTTACATTTGTATAGTATTTTAGTTCTGCTTCGTTCAAATCGTCATTTTCCCACGCGTTAAACTTTTTGTCTACTTCCTCCGCCTTTATTATCATATTAGTATACTTACTCAATAGTGACATGTCGGTTGGATTTGCATTATAACTTTTTAGCAATTCACAATATTCAACATAAAATTCTTCATAAGCATCCATTGCCTCTTTGAAGGATGGTCGCATACCATCTACAAGTTCCTCGTAATCATCGCTTTCTAATGTTGATTCCTCTGAAGTGTTGGATGCTTCGTTATTGTCACTAGTAGGTTGGTTATTTGCGTCAGTTTCTTTTTCCTCAGAAGTTGTGTTTTTTGTATCACTTGCCGAAGATTCTTTTTTGTCGGGTTTATCTATTCGCACAGACATAGTACTATTGCCTTCATATTTTAGGTCGACATGATATCCATCTGAATTATCTGCAGAGTAGTATGTATCTCCTTTATTATAATTTACTGTGAACCCTGCGTCTGCACAAGACTCTGCGTAAGCAACAAAATCTTCTTTTGTTGTATTGGCAACATAGATCACAAATCCATCATCACGTTCCCATTCAATTTTTCCAACATTTGATTGAGGATGCGGAATAAGTTTTGCAATATCATTTTTGGGCCAAGTAAATTCTTTACCATCCATTGGAGCATCTAGACAGATACTCATATCTTCATTTGAAAAATATAAAATTTGTAATTTATATCCATCTGCATTGAATGCTTCATATCCATTGGTATCAGAGTTGCTTTCCAACGTATATCCCATTCCCTTACACAATTCAATATATTTATTGTAATCGCTTTGAGATACCTTTTCCAACGATGCATAGAAAGAATTCTCTCTGTTTGTAATAATATTACCATACTTAGTTGAAGGTTTTGGAATATTTGTTGCAATTCCTGTTGTAGGCCAATCTAATTTATCAGGCTTTTGATTATTGCTCCACATTATAAATGGTATGATAAGAATGAAAGCTAACACAGCTAATGCTTTATGCAGCGCATTTTTTTTCTCTTTAATAATCTGCATTCCCATAAGCCAAGATGAAGCAAGCAAACATGTTTGGATTAAAGCAATAAGACCGGCAAGAATTTGTTTATCGCTAAAAGCTACAAACATAGCTAATAAACATATAGCCGTAAAAGTGATAGTTATTTTGCTAAACCTACTTTTCCAGTAGGCATCACGAGTTTCTTTTATTTCCTTTTTTTGTTCTTTTTCTTTCTCATGTTTTATCCGTTCATACTCAATTTCTTTATAAGTATTACTTCGAATTTTTTCTACGGCCACTGCATCGCTATCTATGATCAACTCCTTTGAACCACAATATGGACAAACTAATTGTTGATTATTAGCATCTACTTCCATAATGCCATTACAATCTTTACAGCGAAGTTTAATCGTTTTTTCCTCTAATGTTTTTTGTCCTATTCCAGAATCAATTTTCGCTCCACAGCTAGGGCAAAAAGTCGACTTGCCCACTAATTCTTTTCCACAATTAATACAAAACATTAATCTTTCCTCGCCTTCTCTCCAATTTTTTGAGACTCGTCTTTATTTTTGTCTTTTTGGTAAGACACAACATCTATTTTTAAGCAAATTTTATATAGGAGCATACTTATTATTGAATAGTAATTTGTATAACAGCAAATACTACAATTTGTTACATTATACTACTTAAAGTCAACTATTGCAACCCGCGGTATTGTTTTACAACTTAAAATTGTATTACAAGACTTGAAAAAGGAGATTATCATGATAAACGGTTTAGGCGAAAGATTGCAACAGTCACGCAAAAACTCCAAATTATCCAGAAAACAGGTTGCTGAGTTGCTTGGTGTTTCAACAAGCATTGTGGGCTTGTATGAAACGGATGTCAGACAACCTTCCCTTTCTGCTCTTATGAAACTTGCAACAATCTACAAAGTAACAACTGATTATTTATTAGGTTGTGAAGCCGTTGAAAAAACTTCGCTTTCTCTGAATGGTTTATCTGATAAACAGATTGAGGCACTTACTTTAACCTATAAATGCTTTAAAAATCAATTACTCTAAGCATGTAACTCTTCAGAATGTTTTATATATCTGAAATTTTTTGTTTCAAAATTTCGGCTGTACTATAAATGTCAATACAAATTTGGAAAAACAGCACAACAAAAAAGACTTCCGGCATTTCCGAAAGTCCTTTAAATAAACCCTTAAGTCGTCGCGACAAGATTCGAACTT